>NZ_CACXNW010000030.1 GCF_902769175.1 uncultured Methanobrevibacter sp.
ATTCTAAATATTCTAAAACTCAAATCTTTTTTATTTTTTTTTTTTTTTTTTTATCAAATCACTTAATATGGTTATATAAAATTTTTTAAATGATTTGATACATATTAATTAATAGGGATAAAAAATAATTGAATATTTTTTAAAAAGTTTTTTTTTTAATGATTTATAGGCGGTTAATTTAATATGCAAAAAGTAATTAATTCTCATTGCCATATTTATCCAATTAAGATTGCACCTAGGGCTGTTGATGGAATAAAGGATTTTTATGACTTGAACATGTCTTTAGATGGAACTGTTGAAGGATTAATTGAAGATGGCAATACTGTAGGTGCTGTACACTATTTAGTTCATTCTGTTGCAACCACTCCAAAGCAGGTCAAATCAATCAATGAATTTATTTCTGGGGAAGTTAAGTCACATCCAGATATTTTTACAGGTTTTGGATCATTGCATCCAGACAGTGAAGATATTGAAGGAGACCTTGATTATTTAATTGAGCTTGGCCTTAAGGGAGTTAAAGTTCATCCAGATTTCCAGCAATTTGCCTTAAATGCTGAAAGGGCATTTAGGATGGGAGCGGCAATTAGTGACAGAGGTTTGCCTATGATGATTCACTGTGGTGATTTCAGATATAATTATTCCAATCCGGAACAGCTAAAGCCATTCCTTGAAGAATTCCCAGACATAACTGTAATCGGAGCCCATTTTGCTGGATGGAGCATGTGGGAAAGGGCTACAGAAGAATTGGCGAAAATGCCTAACTTATATGTTGATACAAGCTCAAGCTTATATTCACTATCTCCTGAAACTGCAAGGGATTTGATTCGTGGCTATGGTGTTGAAAAGGTCTTGTGGGCAACTGATTTTCCCATGTGGACTTCTAAATCTGAGATGGAAATGTTTAATAGGATAGATTTGACAGATGAAGAAAGAAATAAGATTCTTTATGAAAATGCAGCTAAGCTTTTAGGTTTAGAATAAAAAGCTATTTTTAATGATAAGGAATTCCTATTTTTCTAATCTTTTTTAATGGTCGGTATCATGTTTGATGTAGAAGCTATTGAAGCAGAGTATTTTACTCTTGATGAATTTAAATTTAAAAACCGAAAAGTCTTAAAAGATACAAACGTTGAATATATCACTTTTGGAACTCCAAAATATGATGAAGATGGAGTCATTTCAAATGCTGTAATTTATTTCCATGGTTCCAGTGGAAGTTGCCACTCTGCAAGGCGCATTTCAGAAGATATGGGCAGTGGAGAAATATTTGACACAGATAAGTTCTTTTTCATTTCCTTAAGTGCTCTTGGCTCTCCAGGTTCTGCCAGCCCTTCCACTACTGGATTGATGAATGAATTTCCAGAATATGATGTAGAAGACATGGTAAACTTCCAAAAGCAATTTATTGAAGAGAAGTTTGGAATCACCCATGTAAAAGGGCTTATTGGAAACTCAATGGGTGGATTTGAAGTATTGACTTGGGGATGCATTTATCCAGATTCTGTTGACTTTATTGTTTCACTTGTAAGCAGCTTTAAGGTAGGTGGGCATAATTATGCTTTATCCAAGATAATGAATAATATTTTGGAGTCAGACCCTGATTATAATGGTGGGGCCTATGATTTGCCTCTTTCAGACTCATTGAAAAGAAGCCTAAAGCTTTCTTCAGATGCAATGTATTGCTATGGATTGTCAAGAGAGGAATACAGAAACAACATGAGCAATGATGAAATCATGGAAGCTATGGCTGAATTTGCAGAGGAAAGCTTAGAGGAAGATCCTAATGATTTGATTTATATGAACAAGTCTTCAATGGATTATGATTTGACTGAGCAATTAGGAGATATTACTGCAAAGGTATTGATAATAGCCATTAATCAAGATCAGTATTTCCCACCAAATTTGGATGCAATTCCAATGAGCAAAATGATTAAGGATAATAAGTTGCTTATTTTTGACTCTTGCATGGGACATGTAGGTTCAAATGAATTGTTTAAAATAAAAGATGATGTGGAAGAGTTCATCAAGGAATTTAGGGATGCTTGATCTTTTAAAATTTCTTTAATTTTTTATTTTAATGATTTTTTTTATTTTCTTCAATATTATTCAATAATTATTCTAATAATTTATTCAAAGAGTTTATTCTAATAGTTTATTTAAATTATTTTAATGGTGTTATTATGAAAATAACTTACAAAGATACTCATGATTTTAATGAAGAGGATTTGAAGGATTTATTTTTATCAGTTGACTGGTCTTCAGGTCATTTTCCAGATAAGCTTGTCATTGCAATGAAAAACTTTGAAACAGTTTGTTCTGCATGGGATGGGGATAAGCTTGTAGGAATGGTTTGCGCTATGGATGATGGAATCATGACTGCCTATGTTCATTATGTGTTGATTAGGCCTGATTATCAAGGAAATGGCATAGGCAAGGAAATGCTTAAAAGAGTGACTGATAAGTATAAGAATTATTTACGTATTGTTGTCGTTTCCTATAATGATGAAGTAGAGTTTTATGAACATTGCGGATTTGAAAAGGCAGAAGATGCAAGTCCTATGTTTATTACAGACTTATGGACTTAATCAATTCTTCTTAATTTAATTAAAATCTTTGAAATATAAATAAATTTAGAAAATTATTATAATTTAAAAAACCATATTCTATATTGTAATTGAAGTGATAGTATGTTAAGTGTTAAAGTTGAAGATTATGGCGAAACTGGGGATGAAATGCACTATGTAACTTATCGGGCATCTGGTTTAACTGAAAAGGAACTGGATTTTTTATTAAATAATCTGGAAGGAGAAACCGTTGTGGAAGATGGTGATTTGTTGCTTAATATCTTTTATTCTAGAAAATTCTTCCCATTCGCTTCAGATGATGCACATTTTAAGCTTGATGACTTTATAAAAAGAGAAGAGATTGAAATGACTTATTTCATTGCAAGCTTTTTGGAAGATATGAAATGAAGAGATTGAAATGACTTATTTCATTGCAAGCTTTTTGGAAGATATGAAATGAAGAGATTGAAATGACTTATTTCATTGCAAGCTTTTTGGAAGACATGAAATAGGTTTTACTTTTTTTATTTTAAATATATTGAACTTTTTTTTTAAATATTTGGAGCTATTGTATGAAAAATGATTTATTTGAACTGGCAGCATCCAGAAGGTCTATTCGCAAATATGGTGGGGAACCTATAGATTCTGAAATACTTGATGAAATTATGAAAGTTGCACTTACTGCACCATGTTCCTTTGGTCATCGTCCTGTGGAATTTGTCATTGTTAAGGACCCAGATACCATTAGGGAATTGGCGACTTGCAAAAGTTTAGGTGGAAGTCAAATCATTGGTGCAAGTGCTGTCGTTGTTGTTATGGTAAATCTTAATCGTGGTGAGTTTTGGATAGAGGATGGTGCAATTGCTTCTGCATATATTCTTCTTGCTATTGAACAGTATGGTCTTGGCGCTTGCTGGGTTCATATACGTAATCGTTCTGGAAAGAGAAAGTCTTCTGATGAGGAAATTCGTGAATTATTGGATATTCCTGATGATTTTGCAGTATTGAATCTTGTAGCTATAGGAGGTAAAGGAGAATTTAAACAAGGATATAGCGAAAAAGACTTTGATAAGAGCAAAATTCATTTTGAAAAGTATTGATGATTTTGAAAATCCTATTCTTTTTTAGGAAATAAATAAGAATATTTTTTAAAAGGAGTTTTATTTAAAAAAGAGTTTTTTTGATTTAAATTTTTATAAAAAAGAGAATGATAAAAAGAAATTTTCTTTTTATCTATGATTATTTTTTACTATTTTTATTTAGATGCTTCAAGCATTCTTTCATTTGCATTGATTGATTTTTCAGCTATATCATCTGGAACAACAATCATTGGCTCTTCATTTTTAAGGCAGTCTCTTACCTTTTCAAGAGTATGGAGTTTCATTGTTCCGCAGATGGCACCTTCAAGCAATGGGTGATATGTCTTGTCTGGGAATTCTGATTTAAGTCTTGTAATGAGATCTACTTCAGTTCCAATGACAAATTCGTCTTTTGGACTGTCTCTAACGTGAGATAACATTCCACCAGTACTTAAAACATAATCTGCCATTTCTTGAACTTCCTTATTTGATTCTGGGTGGATTATGATATCTGCATTAGGATATTTTTTCCTGGCATCTTCAATATCTTCCTTATGGAATAACTTATGAACATAACAGTGTCCATCACCAGGGATTGGAATGATCTTTTTGTCAGTGAATGGCTGTACAAAATCTCCAAGGTTGGTGTCTGGTCCAAAGAGAATGGTATCTTGTTCTATGCTGTCTACAACTTTCTTAACATTTCCAGAGGTGCATAAGATATCTGCTTGTGCTTTAGCTTCACCAAGGCTGTTTACATATAAGCAGACTGCTGCATCAGGATATTTCTCTTTAGCTTCTTTGACTTGTTCTCCAGTGAGCATATGTGCCATAGGACATTCTGCTTCTATATCTGGGATTAAAACCTTTTTGTCAGGGTTTAACATATAGGCAGTTTCTGCCATAAAGTCTACGCCACAGAAGACAATGATTTCCTTATCATCTACTTCTTTGGCTTTAATGCATAATTCTAAAGAGTCTCCAAGAAAATCAGCGATTTCCTGGATTTCCTTTGTTTGGTAGTTGTGTGCAAGGATTATTGCATTTTTTTCCTCTTTTAATTGAAGAATTTCATTTTGTAATTCATTTGTCATGTTATTACCCTTTTTTGTTTTGATAATTTAAATAATTCTAATTTTTTGTTTACTATTTTTAATTTATTTTTTAAGTTAATAAAACTATTTGTTTATTGTTTAACCTAATTAAATTATTTTTTTTAATCTTTAATTTGATTAAATTATTTTATTTTTACCTTATATTATTTTTATAAGTCTTTTTATAAAAAATTAACGATTGTTATTATTTAATTTCATTAATTTTTTCATTATTTTTAATTGATTGTTTAAATTTTCATTAATTTTTCCTATTTGACTGTTAATTTGTTTTTTCATTAAGTGTTTTTTTATAGTTGGCTAATTTTATTTATTTTTATTTTAGTTGTTTTTGTATAGTTGGTTAATTTTATTTATTTTTATTTTAGTTGTTTTTGTATAGTTGGTTAATTTTATTTAATTTTCATTAGTTGTTTTTCCTATATTCATCAGATAATCTATTGATGTTTTCCAATATTCTTACTTTGCCGCAATCAATGTATTTGTATTCTTTTATCCAGTAGCTCACCTCTACCTTAGGACCCCATTCCGTGTAATCCTTTGAAAAAAGAGATGTCTTATCATTAACAACCCAATCATATGAGTACATGATTTTGTCAAGCTCTTCCTTAAATTGGTATATGTCTATTCCATGAGGCAATACTGCATTGATTCTTAGCCTGTAGTCTTCAGTTTCCTTGTAGAGTTTATAGATGTTTTTGGATAGGACTGAATTGGGAAGGGTTATTTCATAATTGTCCTGGTTTATCATGTGAGTGTTTCTAAATCCAACCTTTCTAATGGTTCCTTTAAACCCATTGATTTCGATTACTCTTCCAACTTGGATCTTATTGTCGCTTATTATAAATATTCCTGAAATGAAGTTGGAAACGATGTCTTGGGATGCAAGACCTATTACAATACCTACAACACCTAAACTGATTACAATGCTTTCCAAATTGATTCCTAAAATATGCAATATCCATGCAAAGCCTATGATGATAATTGTATATTTCAAAATGTCCTTAAACAGATAATGTGCAGTAAGATTTAAATCAAACTCATGCTCCATTTTGCTTAATATCTTGTCCCCTATCCTAAAGATGATTACTCCACCGATTATGATAAGCAAAATATAAATTATATTCACCATGCTAAGATGATTAAATGGTATTTTTAATATTTCATAGCCGTAATCCATTATTTCACCTATTCATTATTCGTCATTATTGTCTTCATCATCATTGCTTACGGTCAATATGTTTTTAAAATTGATTGTTGTCTTATCTTTTCCAACATTGATTTCAGTAAAGTCATTTGCTACAACAGTATTTTCAAATACTTCCTTTGCTTCATTTTTTATATTTATGTCAGTTGTATATCTTGTGCTTATATGTGTTAAAACCAATAATTTGACATCAGCCTTTTTAGCTATTTCTGCAGCTTCCTTTGAAGTTGAATGGCAATGTTCAATTGCCTTGTCCTTGTCTGCCTCTTCATAAGTTGCTTCATGAATTAGAACATCACTGCCCTTTGCAAGTTCAATAAGCTTTTCACAAGGTCTTGTATCTCCAGAATAGCATACTTTTTTACCTTCTCTTGGAGGTCCCAATACCTGTTCCGGCTTTATGATCTTTCCATCTACTTCAACTTCCTCTCCTCTGTGAAGCTTTCCAAAAGCAGGTCCTACTGGAACTCCAAGTTCAATGGCCTTTTCCCTTAAGAAACGAGGCTTTTTCTTTTCATAGATTGAATAGGATATATTGTCAATATTATGTTCAGCAAGAATTGATTTTATGATATATTCATCTGTTTCCACAACTGTTCCTTCATCAATCTCATGAGGAATTATTTGAAAATTGATTTGGTAGTATCCATAGTTGGAGATTGTATAGATCAATCTTTCCACTCCTTTAGGACCGTAAATGTCCAAATCAGCAGTTCTGCCTCTAAAGCCCATTGATTGAATCAATCCTGCCAAGCCTAATATATGGTCTCCATGGAGATGGCTGATGAATATCTTGTCTATTTTCATTGGACTTATCTTAGCATAAGCCAATTGTCTTTGTGTTCCTTCTCCACAATCAAAGAGCATTGTGTCTTTAAAATATTTCAATATAATTCCTGCATGGTTTCTTGTTTTAGTAGGGACAGCAGATGATGTTCCTAAGAATGTAATTTCCATAAAATCACTTAATTTTTTTAAATATTATAAAATTTAGTCTTTAGTTTATTTTTAAATAATTTTAACTTTGGTTTGTAATTATCTTTTTAATACTTTTAACTTAAGTTTCAAAATATTTTTTAAATAATTTTTACTTAATTTTTAAAATATTTTTTTTAATACTTTTATTTTAGTTTAAAATATTTTTTAAATAATTTTAACTTTAGTTCGTAATTATTTTTTAAAATAACCAACAATTATTAATCCAATGACCTTTATTTTCATTGTTTTTATTATTATAATATTATTTTGTTAATTTAAATATATAAAATATATTAATGCTATCAAACATATATTATTTTAATTAAATTCAGTTTTTAAAATCTTGGTGTAAAAATGGATGAAATAATAAAATACATGCTTAGAGAAGATGAAGGATTTGGAGACATTACTTCAAATGCTTTGATTCCTGAAAATAAAGTTTTTTATGCTAAATTAATTTCAAAGGATGATGGAATCCTTGCAGGAATTGAAATAATTAAAGAGATGTTTTTAGAATATGGTATAACAATTATTTCTTCTAAAAATGATGGAGACAAAATCGCTAAAGGAGATATTCTTTTAGAGATTGAAGGAAATGCTCGAAAGATTCTTCTTTTAGAGCGTACAGCATTGAATCTCCTTATGAGAATGTCTGGTGTAGCTACTGTAACAAATCGAATTGTAGCTAAAGTGAAAGAAGTGAATCCTAAAATCAGAGTTGCAGGAACCCGTAAAACTGCTCCTGCACTTCAAAAATTTGATAAGTTAGCTATTGTCATTGGAGGTGGGGACCCTCATAGATCCGCTTTAGATGATATGGTCTTGATCAAGGATAATCATATTGCTGTTGTCGGCTCTGTAGAAGATGCTTTAAAGCTTGCAAAGGAAAATGTTAGCTTCTCTAAAAAGATTGAAATAGAAGTGGAATCAGTTGAAGATGCAATAATCGCTTGTGAAAATGGTGCAGACATTGTAATGTTTGATAATATGTCTCCAGATGAAGCCCAAAACACTTTAGACATTTTAGTGAAGAAGGGATTAAGGGATAATGTGCTTATTGAGATTTCCGGTGGCATTACAGAGGATAACATTTTGGATTATGCTCCTTTGGATGTGGACATCATTTCCTTAGGTTCACTAACCCATGCAACTCCAAGCTTAAACTTTAGTTTGGATATGGATTAAATGGGGGTTTGTGTGTAATTCCTTGATTTGATGGGGTGCAATGATTTTAAAAGTCATTTATGATTTGATATTCGGTGTAGTGATTTAAAAAAGTCATTTATCTTTTTGATGTTTTGCCAGTGCTTTAAAATGTCATTTATGATTTGATTTTTCTTGTAATACTTTAAAATATCATTTATGCTTTGATGTTTTCCGCATTGTTTTAAAAGCCCTATGGATTGATTTTTATCAGAATGCGAAAATACTTGTATACATTATCATTTTGTTATTTATAAGTTGATAGATAAGTTTATTAATCTTATTGTTTAATGTAATATTACCCTAAACTGAGGTGAAATCATGACAGACCTTGATAAAAATATCGAAGATAAACTTTCTTTAGTATTTAAAGAAGATTTAGAAAAAGAAGATTTTGAATTAAATTATCTTGTAACTGATGATGTCATCACTTTCTTCTTCGGAATTGGAGAAGGAAAGGAACTTTCCCTTGATGCAATTGAAAAGATTTCAAGCATAATCGATGGAAGATTTGAAGGTTCCAACATTGTAAATCAGGAATACAGATATAAGTTTAATTTAGACCCTTGTGTAGAATAGGATTTTAAATTAAAAATTTAAATTATATTTTATTTTATTTATTTTTTCCTTGCTTTTTTGGGCTTAAATTTTGTTTTATTTTTTTGCTTGATTTTTTTGGGCTTAAATTTTGTTTTATTTATTTTACCCTATTTTTTCATATTGGGAGGTTGTCCGAGAGGTCAAAGGGGTTGGGTTCAGGTCCCAATGCATTAGTTGCTTCGTGAGTTCGAATCTCACATCTCCCATTTTTCGCTTTTTTTCATAGGATATTGTTCCTTCGTTTTGTCTGCGCAACAAATCTATTACTCCGTTGTTGTTTATGGGTTCATAATTTTGTTTAATTTTTTCACCCTATTTTTTTTATAATATGAGTGTCTGCCAAAAGAATAAAAATCATTTCAAAAAACTTCTAAAAACCCTTTATTTTAAAAATAAAGAAACAAATTTTTATAAAAATATATTTTTGGCGAGTACTCAATAGGTTAATAATTGTAAAATAAGTTTAATTTTTTGAGTTTATTAAAAAAAAGGGAGGGGATTTTGTTCCCCCTAGAAAAATATGTATTTTTTTAATCAAGCTTTTTTAGAGCATAATAACTCTAGTCTTGATTTTTTTTTTTTTTTTTTTTATTTTATTGTTAGTTTTGCTGTTTTGTTTACTGCATTGTAGGTTGAGTCTCCAGCCCATTTTGCAACAACTGTATAAGTTCCTTTCTGGCTTATGCTTACATTTACGCTTGCTACACCTTTTTCATTGGTTTTGGCTTTGTAGGTTTTGCCATTTACTGTGAAGCTGATCCACTTATCTACAATGAGGTTTCCATGTTCATTCTTAAATGTAGCAGTTAATGTTTTGGTTGTTGCACTTGCTGCATAGGATTTGTTCGGAACTGTAATTGTTGGAGTTTGACAGCTTACTGAAATCTTAGCAACAACAAAAGATGCATTATAGCTTTGGTTTCCTAAGTAGCATATTGCAAATGTATAATTCCCTTTGTATCCAAGATTGATTTGCAATTTGGCAACACCATTTTCATCGGTACAGATTCCATCTTTTTCATAGGTGTATACAACACCATTGAATCCAATTTCCATAGGTGCCTTTGCTATTGGGTTTCCATTTGCATCTTTTAATGTGAAGTAGAACCATTCACCTGTTTTTCCATCTAGTTTTGGATCAACTGCTTTGGTTTGCATGTTTTCAAAGATGATCATGGTTGCATTCTTGGCTATATTGAAGTATGCAGTGCCTATGGATTCTCCATAAGTTTTGTTTCCAGCAAAGACGGCTACAACTTGGTAAGTGTCTGCAGGTAAAATCTCTGGAATAATGAGTGTTCCTTTGCCTTCTGCATTTACTCTAACTGGGTATTCCTTATCTGCAACAGTTACATTAAGGCTTCCGCTTAATGGGGTTCCTTTTGTGTCTTTAAATGTAAATTCAATTGTTGGCTTTTCACCATAGCTAATGTTTTCTACAGTGACAACAATTTCAGTTGCTGTGATTTCAGTTGGATTTACGAATATTTCCTTTGTAACTGTTTCCTCTTTGTGGACACCATCATTTACGCTAATGACAACTGTATGTGGGCCTTCTGGCAATATTCCAAGGTTTGCATTTCCATTTTCATCAAGTTCAACTTCCTGAGCTTCTCCACCGTCAATGATTACATTGACTTTGGTGATAGGAACATCTTGGCCTCTGCCGTCAGTTGCAGTGACTGTTATTATTAAGTCTTGGCCTTCAATAGGGCTGTTGTCTGTCACTTCTACAATTAAGTCTGTAGATTCGGGGATTGTTAATTTTGCAGTGGCATTTGCTTCATTGTAGTTTTCATCACCTAAATAGTTTACACTAACAGCACAGTCACCAACAGTCTGATAGATTCTGAATGTAGCCCCTTCTCCACCATCTTCAAGTTCATATGTTTCAGTTAGATCATCATCTTGCCACTTAACAGTTACTATTACAGTGCCTGTAGCAGGAACTCCGTCAACACCTACAACAGAAATAGGAATGGTTATAGGTACATTCCCTTCTGTAGTGGTGTCTTCAACGCTTATTGTTGGACTTGCCTTGCTTACTGCAAATCTTGTGAAGTTGTCAACAGCTTGGTAGTTAGGGCTGCTAAATGTGGCTTTGGCTATGTGTTTGCCAGCTGCTAATCCAGTTAATTGGATTGTTGCCTTGTTGTTTTCAACTGTCACATCCTCTTTATAGATTCTGCCATCAATTTCTATAGTTGCAGTTCCTGAGATGACCTCATGTGCTTCATTGCTAAGGGTGATTGTCAATTTACCATCAGTTGTGATTAGGTAATCTTCTGCTTCGACTATTATATTTAGGCCTCCTGCAGGGACAACTGTAACAGTTACTTTGGCTTGGGCAGCTTTATGTATGCCATCATTTACATCTACTGTGATTTCAGTGTTTCCAACAGCTAATTTGCCGAGGTTTACCCTTCCATTTCTAGCAACGTCAACTTCTGTGGTTTCGCCATTAATTGTAATGTTTGCTTTGACGATTGGTACATTAGCTCCTTCACCGTCTTTTCCTTTAATGGTAATGATTGCATCTTCCCCAAATGCAGGTTCGTTAGCAGTAACCTCTAATTTCAAGTCAGAAGAACCTGTGATGGTTAGGGTTGCAGTGGCATTTGCTTCATTGTAGTTTTCATCACCTAAGTACATTACAGTGATTTTGCATTTTCCAACAGTCTCATCGATTTTGAATGTGACATTTTCTATGCCATCTTCAAGGTAGTATACTTTGCTTTCGCTGTCTTCTGCCCAGTCTACAGTTACTATTACCATACCTGTAGCAGGAAGTCCTTCAATGCCTTCAACAGATACTGGAATTGTTACAGGAACATTCCATTCTGTACTTGCATCTTGGACATTAACTGTAGGGGTTGCTTTGTTTACAGTTAATGTTGAGCTTGCAGTTTTTGTCTCTGGGTTGAAATTGCTGTTTCCTGAGTATGAAACTGTGATTGTGTATTTATCTGGATTTAATCCTGAAATTGGGATTGCTTCTTTTAATTCTTCATCTGTAATGTTTATTTCATATTTTTTACCTGTCAGTGTGATATTGACTGTTCCTGTTACTCTTGAATCGAATTCAAGGATTATAGTTGCGTTTTCACCATAATCAATTATCTTGGTCTCGAGAGAAACTTCCAATCCTGCATTTCCCTTAACGTTTTCAGTTGTGATTGTTGATCTTACATTCTCTATGATTGCAATTACGCTTCCTGGTCCAGTGATTTCTGGAGAATATGTGATATTGTCTCCTAAGCCTACAGTATTGTTGCTGAGGATTTCATTGATTGAAATCAATCTTAGATTGACCGGATGCATTTGATCATCGAATTCAGTTATTTCTCCTGTGTCCTCATTATAAGCATATAACTTGAATCTTATTTTTGAAGTGCTTAAAATAGAGATTTGTTCAGGGTCAGCAGTTCCATTTATGAAGAGCCATACAGTGGATTCTTCATATGGGTTCTCCATATAATCTCTTTCATTATTTCCAAACCAATTGTAGTCTGCATTGGAACCTTCAAAGACTTCGTAATAGATTTCACCAGGACTATTATTTAATAGGATGTTATTGGTGAAATTGGAGTAAGTGCTCTCATCATTATCGTTATAATACACGCTACCACTATCTGTAGCAGTGTTGTTTATGAATAAGCAAGAGGAAGCATTACCATATTTGCCATACCAGTTGATGGCTCCACCATTTTCTGCATGGTTACTGTTGAATGTGGAGTTGCTTACAGCACCATAATCATCATTCTATAGGATAGCCCCTCCATCTTTGATTGCTGTGTTGTTGTTGAATGTGGAGTTGCTTACAGCACCATTTACATTATTCCAATTGATGGCTCCACCATGCATTATTGCATTGTTGTTGTTGAATGTGGAGTTGCATACAGCACCGTCTTTATTATCCCAAAAGATGGCTCCACCATACTCTGCGGTGTTGTTGTTAAAGGTGGAGTTGCTTAGGGTACCGTTTGCACCACTCCATAGGATAGTTCCGCCAAAATCATAAACGGTATCAGCGGTTGCGTTTCCGTTTGTAAAGATTATGTTGTCGAGGACTACATTATCTCCAGTAATATCGAAAATGCGTGCGATGTCTGATCCGTTTATTGTGTTGTTGTTTCTGTTTATTCTAACTGTGCGGTTGATTATGATTCCATTTATGAAATCAGAGTCTATTTTTGGATTGTATCTATAGCTTTGGTTTAATGTGATTTCACTGTCGTTATTGCCGTTTATGGTTCTGTTCAAGTCCCAGAAGCTCATTCCGTCTATGATTTCTATTGTTATGTCTGATTGAACATTTTCCACTTTTGCACTTATAATGGCATTTCCAATATTGTCTGCTTGGAATGTGATTTTTTCATTTAATCCTGCAGTATCTTTGCTTAAAGTGTCTATAGTTGTGCTTAAGCTTAAGTTGATAGGGTATAAGAGGTTATTGTCATATTCTCTTATTTCCCTTCCATCATATGAGTATAGCTTAAATGTGATTTCAGATATGTCTGAAATATTAATGCTGTTTGGGTTTGCTGTTCCGTTTATGAAGAGCCAGGTGTTGGAATTGTCATATGGTTTTTGGTCATAATTGCTTCCATTGTTTCCAAACCAATTGTAGTCTGCATTGGAACCATTAAAGACTTCGTAATAGATTTCTCCAAGGCCATTGTTTAACAGGATATTATTGGTGAAATTGGAACGACCTTCTCTACTAAAACCGTTATAGTATACGCTTCCATTCCTTATGGCAGTGTTGTTTATGAATAAGCAAGAGGAAACCTGACCATATCTGTCATACCAGTTGACGGCTCCACCATATTCTGCATTGTTGCTGTGGAATGTGGAATTGCTTATAGCACCATTTGCACCATACCCGCTGATTGCTCCTCCATAGTCTGCTGTGTTGTTGTTAAAGGTGGAGTTGCTTACAGTGCTCATTGTACCCTTGATATAGATAGCTCCTCCATAGGGTGCAGTGTTGTTGTTAAATGTGGAATTAATTATGGCACCATTCATGCTATTCCAATAGACAGCTCCTCCTTGATTTCTTGCAGTGTTGTTGTTAAAGGTGGAATTGCTTATAGTACCTCTATTGCCTCCCCAATAGATAGCTCCACCATCGTTTGCTTTTCCCTTTGTAAAGTTTATGTTGTTGATGATTACATTATTTGCATTAATTTGGAAAATACGTGCGATGTCTAACCCGTTTATTGTGTTGTTGTTTCCGTTTATTCTTACCTGGCGGTTGATTATGATTCCATTTATGAAATCAGAGTCTATTTCGGGATCGTAGGTATAATTCTTGTTTAATGTGATTTCAGTGTTGTTGTTGCCGTTTATGGTTCTGTTTAAGTCCCAGAAACTTGTTCCGTCCCTAACCATTATTGTATTGAACATCTTCCACTTTTGCACTTACAGTGGCGCTTCCCTCACTTTCAGATTGGAATGTGATTTTTTCAGATAATGTTGAGGTATCTTTGTTTAAAGAACCGGTTGTTTTACTTAAACTTAAGTTGATAGGGTATAAAATACTATTATCATATTCTGATATTTCGCGTCCATCATATGAATATAGCTTAAATATGATTTCTGATATCTGAAACTCCAATAATATTTGGGTTTGCTGTTCCGTTTATGAAGAGCCAGGTGTTGGAATTGTCATATGGTTTTTGGTCATAATTGCTTGCATTGTTTCCAAACCAATTGTTGTCAGCATTGGAACCTTCAAAGTTCTGGTAATAGATTTCATTAGGACCGTTGCCTAACAGGATATTGTTTGTGAAATTAGCATCGCTATTTCCCCAGAAATAATTATAGTAAACGCTTCCATCACTTGTAGCAGTGTTGTTTATGAATAAGCAAGAGGAAACTGGAGTATATTGTGAATATACTGTGATGGCTCCACCTCTGTTTGCTTTGTTGTTGTTGAATGTGGAATTGATTACAGTACTATTTCTTTCACCTAATCTGATTGCACCTCCATTTTCTGCAGTGTTGTTGTTGAATGTAGAGTTGCTTATAATACTATTTTCACTAATCCATATGATGGCTCCACCCCAATCCTCTGCTGTGTTGTTGTTAAAGGTGGAGTTGCTTATAGCTCCATATTTGCCATACCATGTGATTGCTCCACCTTCACCTCCTGCGCTATTGCCGTTGAATGTAGAGCTGCTAATGGTTCCATAGCTAGCTGGCCAGCTAATGGCTCCACCATTTTCTGCGGTGTTGTTGTTAAAGGTGGAATTGATTACAGTATTATTCGCACCATTATAATAGATGGCTCCACCAAATTTCCTTGCAGTGTTGCTGTTAAAGGTGGAATTGCTTACAGTACCATTTTCACCATCCCATTGGATTGCTCATCCTTGATTTCTTGCAGTGTTGTTGTTAAAGGTGGAATTGTTTAGGACACCATTTTTACCATTCCATTGGATTGCTCCTGCCTGATTTTCTGCAGTGTTGTTGTTAAAGGTGGAATTGCTTACAGTGCCATAGTTGCCATACCAACAGATTGCTCCACCAAAATTCTTTGCAGTGTTGTTGTTAAAGGTGGAATTACTTATAGTGCCGTTTTCACTTTCTCTAGATTCCCAATAGATAGCTCCACCAAGGTATGCGGTGTTGCTGTTGAATATGGAGTTGCTTACAGTATTATTTACACCATTCCAATAGATAGCGCCTCCATATTCACTTGCGTTATTGTTGTTGAATGTGGAATTGCTTAGAGTACCATAGTCCCCTTCCCAATAGATTGCTCCACCAGTATCTGCGTTTCCATTTGTAAATATTATGTTGTCGATGATTACATCATCTGCGATAATGTTGAAGATACGTGCAAGGTCTGATCCGTTTATTGTGTTCTTGTTTCCGTTTATTGTTAGTGTGCGGTTGATTATGATTCCATTTATGAAATCAGAGTCTATTTCTGGATTGTAGGTATAATTCTTGTTTAATGTGATTTCAGTGTTGTTGTTGCCGTTTATGGTTCTGTTTAAGTCCCAGAAACTTGTTCCGTCCCTAACCATTATTGTCATTATTGTTATGTCTGATTGAACATCTTCCACTTTTGCACTTATAGCAGTCTTTCCACCACTATCTCCTTGGAATGTGAAGATTTCAGATAATCTTGCGGTATCTTTGCTTAAAGTACCTCTAGTTGTGCTTAAGCTTAAGTTGATAGGGTATAAGATGCTATTGTCATATTCTCTTATTTCGCTTCCATCATATGAGTATAGCTTAAATGTGATTTCTGATATGTCTGAAAGTCCAATCATATTTGGGTTTACTGTTCCGTTAATGAAGAGCCAAGTGTTGGAATTGTCATATGGTTTTTGGTTATAATTGATTTCATTGTTTCCAAACCAATTGTAGTCTGCATTTGAACCATTAAAGACTATGTAATAGATTTCACCAGGACCATTATTTAATAGGATATTATTGGTGAAATTGGAATAGCTATATCTGCTAAAATCATTATGGTATACGCTTCCGTTAGTTGTAGCTGTGTTGTTTACAAATAAACAGGAAGTCACATTACCATATTCTCCACCCCATTCGATAGCTCCACCATTACGTGCTTTGTTGTTGGTGAATGTGGAGTTGCTTATAGCACTGCTTTTACCTGTGCATAGGATTGCTCCTCCATCTTTGCTGGCATTGTTGCTGTTGAATGTGGAATTGCTTAGGGTACCATTTGCACTATTCCATGTGATTGCTCCTCCACACTCTGTTGCATTGTTGCTGTTGAAAGTGGAGTTGCTTAGAGCGCCATTTGCACCTTCCCATCTGATTGCTCCTCCATACATTCTTGCTATGTTGTTGTTAAAGGTGGAATTGCTTACAGTTCCATTTTTACCATTCCATAGGATAGCTCCTCCATTAGTTCCAGAGTTGTTGTTAAAGGTGGAATTGCTTAGGAAAATATTATCACCCCACAAACAGATAGCTCCACCCTCTCTTGCCTCATTATTGTTGAATGTAGAGTTGCTTAGAGTACCATGGCTATTATATCAATAGATTGCTCCTCCATTGGAGTTTGCTTTGTTGCTGTTGAATGTAGAGTTGATTATGTTACCATTTTCATTATAAGATTGGATAGCTCCTCCATAGTTTGCGGTGTTGTTGTTGAATGTGGAGTTGCTTACAGTACCATTTGCATCATCCCATTCAATAGCTCCACCATATTGATCTGCAGTGGCGTTTCCACTGGCATTTCCGTTTGTAAAGCTTATGTTGTTGAGGATAACATTATCTCCAGTAATATGGAAGATACGTGCTATGTCTAATCCGTTTATTGTGTTGCTGTTTCCATTTATTCTTACCTGACGATTGATTATGATTCCATTTATGAAATCAGAGTCCATTTCTGGATTGAATGTATAATTTTTGTCTAATGTTATTTCAGTGTCGTTATTGTCATTTATGGTTTTGTTCAAGTCCAAGAAGCTTGTTCCATCTGTAATTCTTATTGTTATGTCTGATTGCACATTTTCTATTTTTCCACTTACAGTAGCTATTCCAGTGTCTTCTGCTTGGAATGTGATTTCTTCATTTAATCCTATGGTATCCTTGCTTATTGTGCCTTTGGTTGAGCTTAAGCTAAGGTTAAAAGGGTATAAGAGGCTATCGTCATATTCAGCTATTTCGTTTCCATAATAGGAGTATAGTTTAAATATGATTTCAGAGATGTCTGAAACTTTAATTATGTCTGGATTTGCTGTTCCGTTTATGAATAGCCATGTGTTGGAGTTATTATATGGTTTTTGATTATAATTGCTTCCATTGTTTCCAAACCAATTGTAGTCTGTATTGGAACCTTCAAAGATGAAGTAATAAATTTCCTCTGGACCGTTATTTAGTAGGATATTATTGGTGAAATTGGAATGGCTAAACAACTCATAATCGTTATGATATATGCTTCCGTTAGTTGTAGCGGTGTTGTTTACGAATAGGCAAGAGAAAACATTACCCTCATCGGCATACCAGTTGATGGCTCCTCCAGATTCTGCTTTGTTGTTGTAGAATAGGGAATTGCTTACAGTACCGTAATTCATATTCCATATGATAGCTCCACCAAATGATTTTCCGGTGTTGTTGTTAAAGGTGGAATTGCTTACAGTACCATAATAATCATGCCAGTATATGGCTCCTCCAGATTCTGCGGTGTTGTTGTTGAATGTGGAGTTGCTTATAGTACCGTAATCACCATTCCAATAGATTGCTCCTCCCTCATCTGCGCTGTTGTTGTTAAAGGTGGAGTTGCTTATAGTACCATTTGCACCATCCCAATAGATTGCTCCTGCATAATAAGATACTTTGTTGTTGAATGTGGAATTGCTTATGGTGCCGTCATCACTATACCAATAGATTGCTCCGCCATATTCGTATCCATAGTTGTCGTTAAATCTGGAGTTGCTTATAGTACCCTTTTCACCATTCCAGTATATGGCTCCTCCACGATCTGTTCCATGGTTGTTGTAGAATGTGGAGTTGTTTACAGTACCGTTTTTACTATACCAGTATATGGCTCCTCCCTCCTCTGCATCGTTGCTGTTGAATGTGGAGTTGTTTACAGTACCACTTACATCATACCAATAGATTGCTCCACCATGTTTTGCGGTGTTCTTGTTGAATGTGGAGTTGATTACAGTACCATTTTCACCATACCAATAGACAGCTCCCCCTTCCTATTCTACGCTGTTGTTGTTGATTGTGGAGTTGATTATGGTGCTATTTTCCTTATTCCAGTATATGGCTCCTCCATAATCTTTTGCGGTGTTGTTGTTGAATGTAGAGTTGTTTACAGTACCGTTTTCACCATTCCAGTATATGGCTCCTCCATCATCATCTGCATTGTTGTTGTTGAATGTAGAGTTGTTTACAGTACCCTTTTCACTATGCCAATATATGGCTCCTCCAGATTCTGCGGTGTTGTTGTTGAATGCTGAGTTTTGATTAAAATGCTGAATATTACCCTTTTAATATAGATTCTGCGGTGTTGTTGTTGAATGCTGAGTTGATTATGATGCCATTTTCACCGCTCCATAGGATAGCTCCTCCCAATATTGCGTTGTTGTTGAATGCTGAGTTGCTTATGATACCATTTGCACCCTTCCATTCGATAGCTCCTCCCTCATCATCTGCATTGTTGTTGTTGAATTCTGCTCCTTCAATAGCATTAGTTTCATCGGTAATTGTCCTCATCATCTGCATTGTTGTTGTTGAATGTGGAGTTGCTTACAATACCATAGTTTCCATTCCAAATGATGGCTCCGCCAGATTGATCATTCTCACTGTTTCCAGTTGAGTTTCCGTTTGTAAAGATTATGTTGTTGATTATTACATTGTCTGCGAAAATATTGAAAATACGTGCTGTGTTTGAACCATCTATGGTTATGCCATTACCGTTTATGGTTATGCTATTGTTAATGTCTATTCCATGTACAAATGCTTCATCTCCATCGCTATACTTGTAATTGTCTGTTAGGTCAATTACAGTATTTCCACTATTAATGGTTTCATTCAATTTTGCAAATGAATATGTATTTGGATCTGATAGCTTTGTCTTTTCATTAGTGTCTATAAACCCACTGTCGTCATTTTCCTTTAAAATTAGATTTTCATCAGTATGATCTATAAACGTATTGTCTTCGTTTAAAATTAGATTTTCATCAGTATGATCTATAAACGTATTGTCTTCGTTTAAAATTAGATTTTCATTTGAACTGTCTAAAGAGAGTTCTTCAATTGATTGTGTGTTTTCATTTAAAATCATATTTTCATTGGCGCTTGCAAATGAAATTGAAAGTATTCCAATGAGAATAATTAATGAAAAAAAAACACATATTTTTCATTGTTCATCTTTTCCTCATTCCTCATTAATTTATTTTTTTAATTGTTATATGGTATATATTTAGTAATTATATAATAGTTGCTATTTTTTGATTTAGTTTATAAACGATGTATTTTTTTTGAATATTTTTCATATTGGATTTTTTCCTAAAGTATTGCTTTTATCTTAGAAAAGGAGTAATATGTTTTATGAAAATTTAGTTTTCATTTGAATTTTTACTTTTTTGTTTTTCACAATTTTTTTGTGAAATTTTCATGCTGATTCATTAGTATTGTTTCAACTAGGTCATGATATTTCTATTTTTTACAACATTTTTAATTAATTTCACAATTAATAATTTCAATGTTTTTTATAAAATTCATAATTTTAAAAAAGGGTTTTTTCAATTTTTATTAGCCATCAAAATTATCAACTTTTGCTATAATAATTCACATAGTTTACAATAAAAACCTATGTAAAATTAATCATAAAATTAAAATAATGGGAACCTTTATATATTTCTTTTAACAAATATATTATTGTACCCTAGATGGGCAAATGAATTTTTTAGATTTTAAATCATTTTTTATTAAAAAATAATTTGAATTTTTAATCTAAATTTAATATTCAATTGCTTTTCATGGTTTAAACTAAATTTAAATAAATTTTATTAATAATTAAATTTTTATTATTTATGATGATTCATTTCATGAATTTTCTTATTGGAGACTATAGGAAAATTTCATTAAATTTTATTGGATAATAAATTTTTATGAACTAAATTATTGCATTAGCCAGTTATAATTCAGTTATTTATTAATAAAATTTTATTTTATTTTATTTTTATGGAGTTGTTTAATATGGCTGAAGAAGAATTCAATGAAGAAGAAATCGAAGAAAAAGAAGAAGAGGAATTACCTTTCGCTAAAGCAGAAGTTGTTCGTTTAATGAAACAAAACCTTGATAGTGACAAAATGATTAGGGAAAGAGTAAAAGTTGAAATGAACAAATTCTTAGGAGATATTCTTAAACAAGTTTGTGAACAACTTAATGAATACCCATACACCACTATTGAGTACGAAATGCTTAAGGAATCAACCTATCCATACACTAACATCAAAAGGATCAACCAAGAAAAAGAAAGAATCCTTTTACACTTAAACGCTATTAAAGCAGACTGTGATGCATTAGCTATGGATGTACAAAAGACTCTCAAATTAAAAGATGTCGTAGATGAAGACAAATTCACTCCTTTATCTATGTCAAAACAAGAAGATGATGATGAAGAAGTAGAAGAATAATTCTTCTATTACTTTATTTTTTTTTAATTTTTTTGCTGGTTTTTAACAAAATTTTCACTATTTTTTACTGTTGTTCTTTATTATTTTTTTAGGTAATGTTGATTTTTTTTACTATTGTTTTTTATTATTTTTTTTTTAGGTAATGTTGATTTTTTTTTTTTTTTACTATTGTTTTTTATTATTTTTTTTAGGTAATGTTGATTTTTTAACTATTTTTTTGCTATTGTTCTTTGTTATTTTTTTAGGTAATGTTGATTTTTTAACTATTTTTTTGCTATTGTTCTTTGTTATTTTTTTAGGTAATGTTGATTTTTTAACTATTTTTTTGTTTTAGGTAATGTTGATTTTTTTACTATTTTTTTATTATTTTTACAAAAATTTTATTTGTTTTATCATTTTTTGTAAAGTTTCTAGAATTTTTTTTATCTTTTTACAGCTTTTATATCCTTATTAAAGGATTTTTATTGTTCTAATGGAACTATATCCAATTAATTATAATTATTTTATTAAAATACTTATTTTCATCCTTTTTTTAATTCATTTAAATGTAAGTGAGTACTTACATTCAAGAAACTTTATATATGTTTTTCACTATACTTAATATGTAAAGAGTTAAATTTTTAAAGACTGATGATTAATATTTTAAAATATGTTTTTTAAAAGATATTATTTTAAAATGATAATCTTTTTTTTTTAGGAAAGATTATGATTTTAAAATATGTTCTGTTACAAGATATATTTTAAAATGATGACCTTTAGCTAAGGTTATGATTTTAATGTATTTCTGTTGCAAGATATATTTTTAAATGATAGTCTTTTTTTAAACTAAGTTTATGATTTTAAAATAATATTTCTAATATTACAGAGGATGTAAATATGAGAAATATTGTTGTAGTAGAAGCTAGTTCTACCGGTTTTAATTTTATTAGAGATATAGTAAATAGAAATTTTTATCCTATTGCTTTAAATATAAAAGGTGATGGTTCTGAAGAGAGTCAGGCATATAAAAAATTGGTTAACAACAGCTTAAAACACATTGATGTAGATTTTGAACTCCTTGAAGAAAAGGACACTTATGATGAGACTCTTGAAATGATTAGGGAATATGACCCTCTATTGGTTGTTCCAGGTTCTGAATTAGGTGTAAGATTAGCTACAAAATTATCTAACGATTTAGGCCTTTTATCTAATCCTATTGAAAATCTTGATGCAATGACATTAAAGAATAAGATGCAGGAGAAAATTGCTGAAGCAGGTCTTAGGCATATTCGAGGTCGTGTAGTAAAGTCTGTTGAAGAGGCAATTGAGTTTTATGATGAGTCGGGATTTACTGAAGTTGTAGTTAAGCCAATTATCGGTGCAGGTTCTGTAGGCGTTAGAATATGCTTAAATAAAGATGAAATGATTGATTCCATTAAGAAAATGTTGAATGAGGTAAACATTTTTGGTAATAAAATCACTGAAATGGTTGTTCAAGAGCGCATTAAAGGTGAAGAATATTTTGTCAACACAGTATCCTACAATGGAGACCATCGCGTTACCCTTATGTGGAAGTACACCAAAGTGAAAACTTAATTGTGGAACACCTGTACTTTCTATATAGAATTCTTATGTGGAAGTACACCAAAGTGAAAACCGAGGAAGGTGGATACATTTATGATTCCATTTGCACTATAAATGAGTTAGGTCTTGGTGAGGCTGAAATCGTTGATTATGCTTATGATGGTGCTGATGCATTAGGCATTAGGTATGGTGCTGTTCATGGAGAGTATATGGTAGATGAAAAAGGACCTGTTTTGATTGAAGTCAATTGTCGTCCTTTTGGCGGATCTATGGATGCTGAGTTTTTAGACATGATTTCAGGTCAGCATGAAACTGACAGCATTCTTGATGCTTATTTGAATCCTGATAATTTTTATTATGAACGTGATAGGGGATATAAGCTATATGCTCATGGATGTTTAAAACCATTTATTGTTCCTAAGGATATCATTCCAAGTTCTTCTCCTATGACTCATATCTGCAATAAATTGCAAAGCTTTTATAAATTGGATCAAGATACTATTGATGGAAATAATCTATTTGTCAAGACTCAAGATTTTGAAACTACTGGCGGATATGCTTATTTGGTTCATGAGGATGGATATAGGCTTCAAAAGGATATTGATTTTTTATGCAGTGTTGAAAGATATGCATTTGATTTGGTTTTAAGTGATGATGCACATAAAAAGACTGTTGTTGATGAAAAGCAAGCACGTGAAGATGTTAAGTCAATTTTAAATCGAGTCACTGCTTTTGGTTCAACTCTTTTCGTAACTGATCAAGTTTTTGATGATGTTAATAGTTTACAGGTTTCTCCAGATGAACTCAATAATGTGAAAGGGGACTTTAAATGTGTTGTTGTCAATTTGAATAAAACAATTCTTGAAAACAGTTCAGATAAGGTTGCCCATATATTTTTAAAGATTATTAAAAAGGTAAGATCTGGAGGATTAATCTTCATTCCAGAATCCACTTATCATTGTATGTTGGATGGAAGATTAAGTGCTGAAGCCCTTGTAATGGTTTTAGATTTAAGAATAGAAATGCAATTGCATAATTATGGTAAAATGGTAATCGCTTCAAAGCAATAAATTTGTTTTAAAAAAGGAGTTTTCTCCTTTTAACTTTTTTTATTTTTTTTAGTTTTTATTATTAGTTTAAAGCTATTTTTTAGTTTTTTTTTTTATTAATTGTAGCTATTTTTTTACTTTTTTCTTAATTGTTTAAAGTTATTTTTTTTAGTTTTTATTAATTGTTTATAGCTATTTTCATTTGTTTTATTAATTGTGGCTATTTTTTACCTTTTTTTATAATTTAAATCTATTGTTTATTTCATTGATTTAAATTATTTTAATTTTATTTAAATTTTTATTAATTTTTAATATCTTTCTTAAGTTCTAATTTTAATATTTTAAGAAAATTTAAATCTCTTTAATCTTATTTTTATATTTTTAGAAATAAGTAAACATCATTTAAATTTTATTTTTATATATTAAGAAAAATAAAAAGATTATAAGAAAACTAAAAACTTAAAGGAGAAAAAGAGAATGAAAAGCAAACTTTTTTTAAGCTGTTTTATATTGATTTTTTGTTTCTGCATTATAGGAGCATCTTTCAGTGCAGAGGTTCCAGAAAAACTGAACTATTCAAATGACTCTTCTGATTTTGTTGTATTGACTGATATAGATCCAAATGTGATTTTAGAGATTAGATATTATTCCACCTATAACTTTG
The DNA here is from genome assembly GCF_902769175.1 of uncultured Methanobrevibacter sp. Lineage (GTDB taxonomy): Archaea > Methanobacteriota > Methanobacteria > Methanobacteriales > Methanobacteriaceae > Methanobrevibacter. The sequence continues at coordinate 24,164 of NZ_CACXNW010000030.1, forward strand.
TAGGTGATAGGATAGATGGTTATGAGCAGCCAACAGCTCTTTTAACAAAGGAAGCTGCAACTGCACTTAAGGAAGTAAGTGATGATTTGGAGAAAAAGGGTTATAGATTAAAGATATATGATGCATATCGTCCTCAAAAGGCTGTCAATCATTTTGAAAGATGGGCAAATGATACAGGAGATACTCGAATGAAAGATTATTTCTATCGGGAACTTGATAAGTCTGTCTTATTTGACCAAGGACATATAGCCAATTATTCCGGTCATAGCAGAGGAAGTACAGTTGACTTGACCTTATTTGATATGAAGACTAAAAAGGATGTTGATATGGGTGGAACATTTGATTATTTTGGTGAAGTAAGTCATCCAGATTATAAAAACATCACTGATGAGCAGTATAAAAATCGTATGATACTTCGTCAAGCTATGATGGACCATGGGTTCAAGCCATTAGCTACTGAATGGTGGCATTTCACTTTAGAAGATGAACCATATCCAGATACCTATTTCACTTTCCCAGTTAATGAAAGTTCAGTAAATAGGGTTTAAAAAAAGAATTTTTTTATTTAATAAAATTAGAGTTTAAAAAAAGATTTTTTTTTATTTAATAAAAAGATTGAAATTTTTCATTTAAAATAAAAAAGAAAAAAGAGTAAAAATACTCTTTTTTTTTAAATTTTTTGTTTATGAAACTATTTTTAGTTTTTTAGCAGTTTTGTAGTCTACTTTTCCAGTCACTTTAAGTGTTTTAGCTTTTTGGAATTGTTTGACTGATCTTACTGTGCAGTCATGGTATATTCCGTCTATTTTTAGGTAGTGGCCTTTGTAGGTCAAGTAGTATCCGTTATTTTTCAAAGCCTTTTGGATTTTTTTGACTGTTGCTTTGGCTTTGCTTCCTTTTGCTACAGTTTTCCATGCAGGTGCCTTGACAGTTACTTTTGCCTTTTTAGTGACTTTTTTGTAGTATTTGTCTCCGGCATAAGTGATTGCTGTTGTGAATTTGCCTTTTTTGGTCAGTTTGGAAAGTTTGAATGTTGCAATTCCTTTGCTATTGGTTTTAGCAGTGTAGGTTTTTCCATTGACTTTCAAGGTGACCTTTTTGTTTTTCATTACTTTATTTTTGTTGTCTTTTAAAGTAATTGTGTACTTTTTGGTCTTGTCCTCAAATTTAAAGGTTTTTGCTTTTGCAGTAATCTTTGGACTTGCCTTTTTGACAACTACTTTAGCAGTTGTAGATGAAGCTTTGTATATGCTGTTTCCAGCAAAGCTGATTTTAGCAGTGTATGTTTTAGGTACAAGCTTAGCTACAGCAACTTTTACTTGGCCATTTTTATCGGTTGTGTATTTCTTGTTGCTTCCAAGGTTGACTGTTAATTGTGCTCCGCTTATTGGGTTTCCTTTGTTGTCCTTAAGGGTTATTACAAGGTTTTTGTTAACATTGTATGTTGTTGCAACTGCAGCAGCAGTGATTTTTGTAGTTATTTTTTGGACATTGAAACTAGCATTTGTTATATTGGAGCTGTAGTTTGGATTGTCAAAGCTTCCATTTGCCCAATAGCTTCCTGGTTTTAGGGAGATGGAAATGTTTCCAACACCATCTGCCCCATTGATTTTTTCGGCTGTTCCATTAATGTTTATACTGTATTCTCCATCGATGTCTGCAGTTATGGTCACAATTGTGTTTTCACCATAGGTAACATCTTTAGCACTGACTACAACATTATTGTTTGCCTTTATGACATTGAAAATTGTTGAGTTTTCACATCCAACAATGCTTTCATTTCCATAATTGATTACAGTAAGATTATATTCTCCTACATTTAAAATAGGAAGTTCAAAATTAGTTTCAGTAAAGTTTTGACTGAATACGATATCTTGATTTGAATCGTATACTGTTACATTAAGTGTTGTCAGGTATTTGCCAGTTATTTCAACATTTATGGTATTGCCATATGTAATTTCACCGATTGGACTAATATTGACTTCTGATTTTTTCGGTAATATCTTAAATAATTTGGAATCAGAACTAGGAGCATAATAGAAATTTCCATAGTTATATAAAGTAATATTATAGTATCCATCATATACCAGCAAGTCAATAGTTATTGCATTATCACTAGTGTTCTTATTTAATAGAATATCTCCATTTTCATTGACTATCAGAACGTTGATTTCGGTACGATTTTCAACAGTGAATTCAATTGTGCAGTCCTCATAATAGAATTCGCTTTCAGCAGTGTTGATTTTAACAGATGATTCATTCCTATCTAGAAGATCTCTAAAGAGAATTTCACTGAAATAATAATCATCATCATAATGGGTTAGGTTATAGTTTATTATTTTGTAGGAATCTGGTATCTGGAACGGATCAAAACTTACTTCGCTAGATAAATTGGTCATTAAAATATCACTTAGCAGTACATTGCCTTCAGAATCGGTTATGGTTAAATTAAATTGAATGCATATAGGATTTTTGATAGGATAACCGTCATTGCTGTTGACTATTTTTCCTGCCCAGTAAGTAACATTGGATAATGTAATATCATAATACTTAGGATTTTTATCTTCAAAATTATAAATTGCATTTATATAATTATTTCCTGGATAAGAATATCCTATAGTGAATTCCTGAAGTTTATTCGGACTCAATTGAGAAGAATTTCCAATGTCTCTTGTATACCATTTGACAGACCCACCAAGGATTCCTTTATTCTCAATAAATGCACTGTCTTTCACATCTAATGCTTTGTCAGCTGAAAAAATTGCTGAACCGTAGGATGCTTCGTTTTTATTAAATGTGGAATTGATAACTTCTCCCTCATTTCTGAAGAATATCGCTCCCCCTCGATTATAGTCGCTTTCAAAAATAAAATAAGCTTCAAAATCAGGACCATTATACATTTGTCCCTTTGCCTGATTATTATTAAATGTAGAACTGACAACTTTACCATCTCCTTGGAAGAATATTGCTCCACCAAATCCATTGGTCAAGTGTGATTTTTCTACGGTATTTTCATTGAAGTTACAATTTGAAACGGTTCCATCACTATCGAAGTATATTGCTCCTCCAGATTTTGCACTGTTGTTTGTAAAATTACAACCTTCAACAAAACCATTGTTTCCATGCCAGTAAATAGCACCTGCTTTATCAGTTGAGTTTCCAGAAACAAAATTGATGTTCTTTACAACAACATTGTCTCCATTTATTTGGAATGTTCTTGCAATGTTTAATCCATCTATTGCAAATCCATTTCCATTAATGGTTAAGGTGCGGTTAATAATGATTCCATTTATAAAAGCAGAATCTATATTTGGATCATATTTATAGTTTTTATCTAGGCTGATTTCACTGTTTTCATTTCCATTTATGGTTCTGTTTAAATCTGTGAATGTTGTTCCGTCTGTAATGCTTAATGTCACATTTACTGGTTCAATTTGGGATTCTGCAATACTAAATTCTGCTATATAATCTCCATTGTCTAAATCAACTTCCCAGCCTTCTCCAGTTAAAGCATAAAAAGTGTCTACTAACTGTTCATTCTTAAAGATTTTAATTGTAGTGTTAATATCATCTGCAGTCATTTCTTCATCATTCACTATTGCGCTTAAGTTGAAAGGCAAAGTTTCGAAAGAATGGGCAGAAGTCATGAAGTTAGAAACTATTAGCTCTGCAGGAATGAACTTGCAAGTGCCTTTACCTTCAGTACCATCTGCAGTTGCACCTATGGATGAGAAGATAAGTATGAATGTACAGTCGTTTGCAGTTCCTTCAAACATTGCTTCACCAGCATCACTATAGGTGTTTTTGAAGAAGAAACATTGGTTTGCGGTTCCACTACTCATTCCTCCACCACACATTGCATCATTTCCAATGAATGTACAATTGTTTGCAGTTCCGTATTTCATTGCACCTCCTTCATCATATGCAGTGTTGTTGATGAAGGTACAATTGTTTGCAGTTCCATTTAAAATTGCTCCCCCATCATTTCTTATTGCATTGTTGCTGATGAAGGTACAATTGTTTGCAGTTCCGCAATACATTGCTCCCCCTTCATATGCCCCATTGTTTTTGAAGGTACAATTTATTGCGGTTGAGTCTCCCCATATTGCTCCTCCCTTATCAGATTGGGCAGCCAATCCATTCATAAACACAATATTTTTAAATACAACATTTGAACCGGTTACACGGAATATTCGTGCTTTGCCATTTGCATTGATTGTATATCCATTTCCATTGATGGTAACCTCACGGTCAATGGTGATACCATTCTCCATATTGTCCTCATCATAAGTGTAATTTCTGTCTAATGTTATTTCTGGTTGATCATTGTCATTAATGAGGCTATTCAGGTCTCTGAAGTTTCCTGGAGTGCTTAATAGATTATTTTCATTTTCTATATTCAAAGTGTCTTCATTTTGACTATCTTCTAAAATTAGATTTTCATTTTCTATATTCAAAGTGTCTTCATTTTGTCTGTCTTCTAAAAATAGATTTTCATTTTCATTAGCACTGTTAATGTCGCTTGCACTATCATCTGCTGCACTTACAGCAGATATGCTGATTATGCAAACTAAAAGTATCAATGCTAAATATATAAATTTTTTATTTTTCATAGTTTCCCCCAAAAAATAATATTTAACAATATAATCTTTATATAAAATAGCATATATTTGTTTCTTTATATGATTTCATTTATTTTGTTCAATTAAATGGTGGAATAAATGTTATTTAAAAAGAGATAATAGGATTATTAATCTTCAATGAAGTAAGTCCTATTTTAAGATGTTTCAGTTTCTCATCTGTTCAATCACAGTAAATCCTGTTTTCAGATGTTATTTGTTATTAATCTTCAATAACAGTAAATCCTGTTTTAAGATGTATTCCTTATCTGTTATTAATATTCAATAACCGTAAATCCTGTTTTAAGATGTTTCAATTCCTCATCTGTTAAAGGTTCTGTTTTTGCACGAACATCCATGATTTTGCTTTGTCCAAATGGGTCCTCTATAAGCAAAAGAGTTTCCATTTCACCATTTAAGACCTTGTTTATGTTTTCAAGCACTTTTTTACCATTTTCTTGAGATAAGTCATCTCTGAACATATTCAATGCTCTTTCAGTTGCTTCAATAAATCTTACAACAACTCCTTCAACATTTGAAATGTATCCTTCTGATTTTGGACCTGGCTCCACTTTGATTCCAATTTCAGGAAGTGATACTGTAGCTGATTGTGATCTGACCACTCTTGAGTCAAGATTCTTTTTGCTTATAATCAAGCTATGCTTTGCAGGGTCCTTTTGTTCAGTTGCCAAAATGTCATTGTGTCTGAATCCACATTTTTCACATTGGATAGTTGATTCCACAATTTCTCCAAAGTATGCAAGTTCATGAGTTTGAGTAGTGTAAGTTGCAGTATTTTTTCCTCCACATACTGGACAATCTATTTTCATTTCTGCACTTTTTCCAGTAATTACATCATCCACATTCATTTGATTTTCTCCTTAATTATTTTTTATATTGGAATTATAGCTATTGATAATTATGATATCTACATTCAATATTTTTGATAGTTGTTTTTAAAAGTATATTTTAGATTTCATTGATAGATATAGTTAACTATATTTTATCATTGAGTTAATTTTTTAATTTTTATTTTTCGAATTTTTTCTTTTAAAAAATATTTGAATTTTCACTATTCAATTATTTTTAATTTTTTATTTCAAAAAAATATTTAGAACTTTAACATCTATATTATTTTTCTATTTTTTATATTTTATAATTTTTAATATTAAGCATTAAAAGATTTTTTCATATTAAAATCTAAACTAATAATTTTCATGCCAATGTTTATTAATAATAATAGATATATACTTACTATAAGATAAATTCTATAATGTTGGATAATGTAATATTTATTGCATTAGATTTAATAATATTTTTGAAAAAGTTCAATATTTTAAAAATTTATCACAATTTATATTTTTATCAAAATTACACAATTTTTTAAGAGGAGTGATTACTTGTATTCTATAACTTCTGTTGAAGATCTTCAAGAATTGAATCCTTATATTATTATTGGATGTGGAGGTGGAGGAGAAAAATTCTCTAACCTTGAAGGGATTGAAACAGTAGGATTCCTTGATGATAACCCTGCAAAACAAGGAAAACTATTCTGTGGTCTTGAAGTGGCTTCAAACTTATCAGATTTATTCGAATCTACTGAAGCAAATACTGTAGCAATCATGTTGCCTATTGGTGCTGAAGGCACTGCACTTAAATATACAGTTCAAGCTTTAGCAAACGGCAAAAATGCAGTTGTTTCATTTAGGTCTTTATCTTTATCTGACAATGAATCATTATTGAAATTAGCTGAACAAAATAATGTTTGCATAAAAGAGATTAGTCCAAGATTAGATGTTGTTCGTAAGATTTGTGGTGTAGCACCTGAAAAATGTTGTGAAGTCTTGCCTAAGATTTCCTATGAACCTAAGGCTAAAGTTGTCTTTGTTGGCGGAACTTCCCAAGAATGTGGTAAAAGGACTACAACCAAATCTCTTGGTATTGAAGCAGAAAAAAGAGGCTTGAAGGCTTCCATTATTTCCACTGATGAAATGGGTTTGGAAAAGCCTACTGCATTTAACTTTAGAGCAGGAAGCTTATCCTCTATGGATGTTCCTTCTGCTATACTCAGTTCCATGAAATATGTGGAAGAGCATGACAGCCCAGACATAATATTTATTGAAGGACAATCAAGCTTAACTGAAGATGGAAACCCTCACCCAAGAGGATTGTCTGCATGTATTCTAATAGGTGCAGATCCTGATGCAGTTATTGTAGGTCATAGGCCAAATCACCCATATCGTGAACCAAGAGGTATCGATTATGAGGTAAAGGCTATTGAAGCAGTTGTTCCTACCACTAAAGTTGTTGGATTGTCTATCAACATGAGAAATGCTGATGACGATATGACTTTAGAAAGCTTTGAAGAGAAATATGGTTTACCTGCAGCAGATATGTACCATGGTGGAGCAGGTAAATTATTAGATGCAATTTTAGAGTATTTAGATAAAAATTAATTGATTTTTATTTATTACTTTATTTTTTCTTTTTTTATAACATTTTTTTAATATATTTTTTCCAATCATTTTTAATTTTTTTAATATATTTTTTCAAATCTATTTTTAATTTTTTTTTAAATCTATTTTTAATATTTCATTTTTCTTAAAAAAATAATAAGTTTTATATTTATTAAAAAATATATACTTTAATGTAACAAAAGTTTGTATTGTAAACTTTTAAATTAATTAAAGAATTTTTTATAAGATTATCTAAAATTTCTGAAATTTATTTAACTTTATTTAAAATTTATAATCAATTTCATTTATTAAATTAAAAGGAAGATCAAAATGAGTTTTACTGATAATTTAAAGAAAAGCCTAGGTTTTGAAGAGGAAAACTTTGGCAGTGCATATGGCATTAGTGATTATGGAGAAGATATTCAATTTGCTGATGAAGAAGATGATTTTTTATCCATTTCTCCAGAACAAACTTTTTATGAAATCATTCTAATCAGACCAAAATCAGTTGATGATATGGATTATGTCTTTGACCAAATTGTTGAAGAAAACAATCCAGTGATTCTTGATTTAAAGTTCCTTCAAAAGCAAAGTGAAAGAGACTTTAGACAAGCAGGAGAAATATTAAAGCTTTTAAGAACCCAATATGGTGCGGAAGCAATTTTACTTTCTCAAACTGAAGACAAAAACTTAATCATTCTTACTCCGTCAAGAGTAAAATTAGTTAGAAAAGATTAGTTAGGACAATACTCATTGTTGTTTTTCCTATTCTTTTTTTCTGTTTCTATTTTTTTTATTTTTTTATAAGCATTATTTATTCTTTTTTTTAATCATTATTTTATGTTTTTTAAAATATTGTTTTTTGGGGATTTATTATGAGTCATGTAGAAAGATCAGTAGAATTGTTTGGATTAAAGTTCAATTGTGCACAAGCGGTTTTTGCAAGCTTTTCTGAAGAATTAGGGCTTGATGAAAAGGAAGCTTTAAAGATTGGAGGATGCTTTGGAAGTGGAATGCGTAAAGGTGAAGTTTGTGGTGCATGCACTGGAGCATTAATGGCTTTAGGATTAAAGTATGGTCAAAGTGAAGTGGGAGATGTTGACAGCAAGTTAAGGTCTGATGATGTTTGCGTCAGATTCCTTGAAGAGTTTGAAGCTAAAAACGGTTCTTATATATGCAATGATCTATTAGGTTGTGATATAAGGACTAAAGAAGGAGTTGAATATACACGGGAAAACAATCTTTTCACTGAAGTCTGTCCTAAAATGGTTGAATCTGCTACATTAATTGTAGAAGAGTTGATTAATGAAAAATAGTAATTTTTAACTCTTCTTTTTTTAATTAATGTTTTTTTTAGATTATATTTCAAAATACTCTTTTTTCATTATATTCTTTTTTTATTAGTAGATTTTAGAATACTCTTTTTTAATTATATTCTTTTTTTTATTAGTAGATTTTTAAATGCTCTTTTTTAATTATATTCTTTTTTGTAAGTGGATTTTTAAATGCTCTTTTTTTTAAAGATTAAATATTAAAAAACTTTTCAGCATTTTTAAAAGCAACTTTATCTATTTCTTTTTCATCATATCCTAATCTTTTTAATGTTCTGACAGTTTTAGGAACAGATAATGGATTTGAAGGCTTATTGCTTATGTCGCTGTTCAATAGGAATTTGTCAAATCCGTATTTGTCTAAAATTTCAATTGCTTCATCAACTTCCATTTTTTGAGGTTGAACTGTTAATCCGATTGTAAAATCTTCATCAATCACTTCTTCAATTGTGTTTAAGTTGATATGATCGATTACAGCAAGCTTTGGATCGATGGTTTCAAGAACTATTTCCTTAATGTCCTTTAGGACTTCCAATTTGTTTTTCCTTGGTGTGTGGATGATTACCTTGGATTTTGTATTTTCAGCTAATTCCAATTGCTTTTTAAATACTTCCTTTTCCAAATCTGTATTTTCATCTAATCCTATTTCTCCAATTGCTATGATATCCTTGTTTTCAATCCATTTTTCCAATTGCTCAAATATTATTTCATTGTTCTTTAATGAATTTGCTGGGTGAATTCCTAAGGCAACCCTTAAGTCAAGGCCATATTCTCCAGCTCTTCTTGGTTCAAAGTTCAATATTCTATTTAAATGGTTTAAAAGGATTTCAGGATTGTCATCAATTTTATAAGGGTAGAAAGAGCAAGTAATTGCAGTGTCTATTCCACTGATGAACATTTTTTCAAAGTCTTCGCTGCTTCTGGAATCTGCATGCATATGTGTGTCTATCATATTAATCATCCTTGTTTTTAATTAGGGAATATTATTTTTGATTTTAATTTTTTCTTTTATATAGGGCTATATTTTTATCTAATATTAATATTATTTTAAATTTACTCATCTTTATCATTTTAGAAATGGCTTAATTAATATTTGTCATTCTTCTTTTTTAATTAACATTTTTTTAGTAAATCATATTTAAAATGTTCTATATTATTAACCAATTTAAGTATAAATTTGTGAATATTTTTTATTATATATTAATTTTTTTTTAAATTTTATTCAATTTTTTTTAGTAAAATATATATGTGGTAGTATATTAAAATACTTAATGAAATATGTTATTTTTTTATAATGTATTTTTCGTAAAAATTGGTTTTTTTACTAATTGAAAATATCTAATATTTTCTAAAAACTGAATATAATGTAACTAAGGGGTTTTAAATATTTATGTTCAAATTATTTTTGCCTTGAGAGATTAGGTTTGGAGTAATGATTTATTAATCTGTTGATTTTGAATGATAAATGGATTTGATAAACAATATTTTCTTCTAATTGAAGTTACATTTTTCCTAGAGTGAGAAATTTTTATTCAGATGAATATGAAATATTTGTTTGAATGATTATTTTTTTTAAAAAAACTTTGGGGTAACAAATATGGATAAATTGAAAAATAAGATTTTATTAATGCTCTTAATCAGCATTATATTATGCTCTGTTTCAGCTATTTCTGCAGCAGAGATTAGTGATGCTGGAGCAAACGATGCTTTTTTTGATTTATCTAATGATATAGAAACTGTTGAAGCGGAAAGTATTTCTAATGATGTACAAGCTGAACCAAGTTCTGATGTTTTAGGTGCTGTTAGTGAAGTCTCTGATGAAGAAGGAACTACTGTTGAGGTAACTCCTTCTGGCGATATTCCAGTTGGTGATACTGAACATATTGACTTTAATGTTTCTATCAACGGTGACCTAATTCCGGAAGGTACTGTCGATGCGACTATCACTGGTGATAATGGTTATACTGACAAAATGGAGGGTATTTCTTTTTCAGAAGGTGTCGGTAGTTTTGACTTATCTGGTTTAGCTCCAGGTAAATACACTGTTGAAGTGGCCTTTGCAGGTGATGAATATTATGGTCCTGCTACTGGTACTGCTGAATTCAATGTTTTACCATTAGATACTACTACTGATGCTGAAGATGTTTCAGGTAATGTTGGAGATAAAGTAGACATTACTGCAGACATTCTTGATAAAAATAATGATCCTGTTCAAAATGGAACAGCTACATTAACTGTTAATGGTAAAGATTATACCGCAGATGTTAAAGATGGTAAAGCTACATTTAAAGGTGTTGAATTAACTGAAAACACTACTGCAACCATTAAATACGAAGGAAATGACTACTATAACCCATCTGAAACTACTATTGAAATAACTGTTAATGATGAAAGCCCTGATGAGGAACCAGATGATGAACCTAGTGAGGAACTAGATGATGAACCTAGTGAGGAACCAGATGATGAACCTGATGAGGAACCTACAGATGGTCCTGTAGATGATGCTGTGGATGATCCTGTTGAAGAACCTGCATCAACTGTAGTTAAAAATGTAGCAGCAGGTAATCCAATTGCTATGCTTTTATTAGTATTAATGGCTTTAGTTTCAACTATATCTATTAGACGTCAAAAATAGAAAAAAATATTTTTGGAAGAATTTTTCTTCCCTTTAATTTTTATTTAAAATAAATTTTAACTCTTTTTTTATTATTTTTTATATTCTATTTTTAGTTATTTTTTAAATTATTTTTTTATATTCTGCTTTTGGTGTTTTTTTCATTTCTTTTTTTATGAATAGGTAATTTTTTTCTTTTGTTTTAATGTCATTTATTTTTCTAAAAACTTCTTAAATTCATTTTCTTTTAAAATTTTTAACAGTTTGATATCAATATTAAAATTACATTGTAATTTCATTTAACCTTTTTCTTATATGTTTATATATGGGTTTAAGAAAATTATAAAGTGAGTTAATCAATATTCTGGAGGAATGATATATAATTTTTACATAATTTTAAGAGATATTTTCAAATTGTTTGAATATGCTGAAACTTCATAAAAAAAGCAAAATTCTTGTTGTATTGTATTGTGATAAATAGTAAATTTTGAATAGTGTCATGCATATATATTTTATATTTTTTTTTTTTTTTTTTTTTTTAAATTGGTAATATATTGCCCTAATCACTACCTCTATTTTTCATGAGTGGTGGGGGTTTTGCTGTGTATGGTATGATTTATTAATGATTTATTTTTGTTTTTGTTCTAAAAAATTCAACACATCAATACCTAAATCGGTAATTCTATACAATCTGCCACGTTTGTAGTCGGGATTTAGCAAATAAGCTAATTCTTTTTCCCTTAAATATCGTAAATGTTTGCTCACACTATTAATGTGTATTATAGCAGTCAAGTCTCCAAGACCTAATGCTGCAGGATTATCAAAGATGAATTTCTGTATAAGATCTTCATTGATTTGAGGGTTGTTCTTTATATATTCTATTCAATGTCTTCAATTCCATAATTTTTTCCTCCATTTAAGTTAAAACTCATTTTTTTTTTTTTTTTTTTTTTTTTTTTTTTTTTTTTACAATAAGTTTCTTATACATTGCCATTTCCTATGGAAAAATTTATAATTGTCTTGATGTTATATTACCACAATCATTACAAATATAATCGTTTCTGCCCCATACGCAGGTACTGTAGCCAGGATCAGTCATAGTATGGTATTCAACAGTTATATTTTTACTCCCACATTTCTCACAAGTCATTAATTTAGATAATATTTCTTCTTCTATTCTCTCTTCATTTTTAGAAATCTTTTCTAAAGCAGACTCATCACTAATCATTCGGCGGGCAGTATTACGAAACAATGATTTTTCATCATTTAAAGCAATATCAATCAAGACAGATTCATCACTAATCTTTTCAACAGCAACATACCGAACAAGCGCATCTTCATCATTTAAAGCAATATCAATCAAGACAGATTCATCACTAATCTTTTCAACAGCTTGATAACGATAAACTCCTTCACTATTTTTAACAATACTTATCAAAGAAGCCTCATCATCAATCTTTTCAATCGCTTTTTCAACAGCCTTATAATCAGTTGCATTCATGGCAATATCGGCTAAAACAGAATTATCATCAATTTTTTTAATAGCAAATCTATAAGCATTTGAATAAGAAGTATTTTTTGCAATATCGGCTAAAATGGACAAATCACTAATCTTATCGACTGCTTTATCACAATCAGAAGCGTTGGAAGTATTTTTTGCTATAGCCGCCAACACATATTCGTCATTTATATTTGTAACATTAAGTTTCTTAACTGCTTCTTGACAAACTTTAGAATTAAAAGTGTTTTTAGCAATATTCGCTAAAATAGCATTATCACTAATGTTTCTAATAGCATTCATTCGAGCGATAGGATCAGTAGCATTCATTGCAATATCCTCTAAAACACTATTATCATAAATCCTTCTAGCAACTTCTCTACTAACAGAAAGTGAAGAGGTATCCTTTGCAATAACAACTAAAACTGACAAGTCATTAATTTTTCGAGCCGCATTTATACGGATATCATCATTCTCCATTTTATTCTGTGTAATATCAATTAGAACAGATTTGTCTGTGATATTTTGAACAGCAATCTTTCGAATCTCTGGATCTTTATCATTTTTAGCAATGTCAAAAAGAAACTGTTCATCACTAATCCTACTAATCGCAGTTTTACGAACATCAGTAGCAGAATCATTTTTAGCAATGTCTACTAATATATCGTCATCATTTAATTCTTTTACCGCTTCTAATCTTACTTTCGAATCTTTATGTTGCCATTTTGGTGTTTTAAACTTATCAGATAAACCCATGTTCTCACCTTTATTGATAGTTAATTAAAATTATGTAAAGCATTATATATAAATAGCAATTTAAAAAATAAAATTGTGGTTATGTAACCACAATGTTTACAGCATAGGTTGTATAATGCTTTCCAATCAGTATTGGTTTTCCAATCGTCCTGTTTGTCTGTTTTTCTGGATTTAATGCGCCAGTAAACAGTTCTGTAGGCATAGATGCTTTCATGGTTGCGAACAACTGGCTTAGCTACACAAAGTTCCTTCAGGGCTGTGTTCTCATAAATATTATCAACCATAGCTTGATGCTCTTCAATTGTTTAGCTAAAGCAGTATGTTTATTGTATATGGTGTCATTTTTAACATTTGTTTTTCTGCAATTTTTTGTTGCATAAGTAACTAACTTTTTATGTGGTCAGTTATTTAGATGTCTTCTTATTTTTAGCTGCACCATAAGTTTAGATTTTATGCGAAATTCCTTTTTTTTAAATATTTTTAACAGTTTGATATCAATATTAAAATTACATTGTAATTTCATTTAACCTTTTTCTTATATGTTTATATATGGGTTTAAGAAAATTATTATTTGAGTTAACTATGTTTAACTTATGATTTGATAAATTGAAATATTTCAATTTTTTTATTTGATAACTAATATTTGGTGGTAAAATGTTTTATTTCTCAATGATTGAAGATGAATTGAAATTTTTGACTAATTCGGAGATTCGTCTAAATGTCTTGGTGGATTTATTGAATGGTCCTTTAAAAATAAGGGACATCAATAGAAATTCCCTATTAAGCTATAGTTCAGTCTCCAGCAATGTGCATAAGTTATGTAAGGTTGGTTATGTTGAAAAGATTCACAACAGCTTCCAGCTAACCAACTTAGGAAGAATTTATATTACAGTGCTCTTGGATTTTCAAGATGTGATAAAGACAATCAGCGATTTTTCTGATTTTTGGTTAGATCATGATATCAGCTCATTATATATTGGGGATTTGAAGAAATTATCCTCACTGGAAGGTTCAGAACTTATAAAATGCAATTATGCTGATATCTACAAGACACACAAGGAATTTAAGCGGATTTTAAGGAATCCAAGCATCTGAAAGTTATTTTTCCATATCTTCACCCAGAATATCCGAAACTGATTAGGCGACTTATTCTAAAGGGAGTTAAAGTTGAATTGATTGTTTCAAAAGGGATTTTAACAGCATTTGTAAAAGATATTGGAAAGGATGTTGTTAAGAAAGGTTTGGATGATGGCAATTTCTCATTGAAGTATTTGGATGAGAATATTAAGATTGCTTTAGCCATTTCCAATAAGTTTGTATCAGTTGGATTATTCAAGACAGATGGAACCTATGATCAAAACAGATTGCTCTTATCTAATAAGGAAAAGGCAATTGCATGGGGATTGAATCTTTTCAAGTCCTATGATGATTATGGAGTTTCCTTTGGCTTTAATTGATTTGTTTGATTATGCAATGACTAACTTTTAACTGATTTTAATGTTTTTGGGAAGTCATTTGACTTTTAATTGATTTTGACTGTTTGATTTTATTTTTGCTATCTGTTTGAATTTATTTTGGTGGTGATTTAATGTTTTATGATGATGAAGATGTTTCTAAGAAATATGGTGATTTTCTAATAGTTCGCTTTTTGTTGGCATCAAAGATTAGGCCTAAGTTGCTTTTGCTCCTATCCAAGTCTGATTATGATTTAAATGGATTTAGAAAGGATTTGGATAAGCCTTCCGCTTCAATATTGCATGGATTGAAGGAATTGGAAAGTGCAAACATGATTAAGAAAAATTTTAAAAACTATTCCTTGACTTCCAAGGGAGTATTATGTTCTGCAAGTTTGGAAAAGCTATTTGAAGATTTGTATATTTTCCAGTCAAATAAGGATTTTTGGCTAAGCCATTCCATTGATTCAATTCCTCAGGAATCATTTAAGAATGCATATTTGCTAAAGGATTCTGTTTTTGTTGAATCGGATGAACAGAACTTGTCTAAGCCATTGATGAAATACCTTGACCTTTTAGGATCCTGCAAGGACATGAAAATAATATTGCCTATATTTATGGATAATCACTTGGAGATAATTTTAGATAATTTGGAAAAGGGGAGCAATCTTGTTTTGATAACCAATAATCAAGTATTGTCTTCTTTAAGGGATTCGCAATATTATAAGAAATTAGTGGATTATTCAAAGGAAGGAAAGGTATCCATAAGAAAATTGGATGGTGATTTAAAGTTATTTTTAATACTTTGCAATAATGGGGTGGCTTTAAATCTATTCTTCATTGATGGGCTTTTTGATAATTCCTGCTGCATTTACAATGAAACTGCAGATGGAATAGTTTGGGCTAATCTTTTGTTTGATAAATTTGTAGAGCAGTCCATAAAGGTTCTTTGATTATATTCTAAGGTGTAAAATGAGTTTTTTTCATATTCTTTGATTATATTCTAAGATGTAAAATAAGTTTTTTTATAATTATTTTTGGTAAATTGATGGTTAGTATTTAAAAAAGCGATTTTTTTTAATGAGTATTCTATTGGGAAATAAAAAAAATTTAAAAAAGTTTATTGAAGTCTTGCTTCAATAACTTCTTTTAAATCTTCTATTTTTACTCTTTCTTGTTCTTCAGTGTCTCTATCTCTTATTGTTACAGTATTGCCCTCTTTTGTATCAAAGTCTACTGTAATAGCTATTGGCACACCTACTTCATCAGCACGAGCATATCTTTTTCCAATGGTTCCTGAAGTGTCGTTATCTACAGTAAAACCTGCTTCACGTAAACTGTGGGTGATTTCAGTAGCTATTTCTCCTAATCCTTCCTTATTCATTAATGGGAAGACACTTACTTGTATTGGTGCAATTTCCTTTGCAAACTTAAAGTATTCCTTTTCGAATCCATCATCTTCAGTTTTAAATGAATGCAATAATGTGCAGTAAAGGATACGGTCAATACCGAATGAAGGTTCGATTACATGAGGAATGATTCTTTCTCCCTTGACTTCCTCTTCAATATCCTCAAAGATCAAATGATCAGCAAGAATCTCAAAGGTGCTGTCTAATTCAAGGATGAATTTTCCTTCACTTTCAATGGTTTCCTTAAGGGCGATGACTTCATCGTCACTTAGGTTTTCAATGTAGGTTTTGATTTTTGGAGAATCTCCCTTAAATGCAGGTCCGAATAATTTTAAATTAGGCTTTACAATGGTTTTAGAAACAAGCTTAGGCTCATCATATTCCATGTAAATGCTTAATTCCTCGTTACTGAACTGGCTGTGTGCAGTTAAGTCATAGCTTCCCCTATCTGCAATACCGATGATTTCAACCCAACCGTATTGGTCAGTTAGGCATTCAACATCCCAACAGTCAAGGGCATAGTGAGCCATTTCTCCAGGAAGGTGCTGTCTGAATCTTAAAACTTCATCTGGGATTCCCAATTCCTTAAGGAATTTTCTTGCAAGGTATAATTGGTAAATCAATGTTTCAGAAGATACGACCCCTTGGTCTAAGGCTTCCTGTGCTGTGATTTCCAAGGTTTCCTTATCGTTTAACTGAACATCTTGTGAAGATAAGTATAATTTTTCATTAGCTATTTGGCTGAATTTAGGGTGAGTCTTGTCTTCAGGGTCAAGGAAGATTTCCGCTTCCGCTTGAGTGAATTCTCTTAGACGGATAACTCCTTGTCTTGGAGAAATTTCATTTCTGTATGCTTTTCCTAATTGTACAGCACCGAATGGAAGCTTGTTTTTAAAGAATCTGGATAATCTTTTGAATAAGATGAATATTCCTTGAGCGGTTTCAGGTCTCATGTAACCTACTTTGTCTCCTTTTGCTCCGATTTCTGTTTTAAACATTAAATTGTAATTCCAGATGTTTGCCAAGTCTCCACCACAGCTTGGACATTTAATGTTGTTTTCCTTTACAATAGCATCCATCTCTTCATTTTCCAAGCTTTCCACATCTTCGCCGATTGCCTCTTCAAGGATATGGTCTGCTCTAAAGACTTCTCCACAAGCGAGACATTTTGTCATTGGATCAGTAAAGTTATCAACGTGTCCTGATGCTTTCAATACCTCTTTAGGCATTACAGTAGGTCCTTCGATTTCGTGGAAACCTTCTCCTGCAATGTATTGCTTTCTCCACTTTTGCATGATGTTGTTTTTTAAGCTTGCTCCAAGAGGGCCATAGTCAGTAAATCCTGATACTCCAGAATATATTTCAAATGATGACCATAAAAAACCTCTTTTACGTGCTATATTAAACATTTTTTCGTGATTCATTAATATTTCTCCATAAATATTCTTTCTTTAAATGGAATGATTTTATATTATCATAATAGTTTCCTATTTGGAATTTGATTTAATTAATAGAAACAAATCTTTTTATAAATACATTTATAAACTTGAATAGCTATTTTTGTGATAAGATTGATTTAAAATTATTTTTTTCAATTCATAATCGTATTTGATTCTACTGCTTTCAGGTCTTTTTTGACCCATATATTTGCTGTTTCGTTCTGGATGTCCATAAGGAATCTCAGATGGTGAAGTCATAGTTTCAAACACGATTTGACACACTCTTTGACCAGGATACAATGCAACAGGCATTGCACCAATATTTGATATTTCAAGTGTTATCCTTCCTTCAAATCCCGGGTCGATAAAGCCTGCTGTAACATGCATGGTTACTCCAAGCCTTCCCATTGAGGAACGGCCCTCAACTCTTGCTACAATGTCATCAGGAATCTTAACATATTCATGGGTTACAGCTAATGCAAATTCATTTGGGTGAATTATGAATGCTTCCCCATCTGGAACAACTGTAGATTCCATATATGCTGCAAGGTCTTCTGGATCTTTAGGGTCAATGTAAGGTTTTCTAATGACTTTAAAGACTTTAAACTCATCACTTAATCTCATATCAACAGATGATGGCTGTATTTGCTTTTCATCCTCTAAAGGGTCAAATACAATTTTTCCTTCCTTTAAATATTTTTTAATATCTCTATCACTTAAAATAGCCATTTTTAGCCTCTATTAATTGGATTATTAAATTAATCATTATTCTTTAAATTGTTTGATAATGATTGTTAAAGATTTATCATTATTATATATCTTTTTTAATATTATTAAGTTTTTAGAAAAATAGGTTTTTTAATTTTATTTATTTTTATAAGAGAGAAAATTATAAAATATTATGATATTCTATATTATTTGTTATTTTTAAAAAAGAGAAAATTATAAAATATTATGATATTCCATATTATTGTTATTTTTAAAAAAGAGAAAATTAGTAAATATTTTTTTAATGCTACTATTTTTTATTTTAAAAAAAAGAAAATCTTAGTTAATTATTTTTTATAATCAACTAATTCTCCAATTCTATTCAATACAGAATCAATAGATTTTTGACTGTAATTCAATTCAATTGCATCAAAATTGCATTTTTGAACACAATGTCCACAGCCTACACATTTGTTTTGATCAATGGTTATTTTGCAGTCTACAAGGCTGATTGCTCCACCAAAGCAAACATCATCTCCTAAACATTTTTTGCACATTCTGCAATTTTCGTTTACTGGATGAACTTCAACATCTTCAAGCCTCATTACCTTTTTGCTTATGTCTTCGTCTAAATCTGGAAGAACTTTCCATAAGCAACAGCAAGGACAGCAATGACAGATTGTTAATAGTTTCTCTTTAGGTCTTACATTCATCCAAACGCTATCGATTTTGTTTCTACCTATTACATGGCTTAATCCTAATTCATCTGCCTTGTCAACATGTGCTAAAGCTTCTTCAACTGTTGCAGTTCTTCCGTATTTTGAAGTTATCTTACGTGATGCTGGGCCAATGAAAATACAACCGAAGTCTTGAGGATAATCCTGACAGTTTGCAGAGCTTCTGCAAAGGCATTTATGCATAATAACAATATCGCTAGCCTCTTTAATCACTTCCTTGATGATTTGGCTTGGCACAAACTCAGAATCATCTTTCTGGAAGCTTTGATTGATTTCAATGTTTGCAGTGATTGTATCTTTTTTGGTTTTATTGATTGCATTTTTATTTGGAAGGACATAAACTTCATCATCTTCAAAAAGCATCTTATCGATGATTTTTTTAGCAATTTTAGACCTTCTGGTTAATCGAGAAAGGAAAAATCTTGTGTGGAAGAAGTATTTTACAAATGTGGTGGTTGCATCTTCATAATATCCTTTTCGTCTGTCTTTGTCATCCATAGTTTAGCCCTTCAATTTTTTTTATTAATTTATCAAATATATAATATAATAGTAACTTATACTTAAAATATTTGTTGTCACTGTTAATGAAATATTATTTATTGTAGATAATAATAATTCATTCATTCTCATTGTCTGTATTTTCCAATTCTTCTATCTTATTATTCAAACGTCTTAAAATGCCTTTAAATGTATGTGCTTCTCTTCCAGTGATAAAAGCCCGATTTATGATGTTTTTAAATACCTTCAATCCGTTTTTCTTTTTATGGTCTGGAATTGACAAGGAATCGATTAGCTTTTTCATATCACTTATTAAATATTCCTTTTCAAGTGCAGTGCTTTCTTCCAATCCTTCAACAGGATAATTGCTTCTGTTTTTAAAGACTTCATAAAGAATGACTGCTGCAGCATGGGAAATATTCATTATAGGATAGCTTGGGTCAGTTGGAATGCTTACAGTAATGTCACACATATCTATTTCTGCATTTGTAAGGCCATTTCCCTCTCTTCCAAATAGGATAGCTATTCTGTCATTGTAATTCATTGACTTTGCAAGCTCTTCAGGCTTTACTGGAATTCTTGAAATGTTATAGCTTCCTCCAGGGGCACCTGTTGATCCGATTATAAAATCAATCTCTTGGTCCTTTACAAAGTCTTCAACTGTATCATAAATCAATGCATTTTCAACAGTTTCCCTTGCATGCATAGCTTGATAATATGCTTCATCCTTGAGAGTGCATGGGTTAATCAGGACTAATTTGTGCAGTCCAAAGTTTCCCATGGTTCTTGCTAAAAAGCCAACATTTCCAGGAGATTCACATTCTACAAAAACAACATAGATGTTTTCCTTAAGTCTGACAGTCTCTTCATCTTCGACTATTTCCTTAAGCTTGCCTCTATCACTTGGTTTGTTTTTATGTTTCATGTTATCTCTTCGAATCTGTTGGTAATTTTTATTTAAGTCATTTAAAATAATTGAATAGGATTAATTTTTTATTATAATTGTTTTTAGGAATTAAGTGGTTTAGATTAAATTTTATTCATCATAAGCCATTTTAAGTAATTGAATATGATTTATTTTTTATTCTTCATAAGCCATTTTAAGTAATTGGATAAGATTTAATGTTTTCACATTCTCTAAACCAATTGCATTCAATCCGTCTTGAATGTTGATTTGACAGAATGGACATATTGTAGTAACATAATCTGCACCAGTCACTCTAACCATTTCTGCCTTGTCTTTAGCAAGCTCTAATGCAATTTCAGGTTTTCCAGATTTGATTCCTCCTCCTGCACCACAGCATTGGCAAGGAAGTTCAAGCTCTTCAAATTCAATTCCTGGAATCATTTCAATGATTTCCCTTGGCTGATCCTTAATGCCTTGGCCTCTTGACAAGTGACAAGGGTCATGCCAGGTCACTTTAGTGTTCACTTCTTTCATTTTGCTTGGGTCTAATTTGTCAACCAAGAACTCACTGATGTCTTGCACATTAAGCTCTGATCCATATTTTGGATGGTCGTTCTTTAAGGTTGCTCCACAGCCTGCACAGATAGTGATTACCTTATCATAATCCTTAAAAATCTCTTTGTTTTTGTCTACAAGCTTTTGTACTACATCCACTTGACCTGTTCTTAAAAGTGGGGATCCACAGCATATTTGATCTTCAGGAATATCAATTTCTATGTTGTTTGCCTTTAAAACGTCAGGGAGTGCATATCCAACATTTTGGGCTCTGTAATCCACCATACATCCGGTGAATAATGCAACTTTTTCCTTGTTTTCATATTCATCAACATAGTATTTACCTTCTTCATCCCATTTCTTATGAACAGTTTCAATAAATGGTTCTTCAGGTTTGCTTACAGAACGTCCACTAGCTACAACATTGTCCTTAAAGACCTTATGGGCATCAAGTGGTCCTAAGTCTCTTGCATAAGCCATAGCTCTTAGCTTTTCTATTGCATCTCCAAAGCTGTTGATGTTTTTAGGACATATTGAACCGCATTTTCCACAGCTTGTGCATGCATACATTCCGCTGTCAAGAGCTTCTATAAGTCTGTCATATTCATCCCTTGGATCGAAATCAAACTTGGAGATGTATCTTAAGTAGTAAGGTCCGAGGAATTCTTCCTTAAAGTGTTTCACTACAGGACAAGTTGATAGGCAAGTATAACATTCGATACAGCTTCTAACCTTTTTGGTGTCTTTGATGTCTTTTGGATTGATCTTTTCATGGGAAGTTTCGCTGTCACAATCCAAACTTAACTGCAATTGCTTTACTTTTTCATCAGCTGAACTTCTATCTACAACCAAATCCTTTATAACTGGGAAGTCTAATGGTTCAATTAATCTGTCCCCTTTTATTTCAGCCTTACATGCAAGAGCACCATTTCCATTGATTTTCACACCGCATGAACCGCATTGGCCTGCTAAGCAGGAACTTCTAAAGCTGATGTCTGCATCATATTTTCTGTTTATTGCTTCTAATGCATCCAGCACTTTCATGCCTGGATACTCTTCAATTTCATAAGATTCAACATGAGGCTCTTCATCTGTTTGCCTATTGGATCTTTTTACATAAACGGTTATCATAGCAATCCCTTTTTTAAAACTATCAAATTGATTTAATCGCTTTCTTAAATTCTCTTTTAATATTATCAATTTTATTGATTTAATCGTTTTCTTAAATTCTTTTTTAAAACTATCAATTGATTTTGATGATAATAATCATTTTCCTTTAATTGCTTTTATTTTTATATATAATAAATTATAGTAATTTATATATTTTATTTTGGTTTTTATAAAGGTTAGTATTTTTATGGTCTTTGAAAAACTTTCCAGTTTTGAAATTTTTGAAAAATTGATTTTAAATTTTTAATTCCATTAATATTCTAGATTAAAAGTTTCAATCCTTTTTGGGATTGGTTTAGAGTTTTTATTTCTATTTAAAATTTTGATTAAAAGTTTCAATCGTTTTTGGAATTGGTTTAGAGTTTTTATTTCTATTTAAAATTTCAGTTTTAAAGTTTCAATCATTGGTCAATTAAATTAAAGCGATAAATTATTTAATTAGTTTCAATAGAACATTGACTATGAAGGAATTATTTTCAAAAGACAGAATAAATACCGGTCGCCAAATAGAACTGGATATCGCTAAGAGTTTATCAATCATATTCATGATCTTTATCCACACAATCACTATTGCAATGCTATTTGACAATACGATTAGCGACCCATACTATGTAATTGTTGGAAGCATATTAGGAGGACTATTCAGTGCTCCAGTATTCATGTTCTGTATGGGGATTGGAATAATATATTCAAGGCACTCCCAGCCAAACGCAATGATTAAAAGAGGCGTTAAATTATTCCTTTTAGGTCTTCTAGTCAATGTGTTGTCTTTCATTATTCCACATTTTCTATTGCAATCCATTTTTAATGCAGGTAACCTAATGCCTATTTTTGGCGGATTGATACTGTTTTATGTGGATATTTTAGAATTTGCCGGATTGGCATTTATTGTTCTTGGGATTTTTAAGAAAATGAACCTTTCAAACAAGCAGCTATTGCTTGCTGGAATTATCTTTTCTGTTCTTGGATTTCTTTTAAGGTTCAGCGATTTTGGAAGCATAGCTCTAAATATATTCTTTGGATACTTTATAGGAACCTTCTATAAATTTACAGCATTTCCATTATTCAGCTGGATAATATTTCCAATTGCAGGATATGTCTATGGACATTACTTCATAAGGACAAAAGACAAATCCAAATTATTTAGGTTTTGGCCAATTTTCATAATCGTTTCAATCATATATTTCCTTGTTTACATGGTTTTGATATATGATGCCTTTGGTACATTTCCAGAAGGATATTACTTCTACATGTCACCATTGCTAACACTATTCTGCTTATTATTGGTTCATGGTGATTTAGGATTTTCATTTTGGCTATCAAAAAGGATTCCAGAGAATTTGAAAAATAAATTTGTGCTAGTCAGTAAAAATGTAACCGCAATTTATGTTGCACAATGGCTTTTAATTCCAATAACTGTGATTTTAATAAAATATGTGAATAAATCCATTGTTTTTAATGATTTATATGTTACATTAATAGCATTATTCATTGTTATTGCATCAACCATTTGTGCATTGTCCTTTAATAAAATAAAAGTTAAATTAAACAGATAATAAAAATTATATCTGTACTATTTTTTTTTTAAAAAATAAAGTTCAATTAAATAGAAAAAAGAATCTATTGTCTGAACTATTTTTTTTAAAATAAAAGTTCAATTAAATAGAAAATAGAATCTAGTGTCTGAACTATTTTTTTTTAAAATAAAAGTTCAATTAAATAGAAAATAGAATCTAGTGTCTGAACTATTTTTTTGATTTGATAAAAACTTCACTTTCACTTTTTTTAATTTAATTTTTCATCCAATCCCTTTAAAATTATTCTTAAAAATGCCATATATTAAATAGGTAAAGAAACTAATACTTTATTATGATAATTTATGAAATTTTATAAAATTTTATGATATTTTAGCGAATTTTAATTATTATCTTAATTGACAAGTAATGAAATTTTAGAGAATTTGATTATTATCTTATATTTACAATTTAATTAAAACTTTAGAGATTAATAGATTAATCTCATGTGTGGTGAATTTATATGGCTTATGATCAATTAGTAACTAGTGAAAAAGGAGATAAACTTTTCCTTTTAGGTAATGAAGCTGCTGTTAGAGGAGCTATTGAAGCTGGTGTCTCTGTTGCAGCAACTTATCCTGGAACTCCTTCTTCTGAAATAGGAAATATTTTATCAGTAGTTGCTAAAAATGCAGAAATGTACTTTGAATTTTCTGCAAATGAAAAGGTGGCTATGGAAGTTGCAGCTACTGCAGCTGCAAGTGGTCTTAGATCATTTACCTTCATGAAGCATGTAGGTTTAAATGTAGCTGCCGATTCATTCATGACTACTGCTTACTCTGGAGTTAACGGAGGAATGATTATTCTTGTAGCAGATGACCCTTCCTTATTCTCCTCTCAAAATGAACAGGATACAAGAAACTACTCAAGACTTTCTTCTATCCCTATCCTTGAACCATCCTCTCCTCAAGAGGTAAAGGACATGATGGTTTATGGATTTGACTTATCTGAACAGTTTGGAATTCCTGTAATACTTAGGACAAGCACTCGTGTGTCTCACATGAGGAGAATTGTTGAATGTGGTGAAATAGAAAAACCTAAATCCACTACAAAAGCTGCAGAATCAGATAATCATTGGCTAAAAGGGTACTTTGTTAAGAATCCAAGTGAATTTGTACCTGTACCTGCCAATTCATTATCCATGCATTCAAGACTTGCTGAAAAGATGGAAAAGATGGAAGAAGTGGCAAATGAAAGTCCAGTCAATGAAGTCATTTCGTTTGAGGAAGGTGCCCTTCAAGGCAAATTTGGTGTAATTTCATCAGGCGGTGCCTTCAATTACGCTTATGATGTGGTTTCTCAAGAGAATTTAGGTATGGACATATTAAAGATTGCACTATCTTATCCAACTCCAAAGGATCTGATTCATGACTTCTGCAAAAACTTGGAAGGAGTATTTATTGTAGAGGAAGTTGACCCTGTACTTGAAAGGGATGTTCTTGCTGTTCTTGGTGAAAACAATTTGGATTGCCCAGTTTATGGCAAGTTTGATGGAACTTTCCCAATGGTGCATGAATATAATCCAGACATTGTAAAGGAATCCATCAATAAGGTAGTTTCTGATTTAGCTGATGATAAGGAATTTTTAGAAGAATACAAATCAGAAAACGGCAAGGATTTCGAAGGAGATTTAATTGAAATAGTCGAAAAGATGGAATTTAGCGATGGATTGAATCAGCTTATAGAAAACATTCCAACAAGAGCTCCAACATTATGTGCAGGATGTTCCCATAGGTCTGCTTACTATGCAGCAGTAAAGGCTTATGAAGAACTTGGCTATGCTAAGGATGATATGATTTTTGCATCTGACATTGGATGCTATACATTAGGAATTTCCCCTCCATATGAAACTGCTGACTATTTGCTTGCAATGGGTTCATCTGTCGGTGACGGTTGCGGATTCTCTGTTGCAACCAATCAGCATGTAATGAGCTTCATTGGAGATTCAACATTTTTCCACAGCGGTCTTTCTCCACTTGTCAATGCTGTTCACAATAAGAACAAGTTTGTCCTTACAATTTTAGATAATAGGATTACTGCAATGACTGGAGGTCAGCCAAACCCAGGTATTCCAGTTGATGGAATGGGAGATGAAGCTCCTGCAATCTCTATAGAAAATATTGTAGAGGCAATCGGTGTCAAGTTCATGAAGATTGTAAATCCTCACAACATCAAAAAGACTGTTGACATTTACAAGGAAGCACTTGAATACGATGGTGTTGCTGTTGTAATTGCAAGATACCCATGTACATTAATCAAGGGACAAAAGAAAAAGGCACCTATGGTCATTAAGGACAATTGTGTAAAATGCCTTACCTGTGTAAAGACTCTTGCATGTCCTGCAATCTCTTATCTAAATGATAAGGTAGTTGTTGATGAAGCCCTTTGTAAGTCATGTACAGTTTGTATACAAGTCTGTCCAAACAAAGCTATTGGAGTAAAGAAAGGTGATTAAGATGGCTAATAATGATAACAGCAATTATAGTATTTACATTTCCGGTGTAGGTGGTCAAGGAATTATTAAAACATCTGTAATCATTGGAGAAGCTGCAATGCTTGAAGGTTATGATGTTGTAATGAGTGAGATTCATGGTATGAGCCAAAGGGGAGGATCTGTGTCAACTGAACTTAAGATAGGCAATTTCAAGTCATCTATTGTAGAGAAATCCAAAGCAGACTTGATTCTTGCATTTGAACCTATTGAAGTCTTAAGGGGATTGAATAAGGCAAACAAGGACACTACATTAATTTTCAATACTTTCCCTATTGTTCCTTCAACATTGACTCAAACTGGAGAAACCTATCCTGAAATCGAGGATATCGTAAAGAACCTTAAGGATAATTTTGATTCAGTTTATCCAATCGAAGGAAATGGTCTTGCAGTGGATGCCGGCAGTATCTTAGCATTGAATATGGTGCTTTTAGGTGCAGCTGTTGCAAATGAGAGTTTCCCACTTTCAAAGGAAACTGTTGAAACTGCAATGAAAAACAATTTAGCTCCTAAATTCCATGAAATGAATTTAAAAGCTATTGAAAACGGTTATAATGCAATTAAAGACAAGCTTTTATAGCCTTCGGCTATAAAACCTTGACCAAAATCTTTTTACTAGTTGGGAGTTTCCAACTATTTCTTTTTTTATTTTTATTTTAAACTTTTTTTAATTATAATTTCATCAAGCCTTTCGCTTCCAACTTGGGCCAACCAGAGTTTGAATGGTTCTGCATTTGGTGATGGGACAGACTGTATGAGGTGCAAGAGCTGTTCGCTGGTTGCCACATCTGTCATTCTCATTTTGCCATCTTTAGCTGGCATTTTCAAACTGTGACAATTTGTCACGGTTTGGTTTCCTTCATTTATTCGTCTTTGCTTTAATTTTCACCAGTAGGCATTGGGGTCTTTGCTTTCAGTAAGGACTGCGATAACATCTATTATTACCATCAGCTGCAGTTATCCAAGATTTTCGGATAACTGAATTTTTTTCCAATTCTCCATCCTAGATTATGTTTCTTAAATGGTCGCTGATTGTTCTTACATTAACATCAAATAATTTGGCAATTTCTTTTTGAGTTGCCCATATGGTGTCTTCAGACAAATACACTTCTGCAGTGACTATCCCTTTACTGGTTTTATACAAATATGTTTCTTTTAGACAATTACATTAAACTCAATGATATTGTAGATTGTAGTCGATAATTGTTCAAATATTGGTGATTTTGTGGATATACTTTCAAAATTTATATATTTTATTGATTTATCATATTTTGGGTTGTGGAAAGTATTATATATTATTTGGAATATATTAATAATTAAGAAAATTTTTCTTTTGTAGGTGGAATTTTTTGTATTTTTTTTAAATTTTTCTTTTGTAGGTGGAATTTTTTGTATTTTTTGTAAATTTTTCTTTTGCATATATAATTTTTTATATTTTTAATGAATTTGTTGAGTTGATTTAAATGGAAGATAGATTAATCAAGCGTGATGCATATGTTGATAAATTAAAAGATTATGTTAACTCTGATTTTGTTAAGGTATATATTGGAATTAGAAGATCAGGCAAAACCAGTTTAATGTATAATATTATCGATGAGCTTAAGTTAATGGGCATAAAGGAGGAAAATATAATTTTCATTTCCTTTGAATCACGGGAATATGCATATATTGACAATTCACAACAATTGGATGAGATCATTTTTAATAAAACAGCAAACCTTGAAGGAAAGGCATATTTGTTTTTTGATGAAATCCAACAGGTAAATGGATGGGAAAAATCCATCAATACATACAGGGTTTCCATTGACTGCGACATATACATAACAGGTTCAAATTCAAAACTACTATCTGGTGAACTGGCAACGCTGCTGACTGGAAGATATCTTACAATCAACGTTTATCCATTTTCATTTAAGGAGTTTTTACAATATAAAAATGAGATTGAAGGAATCGAATTAACAAAGGATTCAATCAATAGATTGTATGATGATTACTTTAACTTTGGAGGCATGCCAGGTATTCTAAGTTTAGGCAGTGATGAATTTAGAAAAATTGCTCTTAAGGATATTTTCAATTCAATATTATTTGAGGATGTGGTTTCCCGCTTTAAGATAAATAATGTTGATCTTCTGCAGAGATTCAGCAGGTATATGATTAGCAGCACAGGAGAAATATTTTCATCCAAAAGCATAAAGAACTATTTAAAAAGCAATCACATATATACATCTCAGGATACCTTGCTCAAATATAATGAATATTTAAACCAGTCCTTTTTCATTTCAAAATGTAAATGCTTTGAATTAAAAGGAAGAAATGAAATGAAAATACTTGGAAAATATTATTTGACAGATCATGGTTTTCATCATGCATTAATCGAAGACAACATGTTGAAGGTAACTAAAATCCTGGAAAACATTGTTTATGTTGAACTGCTTAGAAGAGGATACAAGGTAAATGTCGGCAGAAGCAGGGACAATAGTGAAGTTGATTTTGTATGTGAAAAATCCGGCAGATACAAATATGTCCAAGTTTCTTATAGGTTATCCAATGAAAAAACATTAAACCGTGAAATCGCTCCCTTATTAAGAATACCTGACAAATATGAATCAATATTAATAACCACTGAAAATCATGACTTTTCTAAAGATGGAGTAAGGCATTTAAACATAATCGATTTCTTGTGTGGAGATGATTTATAGTATATAATTAGATTATATTGATTGAAGAATACTTTTAACAACTTCTTTTTTAAGAAAGTTTTATACCACAGATCTTACATATCTTATCTTCTTCCTTAACCCTATTACCACATTGTGGACAGTATTTAGGAAGTTGTGGATTAGTTGGCTTGACTTTCTGATTAAGAAAAATGTCTTCTCTGATTTTTCTGTTTTGAATAAGTATTGCTCTGTCCCAATCATGTTCCATAAGGGTCTTTTTAACAAAATACGCCTCTACCATTGAATCGTATTTGCCGTAGTCTTCTTCTCCTCTTTTAACGCAGAACTTCTCTTCCTTATGGTCGAAGATGATTTCTCCTTCTGCCTCTTTCTTATTGAATTTCAGATTTCCTTCAATACGTCCCCTTGGACGATTTTCTGGAAATGGGGGAAGATCCATATCTTCGTATTTGTTTGGCAAATCACATTCCACAAGGAGATCATAATCAAAGTTGCAAAAAAACAGACAGTCTCTTTCATAGAGTGCATCAGATAATTTACTGAATTCTCCATAATCCTTATTATTATGTTTAATACGATATTTCTTGCCAGACTTTACTATATTTCGGTAAAAATATCTTATATCAGTAGGTTCTATCTTAACACCTCCATTCAAGCCAATTCATAGAATATAATGATGATTTTTTTAATATGATCTCTAAAAATTTATAAAAATTTTAAAAAAAAAATAAGGGTAAATATTACTATGTTTTAATTGATATATTAAATTTTTCAAATCTGTTTTTTTGATTAAAATCAGGTATCATATTTCATATGAAGAAAACTTATCCCATTAATTTTTTTTGTGTAAACAGTATTTAAAATAAATAGATAATTTAATATTATAACAATTAACATATTATTAATTAATTTAGATTTTTTAATTCAAAATAGGAGATTTGAATATGCAAAAAAGAAAATTTTTATTTATTGGATTGATTGCATTATTTGCAATATTAATTGTAGGTTCAGCAAGTGCATTTGATTTAAGCTCTCTATTTGGAGATAGCTCTTCCAATGGTCCTACCGAGCAAGTTACCATTGAAGGAATCAATTTCACTGTCCCTGAGGAATATACTAAAAACCCAAAAAGCTTTTTAAACAATGTAACTACAAAAGTAGGTTCAGTTTCTTATACAATGAATGGTCAAAGTTTTGAAAATGAAAAAGGAGATGCCCTTGCAATTGTTGTAAGTGATTATGATGGTGTAAATGTAACTGAACAAGCTGTAAAAGAAACTGGTGGTACTAAGAAAACAATCAGTGGTCATGATGGCTATTTCAAAAAAGATGGTGACTTTTATGTATTTTCCTATATAGAAAAAGGGGATTTAGTTACTGTTTCCGCTTCTGATGAAAAGCTCATAGAGCCGATTATTGCTTAAATTGATTTGATTTAGTTTTTCTTTTTATTTTTTAACTTTTTTTAACTTTTTATCTTTTTATTTTTATATCTTATTTTTTGCATTTTAGCATTATTTTTTCATATATTGGGTTTTATTTTATTTTTATATCTTATTTTTTGCATTTTAGCATTATTTTTTCACGTCTTGAGGTTTTCATTTTTTATTTCAGTTAGCTTATTTTGCATTTTGGTATCGATTTTTTGCATCTTAGGTTTTTCTATTTTTATTTCAGTTAGCTTATTTGCATTTCAGTGTGCATTTTTTGCATCTTGTTAATTTGGATAAGTATTCATTTATATAATAATCAACTAAGTAATAGTATCTAAAGACAAATGGAATTTCATTATAATTTAGAAAAGATTTATGATTTATTAAAAAAGTTTAGTTGTGATTTTATGTCTGAAAGCGAAAGGTACAGTAGAGCAGAAAAGATAGTTGATGAAAAAATCGGATTTTACCATCATTTATACAGTTACATTATTGTAAATGTGATTTTAGCTGTTATAAACATTCTTTTTTCACCAGATCATTGGTGGTTTATATGGGTTTCATTCTTTTGGGGAATAGGTTTAGTTACCCATTTTGTCAGAACCCATATTTTTGCAGAAAAATTTGATGAAAAATACAGAGACAGAATGATTGAAAAGGAAATGGAAAAGATGAAAAAATAATTTAAATATTATTTTTTTCAAATATCTATTTAATTATTTATATTTAAAGAGATTTTTTGGTAATTATATGAAAGTGCAATTGTTTGTTTCAAAGGATTTGGAAGAGCCTTATGCAGAGATCTATACTGATGTATTGACTGACAATATTCAAAAGGCTATGGTTCTTTTAGAGAATGAGGGATCTGAAAAAGAGGAAGAAGGAATTGGAGATAACTCTATCTTAGCTGTTAAGAAAGGTCAGGATATCGTCCTATTGGATTTTGAAGACATTTTTATGATTAGAGTTGAAGACAAGCAAACCAAAGTCTATACTGAGGATAAGGAATATGTCATCAAAAAGCCTCTTTATCAAATTGAAGAAAGCTTAGACTCTAATTTTGTAAGGGTTTCTAAAGCAGCCATTGTTAATTTAAGAAAGATAAAGAGAGTAGCTCCTTCTTTAAAGGGAATGATGTTCATTGAGCTTAAAACGGATTAAAGGATAATATTTCAAGAAAGTATTTGTCTGATTTCAAAAAGGCTTTAGATTTATGAGTTATTGGTTAAGAATAGTTCAAATAGGTTTTAGATTAATAAGTTTTTTTTAGTGTAAAGGTGGTTTCATGGAAATTAAATTAATTGAAAGATTGGCATTGGGAGCATTTGTAGGATGCTTTGTTGTAATGCTTGTTATGGTTTTAGGATCTTATGCTGCAGGTCCTGAAAATGTATCATTTAGTGGTTTGGAGGTAATTAATGCCTTTTTAGGATCTATTGTAGTTGGATGGGCATTTAGTTTAAGCGGTTTGATTTATGAAAAGGAAGAGGTTCCATTCCCGCTTCAAGTCATATTCCAAATGGCAATAGGTATGGGTGTTTTGTTTGCAATGGCAGTTTACTTGCAGTGGATGCCAATTAGCTTAGGCATTGGACCAATAATCACTTGGGTTGTAATAGCCTGCATCTTTGCTGCAGTATTCTGGTTAGGATTTTACATTTATTATGCTCTTGAGGCAAGAAGCATAAATAAAAAATTAGGATTATAACAAAATTTTTAGTCATTAACTAATAATTTGACTATTTTTTTATAATTAAGAGTGTTTAGCTCTTAATTTTCTTATTTTAATATTTTTAATTATTTTTATATTTTTAATTTTTTTAGCATTTTTTAATTATTTTAATATTTTTAATTTTTTTAGCATTTTTTAATTATTATAATGCATTTTAACTATTTTTTCAAAAAAAGTTTTTAATCGAGGTGTTTGATGTGAATAGGGGGATAAGTGATTAAAATGGGTTTAAATTATTTTTTTCATTACTCACATCAATACTATTTGCAATGCAAAATAAGGAGGTTAACAAAAATGAGCAAGGATAATTAAATATGGAACGAATATTTAATTATCATGTTTTTAAGACTAAATTCCAGATGCTTCCTCTTGAATATTGTCTACTTCAACTTTTCTGTTTAATAATAACTGATTAATCCAACCAGAAGCCCAATCGGCTAAATCATCATTATCAAATGGGGTTGGCAAGTATTTATCCTTATTATTAATTACTTTTCTGGCAAGCTCTCTGTAAACTTCAGCTTGTTTGGAATCAGGTGCTCCTTCAATAGTTGTCACTCCATCCAATTCACATCTGGTTACTGTAGGAGACCTTGGAACAAACTGAATTACATCACTGTTTGTCTGTTCTGTGAAATCCTTTATCATATCCTCTTGGAGGGATGACTTAATGGAGTTTCCGATTACTCCTCCAAGTAAAGCACCACCATTGTTGGAGTATTTTAAAATACCTTTGAATAAGTTATTCACAGCATAAATCGCCATGTAATCAGATGAAGTTACAGTATACACTTGGTCTGCAATTCCTTTACGTATAGGCATTGCAAAACCACCACATACTACATCTCCCAAAACATTATAAATAATGATGTCTGGACTATATTCATCTATGATTCCATTATTGTTCAATAATTCAATAGCTGCAATAATTCCTCTTCCGGCACAGCCAACACCTGGTTCTGGACCTCCTGCTTCAACACAGTAAATTCCATTATATCCTTCATGTACAAGATTGTCCAAATCGCTTGATCTTTGCCTTACAGTATCTAATACTGTAGGAATGGATTTACCTTTTCTTAATGTTGTAGTTGAATCGTTTTTAGGGTCACAGCCTATTTGCATTACGCTATAACCTAAATCAGATAATGCTGCAGATAAATTTGAAGTTGTGGTGGATTTACCTATTCCACCTTTTCCATAAATTGCTATTTGTTTTGGCATGAATATCACCTTTTAGTTGATTATTGATTTGGCTTAACCAAATCCGTTTTTTTTGGATTTAAGGCCCCTATTATAAAGGACCTACGAATCCGCTTACTACATCTTCCACCACTGTCAATCCACCATCATATCCGCTATAATGTTTTGCAAGCACTGACCTATTATATATTGGATATGAAATGGGAATATGCAAAGCATTATAATCTTCTATTGAGGTTGGCGCTTCGATTGAACTTGAAAACAGGAATAGGAATGGTCTGTTTTCCAAGTTTTTTCTTATTTTATAAGTGTCTGCTTCAAATATGATATCCGGTTGGACAACAGTGTCTAATTTCTCTCTAATTTCTCTTATAATTTCTTCTCTAACTTCAAGAGGTGGATTATCAGTTATTTGGATAATATCCGGCAAATAACCAAGCTCATTTGCTAAGAATTTTGTAAATGCAATTGCATAACTGCTTTCAGCAGCTACTGCATAAAATGAATTTGGACGCACTAAAATAATTGCATCCCCTGGATATTCCATTAACCTGTAATACCAGTCTTCCTTTTCTGCTATGTAGTTTTCTACAGTTTCACTAGGAATGGATAATTTTTCACCAACTATTCTTAAAAATTCCGCTGTTTGCTTTGCACCAACTGGAACATTTGGGAATTTAATGAATGGGGTGCTGTATTTCTCCTCTAGCTTTTCCACGACTCTGACTTCTAGCCATGGATTTACAACGATATTGTATTCAGCTTGAGGTATTTTTTTAATATGGTCCAATCCATTTTTTTCTGTAAATATTATATTGGTCTTAATGCCAATTGACTCCAACAAAGTCTTAATGGTTAATAAATCACCTTTCCAGTAGACATGGTTGTATGGAACAACTCCAAATATATTGACTGTTTTTTCCTCTGTTTCTAAAGCTTCATCAGGTAATAACTGGTCGATTATGGCATCCCAAAATAAATTATAGCCTTCAGGAGAGTTTGCTTTAAATCCTGGTGCATTTACATGGATTATTGCTGCTTGATTTCTAAACTCATCAACCACTTGGTTTACATCGTCACCAATTAATGAAGGCACACAGCCTGAAGTCACTACAAATAATTCATCATTAGCTATTTCTATTGTGGATTGGATTAAATTTCTAAGCTTTTCTTCTCCACCTAAAATCACATGTTCCTCAACAAGACAAGAACAAGGAGTACTTGTTCCACCTTCGTTTCCACCAGCAGATTCTCCTCCAGCGTATAATGTTCCAAATAATTGGCCTACTCCACATCCAGCACCTGAGTGGAGAATTGGGATTCCACCACGAATTCCCAATGTGGTTCCATAGACTCCTGCAAGTGCACAGCTATATCTTGGAGCTTCCACTGATTCCTTTTCAAAATTATTTATTCCAGTATCAATTCCAGATTGATTTTTTATAGTGTTTTTGCTAGACAAATCACTCCCTCCCTAATTATTTGCTTTCATTTAAGTAATACAGTGGATTATCCTGTTCGTACCACCAATCCTTATAACTTTTTTCAGTTTTTTCTGATAAGGTTTTATGATAAGACCTGTTTTTAAATGCATGTAACAGGAAATTACCAAATGCAACAGCTCCTGCATATCCTGCTTGAGCACTTGTTGGTTCTGGGTCTCCCCTTAATGAATGAATTCTAGTAACGTTATTGTCTCTTTCCCAGGTACCTCCTTGGAATGGACAGGTCAATGTTAAATCAGGATCCAAATTAGTAGTTACATTTGCTTGTTCTGCAGCTTGGAATGTGTTAACCATCAATTGGAAGTCTCCGCTCTTTTCAATGATTTCTTCAAGTTCATCAATTAGCAAATCGTCAAAATCCTGAGCCATTGCTGCAGGTGTTGCAAGTCCTAATTCATCAAAGTAAGGCATTTGAGAAACTAATCTTCCTTGACCTAATGAACCTAATACAGTTGGTTTTTTACCATTTTTCCTTAAACTTACAAATTCCTGTTTAATTGCATTAAGCTTTGGTTCCCAGATCTTATGCTCTTCCTCGATTAATTTTTCAACTTCATCTTCTTTTCCGGTATATTTGGCAATGTTTCTTAGCCATTCATCAGTGTTTGATAATCCAACAGGAGAAGGATATAAAAAGTATGGGACTCCATATTTTTGCTCTAATCCTCTTGAAAGGTAATCTGTATATGTTGGGCAGATTGGAGCTGTAACTGCTGCTTCAGATAATTGTTCGAAATCAGAAACTGTTGCAAATTCTGGAATGAAATTCACTCTCAAACCGATTTTTTCAAGCAATCTCTTGATTTCAAGCCTATCCTGCCAAGTGTATGACAACATGCTTGCAACGTTAACAAGGTCTTCCTGTTTTTTCTCAGGCTCTTTTACTAAATATTTTAATACTGCATGCCAAAATGCATCATAGCCTGTTTGCACAAGTCTGCTTCTAATTCCTTCACAGTGAATTGGAACGATTTTTGCATTTACTTCTGGCTGCACTTCATCGACGGTTCCTTCAATGTCTTTGCCGATAATTCCTGTAGTACATGAAGTCAATATGAATATTGCTTGTGGATTGTATCTTTCTTCAGCTTTTAATATGGCATCTCTTAATTTTTCTGATGCACCATAAATCACATCTTCCTGCTGCAAATTGGTAGTTAACCAAGCATTGTTATATTCATTTGTTCTTCCTAATGCTTCTGGCACTCCCCTATATAATTCACGATAACCTAATGAACCTGTTGAACATCCTACAGGTGCATTGAATATTGTAACTGCATCCCTTATTGTTGTTACTCTATTTGCTAAATAGAAATTCAATACACAACCTCCGGATTGTTGGAATTTTCTATCTGGAATACTTACATTTCCATCTTTTGCATCTTGTAACAATTGAGATGCCTTTCCATAGTAAACATTAGTACCATTAGCTCTTTGTTCCCTATTTGGGCAAGTGTCTTTATCTAAATCAAGTATCCTTTTAATTTTGTTTCTTTTACATGATCCCCTATGATGTCCCTTTCCATGAACCATAAAATCACCTTCACAATAAAATTATAATAATTGTTATATTTTTTATCGGCATATTAGAATATTCTAAATAATTCATAACAAAAGTTATATCTATATTCCTTAAACAATTGGTTTAAATTTAAATTATATCTTTATTCCTTCCCATAAACAATTGGTTTAAATTTAATTTATAACTTATTTTCTTTCGCGTAAATTATTGGTTTAAATTAAATTATAACAATTGTTATATTTGGTATTGGCATATTGGAATATTCTAATTAATTCATTACAAAAGTTATATCACTTTTCGTTCGTATAAACAATCGGTTTTAGAATTTAAATTGTCAAATAATAATGAATCATCAACAATTACCTTTTTATAGCCAATTGCCGAATTATGAGGGCATAATTATTATCAACAATTAATCTTTTTAAATAAACTTTTAATTAGTTTAAAAATTTGCCCTAAAATTTTTTAATAATTTTTCAATTTTTTAAATTAAATTAATTTTTAGGGGCTTAAACAATGTCATAAAAAATATTCAATTTTTTATAACAATTGTTATAAAAATAGTCTGGTAATCTTAATTAGATTTAACTAGTATATAAACCTTACTATTCATACTTTTAGCTTAAAATGTATTATTTTTAATATGCAAGAAGGATTTTTCAGATTTATTTTTAATATGCAAGAAGGATTTTTATTATTTTAATAATTAATTATTATAAACATAGCTTTGGATTTTTTTAAGCATTTTTTTAAATTTTTTTTATTCCTCTATGCTATTATTATAACCTTTGGATCTGTTCATCTCTCCTTTTCTAGCTATGAACTTTAGCTTCCAGGACAAACATCCTTAAAAAATGGGTATTGAAAATTAATCTTTTTCAAATAAAAATATATAAAACTTATTTTAAAATTATTATTGATGAAGACTATAGCAAATGGATTAATCCTAAAGGGAATTGATTTGAATCCAACAAGGGAGAACATTGTCATTGATGATGAAAACAATATCATTGAAATCTCTAAGGATGCTCAAGAGGGAGAAATCGTAGATGTATCTGGCAAAATAGTTTGTCCAAGGTTTATAAATGCACATACCCATATCGGCGATTCCATAATCAAGGATGAAGGTGGTGGATTAAGCTTGGATGAGGTTGTAAAGCCACCTAATGGAATTAAGCACAAGGCTTTGGAATCTGCAAGTGATGATGAATTGATAGAAGCAATGAGAGAATCCATGTGGGATATGTACAATCTTGGAATAAGCCATTTCATTGATTATCGTGAAGGTGGCCTTGAAGGAGTCAAGCTTCTTAAGGAAGCAGCTAAAGACATTCCAATAACCCCTATCATACTTGCCCGAGACAGTTCCTTCTATGGTGAAGACCCAAATTATCATCAGGTTAAGATAGCTATTCGAAAGCTTTTAAAGCATGCTGATGGTATTGGATTAAGTGGCTTTGGTGAAATAGATACAACAGTGGCAGAAATAATCTGTGAAAAGTGTGAAAAGGAAGGAAAGATCTCTTCAATTCATGTAGCTGAAAATGAGGACAATCAATTCGCTTCACTTGAAAAAACCAATAAGACAGAATCTCAAAGGGCTTTTGATGCAGGATTCAATCAGATAGTACATATGACCAATCCTAAGGAAGATGACATCAATCAGCTTTCCAAATCAAGGAGTTCACTAACTATATGTCCAAGATCAAATGGTGCTTTAAGCGTTGGAGTCATTCCACTTTTTGACATTTTGAAAACTGGAGTTAAGCCTTTGATTGGCAGTGACAATATAATGATAAATAGGCCTAATCTTTTTAGGGAAATGGAGTTTACTTTAAAGATAATGAAGGGAATCTCTAAGAATTACATAGCTCCTGTTGAAATATTAAAAATGGCAACAACTAATCCACTTTTAGCAGATTCATTATGTGAAAAAATCAATAAATCCTATGTTGAAGAAGGTCAAAAAGCCGAATTCATGATGGTGAATCAAAAATCAAACAATCCATATTTAAGTTTGATTAATAGAACTGAAGTGGATGATATTTTAGATATCTACTAATTTTTCAATGCTTTTTATTTATTATTTTATTTTTAATTTCTTTTTTTCATTGATTCTTTATTTTTTTTATTAGTTTTTTGCTTTTAATTAATTATTTGCGAGGGTGTCACAAATTTTGAAAAAAAATCAAATTCATGATCCCAATTTTTTTTTTTTAATTTTTTCCAAAATCCAAAAAATTTTTTTTATTTTTTTTTTTTTTTTTTTTTTTCTTATGAATTGGATCTTTTGTTCATTTTCATTGAATATTCTTTTAAAATTGTATCCAGTTGCCATTAATTTTAATTCTG
>NZ_CACXNW010000031.1 GCF_902769175.1 uncultured Methanobrevibacter sp.
TTTCAATATTGTTGTATCCACCGATAACAGCAATTGCATAACAGAATC
Source organism: uncultured Methanobrevibacter sp. (assembly GCF_902769175.1). Taxonomy (GTDB): domain Archaea; phylum Methanobacteriota; class Methanobacteria; order Methanobacteriales; family Methanobacteriaceae; genus Methanobrevibacter. Next base: position 49 of record NZ_CACXNW010000031.1, read on the forward strand.
CACTATTTACTTGGCTTTCGATTACGTTGTTTGAATGTTGTTGTAAGATGGAGTGTTTCCAGTTCCTACATAGGTTGTTAGTAGAGGATGTTACCGCTGTTTTTGGTTGCATTCAATATGTTGTTGTCAATTGTACAATAGCTAGAGGTTCCGATTACTACACAGCTTGATCCGGTTCCTCCGTTTTCAAAGTAGCTGTTTTTGACAGTTACATAGGAAGAGTTGGATCTGATAGATAGGAATCCAGTACCTGAACCTACACCAGACATGTTAGCAACCATATTGATGTTGTCGATTACAACATTGTGTGCGGTTGTAATGTAGAATGCAGTGTTGAGGAATTTAAGTCCGCTTACATTGGTTCCAGAACCTCCTTCAACGATGTTGAAGCTTCCGGTTTTATTGGTTTCAATGAAAGCATCGCCAGTTGTACTTACAATGTTTACAGGTTTGTTGATATTGGTTGTGTATGCACCAATGAAGTCACCTTGGAAGTCAAGGGTAGCTCCTTCAGGAACATAAGGGTACAATACGCCATTATTTTCAACATCGAAGTAGTATTCGAAGGTATCTTTAGTTACAACACCATCCAATACCATAAATGTGCCAGTTCCTTCGCTAGGCAAGTATTGGCCTAAACCATTGTAGCTTGCTTCTACAGTATTTTCACCAGGGACTAATTTCTCAGCAGGGATTGTGTAAGTTGCAGATCCTCCATCTAACTCAATTATTCCTCCCATATCACCAAACTTAACGGTTACAGTACCTTCAACAGGATTTCCTTCAGCATCAGCAACAGATATGCTTACATCCACTGGGTTGCCGATCCATACATTGTCAGCAACAACAGTTACAGTAGTTTCATATTGAGCAGCGGATTCAAATTCAATGTCTACACTAGCATCGTCGGATTTGACAGTGATTTTGTTTGTTCCGTCAGCAACAGTGTAGCTTGCAGTAGCAACTTGATCTATAGTGATTGCTTCAACAGGGTCTACAACTCCAGTTTCGCTGATAAAGCTTACAGACAATTCTTGACCTAAGCTGTCAGCTAATTCTTGAACTTCTCCATCTGCATCGAGATAGTGTTTGAAGTCAACGGCAATAGGGAGTTCTGTTCCAACTCCCACATCTTCAACATCAGCTTCAACATTCATGATAATCCAATTAGAGGAATCGACATCAGCACAGTCGACTTCTTCCCAGTAATCGTCTTCGTAAGTGCCTTTGCCGTTTAAGTCTTTAGGATCATCATTGGTTCCCCACCAGTTGTACTGAGCATTTACAACATTGTCTTCACCATCGTTGAAGATAACGTATTTGGTTCCGTTGCCTAAGAATATATTGTAGTTTGCAGTAGCTTTGTTTCCATTGTAGATAGCGTCACCATGGTATCCGGTTCCAGCATTATTGTTGAGGAAAAGGGATTTTGTAATGGTTGCATCTCCTCTGAAGCCAACATAAATAGCTCCACCATCTCTGAATGCTTCGTTGCCTATGAATACAGAGTCAGTTACAATCAATTTATTTTGTGCACGGATAGCACCACCATAGGATATGGTGTTTTTGTTGCTTGCAAATGTAGAGTTTATCACAGTGATGTTAGCATCATAACTACCAACTATTGTACCTTGTCTTGCAGTGTTGTTGACAAAGTCGCAACCCTCTACAATTAAATTGGTCTTGCCGCTAGAGATGTATACAATACCATAATCAGAACTTGAAGCAGTGACTTCATTTTCTGCAAATAAGGTGTTGTTGAGGATAATTGTAGCGTCTCCAGAGGCTTGGATTACATCTCCGCCATTGTTGCCTCTGATTTCGCTGTCCTTAATGGTTAAATCAGCATAGACAGTGATTAAGTCTCCAGCGCCAGGGTTACCTGTTATGGTTACATTGTCTAATTCAGTTTCTTTTGCAAATGAATATACAGCAGCACCATAATTGTGTTTTGCACCGGTAAGAACCACATTTGCAATTGCAAACTTATTGACTTCAGCGCCATAGTTCATGTAGAATAATCTTCCTTGACCTTCACCGTCAATCACTACATCTCCTTCACCAGTGATGCTTAAGTCTTTAGTGATTAGGTAATCGGATCCAGTGTAGGTACCTTCCTTAATGACGATTTGGCCAGATCCAGCCTCAGCAGTAGCAATTTCAATTGCTTTTGCAATAGTGGATACAGGAGCATCTTCAGAACCGTTGTTTGCATCGTCACCATCTTTAGATACATATACAATGCCAGTGTATGGTTCAGGGATTTCTCCTTCAAAGACTATGGTAGCTGTAGCATCATCGCAAGTTGCAATGATAACTGCATTAGGTTGAGATGCAGTAAAGATTGCATCAGCAGAGCCTCCTTTTGGAACTTCTATGGTTTCAGGTGCTACAGTACCGTTTTCTGCTATAAATTCAACAGTGAATGATTCTTTAGGAATTACTCCACCAGTTAATTCTTCAATTTCACCAGCGGTAGTGTTTACATGATTAAAGTCAACAGTTAATTTTACTTCATCACCAGCAACAACATCAGTAGCGTTTGCTTCAACATTCATGATTACCCATTTGTCAATGGTTATGTTAGTTCCGTTTACTGCAGTTGTTGGGTCATTGGTTCCCCACCCGTTGTTGTTTGCGATTGCAATTCCTTGGCCGTATACAGCATCGTAACCTGTTGCAGTTACAGTGTTAAGGGACAAGTCATTTACTAATGAAGAGTATGAAACAACCAATGTTGCCTTATCTACATTGATTGCAGGTGCTAAAGCATCTGTTCCGGTGTTGTTTTCAATTACTGAGTTGGTAATGGTTAATGTAGCAATTGGCTGATTGCTTACAGCTTCTATTTCAATAGCTGCTGCAGTGTTTTTACCATGGTTATCATATATGGTACAGTTATCTATGGTTGCAGTAGCATTGTATAGATACATTGCACCAGGACTGTAGGTAGCATTGTTGTTGTAGAAAGTAGAGTCTGCAATAGTGATCTTATCAGCATAGACATATAATGCTCCACCATTGTTTGCAGCATTGTCATGGAAGCTGGAGTTAACGACTTCAAAGTTAAGGCAGCCTTCATATGCAGAATATCCTACACATACTGCTCCACCCCATCCAGAGGTATTCATACCGCTGAATTCAGAGTCTTTGATGACCATATTACCTTTAGTGTACCATGCATAGATTGCTCCACCTCTTGAAGTGGTTTTGGAATCTTTGAATGTACAATTGTCTACAGTTAAGTTAATGTCAATGATATTACGGTTAGTGCCTCCTCTTGCAGCGTTTACACGTATTGCACCATCATAGTTAGGTTTACCTCCAGTGAATGCAATATTTGTGAAGGCAGCTTCTCCGCCATGCATATAGAAAGTACTGTCAGTGCTTTCTCCAGCATCAATGACTACATTTCCTTCACCGGTTATGGCAATGGATTTTTCAGCATCAAGAGTTATGTTGCTTTCGTAGTAAGTACCTTCAGTAATGATCACTTGGCCAGAGCCTGCATTTGCAAGTTCTACAGCTTTAGCAATAGTTGCTACAGGAGCATCTTCAGATCCGACATTTTCATCAGAACCGTCTTTAGATACATAGATAGGACCTGTGTAAGATTCACTTACAGTAAAGCTAATAGGAATAGCTGCATTGCTTGATGAGATGGTAAGGACTTCATCACCTACTGCAGTTGCAGTGTATGTGAATACAGCTTCATTGTCTACTGTAACGACTTTTTCTTGGTCTAATGTACCTATGTTTTTGCTTGCGCTTACAGTTACTTCAGGGATTTTGTCTGCTAAGTCTGCTACATTGGTTCCATCAGTGTAGGAAGTGAATTCTGCAGTGATTGCTTGAACATCATCAACTTCCATTCCATCAATTACAGCAGGGCTAACAGTCATTAATACCCAATTGTCAACAGTGAATCCGCTTACTAAAGCGTTAGGGTCTTCATTAGTTCCCCACCAGTTGTATTTTGCATCAACTTCAACAGAGGAACCTGCTTTAACAAGATTAGGAACAGCTCTTGTAGCTGGATGAACGAATGCATTGTAGTTAAGAGTTAAATCTCCATAAACAGCAATTTCGTCTCCTCCATAGCCGCCGTATTCGTTAAGATTGGATTTGCCTCCTTCGAAGTAGGAGTGAGTAATGCTTCCGCCTTTATATGCGTAAATAGCTCCACCATCCTTATCAGCACTGTTGTTGATGAAGGTTGAAGCGTCTACAATCAAATTAGCTTCAGCATGTAATGCAGCACCAGAACCAACTTCAGCACTGCTGTTTACAAAGCTAGAGTCAATTACAGTCAAATTGGAATCTGAACCTGTAACATATATAGCCCCTTGTCTTGAAGCAGTATTGATAAAGCTGGAGTTATCTACAATTACATTTACAGCACCAGTGCTGTAAATAGCACCCATAATAGCGCTAGAGTCCATGCTTGCATTGTTGTTTTCAAATGCTGTGTTGATTATTGTTAGGTTACCGCCACTGTTATAGATTAATCCACGTACAGTATGATTTGCAATAGTGGAATCCTTAATGATCAAGTCTGCATTTGAATTGTAAAGTACAGAAGTGGAACTCCATCCGCTTTCAGTTACATTAGCAGTTAAGGTAACATTGCTTAATGTAGCGGTGGAGCCAGCAGCAGTGTTGTATAATACAGCACCATAATTATTGTTTGCGCCAGTGATTGCAACATTGCTTAATTCAAAGATGTTTACTCCAACATTAATGGTAAACATTTTAGCGCTTACATTAGCACCATCAATTATAACATCACCATCACCGGTAATGCTTAAGTCTTTAGTGACTGCAAATCCGGTTTCAGTGTATGTACCTTCGCCAATGATTCTATTAATGTTATGTTTTTCCTAGTATATAAATCTTACGTTTCAGTGTATGTACCTTCGCCAATGATGATTTGGCCAGATCCAGCATTTGCAAGTTCAATAGCTTTTGCAATAGTGGAAACAGGGCTGTCCTCTTCACCGGTATTAGCATCGTCACCATCTTTAGATACATAGATAGGGCCGGTGTATGGCTCTGTAGCATAGATTAATACAGGTACATTGTTGTTAACATCAGTGTATATGTTTACAGTGGTTTCACCAGCAAGTGCAGGAGTGTATATGAATTTAGCTGCCAAGTCTTCAGTTTCAACAGGACTGTCTGAAATAGTGCCGGATCCAATTCCAGCATATACAGTAAACTCTTGTGGCAATGTGCCTTCCAAGTTAGCAATAGTTCCATCAGTGCTGTTGGTATGTTTAAAGTCTACATTGATTTCAATAGCGTCTCCAACCAAAGCGTTTTCAACTAAGGTAGGTTCAACATTCATGATTACCCAATTGTCTACAGTGATTCCTTCAGTCACTTTGTCTGCAGGGTTAGCATTGCTTCCCCACCAGTTGCTGTTAGCGACAAGGGAACCGTTTGTGTAGTTAGAGACAATTACACTTGAACCGTCATCACTTATGATACAGTTGGAAATGTTTAATTTGTTTAAGGTAGTTACATCAGGGCCATGTGCTCTCATGTAGATTTCAGAACCTTCACTTGTCTTATTGTTTTCAAATATTGAATCAAATACATTTACATTACCTGCAGAAGCATAAATAGCTCCTCCTTTACCTGTTACTGTACCATCAGTATTGTCAGCACAGGTGTTGTTGATGAATCTGGAATTGGAAACAATTAAGGTAGCGTTGTTATTTACGTAAATCGCAGCACCTTGACCAGAATAATAAGTTGCACCATTTACAGTGTTGTTTATGAAGTCACAGTTTACAACAGCAACAACTGATGGAGAACCTGGTCTTACAGTACCGTTAGAGTATTGGTAAGCAGATGTACCTCCTAAGTATAATCCGCCACCGGTACCTCCGATTGAGGATACAGTGTTCATTCCAATGAATTGAGTATTGTTGATTGTAGCAGTGGTACCAGTCATGTAAATGGAACCGTATTTCATTTTATTGTCTTTGAAAATACAGTTATCTACAGATAAGATGGAATCGCTTGAATATACTACACTGTAGCTTGAACTGGTTGGATGTGCAGTATTGCCTTCAAATTTAGAGTTGGTGATTGCAACAGTTGCATTTTTAATGTTGATTATGGAATCCCTTGCATTAGGTCCACCATTGTTTATGAAGGTACAGCCATCAATTTCTACAAGTCCTCCACTTATACGAAGTGCAGAACCAGAGTATTGATCTAAACAATTTGTAAAAGTGATATTATAAATGCTTACATAACCAGATTTGATGAAAAAGGTTTTGACTCCATCACCATCAAAGATAACATCTCCAACAGAGCTTATTTCCAAATCACTGGTAATGTTGATTGCCTTTACGACATAGGTTCCTTCGTTGACAATTATCTTTTCAGAGCCTCCTTCAGCAGTTGCAAGCTCAACGGCTTTTGCAACGCTTGCTACAGGAGCATCTTCAGTACCTGGATTTTCATCGTAACCGTCTTTGGATACGTAAATAGTGCCAGCAACAGGTCCAGATCCAATTACAGTAATAGGAATGGTTTTTGTTACAGAACCAGCAGTTACAGCTACACTATCTTCTCCTTCAGCTACACCAGTGTATGTTACAATAACCTTATTGTTTTCATATAAAAAGCCAGATATGCTTCCTTTGGTTTCATCATTGACAAATTTTGCAGGAATATTTGCCATAGTACCTGGCACATCTCCGACATAGCTGTAACTTTCAACGTATTTGCTGAAGTCTGCAGTGATTGTAATGTCTTCTCCAACAGCTACGGTATCTGCACTAGCTTCAGCAAGCATGATTACCCAGTTAGGGGTGGTTACATTATCAAGCACTTCACTTGGAGCAACATCAATACCATAGAAGTTGTAAGGAGCATTTACAGTATCTGGGGTTGCAGAACCAATTGCATATTGTCCTTCTCCTAAAATAAATCCACAGTATTCAACTGTGAAAGGAGCATCCTTATCATAAATAGCATATTTCACATCATTGTTGTTGAAGGTACAAGCGGTGAAAGTGGTTTCTTTGGTGTTTGAACCAGTAGAACCGACTAAACCTCTTACATTTGTACCAGTCAATTCATTATCCTCGAATAAGCAGTTTTTAACATGTAAAATACCATTGGTCTTATCAATTACAGCAAACATATCTCCACTTATTTTACTGAAAACACAGTCCTCAATATTTAAGGTAGCATCAGCAGAAGAACAGTAAATGACTGCTCTAACTAAAGTGGTAGGAGCAATGTTATGGAAATAGGAGTGTTTAATTGTTGTAGTACCATAACCAAGAACGCTTATATACATTTGGTTATTTCTAGCCCCACCATCGATATTATAGAATTCACAGTTGTCCATTATTAGATTGGATTGATAGAAAACCTTGACAATACCATTAGCACCAGTATATGTTATATCATGGAATATACAATCTTCAAGAGTTAAGATACCGCTGCCTCCCATATTTATAATTGCATTGGAAGGCTGTTGTCTCTTACTTCTACAATTAAGTCTGTAGATTCAGGCCTCCCATATTTATAATTGCATTGGAAGGGGTTGTGTTGGATGTAAATTCTATGCCTTTGATTGTAATTGTATTGGCGGCAGTATGGGAAAATATATTTCCGTTTCCTGCCCTATTGAGCACAGTTCCATCAGTACCTATAAAATTAACTGTTTTTTCTATGTTAATTGCACTGGATTGATCGTAAGTACCTGCACCGATTTTTATTGTATCGCCATCGCTAGCAAGTTCATACCCTTTAGCAACAGTTGCTACAGCAGTCTCTTCACTTAATCCATCGTTAGAGTCATCTCCTGTTTTGGAAACGTAAATTGTTGATCCATCCCCCAAAAGAGCGGCTCCAACAGATTTATTATTAGTTCCAGAATCATCAGATATAGATTGGCTTGCATCATCTATAGCTAGATTATCTGACGAAAAATCACTTTCTGCAGAACTAACATCATCAATAGCATTATTATCTAAAGTAAGTGCATCTGAATCATCAGATACAGTATCATCTGCTGCACTAACTGATGCCACAGCCATAGTTGCAACACATAATAATACTAATAAAATCAGAAAAGTCTTTTTCATTTGCAAAGTTTCACCTCATTTTCACAAATAAGGCCTAAAGCCGAGAAAATGAGATTTATCTTTAAAATACGAATAAAAGACTTTTAATCTCTCCAAATAATATTTAAAGAGACAAATCATTTTAATATATTTTAAGGAAAAATAATAAGTCGTTATTTGTTTTATAGTTTGATAGTTTTAATAATTTCTCAATTATATAGTTTTAGGGTAATTTTTTTCTCAAGTTCTCAGCTAAAAAAACCTTATAATAAAGTATAATTGAAAAAATATCCAACATACCTTATACACTATATATTCTATATACATTAATATATAAACTTTATTAAATTAATTTGAATAATATATATGATATTGAACATAGTTAAGTGATTTTGGAAAAAAAGATTAGAAAATAGTTGTATTTCAAAATAAATGAAAAATATCTAAATAAATCACATATAAAGAAAATTTAACGTGAAATAGATTGAATTCTTAAAGAAATAGTTAATTAAATTAAGTTTAATGAGATTTGAAAAAAATCAAAAAAGAATGAAATTATAATGATGATGTTGAAAAAATAGCTTAAAAAAAAAGAGCAATATAACCGTTTGATTATATTGCTCTTAACATGATTTGATAACTAAAGTGATATGTTTTCTCAATTGAGAGATTACAAAAATCACATATTATAGTTTATGTTAAGTCATTAAAATATTTTACTGTCAAAGCAATTTTTAAGACAAATATAATTTTTTAATGTGTTTTTAATTTAATTGATTTAGTGTAAAAGTGTATTTAAATTGTAAATTTTAATGAAACAGTTAAAAAAACAAAAAAAATGTATAGCTCAAACAAAAATAGAAAAAATAAAAAATAAGCAAAAACAAAAAAAAGAAAAACACAACACACTAGAAAAAATAAAAAAAATAACCAAAAACAAAAAAAAAGAAAAACACAACACAACAATAGAAAAAATAAAAAACAAGATTAAACATAATACTAATTACATATCACTGGTCGGGGGTAAAATGAATACAAGAGATATAATAGTCATATGCCTAACAATCGTTCTTCTTCTTTCAGTTGGATTGTTCATAATGTTCAATTCAAGTCCATCGGAAAAAACTGTGATGACCATGACAAGCAGTTCAGTCCTGAATGAGGGAGGCAGTTTAGTATTGAAGCTTAATGATGGAAATGGAACTGCCATTGGAAATCAAAGAATAGAAATAAACCTAACACATTCAAATGGAATAACTGAAAACTTTACGCTGAAAACCAATTCAAATGGAGAATGCAAACTGGAAGATCTCCCTGCTGACGATTATTCCCTAATTGCCAAATATTATGGAAACAAAAACTATAAGGAATCAGGAATCAGTGGAAATATAACAGTTAAAAAAGCATCTAGTGGAAATACTCAAACATCCAGCACCAATTCCAATGACTTTAAAACAGATAATAAAGTAGACGATGCAATAGACGGATGGGATCCATCAGAACATGAGGTTTCCCGTGAAGACCTTGGTGATGGAACTCAAAGAATTACCTACGATGACGGATACTTTAGAATAGTGGATAAGGACGGCAATATATTAACTTATGGGTACTGATCAATTCTGATTGGTACTTAACTTTTTTTAATAATCTTTTACCTATCATCAGATTCTTCTTTTAATGAATTGATTTTATCTATTGACAAACCTGTAGCTTCTTTTATCTCATCAATAGACATATCCTTAGCTAACATCCATTTAGCAACAAAAATAGCTCTTTTTTCATCTCCTTCTTCCCTACCTTGATATTTACCTAATTTCACTCCCATATCCAGACCAATCAATCGTCCTTCTTCCAAATATTTTTCCCTAACTTCTTCCAATGTTTCTTTTCTAACACCTTCAGCGATTCTTTCAAGAACATGTGTTTCATAAGTAAATCCCATATTGACAATCTCCTTTAAACTTTTAAATTCATCTTCATCCTTAATCAATTTATCGCCTAAAATTAATTGAATTGCCTTTATTTTATCTTTTAATATGTATACATCAAATTCAGCATTATTGGTTAAATTAGCTATTTTAAATAACAACTCTTTTTCGCTCAAATTTGATTTCATAAAAATAATTGCAATTAATTGCACTGCATCTTGTTTGTTTAAGGTTTCATTATTCTCTATTTTTGATTATATCCTATTTAAACTTTCCAATCCGTCTTTATCCTTTAACGATATGACATAAATAGTAAACACATCATTATGATGCCACTTTTCTATTTTACGGCTTTTATCTTCAACTGTGCTTATAATATAGGTTTTTACTGGAAGTTTATGCTTTACAAATAATGATGATGCATAATCAAAAAATCTAACCTCAACCTCTTTAGTTAGTACTGTTGATTGAAATTCAACATTTATAATTTCATATTTTCGAGATAATCCGCAAAAATCCAATCGCCTATTTACGCAATCGGTTGATATTAGTTCTGTAGGAAGTGGAATCATTATTTCCTCTCAATTCCAATTCCCTTTAAGAACTCTTCCATTGTAGAATCAATTAAAATCTTAAATGCTTTATCGTTATGTTCGCTTATTGTCATAATCCACCTACAATTTTTTGTAAAAATAAATTTGTAAAAGGACATATATAAGTTTTTTCTAAAAAATAAGAGCAATATGATAGTTTAATTAAAAAATAAGAATTTTAATAAGATATTTTAATAAAATAGTAAACTTTAAGCGAATAAATAAATTATAACAAGATTAAAACAATATTAAAATTAGAGAATTTCAATTGTTTTGAAATTTTTAAATATATAAAAAATTGAAGAAATAAAATTCTTGTAATTATTAAAAAAATATAAAAAAAGCAAATTATCAAATGATCATAAGACCAATTAATAAGTATAACCAACCCCTACAATATAAGTCAAATAACAAATATTTTCTAATTATTAGAAAATTATCCCATTAACGACTTTAGCTAAATTCTACCCCCATATAATTATTTTAACTATACTTCTTAAAAGATAACTAAATGATTTACAGGATAACTGTAACCAACCCTTATTATAAAACAATAGTATACTATTATTTCTAATATTAAGTATTGAATTTTTAGTATATTAATCTTTTTATAAACCCTTAATTTGGTTAATAAAGGCCAATTAAACAAAATTAAATAAAGATATAATAAGATTAAAAAAAAAAATAAGTTATAATCAAAAAAGATTGAAAAATAGTAAAAGTTTAAAAATATAAGGAGAAAAGCATAAAATAAAAAAAAATTGTGAATTACGTTTTTGTATAATTCACAATTCTTTTTCTTTTGATTTATTATAGAGATTTAATTAGTAACCGTAAGTTAAGATTTTACCATGGGAGTCAATGATTCTGTGGTAACCGTCATCATAAACGACTCTGAATAAACCTTCACCAAGACTTGTGCAAGACACTTGATGTTTTTTAGGATCCCAACCGTTAATGATTCTGTCTGCTTCTCTTGAAGGAATTTTTTTGTTAGCTTTTTTAGTTACCTTTTTAGCTTTTTTAGCAGTCTTTTTAGATACTTTAGCTTTTTTAGTTACCTTTTTAGCTTTTTTAGCAGTCTTTTTAGATACTTTAGCTTTTTTAGTTACCTTTTTAGCTTTTTTGGAACTTTTTACTTTTTTGGATTTTTTAGATTTTTTAGTAACTTTTTTTACAGCAGCTTTTTTAGAAACAGATTTAACAGCAGGTGAGCATTTTTAACAAAACTACCTTGGTAGTCTTTTTTGAAAGTACTACCAGTACCATGATTTACAGTTGCAGCAGATGCGCAACTTATTCCGATTATTAAAACAAATAATGTTATAAAAACTAAAGCGATTTTTTCATACCAATTACCTTTCGATTTTTTTGAGATATTTCATCTCTCCTAATTATTATTATATAGAAGACCATATATAAAGGTTTTCGCATGTAAGTGCTCACTTGCATCTTAAAATTGAAAAATAAGAACAATTAAGTTTTATTTTTTATAATTCAACTTATTTACCCTTCATTTAACTAAAAAATAAATTTAAGCAGTATAAAATATCAAAATTTTCATGAAAAAATCACCTAAAAAAAGTGTAAAATAAGCAATTTACAAGCTTTATTTTAGATATAAACCTGTTAATGAAGAGATAAAATAATTTGTTAAATTTGGCCTGAAAAATTCTAAAAAATTGAATTGTGAAAAAAATCTTAAAATTTTCATTAAAAAATGAATCAAAAAATAAAAAATATCTTCAAAAATTGTGATTGTAGATAAAATATAATTTTTGATTAAAAAATATTCTTTAAAAAAATCACATAAATGATTGATAAAATTATCCAGATATTGAGAAAAAATATCACAAAAAATCAGTGAAAAAAGTCGAAAAAATATACTCAAAAAAATCAAAAAAATGATCCATAAAATTATCAAGAAATTAATAAAATAATCATAAAATAACTATTAAAAATAAAAGTCTAAAAAATAAGCCAAAAAATAATCATAAAATAACTATTAAAAATAAAAAGTCTAAAAAATAAGCCATAAAATTATTAATTCAATGAAAATCAGTTAAAAATAGAAATTGTTTGGATGATATACAAAGAAAACAAATTTCTTGGGGGGAATTGGTTTTCTTAGTATACCAACAATGAGGAAAACTTGCAAGTGCTTACTTGCATCTTATAATTAGAAAATAAAGACAAAACGAAAGTTATTTAAAAAAATAAAAATGAATATTGGTTCATTTCAAATAAAAAACGATTAAAATTAAATAATCTAATAATTTTTAAAAAGATCATGAGCTGATTAATTAAAAAAATTATTTATTAGTTTTAAAAATCTCCTTCAAGAAGAAAACAGCAGCAGTAAAAATTTGAAATTCCAAATAATAAATTTATTCTAAAGATCAATGTGAAAAAATAGATTCAATTTAAAAATTATAAAATTATCAAGAAATTAATAAAATAATCATAAAATAACTATTGAAAATAAAAAGTCTAAAAAATAAGCCATAAAATTGTTAAAACTTGTAAAAATCAGTTAAAAATAGTTAAGTTTTTTTTTGGATGATATACAAAGAAAACAAATTTCTTGGGGGGAATTGGTTTTCTTAGTATATCAACAATGAGGAAAACTTGAAAAATAAAATTTTGCGACTAGGAATAATTTCTTATTCCTATCTAATAGTATATTCCAACACATATATAAAGATTTTCGCATGCAAGTGCTTACTTGCATCTTATAATTAGAAAATAAAGACAAAACGAAAGTTATTTAAAAAAATAAAAATGAATATTGAGAATTTTAATAAAAAATCATAAGCTAGACCAATTTAAAAAAATATCCAAATTTGAAAAATAGATCTAATTCAAAAATTAAAAAATCTCCTGAAAAAATATCCAATATAAAAAATAAAAAAATATCCAGAAAAAATAGATCAATGCTATAATTCAAAAAATTATCAGCAAAAAACGATAAAGTTGTTAAAAATTAAAAAATATCCAGAAAAAATAATCAACGTAAAAATACCAGGAAAAATATCCAATATAAAAAATAAAAAAATATCCAGAAAAAAATAGATCAATGCTATAATTCAAAAAATTATCAGCAAAAAACGATAAAGTTGTTAAAAATTGTAAAAACCAGATAAAGATAGTAGAATTTTCTTTGGTTAATATAGAAGGAATTGGGTTTTGTTTTCTTTCTATATCAACAATGAGGAAAACTTGAAAAATAAAATTTTGTGACTAGGAATAATTACTTATTCCTATCTAATAGTATATTCCAACACATATATAAAGATTTTCGCTTACTTGCATCTTTAAAATAAAAAATAAGAACAAATAAAGATTTATTTAAAAAAATAAGAGCAAATTAATTTTCATTAAGAATAAAAATCAAATAAAATCAAATAATGAAAAGAATTTTATAGATCCAATTTAAAAATTATCAAATTATCAGCAGAAAAGATAAGTAACTAATAAAAATATCAAAAGACGATAAAGTTGTTAAAGTTTGTAAAAATCAGTTAAAAATAGAAATTGTTTGGATGATATACAAAGAAAACAAATTTCTTGGGGGGAATTGGTTTTCTTAGTATACCAACAATGAGGAAAACTTTATTCCTATCTAATAGTATATTCCAACACATATATAAAGATTTTCGCATGCAAGTACTTACTTGCATCTTTAAATCAAAAAATAATGATCATAAACTCGTTAATTTTGAAGAAAAAAGCAAATAAAAAAATTAAGAAGAAAAGAATTTTATTTCATCCTTATTTTAAGATAAAAAAAGATTATTAAAAAATAATAATCTTCTTTTTAACGATTTATTAAAAAAGCGATTTAATATACAAAGAAAACAATTCTGCTTTTGTTTTCCTTGCATATCACATATGAGGACAACTATGAAATAAAAATTCTAGATATGAATAAATCATACCTATTATTACATTATACTCCACCATATATAAAGATTTTCGCATGTAAGTGCTCACTTGCATGTTTTTTAGCAAAAATAGACACAAATAGGGAATAAAATGAATTAATAATTAATAAAAATACACATTTAAAAAAAATATACTATCTTAACTCATAAAAAAATCTAAAAAATAAGAAATTGCTATAATTTAAATACCCATAAACTCATAAAAAAATCTAAACAGAATACTATCAAATAAAATAAATAAAATCATGATTAAAATAAACAATACTTCAACCATAAGTTTGAATTTAATAAACCAAACTTTTAAGAAAAATGGCCTCAAAAGAAAGAGTAATTTTTTCTTAAAAAATAGTTAAACTGAATAAAAATATTAACTAATAAAATAAGTCTAAAAAATAAAAAAAATGATTAAAAAAAATAACTAATAAAATAAGTCTAAAAAAATAAAAAAATGATTAAAAAGAAATAAAAAAGAAAAAAATGTAGATGAAAGATCATCTACTTCATTCTAATTTGAACTTTCTTAACTGCTTTTAAATAGTAAGCAGTTGCTCTAAATGCAATGCTTGCCTTAAAGGTTCCTTTCTTATAAAGCTTTTTAATGTTAAAGACAGCACGTCCTTTTGCATTTGTTTTTGCCTTATAGGTTTTTCCTTTGACCTTTAAGACAAGGTTTGCTTTCTTAATTGCTTTTCCTTTGCTGTTTTTTAAAGTTACAGCAAATTTCTTGTTTAACAACAATCTTTTGAAAGACTTGTTTTTAGCGACTATTTTAACTTTTTCCCTTTTAATGGTGATTTTAACAGTCTTTTTAACAGGTTTGTAATATGCATCTCCTGCAAACTTAACCACTAAGTTTCTTTTTCCTGCTTTAGCTACCTTTAACTGTTTAGCAGTTAATTTGATTGTTGCAACTCCTTTCTTATTGGTTTTTCCAGTAGCAATCTTTTTGCCCTTTAGATAGAATACCACTTTCCTATTTGCAATAGCTTTTCCTTTAGAATCCTTTAATGTTATTGAGTATTTACCACCGTAATTAATCACATATGCCTTATTCTTAGCAACAAGACTTGTCTTTTCCTTGTTGATAGTAATCTTTACGGTTTTTGATACTGAAACTCCATTAGCATCAGTGAACTTAATCACAAGATCCCTTACTCCAGCTTTAGCATCCTTCAAGATTTTAGGAGTGATTGCAAATTCAGCCATTCCATTCTCATCGGTTTTGGCAGATCCTATTTTGTTTCCATTCAAGAAGAGCTCAACTGTTTCTCCAGCAGCTAATACATTATGCTTATCCTTAACCATGAGAGAGTACTTTCCTCCATAGTTAATGACAAATGCCTTATCTGAAGCAACAATGATATATGGACTGCTGGAATTAAGTGTTCTCATTGGTCCTAAATCATCAGGAGTTACATAATGGGCCCTTGCTACTGCATCTCCCATCAAGTTAACATTGTTTGTTCCATCTTCTGCATGATTGTCATCAAAGATAGAGTAGTAAAGATACATATATCCTTCATTGGATATTGCTCCACCGGAACTTGCATTGTTGCCGTAGAAAATACAGCTTTTGACAAATGAATCATTTTCTAAAGAAAGTGCTCCTCCATTTTCTGCTGCAGAATTATTGAAGAAGAATGAATTCTCTACTGTGGAATTGAACCTATCCAAATCAACAGCTCCACCATCAATTGCTGCAGTGTTATTGATAAAGCGACAGCCATCAATAATGGTTTCCATATAGGAGTATATTGCTCCTCCACCTCTAAAAATTGCATTATTGTTGAAGAAATTACAGTTTCTTACTTCTCCACCAGAGAGGTATAAAGCACCTCCAATACCACCAACACTGCTGATGAAGTCAGAATCCTCAACTGTGATTCCTTTTGAATAACCACATACAGCTCCACCATAAGCAAATGGAATAACGCCTGTCTCATCTTCAAATCCACTGGTGTTGTTTTCAAAGTAACAGCTTTTTACGCTTCCAGTTCCCATAAAGTTAATGGCTCCTCCAGCGAAGTCAGCATGGTTGTTTGTAAAGTTTGAATTTTCAGCGATTCCATTCCTTCGAAATAGATAGCTCCACCATAAGATCCTTCAAACATGTATGCATAATTGTGGTCGAAAAGTGAATTGTTGACAATTGCATCAACTGCATATATTCCTCAACCAATTGTCAATGCTATGGAGTTGAGGAATATGCTGTTGTCCACTATACCCTTATTGATGTATAATGCTCCACCATTGCTTCTACGATTTAATGCTGCATAATTAGTGTCGAATTTAGTATTGTTCACCAATCCGTTTTCCCTTATGCAGACTGCACCGCCATCATAACCTGCAGTGTTGTTGAAGAAGTATGAACCGTCAATGCTTATGTTCCGAGCAAAGACTGCTCCACCATTTTCTCCAGCCATGTGGTTTAGGAATGAGCCTCCTTTAACTGATCCGTTAATTGAATATACTGCAGCACCACATCCTCCTGCAAGATTGGAATCGAAAATACAGTATTTCACTTCTGCATTTGTTATGTAGACTAGTATATCACTTGTCAGGTCTGTTTCTCGCATATTCACTTTCACTTCTGCATTTGTTATGTAGACTGCTCCACCATCACCTGCTGCAGTGTTGTTAAAGAAGTAAGATTCTTCAATCAAACCGTTGTTGATGTGGACAGCACCGCTTTGGTTACCTAAATTGCCAGTGAAAATGGATTTCCTTACAATTGCCTCATTTAAAGCATAGATTACACTGGAAAGAGCACCCTTATTATCTTTGAATACACAGTTTTCAACAGTTGCATCCATAGCAAAGATTGAGCTTGTGAGGTTGCCTATGTTATTTGTGAATTCACTGTTTAGCACTTTACCTGAATTCATTTTGACACCTGCGCTATAGCTTATTCCAGTGTTGTTGTTGAATTTAGAGTTGTTTACCACTCCTGCAGATTCAAAGCATGCAGGACCGTAAACGCTTATGGTATTATTGAAGCTGCAGTTGTCAATGTTTCCTTCAGCATTAAACAAGACCACTGAACCTGCTATGTCATTTAGGAACTGGGAATTTTCCACACTACCATTGGCATCAAAGCATAAAACGCTTCCAGATGCCAAATCTCCAATATTGTAGTAGAAATTGCTGTTAAGGACAAGACCTTGTTTTGCAAAGTATGCTGCTGCACCGACAAGAGCCATATTTCCATTGAAGTTAGTTCTGGAAACTGTCAAATCAGCTAAGGTGAATATTCCAGCACCTTTTTCCGCTTGGTTGATATTGAATGTACAGTTATTTACCAATCCAGGAGATTCAAAGTAGACAGTACCGTTTTCAGCAGTGTTGTTGTTGAATGTTGACCCTATGATTGAAACATATTGGGAACGGGAATAAACTGCTGAACCAAGACTGGCTTCATTCATATTGAATGTACAATTATATGCAAGTCCAGTCTGTCCGAAATAGACAGCTCCTCCTTCCCCTCCCTTGTTGAGATTGAAGGTGGAATCCCTTACAGTACCGTTGACAAAGAAGTATAACGCTCCACCAGGAGTGTTGTAGTTTTCATTTAGATTGAAGGTTGAATTTTCAACAATACCATTCCAGTAAAATTGAACTGCTCCTCCATTCATTCCTATATTTGAAGTGAAATTGGAGTTTTTAATTGTTCCTCTAACTAAATATAGCGCTCCTTCATGATTTGCATGATTGAAGAGGAAATTGGAATCTTTAATAGTAGCATCTTCAAATGCAGCAATTACACCATAAGCACAGCATCATTACTAAGGAAATTGGAAGATTCAACTGTTACATGATTATTTGCATAAATTACTCCACCTTGTCTTCCGTAATTGCTTAAGAAATTACAATTGTGGATTAATGCATCCATATGAGTGTATATTGCCCCACCATTTTCTGATGCATAGTTATTGACAAAATTGGAATCCCATATCTCACCATAGTTGTTCATATAGACTGCTCCAGCTATTTCAGCCCTGTTTTCAGTGAAGATACAGCCTTTCATGGTTCCGCTGTTCATATCAACAGCTCCTCCATTTTGAGCAGTGTTGTTTGCGAAAGTGGAGTTTAAGATTTCTCCACCGGCAAATGCAAGAACTGTTTCGCTTCCAGTGTTGTTAAGGAATGTACAATTTTCTACAGTACCGTTCTTAAGGAACTTGACTATGTCTACACCGTTATTGCCGTCTGCATGGAAGTTCACTATAATAAGGTTCTTAAGGGTTACATTTTCCCCTTCAATGGTAAAGAGCCTTGTTTTGTTTGAACCATAAAGAATGTGGCCATTACCGTCAAGGACAAAATTATCCTTGCTGATTGTGATTCCTGCCATATCGTCACAATCCGGATTGAAGATGTAGTCTTCAGTTAATGTAAGGACATCTCCAACTGAACTGATGTCCTGATTCAAGTCTGCAAAGGATAATGGAATCAATACATTTGGAGTTACATCTTGGACACTAAGTCTAGTGCCATTTCTTAGCTTAACGTTAAGGCTTGCATCAGGTGCAATATTGGTTTCAAACTCACTGATCTTAATGTTAAGGTCTCCGCTTGTACTTATAGCTCCACCATATCCCTTAGCTATATTGATCATGAATTGTGAGTAATTAATGTCACCGCCCTTTTCAAGATAGAGTGCACCTCCTTCATTTGCCTGGTTGATGGTGAAATTAGCCATCTGAACATCTGCAGTACCGGCAATATATGCAGCACCACCTAAATCTGCAATGTTGTTTGCAAATACAGACCCAATGATATTTCCAGATTTCTTGATGTAGACTGCTCCACCTTTTCCTTTTGCAGTGTTGTTTACAAAAGCGGAACTTGTAATGGTTCCAGCAAAATCGAAGGCAACTGCTCCACCATTCAATGCATGGTTATCAAGGAAAGTACAGTTATCAACTGTTCCGTCTCGACCAAAGTGAATGGCACCGCCGTCTCCTTCAGAGAATCCTCCAACAAAGATGATGTCCTTGAAAGTAACTCCCTGTGCAACAACATCAAATATTCTTGAACGGTTTGCTGCATAAATCATATGGCCTTTTCCGTCAATCATGAAATTCTTTTTGCCTATTGTTACTCCAGACTCAAAGAGTGCCATATCCTCTTCAGTGCAGTAATAATCATTTGTTAAGTTAAGAACATTCTCTTCACAATTATAGATGGCATTCTGCAGTGTTGCAAAGTCACATGGAGTCAAGTTTAAAGGAGTGTTGCCCTTTAGTTCAACACTTCCATTATTGTAAATATTGCAGGAAGTGTCAATTGCATTGTTAAAGTAGAAATAGCTGTTGTTAAGAACTAAATCACCATTGTTGAATATTGCTCCACCATATGGCTCCTTATTGTTGATAAAGAGGGAAGTGTTTACAAATCCGTTGGTTTGGGTATAGACTGCACCTCCAATATCATCAGCAGTGTTGTTTTCAAAAGTACAATAGAGGGCTATAATACGGAATGAAGAATGTATAGCACCTCCTATATTCCCATGATTGCCTATGAATCTTGAGTTTACAACAATAGGCATAGTTCCCACTGCTTCGGTTAATCCACCTCCAAGTTGTGTTCCTGTGTTATATAAGAAATCACAGTTTTCAACATAAATCTGATGGAGCACCATTAAAGCTCCACCGGGTCCAGTGTTATTTAAAAAAGTACAATTGATTACACTGGATACGGATATCAAAGAAACATGAGCAATAAAGAAGGTTTTGGCAAAATCCCCATAGGAAACACCGTTTACAAAGCGAATGTTCTGTAAGGTTAAATTCTCGTAGTAATGGAAGTTAATAAAGGAGGATTTTCCAATCCCATCAAGGGTATGGTTTTGACCATCTATGATAAAATTGTGTCTTTCAATGCTAATTCCTTCAGCGGCATATTCGCCATCGGTTTCTGGATTGAATACATAATCCTTATCAAGGACCAATTTGCCATCGGAATTATTGATTGCTTTTGCCAAATCACTAAAACTGCCGACCAAAGTATAATTGGTAGCCGGCCCGTTATCATCGTCATCGTCATTCAAAACTGGCAATCCCTCATCATCTGAACTGCCAGACACTTCATTTTGTAAAGTCACATCAGCGCTTAAGTCTTCATGTAAGCTAGAATCGCTAGCTATGACTTCAACATTTTCCCCATTTGCCACAATATCATTGGCATCAGCAGCAGCACTAACTCCTGCCATGCTGATTAAGACCAATAAAAAAAGAGTGACAATAAATAGTCTAGTTTTAATAATAATAATCACCATTTTTCAAAAATTTTCCATATATTTTATATATAAATTAATAATGTTATAAAAACGTGTTTATTTTATTTTGTTGCGTAAAAATGCTTATTTTGTTAATTAAAGCCATTTAAATGGAGAAATTTTAGACAAATGTTCATGAAAAATAATGAAATATTGATGAAAATTATAAAATTAGCAATTTTCAAATGATGAAAGAAAATAATGCAAAATATTGGAAAAAATTATAAAATCAACAATTTTCAAATGAAGAAAAAAATAAGAAAAAAATAAGAGTATGCATAATAAGCAAAAATTTTAAAATCAAATTATCTAAGCCAAATTAGACAAATCAAAAATCTTATAAAAAATAAATTCGCTGATTTTTTCCCTTAAACTCATATGTTATTTCATCAAATTCAACCTAAATCCTAACTCAAACATAAGACAGTATTTGAGGATGTCATGACACCCTTCTTTTTTTTAAAGAAGCGATGAATTAAAAGGCACATAGCCATTTATACTTATATCTTAAAAATACCTCTGTGCAATATACGCAAAGATAGTTTCTTTGTAGATGAGAAGTAGGTCGTGGATGTATACATTTCAAGGAGATTTTTCAACATTTTATTGAATAAACTAGAATCATATGGATTTTTTAGAATTTTGTATTCTTAATAATAAATCTTTATCAATTTTTTGTTTTTTAAAAAATTTTATGACTTTATCATGTTCAAAAAGTTCATAACTCATTTTTTTATCTCATTTTCCAACTTAGTTATTCTTTCCTCTAAACTTTTTAAACTTAATTTATTAAGATTTTCCAAATTGTCATTTTCAAATTTTTCTATTTCATTATTATAAAATTCAGCTTCCTCATCTGTGAATTCTTCATTTGATTTATAGTAATCAATTAAAAATCTTATGACATCATTGAATGTATCATTTTTTGATGCCAATTCTGATAATGATTTATGGGTATCTTGAGATATTTTAATTGTTTTAGTCATCATAATATCACAATAATAGTATACTGAGTATACTATAAATATTTTTCTAAAAATTAAATTAAAAAGCGCAGATATTGCATAAAAAGTAGTATATAAGTTTTTTAAAAAACTAACCCTGATATTGACTTTATTTAAAAAAACAATAACCATATTGAAATAATTTTTAATATAGTTCGTCCTCATTGAAATAATATTGATAGATATGTGATAGATAAGTGATAGATATAAGATAGCAATCATATAGATAACTTAATCTTCATAGTGTTCATTAAGCAGATTATTTATTTTTGTGAAATGATTCATATCTATTTCTTTAGTAGTGTTTCCAAATCCTTCAAAGCCTACATCCGCATCTATTAATTCATCTTTGGTAATAGGAGTATCTAAAAGATTAATTGAGTTTTTATTGAATATATAATATCCATTGTACCCTTTTTCCATTGTATCATTTCTATCTTCCATTATTCCACTTGCTACAATGGAATTATTGTATTGGAATAATATCAAAGTACCTTCAGGATCAGCTACATTATTCTTATAAAAATGAAATTTGCCATCTGAAGGTAATTTGTTTGTGAAAAAGTTTTTCATGGCTTCTTCATCTTCAAAATCAAAATCATCTGATGAAGTGGGCAGTATTCTTATTTGTCTAACTCTTTTTTTGGGATACATTTTATCCCCAATCTTTAATAAATTGTTTAAGTGTTTTATCGTCCTCTAATTGAAAACTATCATCCCAATTTTTTGAAACTAAACCATATTTCTCTAATTTATAAAAAGTTACTCTAATCTGACCTTTAGTATAACCTAAATCCAATAAATCTTCTTCATAAAAAGTATCAGATGGATTAAAGTTATCTAAAATACTTTTAAGTTTTAAAACAGTTAATTCTTTATCTAAACAATCAAAACATTTATTAGATTGACTTTCTTTATCTATTGAATTACCACAAATAATACATTTCTTGTCAGATAAATAATCATCTTTTAACCCTCTAGTTATGTGTAAGTATTCTTCATTGAGGATTATTCTAGCATCCACTTTTTGTTTTTTGTCTCTTTTAGCTAATTTTGCCAATTCTTGGCTTAATTCATCACTACTATAAAATAATCTTATTTGCATATTAAGCCTTGTTTCAACTGGAATCTCATCAATATAAACTGGAAACATATATTTATAAGCATCCAAGGGAAATATTTTTGATTTTACCTCTTCAGAAAGACCCCAACCTTTACTTGTAGCTGACTTTCCTACTAAAAGCTTAGTATCAACATAATTCAAACCTTCATTTTCAAAATCATCCAATTTTTTATCTAATTCCCTTTTATTAAATTTTAATTCCAAAGGAATTTCTCTTTTAGGATCAAGGGCCTTTTGAGATGTGAGATAATTCTTAAATGGAGTGCCATAATAAAATAGACGTGGATTTATCTTAATTTTACAAGGTGAAATAATATTATTTATTCTGATATAACATTCAAATTCAAACCTTAAAACGGGAATAAATTCACGAATATCAATTAAATTTAAAGCCCAACCTTTAGGAACGTCAGCTTTTTTCCTACCTAAGTGTACATGTGTGTGTATAGAATAATCACATTCGTTTTCAAGTAAAACAACATGTTTAGTCATAATATCAATATTAATTAAAATCTTCTATAAAATCACGTATTTCAGCTTGGAATGTTTTAATCCTATTTCCTTTTCCAGAATTCTCTTCTAATTTTTTAAGTTCTATGATGCCTGTATTAGCATATTCCATCGCAATATCCGCCACTTTTTGGTCATCATTAACAACTTCCAAATCTCCTGTATCAGAAATAGCTATCGCATATAATAATGATAATTCTTCATTTGTCAATTGGTACATAACAAAGGTATCGTTTCCTTTAGTTTTATTGTTTTCAAAAGGAGTCTTATAACCAATAGAAAATCCATATGCTGCAAGAAGAAGGAAATTTTCTCTTCTAACAATACCTTCACTTCTAGGAGAGTTTAAAATTTCAGATTTTTTAAAAAAATTCACATAATTTTTTTCAATGAAAAAATGTATAGATTTGCCACTCATTATTTCATCTCCTCAATTTTAATTTCTTTTTCAGATTCAGATTCTTTTAACCTATATTCTAAAACTTTATTTTGTTTAAATAAAGATTGAACAGGAGAGGAATATTCTTCATCAATTAAGAACAATAATAATTGTTTTTCTTCACTTACATTCAAACAACTTTGTGAAACATTCAATCTTTGTTCACCGCTAGTCCTTGCTAAAAGAGTGTCAACAACTAATGGTGATTCAAAACCAGAAACAGAATGAATAGCTAAAATAAATGCTAATGCTAACAATTCAACTTCAGAAGCACTAGCAGTTGCTGAAGCAGGACGTCCATCTTCATCGTATAAATTGACTTGATAATCCTCATTTATTTCAATAAATCCATATGTTTTAGATTTTCTTATTAATTTAAAGAACTTTTCATTGGTAGAATCCTGAATAACCTTTCTAGTGTCGGCCATCATATCTTCTTTAACATCATTAATGACTGTTAAAGAATCTGTGCATAGTTTAATTTTAGCCAAAATATCCTTGTATTCTTCCTCTTCAGAAAGTAATTTAAGATATTCCCTATGTAATTTTTCAACATTGTTCTTTAAAGAAATATTATTATTTCTGAGGCTGTCCAATTCTGATTTTTTGTTAGGCAATATTTTTACTAACTCATCTCTCCTATCAACACTTTTTTTCAGATGTTTATTAAGTTCTAAAGTTTCATAAAGCTCTTTAATATCCTTTTCTAGGGATTCTATAGCATTATTAAACGTATTTATATCATTTTGAATTTTATTTTCTGTTTTTAAATAGGCTTCAGCAGTATCTGAAAACTTATTGAAAAATTTCTTATTATCCCTTAAAATTTCGTCTTCAGGAGCAATGAGATATAATTTTGCTTTCTTATTCTTTAAGATTTCCAGTAGAGAATCATCAATTTTTCGATCACAAACTTTGCAAGACTTATCATGAATAGAATCTTCTAAAATTGTTTCATCAATAGGATAAAGATAAGTATCATCACGATTTTCTTCAATACCTTCCAATGCTTTTATAAAAGCCTCTCTGGCTAAAATTTTAGGAGCCTCTTTTATAATATTATCATTTAACGCTTCTTTTTTATCATTTAATGATTCAATAAAATTGTCTCTTTCTCGAATTTTCTTATCTCTTTTTTTCTCAGTATTTTTAAGAGAAGGAGTGTTCCCTAAGGAATCCATTAAAGAGTCTCTTTCCTTTTCTAATTTCTCATATGTTTCATTAAGTTTTTCATATCTCTCTTTTTCAGATTCTAAGAAAGCTAATTGTTGATTATATTCTTTTAATTTACTATCTGAATTTGAATTTGGACTTCCTTCTTTCCTCAAATCTTTTAATTTTCGTTTAATTCTCCTTTCCATTTCATCTAAAACAAAAATATGAGATAATTTAAAAACTTGGTCTTTAATAGCTGTGGAAACTAAAAAATAATTATCTAATTGCTCACCATCAAAAAAGAAAAATTCTTTGATGGATTCTGGAATAAATGAAGAAACTAAATAATCGCATTCATCCTTATCCCTACATACATTTGAGTGAGAACCCTCTATTTCAGTGACTGAGAATTCTTGATCTATCCATTCTTCACGTTTACCATTTTTTTCAAAATAATCACTATGAATTCCATGAATTTTAAATATATCAGAACGTTTAATAATTAATTTAGAACCTTGTCCATTGGATACAGTTATAGTGACAGCCGCATTTTCAAAATCCTTTTCGGAATTGTTACTGACTTCTGTATTTAATGTTGGCAAAGCTCGGTCTTTATCCTTAATTCTTGGTTCTTCATTATATAAACACCAAGTCATTGCATTTAAAAAAGTAGTTTTTCCAGCACCATTTTCAGCAATTACTACATGAAGGTCTTTTTCTAAGTCTTCTTTAAATTTAATGCTTGTGTCAACATATTTTCTAAAGTTTTCAAATTGAATCTCTTCAATCCTCATCGACATAACCCCTATAATACGTATCGATTAACTCATCATACTTATCATTCCATTGATGCAAACCTTTGTTTTCTTCCTTAAAAAGGTCTGTTAGAAAATTCGCTACACAATCATTTTTTGAATTTTCTTTTAAACTTTTAAATATCTTCCTCGAAGTACTCATTATTTCCCACCATCATAAATTTTCGTTTAATTTGTCAATAACATAAGAATAATTTTCAGCTATATAGCCAATCTTTTTATATCTTTCCTTTTCTCTTTCAAAAATTGATTTTTCATAGGCTTCTAAAGATTTATCGAATAAATTACCAGAAGGCTTGACTATCAAATCATAGATAGTTGCATGAGTCTTACCTGGTGACCTTCTTATAACTCTCCCAATTCTCTGAATAAATTCTCTAGAACTGTTACTGCTACACATGAATATGGCCTGTGAAGCAGAAGGTACATCTACACCTTCATCCAAACAGTGCATAGCTGCTAAAACTTGATAATTTCCTTTAGCAAAATCATCTAAGATTAAATCCCTTTCAGACATTCCTCCATATTTCTCTAAAGGTTTAGTTTTTTCTTCCATTGTAAATTTGTGAGCAACAATATTATATTCTGATAATATATCCATAACTTTATCGATCTGATTAGGACTGCAATAAACTATTAAACCAGAATAATCATCTATACTGTCTAATATCTTTCTTAAAACTTCAAATTTATTTTGAGCATCTTTAATAATGTTTGCTCGTTTAAATAATAAATTCTGCTTTCTTTTATCAAATTCATCATCTTTACAACTGAATAAACTTTGAGTAATTCCCCTATATTCCTCTAATTCTTCTTCATTTAAACTTAAGAAATAAGGGCAATAATTATAAGGAGTTAAATAAGACATTCCGGTTTTAGGATTATAATATTCATAAATAGCTTCTCTTAATGATAATGTATATAATTCATCACCAAAGAAATTAAATAAAAATTCTGATTCTTCATCAGAATATCTAGTTGGAGTGGCACTTAATCCTAATCTAAAATCATATAAGTGTTCTATTAAACCATTTCGGCGATAAGGAGATCCTAAGCCATGCATTTCATCCCCTATTAAAAAATAGTTAAATCTCTTTTTTTTAGATAAAAGGCTTATAAAATCATTGCTTGCTAGTGTATCATGAGTTGTAAGAACAATAAGATTATTTATTGAATTTAATCTTAAATCAAGTAATTGGTCTTCTAATTCGTTTCTCCAATTAGTGTCTCCAGTGGCAAATAATAATTTGTCGTATTTGATACCATAATTATTTATAGAACGCTCCCATTGAGGCAATAAATGTTTTGTAGGAGCAGTAATAACCGTTAATAATTTAGAACTATCTTCTAAAGCCTTTTCTAAACAACCTAAAGCTGTGAAAGTCTTTCCAGTTCCTGTGGCCATTACAAAAATACCTTTTTTATCATTTTCTATCCATTTAGTCCTAGCATCTTTTTGGTAATCATATAGCTCTACCTTCTCAATAACTGTTCCAGTAGTGCTTTTTGGAGTTGAAAAAGTATAAGTAAAAACTAAATCCTCAAAATCTTCTGGTGCATCATCAACTAATTTTTGTTCAACCGCTTCAGGAATGTCTAAAATTTTATATTGATCCCATTTAGAGTTCCAAATATTATTAAAAGTATCTAAATTGTCTTTAAGATGGCCTATTTCCCCCTTTTTCCAATCTCTAAACAAATGAAACTCTTCTAAATTCTTTTCCCAAGCTGCTGCAGTTTCATTTACTGACCCACTGAATGAAATAAGATTGTTTTGAGAATCATACATTAACCCGATTTTATAATGAAGAATACCTTCTCCTTTTGGTACAGGATTGCCGTTACTATCCACTTTAACTGCTACTCTAATTCTTAATAATTTATTTGCAATCATCCAACCTAAAACTTCTACATTATGTTTGATTATCTCATCTTCAATAGAATTTAATTCTTTTAGAAAACTAGAGGTTAAAATTTCTTCAGGGTGTTCTGAAGCAAATTTAATCATGTTTACATCATCGGGATTTAAATCCACTCCACAAAGAAGATCCATTTTTCCATTATTAAGTATAAAATCTTTTAAACCAACAGCAACTGAAGCAAAACTTTTAGAGTTAAAATAGCCTACAACTCTTCGATATTTTTTAGTGTTTGCTAAAGCGGGGATGTACAAATCATTTAGCAAATCATCCTTTTGTGAGTCATAGTGTTCTTTAAAATTTAGTTCCTGAAATGTTTTCATACCAAACCCTTTACCAAAATATGATGTATTTAACCAAATAAAACGTATAATGATCTATTTGGAAAAAATAATTAATTACTGATCAATTAATAAGAAAATAAGATCAGTACAACCTTTTTTAATTAAATTATATATTTAAAAGTTTATTAAATTTACTATATAAAACCATATATAAATTAAGAAAAAAATAAAAAAAGTTAGTAGTTGTAAATTAAGAGTTCTTTAATAGGGCCCCTTTTATTCTTATCTCTATTAATTGACCTTCTTACATCAATTTTTTGATATTTAAATGGACCAATATTTAAATCATAATGTTTTATGAAAAAATCTTCATTTTCAGTATTTTTAGGGTCAGAATTACTTAAAAGAAATTTAGCATGTTTTTTATGGATATTTTTACAAAAATCGCTTAATTCAATTTGTTCTTTTATTCCAAAACCTTTTGAATCATAATTGGTAAAACTGTTTTCTTTTATAGGTAAATACGGTGGGTCTAAATATACAAATGAATTTTCATCAATTTCGTCCTCAGCACTAGAATAATCATTACAAACAAGCTTTACATCTTTTAAAACTTCAGATACTTTTCTTAAATTATTTTTATCACAAATTAAAGGATTTTTATATGTTCCTATTGGAACATTAAATTTTCCATCTTTATTTACTCTATATAAACCATTGAAACATGTTCTATTTAAAAAAATCATTTGTGAAGCTCTTTTTATCTTATCAAAGTCTTCAGAAGTATTATTAAATTCATCACGAACCTTATAATAATATTCTTTTCTTTCATCAAAAGATAGAGGTAAAAAACCATCAGATAGAATCTGCAATTCATCAATCAATTTTTCAGGAGATTTTTGTACTGCATAATAAGTTAAAATAAGGTCTTTATTGATATCCCCTAAATAAGCATATTTAATATCATATTTGCTTGCTAAATGAAAAAAAACAGCCCCTCCACCTAAAAAAGGCTCAAAATATTTTTCAATACACTCATTTTCTATAATTTCATTTGGTATGAGTGAATCAATAATTTTTACAACTTGTTTTTTCCATCCGCCCATTTAACAAAAGGTTTAGGGTTGATTTCATCTGTGTTTTTTGCTACCATTTTAAAATTTCCTAAAAATTATATAAATATTTTTGGAGAAATTAGAATAAATACTTATGCGATATTGTTAAGAAATTTTTAAAATCATTTAAAACTAGATATTGGAAATAGGGCCTAAAGGCCAAAAAAGTGATGATGCTTATCATACTTTCTTTAAAATGATACAACTAAAACTTGTTTCTTTTTGAATGAGGAGATTTCATTAAAAATAGAGAATATTGCAAAAATTTTTCATAATTAAATATTTAAACTAATTTCGGTTAACTTAATGAAAAAATCATGGAAAAAATTTAAATTAAAAATAATTATATGATTTTTATCAAAAAATTACTTTTCAAATGCTCTCTATAAACAATTATATATATAAACTTTAATATACAATAAATAAAGGCAATAAAAATTTTAATATAACTAAAACTTACATAATATAGTTTAAAAATATTAATTTAAAAAAGAGGTGATATCTTGTCTTTAAACTTTAAATTTTTTGATGTGAATTTAGGAAATTCAACATTAATACAAACTGAAAAATTAAATATATTATTTGATATTGGAACGAATGAGATAACAAGTAAAAATCCACTTTTTTCATTTAATGAACAACTTGACTATTTAATTATAACACACCCCCACCATGATCATATTAGCGGTTTAATAGACATAGAGGATAAAAAGCCTAAAACATTACTACGAAATAAATTAATTCCCCATAAATTGATAAATGATGCTATTGAATCAGCACAAAGTGAAAAAGATAAAAAAATATTTGAAAAATACTTAGAATTAGATAAGATATATACTAAACCTACATCCCCTGAAACAAACCCATGTAATCCCCAGAATAATGGAAATGTTATTATAAATAATTTTACACCATCAAAAAATGATGTAAAAGATTTAAATTACTATAGCATTTCAACACTTTTTGAATATGAAGGATATAAAATATTATTAATGGGGGATAATACTCTCTCCAATATTGAAGAACTATTAAATAATATTGAATTCAAACAAAAAACAAAAAATATTGATATATTACTAGCACCACACCATGGTAGAATATCTAGTTATAAATCAGAATTAGTAGACCATTTAAATCCTGTTCTAACAATAATCTCAGATAAAAGTGGTCAAGAGGAAGTGAGTGCAGTTAATTACTACAGTTCTAAATCTATAGGAATGAATGTTTTTAAAAATGGATTTTCAGTTGAAAGAAGTTGTTTAACAACACGTAATGATGGAACCATATATGTTAAAATAGAAAATGGAAATTTATTTGTGTTTTGTGAAAAATGGTGAGAAAATGGTAACTATAAAAAGTTTTAGTGTAGGAAATGGGGATATGTTTTATATTTGTCATGAAAATAAAACATTTACTATTATTGATTGTAATATTATAGAAGAACAAGAAGAGGAAATTATAAAAGAAATGAAAGAAGTTAAAAAAGATAATGATTTTAATCGGTTTATTTCAACACATCCTGATAAAGACCATATTAAGGGGATTGAATTATTAAATGAAAAAATAGGAATAACTAATTTTTATTGTGTTGATAATAAAATAAAAACTGAAGACTCTGCAGATTTTAAAAAATACTATGAATTACGTGATAATAGTGAATTAAAATTAAAAAAAAATATGAAAAATAGTTGGTTAAATCAAACTCATGAAGGAAGAGAAGGATCTAATATTTTTATTTTATGGCCAGATCTTGATAATAACTATTATAAAGAAGAAATAGGTAAATTAGAAAAAAATGAAAAAGATTCAGCTAATAAGATCTCCCCAATAATTAAATATTCCAAAGAAAATGAAATTATTGTATTGTGGTTTGGAGATATGGAAAATGATTTTTTAGAAAAAATCATTGATGAAGTGGAATTGCCAAAATCTGACATAATATTTACTCCACATCATGGAAGGGACACTGGTAAAATACCAAAATATATTTTAGATAAAATTAATCCAAAATTAATTATCATTGGAGAAGCCAAACCAGAATATTTAAACTATTATAAAGGTTTTAATACAATAACACAAAATACAGCGAAAAATATTGTTCTCAAAAGTGGAATAGGAAAAGTAGACATATATACAACTAATGAAATTGAAAATGATTTCTTAAAAAATGAGAAAGATGAAGAAATCTTATCAACTGGAGAACAATATAGAGGTACGTTAGACTTAATAAAATGAGGTATTATAATGAGTGACTTAAAGGACTATGATGATAAAATTATTCATTTTATAATCTTTAACATTGTTGTTAGTTTTTTATTAATTACATCAAAAACAGCAATTAATAATGAAATAATCCCTATTTCTCTTTTAATTTCTATACTATATCTTCCTATTTATTTAATTAATAACATCATACCTCGTGAATGGAAATTTTTTATCTTATACCCTAAAAATAATCATAGATTTTCATATGGTATTTTTTCTAAAATGAAATCTGGAAAATTAAATTATGATAAAAAATTAATAGAATTAGATTTAATCCTAAAAGTTCATAATATGCCAAAAACAGAAAAAGAAGAAGATGAATTATGGTATAAAATTTATACAGAACACAGAGATACAAATAAAATTCGTGACCAAAATAGACGTTTTTTGTTATGTAGAGATTATACAATGATTATTTTAATAATTACCTTAATTTTTCCAGTATTTGCATTATTTCTTAGATTTGTTCCAGTATTTGCATTATTTCTTAGATTTGAAGATCTTATATTAATCATGGCATTAATAGGAATAATAGAATTTATAGTATTTTGGTATCTAGCTAGAAAAAATAATGAAAAATTGGCAAAATATGTTTTAGAAGAGGAAACAAATAATTTAAAAAAAGGATAAAATAAACTTAAATACAAGATAAAAATAAAATGAATCTCCCTATTTATAAATAAGAAATAAAATTTAAAGCGTCTGATATTAGGAATATTTGAATGTTAAAATATAAAAATGTCGGAGACTTATTATGCATAATCTACAAAATAACCTAGGAACATTTTGGTTTAAAGATGAGGAGGAAAATAAATTTAAAGGAACAATCATTTATAAAAACAACCATTATCTTTTAAAAACCGATATAAAAATGGAAGAATATGCCAAATATTATAACAAAGAAATAATTATTGGTTATGTGAATAAAACAAAAATAACACTATACAAAAATCACTTGTGGAATCCTTTTGAAACAGTAACATTTTCTATTGATTACATTTTCAAAAATTATGATTATAACTCAAATTTGAATTTTAAAGAAATTCAACTTAAATTTCACAATTTAGAAAATTGGATTAGGAACAATGAATATTTTAAAATGAATATTAAGGATAATTATAAAAATTTTGCAGAATATAAGTGTGTGAACATTAAACTAAACCGATTTGAGATAATTTTTTCTTTAAGTTATTCAATTACTTCAACAAATATTTCATTTTGTATAAAACCTAATTACATAATACAAATTGTCTATGAGAATAAAACCCACATAGAAACTATACTCAAAGACATCAATATAATTAAAAAGTTTTTAACATTTTTAATGCATGATGAAACTGAAATAAAGCTTATGACATGTATGGTAGAAAATGAATTCAATACTCTTAATAAAACTAATGTTTATTCAAAATTTTTCGATAAAACCATTGAAAAATTAAACTCATTTGATATTTTAATTGAATTTGATGAAATAGAAGATATACAACTCATATTTAGCAACTGGTTTAAAATTAGTGAGAAATATCAGCCATTATTTGACATATATTTTATGAATTTTGCAAATGAATCATACCCAGAATACCTATTCTTATCATATACTCAGGCATTAGAATCATATTTAAGAAAAAATGAAAAATATATTGATAATTATATGAGAATTGAAGAATATGAAACTATTAAAAATCAAATAATTGATTTTATTCAAGAATTAATAAAAAATGAAGATCATAAAAATAGTTTGGAAAATAAGATTAAATTTGGTAATGAAATTTCTTTAAGAAAACGATTAAAAGAACTAATCAATGATTTAAAGAATTTTGAAATTATAAATAAAATAATTGATGGAAATAAAAATAAGTTCATCAGTAAAGTTGTAGATAATAGAAATTATTATACTCATTACGATGATTCTTCTAATTTCAAAAAAGACCCTAAAAAATTAGATATATTAAATTTTAACTTAAAAATACTAATTGAATTAATAATTTTAAAAGAATTAGGATTTGATGAAAAATTTATTGATAAAAAATTAATGATTAAGTATAGTGAATATTTAGAACTTTAAAAAATTATTTAAATATGCCTAGAAATTTTTTTACTATTTATCTTAATCCCATAAAGATTCTAATATTCCTTCCCTTGCATTAATTCCCATTCCAACTTATGAATGCAATTTTGCATCATATTTATTTTCCATTTCTTTTCATAAGGCATGTCCTTAGCTTCAAAACATTTTATATTCATTTTTTCATTTTTAATATGATATTCATGCAAATAGCAATATCCATCTATTTGATTCTTGCAATCAAAACAATCATATCCTTTCAAAATCTCTTCAAGGTCTTTTTTAGCCCAATCAAGCTTATCTTCATTTCTCATTGTGTAATTATCCAAATACTTATTTTCAATATAACAGTTTCCGTGTATGGTGGTGATGCCTGTGACTTCTTCTGAACCAACATAATTCTTACCTTTTACCACTTCGAGATCTCCCCATTCTTCAAGCATATCTTCCAATTTCTTGATTAACTCTGAAATTTTCATAGATAATTCTCCCAAATATTCATTGTTCTAATTATATTAGACATTGTATTTAAATATTTTAAAAAATAAGAATAAATTAATGCTTAAATCTAAAATTAACCATATATAACTATTTATAAACAAAATAAGAGTTTAATAAGTAAAATTATTCATAAAAATCCCAATATCAAAAAGATTGAACACCTATATTTAAACAAGCTTTAAATAATTCAAATACATAAATAAGAATAAATATAGAAAAAGTAAAAGGGAGCAATATGAACTACTGTTTCACTGCGGAGCTAAACTAATAGAAAAAGACCAAAAGTTCTGCATCAAATGCTGTATTGAATTAAGAGAGTACAAGCAAAAGTGAAAAAAATTCTATTTATGGAATGCTAATTTTTAACCGATTTAAAGACAAAATACATACATAAATTCCTCTCCCATTTAACTTATTTTTTAATTCAAATCGAATAAAATTATATAAAAATATTAAATAATCAAATACATAATTAATATTATGACCAATAAAAATCAATGGAACTCAAGACTTGCATTTCTTCTTTCAATGATATGGGCTGCTTTAGGACTAGGAAACAATCAAGGTAGGATATCATGAAAAATCCACCAATTTACCAACAACATCTACACTTTTGCTAGGAAACAATCAAGGTAGGATAGCATGATTTGCCCAAACTGCAATACTGCATATGATGAGGGATATACATTATGTCTTGAATGCGGTGCAAAACTAGTCAGTGAAAAAGAGCTTGAAGATTCGAATAAACAAAAATATCTAAAGAGAATAGCT
The DNA here is from genome assembly GCF_902769175.1 of uncultured Methanobrevibacter sp. Taxonomy (GTDB): domain Archaea; phylum Methanobacteriota; class Methanobacteria; order Methanobacteriales; family Methanobacteriaceae; genus Methanobrevibacter. The sequence continues at coordinate 34,850 of NZ_CACXNW010000031.1, forward strand.
GAATTGGAAAGTGAAATAGAACACCTTAAATACGATATTTTAAAAAAGAACGAATACATAGAGTTTCTTAAAAGGGATATTCAAAAAGACTATGAGAAATTCAAAAGCATGAGGCGAGACATTAAAAGCCTAAATGAGAAATTAGAGAAAATTTCCAAGGAAAATGAAGAATTAAATTACAAACTCTTAAAGTATAAACAGGACTGAATCAGATTCTTTGATTAAAAAATAGGTCTAAGTGATGATGCTTATAATACATTCTTTAAAAAGGATACAACTAAAACTTGTTTCTCTTTGAATAAAAAGATATTGTTAAAGAAGAAAACTAAAAAATAATAAGGAATTTTTTAATTAAAAAATTAAAAAAAATAAGATGAAATCTATTTTTTATGTTTCAGTGAATTTTGAACACCTTTTATCATATCTACATCATCAGAAAGCTTTAAATTATTTTTATTGCCATTGTATGAAATATACATTTCATAATGATATCCATCTTTATCAAAATGTGCATATGTAAAGTTTTCTTTAACAATTCCATTATCAAAATTAGGAATATTAAATTTCGCTACATAAAGATTGCCATCACTATAATCATCTAACAAATATTCTCTTTCAAATACTTTAGTATAATCAAAATCTTTGTATTCGCCAGCGGTGCCTGTTTCTTTAATTTCTAACCATCTATGAACTTTGCCATTAAATGGAATTCCAGTACCTGCATAAATATCATTTACATGCACTCTAGCTCCCCAACCATCAGTCTCTTCAAATCCATCTGGAAGATCTATTGAAAATCGTTGACATGACAAGGCATTAACTGAAGATAAAGAACAAAAGACTACTAAAATAATTGCAAGAAAAAAGAACAGTTTTTTCATTAAAACACCACAATAATAATTTTTTTAATAAATCTTATTTATTCTTTTATATTTTGTTAAAAGACTTATTAGTAATTAATATTTTGTGATGTTGAAATAGTGTAAAAAAATAAAAAAAGAAAACTTAGAGAAATACTCCCTTAGCCCTCATCTTAATTCTCTTCTTAATAGTATCCTTAAGAGAGGATAAAATGAACCACCCTACCATTCATCTAAACTCACTTTTTTTAATAAAACTACACTAAATCTCTTAAAATAAGCAAGCAAGTACTTGCTTTCAGAAATATTTATAAATAAACAATAATAAACCCTCTATTTAAAAGAAAGGTGCATTCTAATTTCTATCATACATCATGTGAGAACTAATTTTTTAACAAATAAGGCATGCTACAATGTTATTAGAATATTTTCACAATGCTTAAAGATTTCAATGTGGCCACCACTTTAAAAATTTCTTATGGGATAATATGAAAGGAAGTTTAAAAATCATAGCAGCAGTTCTTGTAATGCTATTTTGCTTAAGTCCGTTATCTGCTGTCGATTTCAATCAAGATGATGCAAATTCTTGCAACAGTACCAATACACTCAATTCAAGTGTTGATGAAACCAAAGAACTCGATTTAAATGCTAGTAAAAAATATGAAGAAAAGATTTTAGAGAATGGAAAAACCGAACCCAATATAGCACTTCAAAAGAACAATTGCAATTTGTACATTCATGTCAATGACATTTATGCTAACGAAACAGCGGATATTGAAATAAAATGCGATCCCCACTATGAAGGCCAGATTAAGATTCAAATTGATGATGGTAAATTCATTCCAGCCTATGTTTCAAATGGCTATGGCATCACTAGTGTCGGAGGATTAAGCTATGGATTCCATACAGCAAAGGCAATATGCGAAGAAACCGATTCATATGATAGAAGTGAAGCAAGTGCCGATTTCGAGGTCTATGTATGCGACCCTCATTTAAATGTCAAAATCGATGATATAACCATTGGAGAGGATGCCACTATTGAAGTTACAACTGAAGCTTCCATAACAGACTATGTTAATGTTGTAGTTGATAACAGCAACTTCATTTCAATTAAAATCAATGAAGGCAAAGGATCCACTCAAATTAGCGACTTGGAGCCGGGAAACCATACAGCAAAGGTAACTTTTAACGGAAATGACTTCTATGAAAGCAGTGAACAAACCGTTCATTTTAAGGTTAGAGAAAAGGATCCTAAATCCAATTGCTACTTGAATGTGGATGTGGGTGACATTGACGTTAACCAAAGCGCTGAGATCATGATTTCAACTGATTCCCACTATGAATGCCACATCAAGGTTCAAGTTGATGATGGAGAATTCATTCCAGTCCAACTCTCACATGGACATGGGTCCATTACAGTAAGCGGTTTGGAAGCAGGAACACATACAGCAAAGGCAATAGCTGAAGAAACCGATTCACATCTTGGAAGTGAAGTAAGCACTGATTTTGAAGTCAGGGCAGCTAATTAGACTTCTACAGCTAAACTGCTAAAGAATTTCATTATTGACCCGAAAAACTTAGAGAACACTCCCTAAGCCTTCACCTTAATTCTATTCTTAATAGTATCCTTAAGATAGGAAATAGAAATCTTACCCTTTTTAAACTTCTTAATAGCTTTTTTCTTAATGGTAACCTTAGCTATTCCCTTCCTATTTGTCTTTGCCTTATAGGTCTTGCCATTAAACTTAAAAAAAAAGTATTGAAAAGAAGATATGAGTTTATTGCCATATCCAAATTCTTTTGAAAATCAATATTGAAAATAGGGCCTAAAGGCCAAAAAAGTGATGATGCTTATAATACTTTCTTTAATAAGGACACTACTAAAACTTGCTTCTTTTTGAATAAGGATATTTTGTTAGAGAAGAAAAAAATAAATTAATTAAATTTTTTTATTGTTAATTTATAATTCATTTCTAAACTCTTCCATCTGTTTAAATGATTAAAAAATGAAAGTATTAATTAATCATTTTCAAAATCTCATTTTTATTTTGCAATGCTACTTGATTATAAGGCTCTACAATCAAAGCTCTATCAATAAACTTTAAAGCATCCTTATATTTTCCCATTTCAAAATAAGTTGCAGAGATATTGATTAGAGAATGGACATGTTTAGGATTCTTAGTTAAGATTTTACGATGAACCTGAATGGATTCCTCATACAGTCCTAATTTATGCAAGGTAGCTGCTTTGTTATTCAATGCATTAAAATAGTTAGGATCTATTGCCAAGGCTTCGTCAAATGTTTCAATGGCCAAATCATATTTTCCCAATTTATAATAGTTATATCCTAAATTGGTTAATGTATTTGGATTTCTTGGATTGATATCTAAAGACTTTCTATAATACAACAATGCAGCATCATTTTCATCCAAATTGCTTAAAGCATTTGCCTTATCGTTTAAAATTTCATCATTGTTAGGGTCTATTTCTAATGCATAATCAATTAAATTTAAAGCTTCCTTATATAAACCTGATTCAAACAATTTTTCATAATCATCCATAATTTTAGAAAGTTTAGAGGAATCATCTAAGCCAGCGTATATAGAATCAAAATCAATATTGGAATTTTCTGTTTGCTTTTCTTCTCTTTCTGTCAAATTTGCTCCACAATTTATGCAAAACTTTTGATTTTCATTTTCAATAGTTGCTCCACATTTATAACAAAAATTCATCTCAGACCTCCTTTATATTTATAATCTTTATAATTATTTATAGAAACGCCCCATTTAATCACTTAAGACTATAAAAAATTAAATTTAATAAAACTTCAAATGTTCTCGTGAATTTTTCTCATCAGTATACACCAAGGCCTACCCATATCTAAAGGTGTTCATTTATCAGTAAACCGCATCTAATTTCTCTGCGGTCATAATCTGAAAGGACACATTTAGGACATTGAACCATTAAAAACCCCTCAGAAAAAAAGAAAACTCAATACATAATTATAATGATATGTTCTTAATGTTATAAAGATTTTATTAAAAAGTTTTAATGATTAAGAAAAAAAATAATATATAAAAATAAAGGGAAATAGTATAAAAATTTATACTAAAAAGGATTTAAAAAGGTTTTCAACAAACCCCAAAAAATAATTATTCAGAACAGTCATTATAAATTGATTAAGTAGTAATATCACCATTCTTCAGCTATTATTTCATCTAAAATAGAAGTTCCGGCCTTGTGGCCAAATCCAAATACTTCTCCTTCCCTAGTATAGTATGCCCCCACTCCATCATTGAAGCTTATTTCCGCTCTATATATATCGCAAGATTCAAGGTCAGTTCTAATAGCTTGTGTGCCCCATCTGCTAGTGCATGTGATTACCCTTCCATTTCTAAAGGTTATCTCTGCTGTAGCATATTTAGGGTTGCTTTCAATAATCTTGACCTGTGCTTTTTGTGGTCTATAAAATTCATTTATTTTATTATGTTTGCTTTTTCGGGATTTTCTATTATGATATTTTTGTTTGCGTTATTGTATCCTTTTATTTCATTTAGGATTCTGAGGGTTTCTTCATGGTATGCATCTATTTGATCTTTGATATTATTTATGTTATTGTTTACCTCATCATTGTTTATGTTATTGTTCATTTCATTATAATTATTTATGTTATTATTTACCTCACCATTATTTATGTTATTATTTACCTCGTTATTATTGATGTTATTGTTCGCTCCATTATAATTATTTATGTTATTGTTTACCTCATTATTGATTATGTTATTGTTCTCTCCATCATAATTATTTATTCCAAATGGGTTTGCATTGTTGTTTGGTTCTTCATAATTTGCAGGCATCATTTCCTCTATAATAGAAGTTCCGGCCTTGTGGCTAAATCCAAATTCTTCTCCTTCCCTAGTATAGTATGCCCCCACTCCATCATTGAAGCTTATTTCCGCTCTATATATATCGCAAGATTCAAGGTCAGTTCTAATAGCTTGTG
>NZ_CACXNW010000032.1 GCF_902769175.1 uncultured Methanobrevibacter sp.
AATTTTAAAAGAATATTCAATGAAAATGAACAAAAGATCCAATTCATAAGAAAAAAAGTAAAAGATTTTTTTTGGGATTTTGGAAAAAATTAAAAAAAATTTGGGGTCATGGATTTGATTTTTTTTTTTAAATTTGTGACACCCTCTCAGTTTGTAAAAAAAAGTTTGGCTAAAAACCATAATATTAATTTTTACTTATAAAGAAATCTGAAAAATTAAAATCAAACCTATAAAATTTTACAGCCTATTTTTTTCTAATTTCAATTATGAAAACCATGAATTAAATATTGAACTAAATAAATAATTTTTATTATTATCTTATTTTAATTAAAAAAATATGGAAGGACTTTAGAAATGAATTATGAGAAATTAATAATTGCGACAATATTATGCTTTTGTTTATTTACGACTATATCATTCTCTTGTGCAACTGATAATATTAATGGAACAGTTGAAGATGGATCAAATATTAATTTTGAGCCTAATAATACAAGTACTTTTGATGAATTAAACTCAGATATCCAAAATCTTCATCCTGGAGATGTATACAAACTGAACAATGACTATTCATTTAGTGGAAAGAACACTGATACTTCTTTTGACCATGTTATAAACATTGATAAGGATAATGTGACCATTAACGGTAATGGCCATGCCAAGATGCAGGAGGCCCATCACAATACTTTTCAATATTTAATGTAAAGGGAAATAATGTAAAAATACATAATTTGACATTTGCAAACTCCCAACCAAAAGGAACTATGCAAATAGAAGATTCCTACATTTATCAAATATGTAAATAGCCCTATTTCATGGAGTGGTGATGGAAGATCTATTTCCAATTGTAATTTTTATAATTACACTTCTGTAAATGGTGGAGCATTAAGCTGGATGGGAAATGAGGGAATTATCGATAATTGTCTCTTCGAAGATAATCTTGCACATGGAGTTGGAGGTGCAATTTACATAGGAGGCATAAACAACACAATTAGCAATTCCTGATTTATCAATTCCTCATCAAAACTGTCAGGAGAGGCAATATACATTAATAGAAATAGGAAAAATCCTACAATTAACAATATTACAACCATTGGCAACTTAATTCCAGTGATTGATGGTAATGAGTCTAATATTGATGTAAACTATTTGTATTATAGCTATTTTGCAAGTGTAGGTATCTTAAAAATGGGCGGAATAATAGACATGATTCCAATGATTTATAAAGCCTTAGTTTAGGTAATGCAAGAGACGAGTACCATAACTATTACTATGAATATAATAATAAGAGTGGCTATTTTGCATTTAATATCTATACTGACCTTCGTAGAGGTGAAAGAGAAGGATTAGAGTATATCCAAAACATATACGTTTAACATCAAAGACTATAATGACATATATAAATCCCTATTGACTCAAAACTATACAGTTTCAGTTAGGCAGATTGCAAATGTTGTAATCAATAGTGCAGAGGATTATAGAGGAATCTTTACAAAAGAGAAATCTATCCCAAGCATGTTTAATATTAATTGTGAAAATCAAACAAAGGCATTAAATGTCGTTTTTGCAAAACCTCTTCAAATTAATTCCACATATTGTTGGAACCTAAAGGAATTAGGATACAATATAATTAATATCAATGGTAACGGCTCAACAATCCATGCTGAAACCAAAGCTCGTGAAGAATTTAGATAAGCCATCACCGCTGATGAAAATTATATCCTAACAGCATCCAACATTAAAGTGGAAGGATTCAACACAGCAATCATAAATCAGGCAATATTCATTTTAAACAATGTAACATTACACAACAACAAAATGGATTAGATTTGTGAAAGAGATGACGTGCAGGCATACTCAATAGCGGCATGGCCATATGTAATAATTGTACATTCACCAATAATTATGCAAAAAACGGCGGTGCAATATTCAGCCAAGGAGAATTGTACTTAAATAACTGTATTTTTAATGAAAACACAGGATATGGAACAGGAAACGACATATTAAATGTAGACAATGGAAAAGTATTCATGAATGGTGAACAAGTAAATGGAACACAAGGAACTGTAAAATATGTTAAAAGCATATCTGATTTAAGTTCTTCATTAATTACAACTGTTGCCGGTGTTGGAACAATATTATTAGGAGTTACAGCAGGTGCCCTTGGTTTTTTATTAAGCGGAGGTAATGTTGCAGTAGGAATCGCAGTAGGAGTTGCAACAGGTGTTATTGTTGGAGGCAGTGTTGGAAGTTATGCAGCTTATGCAATTACTTCAGACCAATATAATTTAGCATTCAACAGATTAAATACAGCAATATCCATTATCAGTGGAACTGTTGCATTTGGTATAGAAGAGGGAGTAGTTGGTGCAGCAATGGTAGGTCCTTGTTGTAAAAATAGTGCAGTCTCCCATGATGTAGCAAAACAAGTGTCTAAACGTGCTAAGGTATATAGTCTAGAAATTGATCAACCAATAAAATCAACAAACATTAAAAATATTGTAAATCAAGGAACATATAATGGAGTAATTGAATTTGAAGGCGGTACAATAATAGAATTTGATTCTAAAGACTATAAGTTCTCTGGAAAATGGAAATTTACACAAAACTGATTGAAAATGAGTAATAGGAATTTAAACAGATTGTAGGGGAAATTAATATTTTATCTCTATGAATTCCCTTACAATTTTTAATTTTTAAAAATACTGAATTCCTGTTTAGATTTGCCAAATAGAAAAAACCAAAATTAATGATTAAAAATAATAAATAAAAAAAAAATAGAAAAAAAACCAAAATTAATGATTAAAAATAATAAATAAAAAAAAATAGAAAAAAAACCAATATTAATGATTAAAAATAATAAATAAAAAAAATAGAAAAAATTAATATTAAAACTAATTTTTAATTAAAATCCATATACCCAATTTACAATAGGTACAGTTAGATTTCCTTCAATAAATGCTGCAACGATTAAAAAGATAACGGAAATAATAACCAGTGCTAAAATATCTTTCAACATTACCTTATTTTCTTCTAAAACAGATTTAAAAGCTCTATTTTTTATCATTTTTACTTCCAGCAATGTTATGTTAAATGCAGCTGCAAGTGTGAATATTGAAGTAGGATACTCTATAATACTATGTGGGAGAATTGAAACAGATGCAAACAATACATCAGTACCAAATGGAGCACCTATAATGAAACCATTATAAACCACTAACAATACTGAAATGATTGAGAATAAAAATCCTCCAAGAACAACCATAAGGTCTACACTTAGATTATGGAAAAAGATTTCAACTCCATCAACTCCTTGAATAGGAGATGGATGGCCTGTTTGGGACAAATGATATAGGTTTTGAGAAATCATCCCATAATTACTGCCCATATTCTGATAAGTTACTGCTGCACCTAAAAATGCAGGGAAAATAAATAATGCCAAAGCAATTATTAAAACTACTTTGTTTCTTTGTAAAAATCCTTCTTCTATTAATTTCATAATAATCAATTCTTTTTTAATTAATTTTTTAATAATTTTTAAATTTAACAACTAAAGGCACAATTAATAATTTTTTTAAATTATTTCAAATTTTTAAGCAAAAATCATATAAATAACTTTTTTAAATTTAATTCAAATTTTTAAGCAATTAACATATGAATAACTTTTTTAAATTATTTCAAATTTTTAAGCAATTAACATATGAATAATTTTTTAATTAATTGAAATCTATATATCTGAATCCTCTGCATCTTGGAAATATTTAGTAAATATATAAGCAAGGATTGATCCTGCAAAGTTTTGCCATACTGAATATAAAGCTCCAGGAACTGTCGCTAAAGTCAAAGCAGGGAAATGTGTTTTTGCAAGACTTGTAGATAATCCAGAATTTTGGAAACAAAGCTCAATAGCTATAGTAATCATTTGCTTACGTTTCATTCCGGATAAGTATCCTACAACAAATCCTAAGCCCATAGCAATGAAATATTGCAATACAATCACTGCTAGAATTACAGCAGATGATTCAATGATAGCTGCCTTATTTGGACCGATTACTCCTGCAACAATAATTGCAATTACAACTGCAGACAATGTAGGCAAATAATTCTTTAGCTCTTCACAAAAGTTTGGGAACTTATAATTAAGAAGCAATCCTAAGCCTATCGGTATGATTACAATTTGAACAATTGAAACAAACATATCCACAGGATTAAATGCAATCTGGTTTCCAATCAATATTAAAGTAATGATTGGAGTTAAAATTGGTGAAATACTGTGGAAACTGCAGTTAATGATACAGATAATGCCAAGTCTCCTTTTGCAAGGAAAGTCACTACATCAGATACTGTACCTCCAGGAACTGTTCCAACAAGAACAAGTCCAACGGTTAAAGCCTCATTCAGTGAAAATATACTTGCAAGGGTCAATGCAATGAGAGGCATTAATAAATACTGTGCAGAAACACCAATAATGATTTCTTTAGGTCTTTTAAACACATTTATAAAATTTTCCAATTTCAAAGTTGTACCCATTCCAAATAGGATTATGCCTAATAGAACATTTATTATATTTATTCCCATAAACTCTTCTAAAACCCAATCAAAAGAATGTGGGATAATTAGAGAAATTGCTACTGCAATTAGAATAATTATAAAGAAATATTTTTCAATCCATTTGAATAGTCTTTTCATACCTTTAATATTTGTTATATATACTTATATATACTTTTATATAAATGGCAATTAAAAATTAGCATTTTTAAATAAATGATTAAACTCAAAAGATTTAAAAGAAATTAATTCAATCAGAATATAATCAAAACCAGTATAATAAACTTTTTAAAAATAGAATAAATTTAAAACAGAAATTAAAGTCCATGAAGAAAATCAATAAAAAACAACAAAAACAATCTTAAAACACAAAAAGAACAAAAACAATGCAAATACACAAAAAATCAATTAAAAAACAACAAAAACAATCTTAAAACACAAAAGAACAAAAACAATGCAAAATCACAAAAAATCAATTAAAAAACAACAAAAACAATGTTAAAACACAAATAATCAATTAAAAATAGTAAAATTAGCATTAAATATTAAAAAATAGTCAAAATAAGAATAAAATAAAAAAAATGTTAAAAAAAATAAAAATGGAAAGGAGATAAAAAACAAATCTCCTAAACTGTTTAATCATCTTCTTTACGTTTTAAACCTAATCCTAAAAAGATAAAAGCAATTAATACTGCAACTAATGGGTTACCAGTTTTTGCCATGGCTGGAACTGCTTTTTCAGGAGTAACTTCTTTAGGAGTGTTATCAGGTTCGACAGGGTCAACAGGATCGACAGGATCGACATGTGTGTCATTTGTGTCATTTGTTTTATTGTCGGTTTGATTATCCTTAGTTACTACATCTACAATTCCAGTTCCATTAGATGCGTAGTATGTTGAATTACCATCAAATATTGCAGTGAATTCATATGTAGTACCATTTTCGGCATCTTTAGGAATAGTCCAAGTGAACTCTCCTTTACCGTCAGTAACAGTAACGGTTTTATTAGTGCCGTCAGGGCATTGTACAACAACATCACCATTAAATGGAGTTCCATCTTCAGTAGTTACTTTTACTTTAAGAGTAACTTCTTGTCCAGGTTCACCAGTAGCATTTGAAACAGTAGTTGTTGTTTTGTATTTTTTAACATCTATGTACCCAGTACCTTCGCCAGCTTCGTATTTAGGTGTTTCTTCAGCTTTAGCATTTACAACATAAGTTGTACCGTCTTCAGCATCTTCAGGAACAGAGTAGGTTAAGCTACCTTTTCCGTTATCTACATCTACAGTAGTAGTTGTAGAACCTAAACCATTAGCACTGACTGCATGTGGTGGTAAACTGTCAGTAGATTGAGGATCTGAAATTTCCACGGTTAATTGACAGGTTACAGGATCACCGTTTTCATCAGTAACAGTGATTTCCACAGTTACCTCAGTACCAGGGGTGGTTACATAATTGTTTACAACAATATTAATGTTTAATTTTTTAACTGTTATGCTAGAAGTAGATTCGCTAGCTTTGTGATTATCGTCAACAAGAGTTTCTAAATTGACGGTGTATTCACCAGCTTCTAAGCCATCTACGGTAATGTCTTCACCAGCAGCTACTTGACCTCTAGTGACAACTTGACCGTCTTTATCGGTAATAGTGTATTTTACACCTGTAGCGTTTTCGCTGCTTGGTTTAATTACAGCAGGTTCACCTACGTGAATGGTAACATCCTCTGCACTGACAGATGAGCCAGCAGGAGTAACAGTTATTTTAGATGAATTAGTGATAGACTCGTGGTTGTCGTCAACAACAGTTGTTAAGTTGACAGTGTATTCACCTACGTCTAAATCATTTACAGTGAAAGTTCCATTAGCATCAACAGTACCTTCAGCAACAACATTGCCATCTTTATCAATGACTTTGTATTCTACTTCAGTAGCGTTTTCGCTGGAAACCTTTACGTTGATTTCTTCACCATAAACTTCAGTTACATCATCAGCACTTACAGCTGATGGAGCAGGATTAACAGTGATTGGGACGGTATCATTGGTTTCAGTCTTGTTTTCATCACAGATAATTACAGCAGTGTTGTTAAATTCACCTACATATTTAACGGTTACATAAACAACAACGCTTGCAGATTCCCCTGCTTTGATTGTTTCAATGTTCCAGGTTACAGTACGTGTAGCTTCATCATAACTGTCACCACCAGATTCGTAATTAAATGCTTCATTTAAAACATCAGTAATAACAGCGTTAGTAGCATCACAATCACCACTGTTTCTTACAATAATGGTGAAAATTACTTCATCTCCAACTGATACTTCAGCAGGATCTGCATTTTTAGTAATTTCTAAGTTTATTGCACCGACTTTGAAACTTACATTAGCTGATTTGTTTTGTAAACCATCCAAAATGGATGCATTAGCTACATTAATAGATTCACCTACTTTAGTAGCTTTGAATTTTACAATTAAACTTGAATTGGTATTAGCAGCCAATTCACTTAAGGACCAGGAATTGTCACCATTATAGGTCCATTCTGATCCTACGGTTTCTTGATATTCTAAACCGTCAGTATTTGCATCAATGATTTTAACTGAGCTATATGGAATGTCCATTCCATTGGAAACTGTAATGTTAAAGGTGAGGATATCATTTAATTTGATAGTCATTCCTTCGGTATATACTTCACCATTTACTTCTATGATGATTTTGGTTAGATTCCAAGCATATGGAAGCACTTCTAATTTACCTTCCCCAGTGATTGTCTTATTGACAAATTTATGGGTAGTGCTATTGTAGTACTGGTAAGTGTAGTTGGCACCAGTAGTGTAAGTTCCTGCTTTCAATGTTTTGAATATGGTACTTTCATTGAAGATAATCATTGAATTCATATCTGTCATGAATGCTCCAAGAGGAATTTTATTACCATCAACTTCAACATAAATGTAAACAGGTCCATGTTTAGGTAAGAGCTTACCGCTTTCATCAGATAAAACGATGTACATTGTTTGAGGACTTGAATTTCCTTCATACATAATTACATCACTGATATCTAAACCTGGATGAATGTTTATTGCTGTAATGTTGGTAATTTCCTTATAGTAAGTATCCTCTAAGTGAGTCATGTTAACAATGAACCAATTGATGGTGTCTTCACCTAAATCATAGTGAACACTACCGGATATATTGGTTATCTTTGTTTCATTGAATACAAGATTACCTTGTCTGTCGTAAATAAGTGTAACAATGGTTTGGTTTACTTCACGTACATCTTGGTACATGATTGTACCATTTTTTGAATTTTCCCAACCTAATACAGGGTTGTCGCCATCTATATAAATGCGTCTATTGCTTCCATTGTTATAGATAGCATTCAAAATATTGTTACCACCAGTTAAGTTAGTATCAATTGTTTCAGTTACATTGTTATAGTAAATAGGCAACCAATAACTCCAAGCTTGGTTCTCATCAAAATCGCATCCGTCAATGTAGTTTTCAGCATAATAGGAACTAGGATTTACATAGATAGCAGAACCGTTACGAGCAGTGTTGTAAGTAAAGTTACAATCTGTTACATGACCGTTTGCACCAGCCATATAAACAGCTCCACCTAATCCTTTATCTATTTGCTCTTCATCTGGAATAGCATTATTTGAATCGAATTTTGAATTTACAATATGAGTATTGGATCCTATGATATAAGCTGCACCACCGAATAATGTAGCATTATTGTTAATGAATGTCACATTTTCTATATCGGTGTTTGAACCTACGATACTGACAGCACCACCATATTCTGCAACGTTATTGTCAAATTCAGAATTAAAGATTTCAGCATTGCTGCCTCCACCAATAATTTGAACAGCACCACCATCAACGACAGCAGTGTTGTTGTAGAATTTGGAATTGTTAATAGATACACCATTATCAGTAGTGTATACTAAACCTACAGCACCACCATAACCGTTTGTTCTTTCAATTCCACCACCTGTAGTTTTATTTCCAATAAAGGTACAGTTGTTTACATAGGAATCGTCATTGTGGAAGTGAAGAGCTCCAGATGAAGGAGCACTGTTGTTTTCAAAGTAACAGTTATCAAATCCAACATAATGACCAAACAAACATGCAACACCTCCGTGAGATGCTGCCTCGTTGTTTATAAAAGTACAATCTTTAAAGTATATGTCATGAGCACGCTTTTCAGCACGGATTACTCCACCTACATTTGCAGTATTGTTTTCAAAGTAACAATTGGTAAAGTTTAGGTCATTTGATGTTGTGGTAACATGTATTGCTCCACCCCAAGGATATTTGTTTCCGTTGTTTGTAAAATTACAATTTTCAGCGGAAAAATGGTCTGCATCAATAGATAAACACACACCACTATAATTTCCACGAGGTTTAGCGTTAACAAATTGTATGCCTTCAATATGGACATTATTAGAGAGAATGTTCCATAAGGTATAGGTATTTTGACCATCAAAGACTACTTCAGCACCTTCTTCAGCACGGATCATTAAGTAAGCGAAATTAGGGTAAGAAGAACTGTTTTTTCTCACATCCACTTCGTGATTTCCATCCAGTATAGGTTCCTTCAGTATAATAATGGTATAATGATCAGTTCTGCATTCTAAAGAATTGATTGCTGCTTGAAATGTAGAATAACCGCCAGGCCCACCTACATAAACAGTGACATCCGCTTTAAGAATGTCATCACCTTCAGAACTTGCTTTCAACACACTTTTAGAAGAGTCATCAACAGTATTTTCCATAGATAATTTTTCTTCTGCATTGTCGAGATCTGATCCTGAATCGTCACTATCATTAATTACTTCTGAGGACAATTTCTCGCCAGCATCATCAGAATACATATCTAAATCATCAGCAGGATCAGCTACAATTTCTTGTGAAACTGAAGCATCACTTGTTGATAATGTACCAACAGCTAATCCATCATCAATAACACCTTCATCATTAGCATCAATAGCGCTAACGGATGAAACCATCATCAACAAAAGAAATATAGCCATTAAAAATACAAAATTTCTCTTTCCAAATAGTTCCATAAATTTATTTCTCCAAACAATATTGATGCGAAAAATACAATATACTAAAAATGAATCTTTTAGAATATAAATGAAATATTAATTTTAAATAAAAAAAAAATTGCACAAAAGCAATTTTTTATTCTATTAAAATAAACACCCCATAAAATTTAAACATATTGATTATTCATAATTGAATAAATGCTTAAAAATTAAAGTATTACATCATACTAATATTATATTTGTTATACATTATATATAAAGATTTCGTTTATTTATTAAGTTTTTATATATAAATTTATATATAAAAATAGTTTTTTTAAAAAAAATTCATTTAATTGATGAAAATTCATAACCACATACAAATATATATTAAATTTTTTAAACAGTAACTTTTTAATAAAAAAATAATAGCTGAAAAACTTAAAAAAATACATAAAATACTTAAAAAAATGATGATATACTTAAAAAAAAATAGCAGAAGCACTAAAAAAATGATGATATACTTAAAAAAAATAGCAGAAGCACTAAAAAAAAAAATAATGATAAACTTAAAAAAATAGCAGAAGCACTAAAAAAAATAGTGAGAAACTTAAAAAAAAATAGTATAAACTTAAAAAAAATAGTATAAACTTAAAAAAATAGCAGAAGCACTAAAAAAAATAGTGATAAACTTAAAAAAATAGCACAAGCACATAAAAAAATAGCGGAAATACTTAAAAATAGCAGAAAAAACTCAAAAATGAATGTGAAAAACTAGAAAATTAGAAATATGGTTGAGATAAGAATAATAAGTCCAATCTTATAAATTATAAATGGTTGAGATATATAAAAAGAAAATTTAAACAGATCAATTTTTAGTGTTTTATGTTATGAGTATTGATAATATTATTTCCTTGATTTTAAGAACAAAGTTATTATTCTTACTTTTTAGTTTATTAAAAGCAATATATAAAGATTTTAGCATGTAAGTACTCACTTACACCTTTAAAACTTTATTAAAGATTAAAATAAGTGATATATGAATGTAAGTACTCACTTGCATCTTAAAATCCAAAAATAAAGCCCCTAATCTATTTTTTTTAAAAAAGTTTATATATGATGACAAAGAACTATCTTAAAAGGACCTTAAATTATTTAACTAATAAGTCCTTTAACCAAATTGAATATTATAAAATATATGGAAGTAATGTATGGATAAGAAAATAATATTTTCATTATTTTTATTGGCATTTGCCCTATCGTCATTTTTAAGTATAGTTGGAGTGATTAATGAAATTGCTCGATTCTTTAACGTTTCTCTGACGATGGCAGGCACATTCGTAAGTTTGTTTACACTGATTCTTGCTGTTACAGGTTTGTTCTTACCATCTTATTTTTCGAATATTGAGAGAAAAAGATTTTTCATAATTGCTTCTCTGATTTTTGTGATAAGTGGTTTTTTACAAATATTCATAACTAACTTTTACCTTGCATTGATTGTTAGGTTAGTGCCGGCATTTTTCTATTCATCTGCCATCAGTATTGCCTTGAAATGATGTCAGAAATATCCCCAAATGATGTAAATAAAGTTATTTTGGGAGTGTCTTCAGGTACGATATTAGGCCTTTCCATTTCCACCCACATTGGTTTGGGATTTGGTTATCAGGCAGTGAATATTTGGATATTCTTTATAAATCTGCTTGCTTTAGCAGTGATTAAGGCTTTCCTCCCAAGAATGGAAGGACATGAAAAAGATCTGAATCTTCAAATGCAATGCATTAAAACCAATAAATTCATTATTTCAGTTCTTTTTATCCTATTTATTGGAGTTGCAGTAAGTGTTGTGTATAATTATTTCACAATCATATTGCTCGATTTGACTAATGTGCATAATGAAATGATATGCATATTCCTATTTGCAAATGGTATAGCATCAATAGTAGGAACAAGCCTTTTCGGATATTTAATTCATAAAAGAAATAACCTGGCTGTATTAGTTTATCCAATCGTTTTTATGACGGTAATTTTTCTATTAGGTCTTGAAGTAAAAGTATCTGCATATGTATTTGTATTGCTGATTGTCTTTGGAATGTTAGATGGATCCATGCACACAATATCTCAATATTGGATAAGCTCGTCCATTAAAGGGGCACAGGAATTTGCAAATGGAGTTTACCTTTTCACCAATAATCTAAATAGGTCAGTTGGAATTTTCCTAGGAGGACTATTGATAGAATGGGATATGATATACATGATATTTGTTGCTTCAATAACATTATTCCTGATGGCATTTCCATTTGTAATGTATAGAGTTAGGAAATATCCTATTTTCGATAAAAAACAAACACCTGTCAGAAATGCCCCAGCAGCCAAATAATAAGGACCTAAGATTAATAAGATGCCAACAAAAATTAAAAAAAATATAATAATATATTATTAAAAACTCACAATTTTTAATAATATCTTATTCTTATTTTTTTAATGATATTTATACTAATTTTAATGATGGAATTTAATTCTATTTTATGATGATTTTTATGATTGAAATTAAATCTACTTTAAAATAATCAATGATTGAAATTTATGGCTTTGTTGAAATCCTATAATTTTATATATAAATTTTTAAAAATAACTCTTAAAAAGATTTAAAATAAATTTTTAAAAAAGGTTTTCAACAGCCCCAAATTTATTTTATTTTATACTGATTTTTACTTGATTAATAACTATTTTTTTTAAATAAGATAAAAATTTGTCCAATTTAAAAAGTTTAAATAATCAATAAATTAAATTATTACATATGCATAGAGAGGAGATAAATTTAGACCAAACACATATAAGATTAACAACTGATATCAAAGAGCATGGATTAAGGCAGCATATACATTCATTGAGATTAGATTTAAAAAGGCATATTGCTCAAAATCAAGATTTTCTAATATCAATCGAACCTGTGAAGGTCTATGATGAGAACTTGCCTCAGATTGTAAAATTGATGTATGAATCATCTAATCATGCAGATGTAGGGCCTATGGCATGTGTTGCAGGGAGCATATCCCAGCTATCATTAGATTATTTGATTGAACATGATTCAAAATATTCAATCGTTGAAAATGGAGGGGACATTGCAATAATCAATGATAAAAAGGCATTATGTGGAATCTATTCCAATAATCCAATCTTAGGCAACAGCATAGCATTTGAAATAAAAGCCAGAAAGAAGCCTCTTGGAATATGCACTTCTTCTGGAAAGATCGGTCATTCAATCAGTTTTGGCTTATCTGATAGCGTTACAGTATTGTCAAAATCACCTTCACTTGCAGATGGACTTGCAACAAGAATAGCTAATGATGTCATAGGTGAAAACAGTGAAGATAAAGTAAACAATGCCTTAGAGACATCAGAAAACTACAAGGAATTTTTTGATGGTGTTTTGATAATTTCAGATGAGAATGTGGGAACTATAGGAAGATTGCCTAAAATAGTTGAAACACATGAATTTGATATGAATATTTAAATCAAACTTAAAAAAAAAAACATCTTTTTTTAAATTCTAAAATTTTTAAATTATTACTAAAAACAAAAATTTACTATTACAATTCGAATTTGGTGAATTAAAAATACTTCTTTTTAAAGAAAACTATATAAAATAGTTAATAAAAACTATATAAATAGTTAATATTAATAATGAGAAAAGTAATATAAATATAAAGCAAAAAAAATATAACAAGTGTGATATTTTGAAATCATTTGAATTTTTATCTAAAAAAAGAGAGTCCAAACCTAGAAACAGTGGAATAACCATGGTTTTAGACAAAGGTTTAGGACTTAAAACAGCAAGCAGCTTAATGGACATCTCTGGAGAATATGTAGACTATCTTAAATTCGGATGGGGAACCTCCATTGTACATGATAGAGAAATCATTAAAGCGAAAGTTGAAATGTATAAGTCTCATTCAATCACTCCATACACTGGAGGAACATTGTTTGAACTTGCATACATGAATGAAAAGCTTGAAGAATTCTTTAAGGAAGCTCATGATTTGGGATTTCCAGCTATAGAAATCTCCGATGGATCAACCAGCATTCCCCATGAGGAAAAGGTTAAATGCATTAAGCTTGCAAAGGAAAATGGATTTGAAGTATTGTCTGAAGTAGGAAAGAAAGACCCTAATTTGGATAAGGAACTTAGTTTGGATGAAAGAATAGAATACATGAAAGAGGAATTGGAGGCAGGTTCTTCCCTAATTATCGTTGAAGCAAGGGAAGGTGGAAAGAATATTGGAATCTTTGACAAATCAGGAAATGCAAAGGAAGATGAAATTGATTATATCTTAGATAATTTTGATGGAAACAAGATTCTCTGGGAAGCTCCAAATAAGGACCAGCAAGTCTTTTTCATATTGAAATTAGGTAATGGAGTCAATTTAGGAAACATTTCCAGTGAAGACATAACTTCTCTCGAAACCTTAAGGCAAGGTTTAAGAGGAGACACATTAGGAAAATTATAATGAAATTTTAATAAAAAATCATTTAGCATTAGAGAAATTGTATCGATTAACTAATTAACTATAAATCAAATTATTCTAATTGAATAAAAATATAATAAAAAATAAACAGGTTGTATTCAATGACTAAAAGCAGAACTATTGATGAGATAAACAAGAAAATCAATGCCGGTGAAGCTAATATTTTCACTGTTGAAGAGTTTAAAAAACTAATAAAAAATGATAATGCTCCAAGCTTTGATGAAGTGGATGTTGTAACTTGTGGAACCTGTGGAGTTATGAGCGGTACTGCGGCTATTCTTAACTTCGTTGTTTCAGATCCTGGAGTATTCATAAGAGCTAACGAGGTTTATCTAAACGGTGTCCCTGCATATGCAGGACCATGTCCAAATGAATGGCTTGGGTCAGTTGATGTGATACTTCATGGAACTACACATTCAATATATGACGAATCATATGGAGGAGGATTCTTGCTTAAGGAAATCCTTGAAGGAAAGGATATTGACGTTAGAGTTGAAAGTGCAGAGGGTAAGACCATTGAAAATACAATTACCATTGACGACATTATCCGAGGACAGATAATAGGCTCAAGAATGGCATTCAAGAACTATACTGCATTTACAAATCCAAATGAAGAGTCTGTAAAATCAATCTTTTCAGCAATTCCATTGGAAGAAAACCTTAGAGGATTGACATTTTCAGGATGTGGTGACTGGAATCCTCTTCAAAATGACATACCTCACAATGTAATCAAGGAAGGAACTAAAGTCCTATTGAATGGCACAATAGGATATATTTTAGGAGATGGAACCCGTTCCTCTGCTGAAAAGCCTAACTTAATGCTCTCTGCAGATTTAAGAGAAATGGATCCATATTATCTAGGAGGATTTAAGACAGGACAAGGTGGAGAGGTCTATGACACAGTAGCCATTCCAATTCCTGTATTGAATGAAGAGATTTACAATAATTTGCTAATTCGTGATGAGGATATTGATTTGCCTGTTGCAGATATCAAGGGACGTCATTTGCCTCTTGACAATACAGATTACGATAAGATGTGGACAGGCCATGACTTAAGACCAAAATACAATAAGGAAAAATGTTCAAGCTGCAACGAATGTATTGTTGAGGAAATATGTCCTACAAATGCATTTAAAGAGCAAAAGCCTGATTTCAATTACTGTTTCGGTTGTGGAATGTGTGCAAGCTATTGTAAGAATGATGCCTTTGACATGAATACTGGAAATGTGGATTTGACCATAAATGGAAAAGAAGTTAATATTCCTATTATCTGCAGACAGTCAGATAGATTAAGAGCCAATAGGCTATCTTTAAAATTAAAGGAAATGATTGAAAATAAGGAATTTGAATTATAAAAATATCATATAAAAAAAAAAATTGTAAAATAATTCAAACCATAAAATTTCAATGAAATGATTGATATTCAAATTATAAATTAATTAAGCTAAAAAGGAAATATTTAGCAATTTAAAAAAAGAATAAGCTAAATAATACAAAAATTTAGCATTTAAAATAAAAATAAACCAAATAATGCAAAAATTTAGCATTTAAAATAAAAATAAACCAAATAATGCAAAAATTTAGCATTTAAATAAAAATAAACCAAATAATAAATTTTGGCTTTTTAAATAAAATAAGCCAAATAATAAATATTTGGCTTTTTAAATAAAATAGGCCTAAGAAAGGCAAATATTTCATATTTAAATAAATTAACCTAAAAAAGGTAAAAAATTTAAATAAAATTACCCTAAGGAAACTAAAATATGACATTTAAACAAAAGCTTAATGATTCACCAATAGATTTTGCGATTGAAATCATTAATGACGTTAAAAATTCAAAAGATGAAGGAGTGCTAAAATGTGTGCAATGTGGAATGTGCACATCCACTTGCCCTGCAGCACGTCATAGCGACTATAACCCACGTGACATCATTGAAAGGGTGTTAGCTGGAGACGAAAGCATCCCTAATGAGGAAAACCTATGGAATTGCTTTTACTGCTACACTTGCCATAGCGTTTGCCCTGTAGGAAACAGCGTATGTGAAGTTAATCAAATCTTAAAGCAAATAGCTATTGCTAAAGAAATTGGCTATGATAAGCTGTATGAATACTTAGGATTTGCAGATTCCTATTTCACTGCAGCAATTGGTGCAATACCTGAAAGATTTTTCCCAGATATTGACCAGGATGTACCTGGATGGTGGGAATTTAGACAAAATCTTGAACAAATCAGAAATGAATTGGAATTGGATCCATTGATGCCTTCTGAGGAAGTAATTGATGAAGTGAGCAAAATATTAACAATAACTGGATTTAAATCTAAAATTGAAAGAATAAGAGCATCAGAGGAGGTTGAAAAATGAAGGATTTGCCAACAAAAGATATCCTTTTATTTAGAAGCTGCCTTGTAAGTGTAGAATACCCTGGCGTTGAAGCATCAACCAAATTCGTCTTTGACAAACTTGGCATTGACTATGCAATTTCACCAAAGCAAACATGCTGCACTGGACTTGGACATTATTCAGATGTATTTAACCAAATAGACACATCTGCAATTGGAGCAAGAAACTTTAAGATAGCAAAAGAGATGGGAAGGCCAAACCTCGTGATGATGTGTGCAACATGTTATGCAATCAACAAGAAGTCAGTGAAATTGCTGAATAAAAAGGACAAATTAAGGAATCATATTAATAACTTATTTGAAGAAAATGGATTAGGCCATTTGAAATATGAGAAGAATGACCTAAAGCCAACAGAAAACATATTTCATGTTGTAGACATATTATATGCAAAAAAGGATGAAATCAAAAAGCATATAAAATATGATTTAAGTGATTATACAATAGCTACCCACCATGGATGCCACTACTGCAAGGTACACTATGAAGACACCATTGGAGGGGTTCGCGATCCTAATATCATGGATGAATTGATTGAAGAATGCGGATGCAAGACAATCGGATGGTATGATCACAAAAGGGCAACCTGTGGAACCGGATTTAGACAAAGATACTCAAACCCTAACTTATCATTTACTGCTACAGCAGATAAGATGAATGCAATTGCAGATGAGGATGTTGACATTTTGGTTCATCTCTGTCCAAATTGCCATATCCAATTTGACAGATATCAGGACTTGATTTCAAAAAGGGAAGGAAGAAAGTTTAATGCAATACACTTAAACATTACCCAATTCCTCGCTATTGCTATGGGAGGAGATTTCGATAAGGTAATAGGGGTTAAAGCTCATACTGTACCTATAGATTCAGTCATTAAGGAGTTGAAGGAGGTTAAAAATGAGAGATGATTTAAAAGTTGGAGTATTCCTATGTGAATGTGGAGGAAACATTGCAGACACTGTTGATTTAGATAGGGTAAGGGAAGAATTGGATGTTGAATTCATTGGTCAATTTGAAAACCTATGCTCACTTAATGGAAGAAAACTCATACGTGATGCAATATTTGACCGTGACCTTGATAGGATTGTAGTTGCTGCATGTTCACCAATATCTCATGAAAAGACCTTCCAGGATTATATAAAGCCTTTAAACCCTTATCTAATGGATATGGCGAATATCCGCGAACAGTGTTCATGGGTCCACTCTGATAATGAAAAGGGAACAGATAAAGCAATATCCCTAATAAATGCTTCAATTGAAAAGGTAAAGCAATCAGATGCTGTAGACCCAATATACTGCCAAACACCTACAGAAGTGGCTGTTATTGGAGGTGGAATAGCTGGAATGAATGCTGCACTATCTCTTGCAAAACAAGGAACAAAGGTTACCCTCATTGAACAATCCCCTTCAATTGGGGGGCATATGGCAAAGATAGGAAAGGTATTCTCTCCAGTGAAGATTGCTGAAGAATGTGGAATGTGCCTTTTGAACCCTATATTGAATGATCTTGTTTGGAATGAGAATATTGAGGTCTTGACAAACACTAAAGTCATTGAAGCTAAAAGAAGAGCAGGAACATATAACCTAATATTGGAAAAGTCTCCAAGATATGTTGATACAGAAAAGTGCATTGCCTGTGGAAAATGTGCTGAAGTCTGTGAAGTTGAAGTTCCAAATGATTGGAATGACAACCTATCTATGAGAAAAGCAATTTACAGACCATTTGGACAATCCTATCCTGAATCATATGTAATAGATATGGACAACTGCATAAAATGCGGAAATTGTATTAAGGAATGTTCAATGAGAGCAATAAAACTTAGAGGAAAGGCTGAAAGAATTCCTCTTCAAGTTGGATCAGTCATTGTGGCAACAGGACATAAGCTATATGATATGGAAAAACGTCCGGAATATGGATACACACGTTTCAGAGATGTTATAACACAGTCAGAATTAGGACGTATTACAGGAGTCAATGGCCCTACAAAAGGAAAATTGCTAAGGTCAAACGGCAAAGTTCCAAAGCGTGTTGTTATGATACAATGTGTAGGTTCAAGGGATGAAAATCCAGATGGACATAAGTACTGCTCTAAAATCTGCTGTACAGTAGCATTGAAAAATGCAAATATCATTAAGCATAAGAATCCTGATACTGATGTTCTAATCTGCTACACTGATGTAAGGACTCCGGGAATGTTTGAGAAATACTTTAAGCACACACAGGAAAATGGAGTTAGATTCCTAAGAGGCCGTCCAGGAGAAGTGGTCAGAAAAGGAGACCATCTTGTTGTTAGAACAGAGGACACACTTAATGGAGAATTCATTGAAATTGAAGCGGATTTAGTCGTTTTATCTACAGCAATGGAACCATCTGAAGGAACTAATGAAATAGCTGAAATCCTAAACTTAGGAACCACTGAAGATGGATTCATAAAAGAATCCCACCCAAAAATCAAGCCAGTTGCAACTGATGTTCAAGGAATTTACGTTTGCGGAACTGCACATGAGCCAAAGGACATTACAGATTCAATCATGCAGGCAACAGCAGCTGCATCAAAGGTTTCAGAATATAATCATGGCGGTGTGGAAATCGAGCCATTCATCGCTCAAATCGATATTGAAAAATGTACAGTCTGTGGAGAATGCATCAATCGTTGCAAATACAAATCAATGAGCATACAAAATGATGAGATTTATATTGACCCAATGAGCTGTACAGGCTGTGGTAAATGTCTTGTAGGATGCAAACAGCATGCAATTACTGTAAACGGTAATATTGATGAGAAGATCTTTGCAACAATGAAAGGAATATTGTCTAATAAGAAAGAAGGAGAACGTATGATTTTAGTATTCTTAGACAATATAGGCTATACTGCAGCAGACAATATAGGTGTCAACAGATTGTCTTATCCAGAATCAATACATATTATAAAAGTCATATCAGTTAATCGCGTAAGGCCAAGACATATTAGATATGCACTTGAAAATGGAGCAGACGGCGTATTTATTGGAGAATTCCCTGGAGACTTGATGTACGATGAAGTGGAACGTAAAATCCAAGGAGTTAAAGACAGAATTGAAGAGTTAGGTGAAGATCCAAATAGATTAACCTTTTCCAAAGTCTACATCCCATACTTCTCAGGTCTCGCACGTAAGTTCAATGAATTTGATGCTAAGATAGCAAAATTGGATGAAAGCGGCAAGTAAAATAAGATAAATAAAATATATAAAAATAAAACAAATAAATGAGATAAAAATTATCTCATTTTTTACTTTTTTTAAAACTAATTTATAATAAAATACCTTTTAAAATTAAATTTTAAAACTAACTTATTAAAATGACTTATAAAAACTAATTTTTAAAACTAACTTATTAAAATGACTTATTAAAATTAAATTTTAAAACTAACTTATTAAAATGACTTATTAAAACTAATTTTTAAAACTAACTTATTAAAAAAATAAAAAGAACTTATTTTCAATTAAAATAATTAAAAAATAATTTCTAAAAAAAATAATAAAAAAACTAATTTTTAAGATTTAAATCATTCTAATTAATCAAGAGAACTCATAAACCTTTTTTTAATTGATACTGGATCCAAATCAATGATTGGAGCTTTAGAATTACCTGCTTCAGTCCTATAAACAATAAAGCTTGCATTCTCACTTTTTATGATTTCCTTCAAGTCAATATCATTAAAGTCATAGCTATTCTTAAATCCAACGCTTTTTGCAATGTCTACCAAATCAATTTTCTGTGCATAGGTATCTTGATTTCCAGTAGAGCCATATGCTCCATTATCTATTACAATCCAAGTTAAATTAGATGGATTATTAGCAAAAACAGTTACAAGTGAACCCATATTCATTAAAAGAGAACCGTCACCATCAATAACAACAACATCACTATCTGGCTTAGCTAAAGCAAGCCCAAGTCCAATAGAAGATGCAAGACCCATTGATCCAATCATATAAAAGTTCTTATCCTTATCATCAATCTCATACAATTCTCTTGATGGAAAACCAATATTGCAAACAACCAACTCATCTTCTATATTTTCCATTATATCCTTAATAGCTTCATATCTTGCCATATTATCACCAAATATTAATTAACAGCACACTTGACAATCACCAATAGCTAATCTCCAAAAGTATGCTAACTGGCTTTCCCTCTTCAACAGACAAATCCCAAGATCTTGAAATGTTCTCATATGCCTCTTCAGGATTGGATGGCTTGAAATACTTAAAATCCATCCCTTCCAATATTTTAGGAGTGGACTGGCCCATAGGAACCTGACCGATAATTCCTTCACCTTCAGTTCCCCTATGGCTCATCACCATAATAAGTGGAAATCCATACAATTCTGTTAATGACTTTAATGCATTTATTGAGTTTCCAAGACCTGAATTCTGCATTAAAATTGCTGGGCGCTTTCCTCCAAGATAAGCACCTGCACATATTCCGATTCCTTCCTCTTCACGAGTTACCGGAACATGAATAATATCTTCATCTTCATCTACATCATTTAATAATTTGGATAAATTAACACAAGGAACACTAACGATAAAGTCTATTCCAATATCCTTAAGTCCTTTATAAATAGGTTCTGTACTATCCATCATATCACTTCAATTTTTTCTATGTTAAATTAATTTGTTTTAAAAGTATTTATACTTAATAGAAATTTAAGAATTCTTTATTATATAATAATAAACTAATTAACTTTAAACAAAAAATCATCAGTTAATTTTTAAAGAATTCCATAAAAAAGCAAGCAAGTACTTGCATTCGAAAAACTTTAAATAATGATTCCATTATAGTTAAGATTAGAGAAAGAAAATTTAGAAATTTTAAAAGTGATGGATGCTTTTAAAATAAAAAAGAAAAATTGCTTTAAGCAACCACTGAAGGAGGATTGAAGTAGTGTTAAAGAATATGGAATTCTTTATTATATTTTTAGCGGTGCTACTTTTTATTAGCACTTCATGTGCATATGCACATAACGTAGACGATTTATCTGTAAATAATGATGGAAACTTAATAAACGACTTGAACACCAACTCCACAAACAATAACGCAAACCAAATCAACGACTTGAACACCAAGTCCACGAACAATGATGTAAACCAAATCAACGAGTTGAACACCAAGTCCACGAATATTGATGCAAACCAATATACAATTAAAGATGTATTATCAAATGCAAATAATGAAAACACCTTAGACTATATACAAACCACAAATACTATCAATTATTGTAGTTTAAACAACGAAGAAATCACTAATTCAATTATTGTAGAGAATTTAAACAACGAAGCAATCTCAAATTCAATTATTGTAGACAATTTAAACAACGAAACAATAACAAATACAATGATTGATGAAAATATCTCAAAAGATGATGATGCTTCAGCTACTTTTGATGATTTAGACAAGGAAATCAAGAATCTTAAGCCTGGAGATACACTTGATATTGATAAGGATTACTATAACTATGAAGGTGGAAAATTCATCGATCTTCCTATTACAATAGATACTAACAATATAGTGATCAACGGTAATGGACATATAATTGATGCCAGAAACCTCTCTGCAATCTTTTATGTAACTGGACATAATATAAAGATTTACAATTTAACATTTATCGATGGGTTTTACCACAATAACAAGTATAATTATGATTTAAGCCCTATTTGGTGGGCAGGAGATTATGGCCTAATTTCTGATTGCGTATTTTCTGGAAATAAGGCTTATAGAGGCGGTGCAATTTTTTGGACTGGAGATTACGGTCTAATCAACAATAGCTTCTTTGAAAGCAATTTTGCATATACCGTTGGCGGTGCAATTTATCTTATGGGACATGACAATTCAATTACCAATTGCATTTTCAACAATTCATTTTCCAGATTAAACTATGAAACAATTTTTACAGACCAATTAGGAAACTGCAATTTCTATGATAATGTCTTTGGCAATGAGACTTTCACTGGAAATTGTCTAAATTACACAGATTTCAAAAAATATTACGTTAACGGTTCAACAGTTGACATTAGCATAAGTCAATTAAAAAAATCATGTATGACATGGGTAAGTGATAAGGAAATAGACCTTATTCCAATTTTATATATGAGTATAATGGGTCGTTTGTACTATTATAATGAGAATATTATTTTTTTAAAGCAATATAATGGAACTGATTTTATTTTGAATTTCATTATAGACTTTGGAAAGGGACTTGCTTATATTAAATCTTACCATTTTTCAAATCTTACAAAAATAGAGGATGTCTTCAGCAAAGCAATGAATGGGGACTATACAAATAACCACACATTGATTAAAAATGTGGTAGTCCATGATCAGAATGAGTATGAAGAAGCAATGAAAAAGAGTTCATTTGATATATTATACGTTTTCCCAGTAAATCTATTTAAACCGAATGAACTATCTAAAAAATATGTATTGAATATTCTGAAAAAGGATTTGGCATGTTCAACTAACCAAACAATTTATAAGATCTTGAATGTTGAATTTGCCGGGAAATACACTTTCAATTCCAAATCAACATGGAAACCTTCTAAAAATGATTTCGATCTTGTGATGATAAAGGGAAACGGTTCATCTATCTCAGTGGATACATATGACGATGATAAATACAAATGGGCTGATTTGAATAGTGAAACCTCTATATTAATGGTATCTGATTTAACCATTAAAGGTTTCAATATGGGAATTAGAAATTTAGGAGGAGCCTGCATTTGCACTAATGTCCAATTTAAAGACAATAGAATGGATTATTGGATTGAAAAGGATTATGGAGCTGGAATATGTAATGCAGGATACTGCGTTTGTACAAATTGTACCTTTTCAGATAATTACTGTAAGCATGGAGCTGCAATCTTCAATCAGGGACGCCTGGAAATATTCAACTGCACATTTAATAACAATGATGCATATGGTAAAGGAGATAATATCTGCAATGCAAATGACGGCATAGTGGAAATCAATGGTACACAAATAAAGGGCAGCGATGGATATGTGGTTTATGTTGAAGGATTAAGTGCAGCTGAAAGAACTGGACTATCTCTATTGCTAACCCTTTCAGCTTCAGCACTTGCCTGGGGAGTCGGGTCACTTGTAGGCTCTCCAGTATTAGGAGCAATTCTGGGAGGTATTGTAGCTGGTGCAGTAGGTTCCTTTGGAGCATATTTTATTTGCACAAGTGTGTATGACTTAAACTTTGATGCAGTAGGAGCATTTTCAATGATAGTTGTAGGATGTGTAATTGCAGGTATGGGTGCAGGAGCATTTGGAACATATATACATAATAACTGCCCGATAATATTTGCTGAAAATGAAATAGTTATTGGAGAGGGAGGAATAGTTATTGGAGAGGGAGGTGTACCTCTTTTTATACCAGACTATCTTTAAACATATGAAAATAAATAGTTTTGATTTAGTATTTTTCTAAATCAAAATTATTAAATTCTATTTTTAGAAAAAAACCCCAAAAAAGCACATTCTAAAACAAAAATTATTTTATCTTATCTGACATAAAATCCCAAAAATTAAAATATTAAACAAAACATATAGAGAGTGTGTCACGATTAGGACCATCACCCACATTTTTCTTAACTTATTTTCCTTTAAATTTATATACAATGAAGTACAATCTATTATTATAGAAA
>NZ_CACXNW010000033.1 GCF_902769175.1 uncultured Methanobrevibacter sp.
AACATTGACTGCTACATTCAAGAATAAAAATGGAAAACTCATTATAGACAAATGGATCAGCTTTACAGTAAACGGCAAAACATACAAAGCCAAAACCAATAGCAAAGGTGTAGCAAGAGTAAATGTAAACCTAACCACTAAAGGAACTTATACGGTTGTTGCCAAATGGACTGGAGACTCAACCTACAATGCAACAAACAAAACAGCAAAACTAACAATCAAATAAAAAAAAAAAAAAAAAAAAAAAAAAAAAAAAAAAAAAAAAAATTAAAAAAAAAAAAAAAAAAAAAAAAAAAAAATATTGAAATCATTGAAAAAATAGCTTGAAATTTAGAAAAATTAGATTAAAAATAAGTTAAAAATTCCTAAAAAAATGAAAAAAGATTGAAAACAAGCTAAAAATATCTTATAATAGAAAAAATAGATTAAAAACAAGTAAAATATCCTAAAAATAAAAAAATAGAAAAAATAGATTAAAAACAAGCAAAATATCCTAAAAATAAAAAAATAGAAAAAATAGATTAAAAACAATCAAAATATCCTAAAAATAAAAAAATAGAAAAAATAGATTAAAGAGGAAAATTATCCTCCGTAAATTATTTGAATAAATTCTATTTCATCGCCATCTTCGATTGTTTCCTCATCGATAACAATCTCACCATTCTTTTTGGTTACCCTGGTTTCAGAAGATAAATCCATTTCATCCAATAAATCTTTAATTGTAACTTCTCCATCAAAGTCTCTTTCTTCTACTTTATCTTTAATTTTTAATGTAAAACTCATAAAATCACGATTTTTATTTTTATCCCTTCACTACTAATTTGTAAATCATCATATTTAAATTATAACAATTGTTAATAATATCATGTAGTTTAAAATAATTATTTAAAAAATAAAATAATAAGATAATAAAATTTTAAGATAATAAAATAATAAAATAATAAAATTTTAAGATTATAATACAATAAAATTATAAAACTATTTTAATCAAACTTTTTTAAAAGTTTATTTATTTGCCTAATTCTTCTAAAAATGTACAGGCCCTGCATAATCTATTTGAAGATGGCTCACCACAGCGTTCACATCTGTCATATTCATAATCATGCTGCAATTCCTGACGAAGGGCTGGTCTTATCTTATCAAATCCTCTAAGTGTAGAATACATTATTGTTGGATGGTCTTTAGTCAAGTCCTTTAAGATATTGGAAACTTCCATCCTAAAGGATTCCTGAGCATATGGACAGCCTGCCAAATGAATATCCAATCCTTTAGCAAGTGCATATAATCCAATTTCCTTTTCTGGAATTTCACGAAGAGGCTTGATTTTTACTGTAAACATTTCACTATTGGATTCTGTCTTAGGACCTATGCTTGCCAAGTTTTCCATATTTCCTTCCAGATAATTCATTAGAATAGCTTGGGTTTCATCATCCAAATTATGACCAGTAGCAATCTTGGTAGCTCCAAATTCCCTTGCAGCCCTATTGATTATCCATCTTCTAAATACACCACAATAGGTACATGAGCCTCTATGGCCTTCTGTTTTCATTATTTCATCCAAGTCAATGCCAAAAGATTCCTTAAATGAAACAACCTTATGTGGAATTCCAAGTCTTTCAGCATGTGCCTTTGCAATCTCAACACCTTCCTCTCTGTAACCTGCAATACCTTCATCAATGGTTACAGCACATAATTCAATGATATGCCTTTTAACATATGAATTGAGAATTTCAAGAGTAACTACACTATCCTTCCCTCCAGACAAAGCAACTAAAACCTTATCTCCTTTTTCAAGAAATTTTTCCTTTTTGATTGTTTGCTTTACCTTTTTTTCAATGCTTTCTATAAAACAATCCTTACATAAAGCCTGTCCAGAAGCTTTTCTTTTTATAATCACATTCGGATTTCCACATTTAGTACAAGATCCCATATTAAAGTCATCCTTTTTAAAATATAATAATTTTCTTATAAAATTCAAATAAACTTTTTAAAATTCTTAAAATATATTTTTTAATAATTTTTTAATAATTTTTTAATAATTTTTTAATAATTTTTTAATAATTTTTAATTAACTAATAGATTTTTAAATTTAATTAAAATAATGATTTGGTCTAATATGATTTTTAAATCTAATTAAAACCATTTTACATATCTGCTACAAATTCTGCTAATTGATTCAATGTGCTCACTTCATATACTTGAGCACCTGCGCCACGATACAATGAAACGCAGCTGTCTACAACATCCCATTTC
Organism: uncultured Methanobrevibacter sp.; assembly: GCF_902769175.1. Classification (GTDB taxonomy): domain Archaea; phylum Methanobacteriota; class Methanobacteria; order Methanobacteriales; family Methanobacteriaceae; genus Methanobrevibacter. The sequence continues at coordinate 2,254 of NZ_CACXNW010000033.1, forward strand.
TTTTTATCCTCAGGGTTTAGGATAACTACCTTTTTAGCCATGCTAGACATTTGTGAAATAAGTTCAACACTTGCAGGTATACCATTCACCTTAGGCCCTGCCCAATCTCTGCAATCAGACAATAGGATAATGTAAGACTTATTGCTTATATCTGCCTGCTTCATAAAGGATTGGAATGCAGTGAACATATTAGAGGTTCCTCTAACCATCATATTACGCATACGAAGCAATCTTATTTCAGCAAATGCATTGACCATATACTTTTCTTTTAGAAACTCAGTTGTTTCAATTGTCTTATTGTCAAATTCAAACATTCTTGAATCTTTGAATGTCTTTTGACATGCAAACATCAACATAAAAAACCAGCTACTTATCCATTCACATGAACCGCTGACATCATTCAGGAACAAATGCTGTTTTCTATGAGGCTTCTTCTTTACATGAACAAGGTCTATCGGAACACCGCCATACTTCATATTCTGCCTCATTGTACGTCTCATGTCAATCTTATTGGAGCGAGCCAATCTTTTCCTTCTTGACTGCTTATTGGCGATTTTTCTTCCAAGCTCTACACACAATTCAAATACCCTTTCATCATACTTGTTGAGCTTTGACAAATCACTGTTCAATATGTCATTGTCTCTTGCAAGGTCCTTGTCCCTATCTTCAAGAATAGGTCTTCCTGCAAAGTATTCCATAGCCTGTTCAGCACCCATTTGAATTTGTTTGCCACCTTGACCTTTTTGCTTGGTGATTTTCCATTCATGCTGTGAAAGCTTTCCTTTCATGGTATTTGGCCTATAAGATCTATTAAGCTCATCAGTTAGATTTTTAACCTGTTTCTTAGCAAAGAATCCATCAAATGACTCATTGAATTTAGGAATGTCATACTTGCTTTTAACATAAATAGACCTAAAAGCATCCTTTAATGTGCCTACATCATCTTCTCCTAAAAGATTATATGCATCTATAGCAAATTGAGTAGACCTAATACTGATAGGCATTCCCTTTTTTCTCAAATCATTTGACAATCTTACGATTTTCTCTTCCATATTAAAACCTTTAACTAAACTTAATAGATAGTAAAAAATTCTTTAATTAAGCAATAAGCAATAAATACTTAATATTAATGAATTTATAGATTAATAAAATAATGAAATAAATAGAATAAAAAAATCCTATTCATTCATATACTCATTTCTAAATATTTCTTTTATGACCTTTGCCTTGTCTGGCTCGGTCTTGATAGCCACTCCAACACTGTCCTCAAGTGCAGCATCAACATTCTTATAATCCTTATCCAAGTGCATAACTGAACTTACCCAATCAATTGAAGCACGAACAGATGGCTTTTTATTTAGATTGAATGTTCTGATTCTGTGAACCCTATTAACAACCTTTTTAACCAATCCGTTATCTGCATCAGGTACTCTTGCCTTGACAATTGCCATTTCACGTTCAACTGTAGGGTAGGAAATATATAAGAACAGACATCTGTCCTTTGTCTCTTCAAGCAAATTCCTTTGAGCATTTGAAGTAAGAATTACCATCAAATCATTTTGAAGGTCAAAAGTGCCTAAATCATTTACAGTAATCTGCTTTTCACCTAAAGCCTGAAGCAAAAAGCTTTCCACTTCCTCGTCTGCCTTATCGATTTCATCAATAAGAAGAAGTGATGGCTTGTCATTCATAAAAGAAGTTAAAAGTGGTCTTCTAATAAAGAAATCATCTTCAAATATTGATTCCTCACCTTTTTGGCTTCCTTTGAATGCCTCTAAGTGCAATAATTGTTTTTGATAGTTCCATTCTCCAACAATCTGTTCAAATGTAATTCCTTCATAACATTGAATCCTAAAGAATTCCCTTCCTAAACATTGGGAAATAGCTTTTGCAAGCTCTGTTTTACCTACTCCCGGAGGCCCTTCAATTAGGATTGGCTTGTTTAAAGATAAGGATAAAAACACTGAAGTACTGATTTCATTATTGGAGATATAACCAGCGCTTTCTAAACTTTTTCCTATTTCATCTATAGTTAATTCTTCATCTGCCATTTAAAAAACCTTTTTTAGTTAATTAAATAATAAATATAAAATTTTTTTATATTGTTAGACATATACAATAATATATAGTAATTAAATATTTGTTTAATTTATATAAATAATTTATTGTTTTATAATATAAAAACTAATAAAATGAATAGAATAATAGCAAAATAAATAATTTTTCTGTGATAAAATGGACATGAAAAAAATAGTTGCATGGTTTTTTGTTTTAACTCTCCTATTTGGAGGAGTTTGCATTTGCACCATGTATTTCTAAGACATCAAATTATATATAACACACGTTATAAATAATATAATAATCAAATAATTTTTATCAAAAAAATAGATAAAAAATAGATAAAATAATAATTTTCAAATGATTTAAAAAAAAGGAAAATAAACCATGAAAACCAATCCCAAGATACTTCTCTATATTCTAATGATTTCCACACTTGGAATAAACACTCCATTAAGCATTGTAGGAATCATTTCACAAATATCAGAGTATTTCAATACATCAATAGCCATTTCAGGACTTTATATAAGTTCATTCACATTTACAATAGCTGTCACTGGATTGTTCATTCCGGTTTTATTTTCAAAATTTGAAAGGAAAAGAACTTTCACAAGCATTTTAACAGTATTTGCAATATCCAACATAGTGACCATATTTACCAAAAGCATTTACATTACAACATTTTTTAGAATACTCTCTGCAACATTCTATCCTGCATTCATTTCAATAACTTTAACAGTATGTGAAGAGATAGCTCCAAAGGGAGAGGAACAGGATTACATTACAAGGATACTTCTTGGAATTTCCGTTGGAAGCATTATAGGATTGCCAATTACAACAGGTCTTGGAACAATATTCAGTTATCAAGTGGCAATGAGCTGGATCTTTGGAATCAATTTGCTGACCTTAATTTTAATTATCATTTTCTTCCCAAGAATTGAAGGAAAGGCAAAAAGCTACGATATGCCATTTTCATCCTTAAAGACAATGAAATTCATCCTTGGAACACTTGGAATCCTTATGATGCCTATCGGAGCAAGCATTGTCTACAATTACCAGCCTTTATTCCTACAGCTAGTCAGCCATATCTACACATATAAATTAAGCTTATTATTATTTGTCTATGGATTGTTTTCAATATTCGGCACTTGGCTTGGAGGAAAATTAATAGCTAAAAAGGACAATGCAACACTTATCCTTTTCCAATTAACCTGCATAATAACCTTTGTATCATTATACCTATCTGCAAATTATCTCATTCCAGTAATAATACTGGTATTGATATTTGGAATTCTTGATGGAATGGGATACAATCTTATACAATATATTGAAGCTTCAGTCATTCCAGACAGTCCAGAACTTGCAAATGGAGTTTTCTTAAGCATTTTAAATGGAGGAATAGCTCTCGGTATTGCTATAGGAGGATTTTTAGTAGATGGATTTGGAATAATGTCAATCTTCATTGGAGGAACATTTTTCCTGATTATTGCATTTGTCATGATGATTTATGTAATCAAAGTCATGAAGATTCCATTGAAATACTCATAAATCATAAATTCCCAAACTCATAAAAACACCTTAAACACCATTTAAAATCATATAATCACTAATCCATAAAAAAGCCTTAAACACCATTAACTTATAAAAATTAATTATTTTGAAAAAATAAAAAACATATGCTCATTATTTTACAAATAAAGAATACAAGTAACCACTTACATGCAAAAACTTTTATATATTGTTCAAACCAACCTATATTTATATATAGGGGAATAATATATGAAAAAAAGATTTTTAATTACAATATGTTTATTACTTTTTGTAGTCCGCATCAGCAACATATCTGCAGTTGATGTTGATAATGTCTCTGCTGATGATGCAGTGCTAATGGAGAGTGTCGATTTAACCGACAATGCTCCTGATGCAATCATAGCAGATGTGGATGATGAACCAAACAATGGAAAAAAAGTATCAGGAATTTTAGCTTCTTCAGAGGATCAACCAAATTATAATAGGAAGGAAATTCTAGTGAAAAAACCCAATAAAACTGTAAATTCCACCATAAGCAATAACGAATATCAAAAACTTATAGGCTTCTCTGGAAACAATACCCTTGATAATATTGCTAGAAAAATGAACTTACAAAGGACTCAAGTTTTAAAGATGCTTCAAGATATAAGATCAGGCAAAATTGGTGAAAAATCCAGATTAGCTCTTGAAGAAAAAGATGAAGCATTAGAACAAGAAATTGATTGTACAAATGCAAACATTGTTACTGATTTCAACACTACAGAACAATCTTATATCAATATGCACATGGAAGTCTATACTCCTCATGGTGTCACACCAGAGCTAGTGGAATATGTAGGTGCTAATTATGGTACTGCTAGTGTAAGCCTTATGGCATTTAGAGTTGGTGTAAGCTGTGGTGAAATAATTGACACTATCCATGAAATAAAAGATGGAAAACAGGGTAACGACTTGAAAATGAACTTATTCCACATGGATACCTTAAACAAAAATATAGTTATGAAACTTAAGAGTTACATAATTAAAACATAAGTTTAACTAATTTCCTTTTTACCATTTTTTTTTATTATTTAAATTGAAAACTTCTTTGCTTTTTTTACTTTTTTAAATTTTTATTAAGAACTTTAAAACTTTTTCACTTTTATAAAATTTTTTTAAGAACTTTATATTTATGGAGAAACAACCCCCAAATTCCTTCAAAACAAGCTTATTATTATCAAAATTTTTTTAAAACTTATTTTACAAATCCGAATTTTTTATTCACAACAATAAATGATTAATTTTTTTATATCATAAAAATATAATATATAATATATTAACTTAATTAAGTTATGGTGTGAAAAAATGAAGATGAAAAATAAAATTTTGATCATTGGTTTGATAATGTTAATATTATTGAGCATGACTTGTGTAAGTGCATCACAAGACATTAATGACAATTCAACATTGGAAACTGATGTATCCAACATTGAAGAAGTGACTTCTTCCAATACAGGAGAAATGGAAGTTCACTCTACAGAGACTGAACTTGAAAAGGATAACGATGTGCTTGAGGCTGATGATGGGGACACCATTGGTGAGCAAGCCATAAATGACGATACAAATCTAGCTTATGATGACCAATCAATTAATGATGATGTGCAGACAGTGGATGATGAGCCTGTTATAAGTAAAGATGTGCTTGGATCGGATAGCGGTTCTATCAGCCAACAAGCTGAATCAGATATTGGAGCAAGTAATGAATTATTAGGAATTAGCAATGATGACAATGAAGTTCTCCAGTACACCAAATACCTCCATTATGACCAATTACCTAATTTTTCAGGTATTAGTTTTGTTGTTAGTTGGTATCAGAAAAACCTGAATAAGGATGGGATTTATCTAATTTTTACTAATGAAGGACTTAAATTAATAACTTCATTAGGGGAACCACTGACTCTTGAAGGAGGTAATAATCTACCAGTGAATGTAAATTATATTTTGACATTAGATTTAATGGTCAGCGAATTGTATTTGATGGTTTGGGAAAGTCTGCATTGGTAAATGTTACTAAAAACTCATATTATGTTTTATTTAAAGATATAGAATTTACAAATAGTATTGATGGTGGAGTATTTGTTGATACTGACTGCAGATCAACCATGGAATTTGAAAATTGTGTTTTTAGAAATATCACTGGTGGTGCAATAGTTGTTAATTCAGCATCAAACATCATTATCAGAAATTGTACTTTTGAAAATCTCAGTAATGACTTTGGAAGTGCAATCAATATAAAAAATGAGGATGCTCATTAACAATATCTGACTGTAAATTTTCTAATACTAAATCTGGAGGAGTTCTCGATGCAGCCAATACAGGCAATAATATTGTCACAATTTCATTTAAATCAAAAGAGAATTATATCAGTGCAATTAATTCTAAAGGAAATGTACAGTTAAATAATGTGGAATATTGGGACAGTACCAGAATGGTCAATACCAATAATGTACCTTCCACCAATACCTTAAAGAACAAAACAGTCATCATGACCATCAAGACAAAGGAGGGTGATGTTAACTATACTCTCGAAACTGACGATAATGGTGAGGCAAAATTCAATTACACTGATTTTGTCAACAGATATGGTCATGGAACCTATGAATATGAATTAAGCTTTAGTGGGGACAACTACACTTTCCCAACTAATTACAGTGGTTATTTCCAAACTCGTGGAGAATTCGGTTATCTACAAGAATTGATTAATAATGCTGCTGCAAATGACACCATTAAATTGGATTCCAACATAATTTATAATACTATCTTAGATAGTATAGTTGATGGCATCATAATCAATAAGCCTATAACCATTGACGGTAATGGCTATGCAATTGATGCAATGGGACAGTCAAGAATCTTTGACATCAAGTCTAATGATGTGATTATTAAATATCACTCTCCTTAATGGTGTAATAAACAGTGATGGTGGAGCCATTAGAATGGCTGGATCAAACTGCAAGATAGAAAATGCCACATTCATGTATAATGAAGCAAGTTCCGGTGCAGGAATTGCAATTTCAAGTGGTGAAAATAATATAATAGCTAACTGTTTATTTGTTGGAAACAAGGCAGGAAACAATGGTGGAGTAATACTTATCGAAAATATTCCACGCTACACTAAAATAGGTCAAAATTCCAGATTTATAAACAACTCTGCTGGAAATGGTGGTGCAATTTATGACTATGGTTCAGAAACAACAATTGACAGTGCCCATTTCCTAAGCAATAGCGCTTCAAAAGGAGGAGCTATCTTCAAGACATATTATGCATTGGATCTTGCAAATTCCAATTTCACAGGGAATATCGCTGAAAGAGGTGGAGCAATATATGTTGAGGGATACGCTACAAGCAGCATTCAAAACTCATTTTTTGAAGAAAATAGGGCAAATTTCAAAGAATTCATTGTTGTCGATGACCCTTCCTTCAACAGATTGAATATCACTTTCATAGGTGAGGAAAACTATATCCATGCAATTTATGCAGATGGCATAGCTGAAGTCCGTTTCAATAATGTTTCCTACTGGGAAGGCGGATGGAAAAATACTGGCGATAATCCAATTGCCAAATCCAATATTGGAGCTTTCCAAAATGTTACAATAATCGTTTTTGATAAGAATTCAGAGGAATATCTTAGAGAAGAATATACAACTGACGCTAATGGACAGATGTTATTCTTGTATAACGCTTTCGATGATGGAAATTATACCTATAATTTGCAGCATATTGAAGACTCCTATTATGCTTTCGGTGAAAAAAATGGAACCCTTGAAGTTAAACCTGGAACATTCACAGACTTGCAGAATTTAATCGAGCAAGCCAATGAAGGTGATGTGATTAACTTAACAAAAGATTACATCTACTCTCCAGAAGTGGATGGGGCCATAACTGAAGGTATTGAAATCAATAAAAGAATCACCATTAATGGTAACAGCAATACAATAGATGCTAAAGGCCAAACAAGAATTTTCAAGGTTACCAAGCCACATGTTACAATCACAGGACTCGTGTTTGAAAACGGAAAGAACATTTTAGGAAGCGTAGCCTATTTTGACAGTGCAGACATTAAAGTTAACAACTGCATTTTCGTAAATAATCCAGGACATGTAGTTGCAAATGGTGGAGGATATGGTTTTGACTTTAATGACAACTGGTTTGGAAACGACTGGACCAATTACAATGAAAAGCCTAGCGCTCTTGGTGATTTTGATGTAGACAGATGGTACTTCCTAAATATCACACTAAATACAAAAGATGCATTCATTTCATTGAATTCCAAATACATCAAATCACAGGATAAGGTTGTTGTTGATGATAACTGTCAATTGCCACCTGTTTATTTCATAATGAATGCAACAGACAATATCAAATTTGAAGAAGACATGGATGTAAACATAGCCCTTTACAACAATACGACTATCCCATACTCTGTTGGAGAATCAGGATACTTGTATGGAGTTCCAATAGGAATGACTCTCAAATACAAGAACAAATCCTTCACTCAAACTAAAGTATTTGAACATAAATTGCATGCACAAGGCATTCCAGAGATTATTGCTAAAGGAGATGTCGCTGAAAGTTATTACATTACTCTAACTTATACATTCGGTGAGGGAGTCTATGGTAATGTCGTATTTAATTTTGGTTCATATACAATGTATGAAAAGTCTCATGGAGGCATTAGCGTAGATATAAGAAGGTATTATGGCGATGGTGAAGGGGATGAATACACAGGATTAAAAATAGACAACTACACATATAGCATATTCGATGGACATAGTACTTTTGAAGGCAATTTTACTGTTGTCGGAGAAGGGGACCGTTTAGTTATCGAACCGATCCCAGACAGCCGTGTTGGTGAAGCAAAAAATTTAAGAATAGCCATTTATCAACAGAAAGCCCCTTATATGAGCTATGGTACTATGACTGTCTCCATCAATGGCAATACCACTACTTTCAAGATTGGTTCTAATGTAATCAAAGAAATAGACCTTAGCAATTATCCTTCTGGCGAGTATAATGTAAGTGTAGAGTATCATGACAAGTGGGACAATTTCTATGACCGTTCCGCCAACAGGACATTTAGAGTATTCAAATATGAATCAAAGATCAATGTGAACGCTCCAGATAATCTTGGTTATCAGGAAGAGTTGGCATTTTAAGATAGACGTAACTAATCAGACTGTTGCAACATACCGCTTAGCCAACAGCAATAATGAAACCATTAAAGAGGGAGAAGTTGATGAAGAGGAAGTAATCGTTCCAGGTTACTTGCTGACATGTGGAGAGTACACTTTAACAGTGAACAATGAAGAAACTGACAATGTTTATGGAAGCACATTCACTAAAAAAATCACTGTCGATAAGGTCACCCCAACAATGCTGGTTAATTACACCATTGATGGTGCAGAAGTTAACATAACCGTTGATATCGATTCTGATGCAACTGGAGGAATCCTATTCAACAATGAATATGTTGCCATTGCAAACGGCCATGCAAGCTATAAAAAACAGTTTGAAGGAGGATATCCTATTGTAAATATCACTTATCAAACTGACAGGGCAGATGTTTTCAATCAAGTCAACAAATCCATTTCATTGTACATTGCCAATTCAACATCCACATTAAAGGACACTCCAATCGAAGTGGTGGCTGAACTTGCAGGAAATTATGTCTTCTTAACTGCTAAAGTTAATGAAACAGCAACAGGTCTTGTCATGTTCAGCATAAATGGCAGCTCTGTATTCATGCCTATTATTAATGGAGAAGCTCATCATTATGATATATTGGATGCAGGAACCTACAATGTATTGGTAAGCTACACAGGAGATTCAGTATTCAATGGAAACAGCACAGTCAAAACAATAGTTGTAAATGATCCGATCAAGAAAAACACTACAATTACTCCAAAAGTGGAAATTGACGGAAACAATGTTGAAATCACTGTAAATGTAAATGAAAACGCTACAGGTTATGTGGCATTCACAATTGATGGAAACACCTACAATGTCGAACTATTCCTTGGAGAGGCCGTATTTAAAGGCAAATTTGATGAGGGAAATCATGTTATTGATGTAGAATATCTAGGTGATGATGAATTTGAATCTAACTCAACTACCGTAAACTTCACAGTTGAAAAGACCCCTCTTAAAAACACTACTGTAGAGCTTACAACAAGAATTGATGAAAGGACTCTAGAGCTATTAATGACTTTCGATGAGGGAACTAACGGATTTGCTATGATAGACATCAACGGAACTGAAACATACGTTAAAGTGGATGGCGGTTTCGCTTATTACTAAACAGTTTTAGAACCTGGCGATTACAATATTACTGTTACATACCTTGGAGATGAGAAATTCAACCCTGCTGAAACAAGCAATATGATTAGCATTGAAAAACCAGCTGCAAAAGATTCAAATCTCAACTTATCTGTTGTTGTCAGTGGCAATGAAGTTTACGTTTTAATTGATATAGATCCAGATGCTACAGGCAGTATCTTGTTGGAAATCAATGATACATCTACTTTTTATGACTTGAAAGGATCAAATGACCCTATAAGTTTTGCTACAATATTGCCTCGTGGAACTTATGAGATAATTGCTGCATATTCCGGCGACGAATATTACGACTTTGATATGCAAAGTGAAATAATCGAAATTGTTCCTAGCTTAAACACTACAATTGAAGCAATACCTGATGTTAACGAAAGCACAGTAACTATCACTGTTGAAGTTGATGCTAATGCAACAGGATTTGTTGAGTTTGAAATTGCAGGTAAAAAATACTATGCTCCAATAATCGACTCAAAGGCAACATTCATCAACAATTATGATGCTGGAAGCTATTCAGCCAAAGTCACATACCTTGGAGATGGAAGATTCAATCCTGCAAACACTACTTGCCAATTCATCATAACAGAAAAGGTTCCTGAATTGAAAAACACAACAATTGAAGCGGATATTGATGTTGATGGAAATGGAGTGATCATTACTGCTAAAGTAAATGAAACTGCAAATGGATTGATTGCATTTGAGATTGATGGAGAAATCATATATCTTCCAGTAAGAAATGGAGAAGCAGTCGAATGCTTTGTATTGCCAATTGGAAACTATGATGCCACAATTACATACATGGGTGACAGCCAATTCAATCCTGCCCAATTGAACAAGTCATTTGAAGTTACTGAAGACACCAAGGTTGAAACCATTATGGAATTTGTATTCAACAAGAATGCAACAGGTAATATCACAACAACTGTCAATGGCATAAATTATACTGCTGAAATCATTGATGGAGTAGCTAAAATGACAATCAGCAACTTAAATGTCAGCAACGATGAAATCAAGTTCAACTTCGAAGATGTGAACATCAATGAGCTCATTAAGGTTTTTGTTGATGGGGTTGAATATGAAGTCCCTCTTACAAATGGAACTGCAAGCATTGAAACAAATAGAATAGCTACCGTTATAGAATACAATGATATGGTGACCCAGACCATAGACACAAAAATAGATGGACGTAACGGAGAATACTTCTGTTTCACCCTTAAGGATGGAAATGGCATTCCAATGCCAAACACTCCTATGAAAATAGGATTCAATGGCGTAATCTATGATGAAGAAGACGGCATAGTCACAGATGAGAATGGAACTGCAAGACTCCAAATAAACCTTGGATACAAAGGAGTTTACACATTTGCAATATGTTACTTAGGTGATGATAAGCACAATGCAAGCTTTGCTGTAGCTAAGATTACTGTAAATGTTCAGACTCCTACCTTAACTGTTCCAAACAAATCCTATAAGGTAGCTGCCAAGATTAAAACCCTTACTGCTACATTAAAGGATTCCTATAGAAAATTGATTCCAAACAAGATAGTTACCTTTACAGTAAACGGCAAAATATATAAGGCAACTACCAATGACAAGGGAGTGGCAAGCGTTAATGTAAGCTTGTCAGCTAAAAAGACATATAGTTTCACAGTAAAATATGCTGGAGACAGTACATATTCTGCAGTGAAAAAAACCGCAACACTTGTTATAAAATAAAATTTAGACTTTTATAAGTCTTTATTTTATTTTTTTATTTTTTTTGGCTTTGTTGAAATCCTATGAATTTATATAAAAATTTTTAAAAATAACGGTTAAAAATATTTAAATAAAATTTTAAAAAAGGTTTTCAACAGCCCTGTTTTTTAGGAATATTCATTTTGATAGTTTTTTTAATTTTTAAAAATGTTTAAAATTTTTTGATTACTGTTCTCTCATATTTTACCATTGTGACTTTTTTTGAATGAAAAATAACCAAAACACCAATATTTAGATGATTAAAGAGAAATTTAATAAATTCAAGTATAAAAATCAATAAACAAGATATAAATAGAAAGATAAAGAAATATTTATATGAGTGTGATTTGATGAATAAGAAAATTACTGTAGACGTCTTAATGTTTGTTGCAATCATATTGGAATTTCTTAGCTTGCCTATTTTAATTCATGAAATTATTGGAATGGGATTGGCATTCCTAATAATCTTGCATATAAATTATAATAAAAACTACTTTAAAGCAATTAGGAAAGGAAAATATAATCTTGAAAGAATTATAGGCCTTATTGTAAATATAGGATTACTTGCTTCTTTATTCATTACAATCATATCTGGAATTTTTGCAAGCCAAAAATCATTAAAAGATCTAAAAATTGGAAACCGTAAAATTTCCAGTCTTCACAAGCCAACTGCAGTAATCAGCTTAATATTTTTAGTATTGCATTTAATTACAACTCGTAAAAAACTAGCAAGAGAATTAAAAAAATAATTTTCTTCCTTTAAACATTTTTTTGGTTTAAAAATCTTATTTAACAACTGCTTTTTTTAATATATTTTTAATAATAAACTATTATTTTTCATCTAATTTTTTATTTCAGCATCTTTAATTTTACAACATTATTTTTCACCTAATTCTTAATTCCTACATTTTTAATTATCAACATTATTTTTCACCTAATTCCTAATTTCGGCAAATATCCTTTTTATTTTATTCAATGCAAAAATAAGAAAGATATAGTTAATTTAATTAACTTTAACATTAAATATTTATATGAATAAGAATATTTTTGGAGATAAGAATAGGATAATATGAAATTCAGAGAAGAAAATGAATCAATGAAAGACCATTTAAAAAAAGCATTTTCATTAAAAGAGGATGCAGCATCACATGAAGAAATACGTTCACGTCTATTGGACGGAGGAATAATCACAGGAACCAATATGTGTGTATTGGTATGTGCAATGGTAATAGCATCTGTTGGACTTAATATGAGCTCTACTGCAGTTATTATCGGTGCAATGTTAATTTCCCCAATTATGGGGAGTATACTTGCTTCAGCATATGGAAGCGTATCCAACGATTATCCATTACTTAGAAACCATATGACTGGTTTTGGAATGCAGATTGTCATTAGTGTTGCAGCAGCTACAATCTATTTTTTTCCTCTCTCCAGTTAAAGAGCCAACTGTAGAACTCCTTGCAAGAACAGGCCCATCTTTTTATGATGTGCTTATCGCATTTTTCGGAGGGCTTGCAGGTATTATCGGACAAACCAGAATTGATAAGACAAACACTGTTATCCCCGGTGTGGCAATTGCAACTGCATTGATGCCACCATTATGTACCTGCGGATATTCAATTGCAAACGGAAGATGGGACATGCTCCTTGGAGCAGGATACCTCTTTTTAATCAACGCATACTTCATTTTCTTGCTGCATGTATTGTTTTGAGTCTGTTAAAAATCCCTAAAATGAAAGAATTGACAGAAAGAGAATGGAAAATACGTCGTTACGTAATGATTCGTAATACACTCCTCATTGCAATACCAAGTATTATAGCTGTTTATTATATGCTGTAGGATTTGATTAAAAAAAAAGTCAAAAACTATAGCTGTTTATTATATGCTGTAGGATTTGATTAAAAAAAGTCAAAAAATAAGGAGGTGTTTAAATGCCTCCTAAAAACTACTATTTTTATTTGAAAAATTATTTAAAATCTTAAAAAAAAAAAAAAAAAAAAATAAACTAATTTTATTAAAAATTCTTAAAAACCTTAAAATCTCAAAAAAATAATCTAATTTTGCTTGATAAACTCTTCAGGATCTTTAAACAAGTCAAAGTCTTGAACATACTCTTTTCCAGTAAGCATTGCAATCTCTGCTTTTTCAAGCTCTTTACCAAGATATGCTGCATGATCCAATCTAGTTACAAGACCCTTTTCAATAATCTCTTCATAGATTTCACTCGCCCTTTTTCCTTCAAAGCTTATAGTAGGCTTTGTCTTCTTGAAGTGAGTGGCAACGATATAGGAATCCTTAACTGATATTGCATGTTCAACCCTTATCTTAAAGCTTCCAGCCTTATCCCTTACAAACTTGATAGGTGCATCCTGCTTGACTATAGGAACATTATCCTCCTGTTTTAAGTCAAACCTTTTCTTCTTGTCCTTGAATACAAGAAGGCCAACTCCTAAATCCTTAGGAATGGACTGTCTGTTTTTAGCTAAAAACATCATTTTAGAAGCAATCGCCAATTCCCTTACACTTCCATGAGTCTTTCCACTTTCTTCTGGAGTAAACAGTATGCTTGCGCCAAGCTCCATTGCAATACCTGCAAGAACTGCATTTGCACCTACAGAATCAGTATCCATAAGCTCAATAACATTACCTATACCAAAGAACATAGGCTTTTTGTCAACTTCATGGAAATCATGGAATGCAATAATTGAATCTACAAGGCTTGCACTGTTTACAGGATCTAAAATAAGGTCACAAACCATGCCAATACCTTCACATGACTTGACAAGCTTTTGCATGGATTCTACACGCTCTTCAGGACTGTGTGGCACAAAGCCTTCAGAAAAGTTTGTAGGAAGCAATACTGCTGGAACATTTTTCTCCTTAAGCAAAGGCAAAACCTCAGCAAAATTACCATTGTCCAAACTTAAAACCATATCAATTCCATGGTTTACTGCAGCAGCAATTTCCTTTGGATTCAAAGTATCAATACTTAAAGGTCTGTCTCCTGCAATCGGCCTTAATGTATCAATCAAATCAGGTATCTCATCAGATCTGTCTTCACCTGCAATCATACCAATGTCTATCATGTCAGAACCTGATGCTACAAAGAATTCTGCCTTCTTAATCAAATCCTCCTTAGATAAAATAGGAGCACTTGCAATTTCAGACAATACCCTCATTGGGAAGTCTTCACCAACAGGAAGCTTTCCAACAAGAATGTTGTTTTCCTTTTTAAGCAATTCATCTCTTTTTTCAATATCATTTTCAAAGTCTTCGATGAATTTCAAAGCCTGTTTCTTCTTCTCTTCAATTATAAGCTTATCAGCAGGTGTAGACTGAGACAATTCCAAATCATCTACAAGATCCAATACCATAGCAAGGTCTGCTGCATCTGTTGATGCCTTATAACAAGGAATATTAAATTCCTCTGCGATGAGGAATGTGTCTTTTCTTATTAAACCAGGAACTAAAATTAAATCAATATCATCTAATCTATCTTCAAAATGCTCGTGGATTTCTTTGATTATTTGATTAGGAGTTAAAAAAGCAGCTACTTGTGTCTCTGCTATATGCACTACGGTTTCCTTTTTTGATTTATCAGCCATTTCCTTTACCAAAGGATAGGCTAAATGTCCAGTTATAATAAGTATCATAAAATTCTCCTTAAAAAAATATTAAAATTTATTATAAGTTAATTATCCTCTAAGCGAGCTGTTGCATGTCGGTCTGCCCAACATTGAATTACCACACCAATTGGAAGCCCTGCAGTATGAGTATCCATTTTCAAAATCTTTACATCAAGTGCAGTTGTCCTTCCTCCAAGACCCATTGGACCTTTTCCATCCTTGTTGATTCTTTCAAGACATTCAAGTTCCATTTCAGCAATAGTTGGGTCAGGATTACGTTCTCCTACCTTTCCAAGAAGTGCTTTTTTACCTAATTTCAATGCCATGTCAGAACTTCCACCGATTCCAACACCTACAACAATAGGAGGGCATGGCTTTCCACCTGCCTTAAGTGCAGTTTCAACAACAAAGTCCTTGACTCCTTCGATTCCTTCAGCAGGAAGTGCCATCTTAAGTGCATTGTTGTTTTCAGATCCGAATCCTTTTGGCATGATAGTAAATTCAACATACTCTTCATCGATAAGTTCAATATCTACAATAGGAACCTTATCTCCCACATTTCCAGAGTTTTTCCTTGTAATAGGATCAACTACATTTGGCCTAAGGGGAACTTCTGAAGTTGCTTTAGCCACTCCTTTTTTGATTCCCTCATAAAGATTTTCAACATGACCCTTACCAAGCTTGACAAAAATTATAGGGAGACCTGTATCTTGGCACATTGGAATTGACTTTTCTTCTGCAAGTTCAATATTCTTTAAGATAGCTTCAATATTTAGCTTACCTAAGTCACTATCCTCACGTTTAAGAGCATCTTCCAGTGCGCATTTGACATCGTCATTAAGAACGATAGCAGCCTGTTTGTATAATTGATAAATGGTATCTTCAATTTGTTTTTCTGTTATCATAAAATCACATAAATTGAGTTAAGGAAAAATAATTAAATTTAAATTTTTTTTAAATAATCTATATAAGATATTTAATTTATTTATTTAAATAATTTATTAAAATTTATAAAAATTATAAAAAATGAGAAAAGGATAAATAAAAACTTATTAAAAATTATAAAAAATAGAAAAATAGAAAAATATTAATTTAAATATTGAAAATCTTAGGATTAAAAAGAAGAAAAAATAAGAACTTAAATAAACGAATAGGAAAAAATAAAAGTTTATTTAAATTCTTTTAATCCTAATAAAAGGAAACACAAAATCATTTAAGCGGTCTCTGCATCATTTCTCCGTTTTTGGAAGAATTTAATAAAGAATGGCATAATTGCAATGAAATAAACAGGGAAAATAAAGTAAACTACAAAGCTGCCGACCTGTTTACCAAGCAATGGAGCTATATTAGGACCAATAACATAATATAAAAGCTCTAATCCGATTAATCCAGCTATGATTCTAGCAATTTTAGAATCAACTGAACCTTCAGTTGAGAAATTGATGAATCGTCTTTCAATCACCCATGAAAGAAGTATTCCAATTGAAAATCCTGCATTCTTAAAAGATTCAAGTGCCATTTTAGCAGGGTCTACAATTAATTTGCCTGCTGCATCATAATCCATTGGGTAAGCCTTATATGTAGAGTACAATATTAAAAGAATTGAAAATATAATACCTGCAGCTAAAACCATCAAGTCAAAGTTAGGATTGTCTTCATACTTATCAAATACCTTTCCAACAATTATCAAAACGATTAAAGAGAATATGAATCCAAAGACCATATCTAAAACTGAGTGAACTCCAACATAAAGACGGCTAAAGCATATGAGCAAAAAGCTAGCTACCAACAATACCTTTAAGCTTGTTACAATATTTTTCTTTTTAAGCAAAACACCTGCAAACAATACTGTTGAGCTTGTTGCATGTCCACTTGGAAATGAATATCCTGTTGCATCAGGCAATGCATCTTCCAAAGGAGGGATATTTGGATCAACCACCCATGGCCTATAAACGCAAGCTACAATTTTAGCAAATGCATCCACTATACGTGCAAAAGACATTGATACCAATAGATATTCACCTAACTTCTTATCAAAGCACCAATAGATTACCGCTATTAAGAATAGAATTATCGGTAAGTTTCCAAAGTATGTGATAGTCATGAAAAAGTCATTAAAGAGACCTCCACTTGCCTCACGTAAAAACTGTATATACAATAAAACACTACTAGTTAAAATCTTATCATATCCATTTTAAAAAAAAAATATTTAATTCAATTAAGTATATGTTCAATTTAATATTCATACTTTTTCATAGGAAAAAAATATTCATACTCCTTCATTAAAAAAAAAATCCTACTCTATCACTTAGAAAAAAAATATTCATACTCCTTCATTAAAAAAAAAAAAAAAAAAATATCCTACTCCATCACTTAGAAAAAAACAAAGGATTGAATATAATGCCCAAATCGGTTAGATATGGGCAATAGTTGAATCTGTTTGAATGAAAATGTTTGAATCTCTTAAACTTCCACCAATAGTTAAATCTGTAACATTACCCGCAATATCAGGAACATTTAAATATTCAGGAATCTCAAGGTTTCTAAAGTCTATACGTGGAAGGGTTTCAGTCAGAATTTCACCAGTTAATTCAATTGCAAAACAGATGGCAGATAATTTAAAGGATTCCTTAGCAGTCAATTTCACAGTAGCTGTTGAAAAGAAAGTGAGACCTACCCAACTTCCTAAGGCACCTCCTACTGAATCAAACATTCCAGCAATAATCATCATTACAACAACATTGCATAAATTAAAGGAATGTTCGAAGCAGCATTCTTCAATTACTTCTTCAGCACCTGCTAAAACACATCCTCCAAGGAAACAAATAACCCCTGCAGTGGCTTCTGGAACTCCTGCTAAAGAGCAAGCTACACACAATGCAACACATAAGACAACTTCACCTACTCTAATACCCCATCTAACAAATTCATTAGGGGCATCTTCTGTAATTTTTATTGTTTGATTGCTGATGACGTTTCCTGTTTGCTGAATGGAATATGATTCGGATACTACTGTATACTTTGCTTCATCCCCATAACTGTAAACATCCTTTCCTTCACCAGCTTTTGAATTTATAAATGTATCATTGCCTAATACAAGCTCACCATAATCATTGTATATTGCACCACCATTATCATCGGCAATAAATCCATTGAAAATGTTATTTAATGCAGATACCTTACCATAATGATTGAATATTGACCCGCCATTTTTTGCATGATTGCCAGCAAAAATACAGTTTTGGAAGATTGAAAATCCATTTTCATTATATATTGCACCTCCATCACCATATGCAGAATTAGCTGTGAAATTGTAATTGTTGGAAATTACGATTCCTTTTTTGTTATAGATTGCACCTCCATATTTTGCATATCCATTCTCAAATCTTGAATCTGAAATAGATAATAGGCCTAAATTGTTATAGATTGCACCACCCTAATCCTCAGAGGTTATATAATCACACCTATTGGATTTGAATGTTGAATTAGATATGGTTAATGTGCCTTTATTAAGTATAGCCCTATTAAATCCGCTTAATGTTAGGCCTTTTATTACAACTGTACTGGCAGGCTTAATTTCTAAAAAATGACATTCATTGTTATCCTTGTTGCCTTTCACATTGATTGTAGCACCATTACCGATAATATAGAGAATTTCAATGTTTTTGAAACTCATAGCCTCAAAATCGGGACTGAGGTCATATGTCACATTTGGTAAGAAATTCAAAATGCAGAATTTCATATATTTGATGTCCTTTTCATTTTTAATGAAATTTAATAAATCCGCAGTGCTGTTGATACATACAGAATAAATAGTATCCTTATCACTATAAACTAGGCAACTTGCCATTTGAGGAGTATAAATATCATAGTTGTTAGTGGAATCAAAACCAGTATAGGAACCTAATCTCAATTTATCTCGGGCATCCCCACCAAATCCTCCATCATAATCATATGCATATTCCGGCTTTGAAAAGGAATCGGGATTAGTTTGCAAATAAACCTTATTTCCCTCGAAGATACAGTTGATTAAAGTAGATTGTGTCCCAACTTCATTGTATAAAGCGCCACCATTGTGTGCAAGATTATCGATAAATGAACAGGAATCACATTCAAGAATACCGAAATTTCTTATTGCACCACCATCATGCTCACCTTTGTGATCTACGAATTGTTCATAATACTCTTGACTTGGCAGTCCAAGTGGAGACGGGAATGGATCCTCTATAATTCTAAAATCTATAACATTATCTTCAAAATTAACATTTTTCAATTGGCATTGTCCATAGTTTAATATTGCAGTGTTGAAAGATTTTAAGGTAATGTTATTTAATGCCAAGCATGTTGAAGAGGCAATTCCTAGAAAATGATATATCTGATACTTTTTAGGATTTTTAACAGATATTGTTGCTCCATGACCATTAATCATAACTGTTTTAAAATTCTTTGGGCTTAATAGCTCATTAGACCAAGGATCAATTGCAAGCCTTAAATTCTCTTCAAATTCAATAATCAGAATATCATAGGCAACATTATTGTTTGAAATTAAAGAACTTACTTTCTTAAAGCTATCCAAATCACAAATTCCCAACCTACATATGCTTGAGGTAGTATTGTCTGAATATGTTATTAAAAATGTATTGTCTGATGTTTGAGTAACTATATAATCTGTGGAATTGCCTACACCATTAAAATCACTTGTAGAATCAGTTTTGACCTGTAAATCAGCGGTATTGGTCAAGCCATGCAAATCAGTTGTAGAATCGCTTATGACCTGTAAATCATTTGCATCGATTGCACCATTAAAATCACTTGCAGAACTGGTCATTTCATTTAAATCAAAATTTTCACAATCATCAATTGAACCGCTTTCCAGGTCGCTGCTTCCTTCACTTACAGAAAGCTGTAAACTTTTTCCTCCATTATCTTCCCGATTCAAATCACAAATATCCCCTAAATTGCTTGAATCAATATCTGTATGGGAATTTGTAGAATCTTTTACATCAACATCATTTGCTGGGATAAGAGAACCCCCATCAGAGCAAACTGAATCATTCATATCAACAGTGCTTGCTGACATGACAGAAATAAACAAAATCGTAAATAAAAATAAAAACAACGAAATGTTTTTTATAGATTTCATACTTTTCACCCTCATTTTTTTGGCATAAAAATCTTGCCATTTTTTATTACCTATTCCCCATACTTAAAAATTTAGGTATACCTAAATCTTGTTTTGGATGTGCTCTTTACCTAAATAATCTTTTAACACTAAAAAACAAGTTTTGAATCTGCTCTTTACCTAAATAATCTTTAAACACTAAAAAACAATACTACAAATAAATTAAATTAATGGAATAAAATCTTATCTCCAAGATTTGAATTATAGATAAAATTTTATTTCAAACCTAAATTTATTTAATAAAACATATAAAGTTTTTTGGAAGCAAGTACTTGCTTACATTAAAAAAAAGAATCACTAAAATTAAAATAAGAAAAATAAAAAAAGAATTTAAAAAATAAAAAAAGAATCACCAAAATTAAAATAAAAAAAATTATAAAAAAACTAGAAAAAATAAAAAAAGAATTTAAAAAATAAAAAAAGAAAGGATTAAGATTAATTCAATAAAGTTTGAATTTTCTTAAATCCTTCGGACATTTTGTCCTGCTTATCATGAATTATCTTTTCTGTATCATTTGTAAGTGCATGAGTTGGACATGCTTCAACACATTGTTGAGTGTCATAGTCCTTACAGAGATCACATTTGGTAGCCTGACCTATTTCATTAATGGTGACGGCTCCAATGGGACATACACTATGACATAATCCACAACCAATACATTTATCCTGATTGATGGTAATTGCTCCACCTAAAGCTACAATAGCCCCTTTAGGACATACAGCAAGACAAGGTGCTTTTTCAGGACTGCAATGCATACAGAATAAAGGGACTCCATCATGAACACGAATTGCATTGTTTGGACAATTACGTTCACAAAGTCCGCAATCTACACAAAGTTCTGGGTTAACTTTTAATTCATCCATATTCAACACCTCTTAGTCTCCATCTAATGGTTTTCTAGCTCTTGTATCAGTTGTAATTACACTGAGAAGACCTTTTTTCTTAGCAGGTTTGTCCAAGCCATAGAATTTTTCAATGTGTTCCCTTTGTTTCCTCTTAATGACATTAGCAATGTCATGAACTGCAATAGATCTTTTGGAACAAGCTTTAACACATGCTGGGCCTTCCTCTCTTTCTGCACAATGATTGCATTTGTGAGCATTGCTATATTGAATGCTGATTGCACCAAATGGACATGCCATTGCACAGAAACCACAAGCAATACATTTAGTTACATCTACTCCTAAATTGCTCATTGCACCTGTTGGACAAATGATCTCACATGGAGCATCCTCACATTGTTGACAACGAATAGGGAAATAGGAACCGTCAAATTCATGAATAGTGATTCTAGGAACTCCATGGACTCCTTCACATGCTTTTTCGCAATCCTGGCATCCATCACATAATTCATTATCTACTATTAATTTC
>NZ_CACXNW010000034.1 GCF_902769175.1 uncultured Methanobrevibacter sp.
CCCTGTATTCCACTGTCACACCTCACAAACTGCATGTACTTTCTTAGACTTAACTTCTAAACTCGACCCTGCTACCGGTCAACCTGAAGCAACCAAACCGGACTTCATTAAAACTGGTGACGCAGCTATTGTACAAATTAAACCTACCAAACCTATGGTTATGGAAGAAGCTGCAAACATCCCTCCAATGGGAAGATTCGCTATCAGAGATATGGGTCAAACCGTAGCAGCTGGTTTATGTCTTAAAGTAACTGACAAAAAATAAGTTTAATGATTAATTTTTAATTAAATTATTCATTTTTTATTTTTTTTTAGTTTTTTATTCGTATAACTTTATTAGAGATTTTTATTAAGATTAATAAATTTCAATTTTGATTTTTAGGTTTTAAATAATTATTATTTTAAATCTATAGTATGTTTTAATCTAGATTTATAATCTAGTTTATTCATATATGGATTTAAACTAGATTATTTTTACCTTTTTGGAGGATTAAAATATGAATCAAGCTAGAATTAAACTTACAGGCACTGACCCTGAAAAAATTAATTATGTCTGTGACCAGTTAAAGAAAATTTCTGAAAGAACTGGTGTAGACCTTTCTGGCCCTATTCCATTACCAACTAAAAAATTAGTTGTACCAACTAGAAAATCTCCAGATGGAGAAGGAAAAGCTACTTGGGAAAAATGGGAACTTCGTATCCACAAATGTTTAATTGGTATTGGTGCTGACGAAAGAGCTATGAGACAAATTATGAAAGTCAGCGTTCCTGATAATGTAAGTATTGAAATTGAACTTAAATAATTAAGTTATGCTATGATCTGAAAATTATTTTCAGTTCATTAATTTTTCATACTTTTCATTTAGATTTTTATTCAAACAAAAAAATAGATTACCCTAAAATTTATTTATTTTAATTTCATTTATATGCCGAGATAGTCTAGCCTGGTAAGGCGCGGGACTTGAAATCCCGTGGGGTAATCTCCGCCTGGGTTCAAATCCCAGTCTCGGCGTTTTTCTATAATTCTTTTTTTTTATTTTTTTTACACTTTTTATTTAGCTTTTTTTAGGGTTTTTGTAATTTCGTTTTCTAGTTTTTATATTTTTTTCATTATTTTTATTTTGATATTTTTCTTTTTTTGAGGCTGTAATATTTTATAGGCTTATTTTAATTTTATTAAATTTCTTTATAAGTAATAATTAATATAATGATTTTAAGCCTAAACTTTTTTACAAACTCTTTTTTTAGGGTTTTTTGTAATTTTGTTTTTTAGTTTTTTATTTTTTTTCATTATTTTTATTTTGACATTTTCATTTTTTTTTAATGATTTTTGATCAATTTTAAATTTTATATTTAGTAAAATATGTCAAACTTTTTTCTATCATTTATTTTAATGTTATGATAATTTAAATTAGATTATTTTGTTTTAATTTTAATTTAATTAATCGACTTTTAATTTAATGATATTAATTTATATTTCATTGAAAAAAATTATTATTATTTATGTAGATGCTGTCGATAACAAATATGAATTAAATAAATTTTGCAATAATTTCATTAAAAAAATAGGGAATTTAGTGACAATCAAAATTAATTTTTTGAAAAAAAAAATAGTTTTAAAAAGGAGTAAATTTTACAGATGGAAAAGTATATTTAAAAAAGGATTAGTTTTTAATGAGTGATTTTTAGTGGGTGGTAAAAGTATATTTAAAAAAGGATTAGTTTTAAATGAGTGATTTTTAGTGGGTGGTAAAAGTATATTTAAAAAAGGATTAATGGTGGTATTGTAATTTATATAAAATTAATATTAATTAGAAAATTAATACTAAATTCAATAAATTTTCTTTATGCTTTTCTTCCGATTACAGATAATAATGCAATAACAATAATGAAACCTACGACCATTACAAGTGCAAAAGATGAGAGTCCACTTAAAATATCTGCTACTAAATTCATAATATTCCTCCTTAAAAAAGTATAATTAAATATATTTTTATTTAATATACTATTTAAAATTTATTTTAATATTTTCATAAAATTTTAAGATAATGATTATTAGATTTTTCCTTGCATTAATCTTCCATATATGTATCTAAAATCTTATTAGTGATTTTATCAGTAACTAATATGATTGCAGAGACTATGGCAATCAATACCCAATCAAATAATCCTATTGAGCATGTTTTGAAAATTGTCTGCAGGAATGGCACATATATTACAAGAACTTGCAAAATAAATGATGCTATAAGAGATAACCAAAGTACTGTGTTTCTAGTATTTGAGCTTGATCTATAATTTAATGCATTAAATAACTGATATAATACAAATACTGTAAATGCAATGGTAATTGCCTTGGTTTTCACATTAGGCACTCCGCTGCTTAATTCATAAATGAATAATCCAAGTGTGCCTATAGTCATAACAATTCCGGAAATTGTTATTTTAATCATTGTTTTTTTGCTTATAATCTCTCCCTTTTCAGGAGGTCTTCTCATAATATTTTCTTCAGGTCCTTCCAAACCTAAGGATTGTGCTGGAGGACCATCCATTATAATATTGATCCATAACAATTGAATTGGAGTAAATGGAGTTGGTATTGGCAATAATGACCCAATAGTGATTGTCAATATTGCTCCAATGTTTGTTGATAATTGGAATTTTAGGAATCTTTTGATATTGTCGTAGATGGTTCTGCCCTCTTTAATTGAAGAGACTATAGTTGCAAAGTTATCATCTTGTATAATCATATCAGCAGATTCTTTTGTAACATCTGTTCCGCTGCCCATTGCAACTCCAATTGATGCCTTTTTAAGTGCTGGTGCATCATTTACACCATCACCTGTCATTGATACGATTTCTCCATGATTTTGAAGAACTTCAATGATTTTTCTTTTTTGTTCAGGGTACACTCTTGCATAGACTTTAATGTCTTTTGCAATTTTCTCATATTCCTCTTCACTTAAGTCTTCCAATTCCTGACCAGTCAAGACTTCCTTGTGATGATTATTTGAATCATATCCTTGGAGAATACCTATTTCTTTTGCTATTGCAGTTGCAGTATCCTTGTGGTCTCCAGTAATCATTACAACATTGATTCCTGCTTTTTGACAATCTGAAATAGCTTCAACTGCTTCAGCTCTTGGAGGGTCCTTTATTCCAAGAAGCCCTACAAAAATCAAATCTTTTTCAAAAGTTTCTCCATGGTGCTTGTTATGTGAATAAGTTTTATGTATTTCTGAAACTTGATTTTCAAATTCCTTATTGTCTAATTCTAAAATCTTTTCGTATTCTACAGAGTCTATTTCTTTATAAGCAAGACCTATAACTCTTAAAGATGAATTTGTCATATCCTTAATGTATCTGCCTACATCCTCCCTGGTATATTCATCTATAAGGTTTGTATGCCCATCAAAATCGATTTTTTCACACATATCTAAGATTAATTCAGGAGCACCTTTTGTTAGAATATAGTAATGTTTATTTAATTCATCTTCATCATCAGAACTACTTTCACTATAAATGACAGTCATTCTTTTCCTATTGCTGTCAAAAGGTATTTCATATTCTTTCTTGAAGTTTCTATTAGCAGTAAGATTTTCAAAATCATTCTCCATTGCAAAATGATATGATGCCAAATCAGTAGGGTTTCCAATCAATTCGTCATCTTCATATCTTGCACCGTTACAAAGTCCTGCAATTAATGTTAAATATTCAGCATTTGTTGGAAATGTTTTTCTGACAGTCATCTTGTTTTCAGTTAATGTACCTGTTTTGTCTGTACAGATGTATGTACAAGATCCTAATGTTTCTACAGAAGACAATTTCTTTACAATTGCATTGGACTTTGCCATCTTTTGTATTCCTAATGCCAATGTCAATGTCAATACTGCTGGAAGCCCTTCTGGAATTGCAGCAACTGCCAATGAAACAGCAGTCATAAAGCTTTCAAGGATGTCTAAAGCTTGTAAAAAGTCTATCATGAATACAAATATACAAATGATTATTGATAAAATACCAATTTTCTTACCGATTTTACCTACCTTGATTGTTAAAGGAGTTTCCTCTTCGGTGTCTTGTATCATGGTAGCTATTTTTCCAATGGTTGTATCCATTCCAGTAGCTATAACAACTCCTGTTCCCATTCCAAAGATCACCTTGGAGTTCATGGATACAAGCTTGGATTGCACATTCTCCTCTTTGGAATATTTTTGGATATCCTTGATTTTAGTTGAGAAATCTTCAATATCATTATAGTTGACATCTTTTTCAACATAATCAGACTCTCCAGTTAAGGAAGACTCGTCAACCCTTAAGTCATAAGATTCGATTAACATCAAATCTGCAGGTACCTTATCTCCCTCTTCAAGGATTACAATGTCTCCAATTGTAAGTTCCTCTCCAGGAATTCTCTTATTGTTTCCATCTCTTTTTACGTGAGCAATAGTGGTTACCAAATTTTTAAGTTTCTCCATTGCATTTTCAGCACGATATTCCTGAATAAAACCAATAATTGAGTTGATGATGACAACTATAACAATAACAATGGCATCCAAATGATTACCAATTATCCAGCTTGCTATAGCTGCAACAATAAGCATGAATATTAGAACATCTAAAAATTGTGAAAAAAACAGTTTTAAAGGACTGTCCTTCTTTTTTTCCTCAAGTTTATTAAGGCCATACTTTTTTAGTCGGGCATTGGCCTCAACACTGCTTAGCCCTTCTTTTTGTGTAGAATACTGTTTTAATATTTCATCTATCAAGGTAATCCCCATGCATAATAAAAATAGTTTATCTTGTTTTTTTTTCGTATTTACTTTATATATAAATTATATTGTTACTTATTATCTTATTTTATTTAAGTTATTTTATTTAAATATTTTATTTAACTTGGTTTAGTCAAAATTATTTGTTGATTTATTAATTTATTTTTTCACTTTTCATAAATGTAAAATGAAGCACGATTATAGTTTTTCAATTTCATTTTTTGAGTTTTAATATTTAAGTCTTCATTGAATAAAGGCTTGATAATCAGTGTAGCATCAACTTCATCTCTTATTTTCATAATCGCTTCCTGCAATTCTGCAGGTGGCCTAATTGAAAACAATATGTCTGCATCCTTATAGATATTTATATTTGGATTAAAGACATCATCTTTAATTACATTTTCATTTGCAGGATCAATGTCTGTCATTAAGATTTCAATATTTTCATTTTCACTTAAGTTATTAGAGATGGTTTGGAATTTTCCAGCTCCTATTTCAACAATTTTTGTTTTCCTGCCGGTTTTTTCGCTGTTTTCAATTGCTAATTTAAGTATATATTCTTCTAAATCATTCCACATTTTTATTCCTTTTTTTGATTAGTTTATATAATATTTATAAATTAATAATAATATATTTTCTATTTTTTCTTATTTTTCATATTTCTCTATTTTTTATTTTTCTAATTATTCTATTTTTTCCTATTCCTCTATTTCCCTATTTTTTATTTTTCTAATTATTCTATTTTTTCCTATTCCTCTATTTCCCTATTTTTTATTTTTCTAATTATTCTATTTTTTCTTATTTTTCCAATTTCCCTATTTTTTATTTTTCTAATTATTCTATTTTTTCTTATTCCTTTATTTCTCTACTTTTTCTAATTTTTCATACTTTTTATTATAATTTTTAGAAATCTTTTTAAGAAAGTTAAGTTATATATTATAATATAAATTTTTTTTAATTAATTAATTTTACAATTTTTTTACTAAAAAAAGCATTTTAAGGTTTATATATGTTTATACGTGAATTTGTCCCTAATGATTTAGCAAGGGTTTATCAAATTGCAGTGGAATCCTTTTCCGATCCTTATGACATAGCTATCCTTCAGCAATTATTTGAAATAGGTGCTGGTTTTCTTGTAGCTGTTGAAGATGGTGATATTGTAGGATATATTATTTTTTGGGTAAAAGAAGAAGGTTTAGGCCATATAATTACTCTTGCAGTTGATAAAAAATTCCGTGGACAGCATATAGCCACTCGCTTGCTAATGATGGCTGTAAACATATTCAGAAGATGTGATATTCATAGAATCACTTTGGAAGTCAAGTCCCATAATGAGATTGCAGTGGAATTCTATAGAAAATTCGGTTTTGAAATTGACAGAAAGGTTCCAAAATACTATGAAGATGGATCAGATGCCTATGTAATGTTTTTTAACACAGAAAAATATCAAAATTGATTTTCAATTCTCAAATCTTTTTTCTCTTTTGATTTTCATTTTTCAAATCTTTTTTTTATCTCTTTCTTATCTATTCTTAACTTCATTTATCTTTTTGATTATTTTCCTTTAGTCAAATCTAATCTATAGCTAAGGTTATTCTCTTTTTTCAATTCAGTTAACTTCTTGTTGATTTTAATGTATTCCTTTTCCACTTCCAACAAAGAAGTAACCAATCCTTCCCTATAGCTATTCACTTTTTTAGTGTCCAATAGGAATTTTTGTTGTGTGTATGGCTTGGAATTAATGATTTGGGAAATTTCATTCTCTTCCAATTCAATATTTATTTCCAATTTGTTTCTCAATTCTTCAAACTCTTCGACAGTACTTGGAATCTTGTTGATTTTATGGATATTGATTAAATTGTGTGTTGACCTTAACTCGTCTATATCCCTATCTTCATATGCTTCTTTAGAATTATAAAATAGGTTTTCTTCAAAGCTTGTAGGCTCAAGCAAAAGGTCTGGATGAATCTTCTTTATGCAATCTTTATAAATGAGGTCCAATTCTTTAAAGTCCTGCTTTTCAGTTAGATTGTTCTTATGCTCTTCAATTAGGATATTCACTTTTGCAGTTTCTGTTTCCAGTTCTAATGCCTCTTCCTTAAACTCATTTTCAATATGCTTTTCTATCTCACTCATATTGATTTTAGGCTTGTTAATTTTGGTTCTGTTTATTTTTATCTGATTTTCTTCCAAGTCTTCGTTATCCTTATTGAATGGGTTGGATTTTTGTTTGTTGGCCATTTTATTAATGAGCTCAATGGTTCTTTTTGTTTTTTTGATCTTTAGCTTATATTCCTTGATTTTGTATTTATAAACTCCAAATTTTAAGGCATAATCTGTCTCAATCTCTCTGCAAGTGAAATTCAATAAGTGGTCTTCTTCAAATAGTTTGCTTGCAAGAACCTCTTTTAAATAGCTTATTTCATCCTTTAAACTATTAATATATTCTTCATCGCCTGTATTGTTTTGAGTATCTGTCATTTTTAAACTCCTATTGAGATAGATTTAATCATTAATCTTCTTTAATATTAATTTATATTTGCCTTTATCTTCGTCTTCTTCTTTGTCTTTTAAGTTGTTTAGGTCTTGGAGGATAGTCATAATCTGAATAGTACATATAATCTGGGTTTCTATCCAATCTTCCAGAATTCCTATACATTGCCTTTTGACGGGATCTCATTCTTCTGTTTCGCCTTCTTCTTTTTATTCCCCTTATGATTTTCCTAATTACCAACAGCACTATAATCAATGCAACAATGATTAATCCTATTGGCAATAAGTCAAACAGGAAATTGCTGTAATACTTGTGGAATCCAAAGTTTAATGGGAAATTCATTGTGCTTACACTTGTATCATCTTCTGTAAGAAGGGCAAAGTTATAAATCAGATCATAGTAGCCTATTGTTGCACCTTCATAGTTGATTGAATCTGGGGCTTTTCCATTTTCATTCATATATTCAACTACTTGGGCTGCCATTTTGCAGTAATCATTAAATGAATAGCTCCATCTGTTAAAGCTTGAATACTTTTCAGGATTGGCTGGTGCTTCAAAGGATGGAGGAACTTGTAAGCTATATCCTGCAATATATGAAGCGCTCATGTATAAGAGCTGTTGGGTAGTGTATGAACCATAGGATTCCTGCATCTCTCCTCCTTGGCTATCCGCTATCAGTTGGGAATCTTCAGCCAAGTATTTAGGGTCCATTTTGTGTGTGACAATCAAATCAGTATCCAATTGTTTGCTGCTAGCTGCTCCCGCATTAATTACATTGATTATTTCGTTTGCAATATATTCGTTAGCTTCATCGCTGTCTGATTTGATTATTCCCTTGTGGCAGTCATTTGGATATTCGATTGCAGGTTGGATTAAACTTATTCCTGCATCATTCAAGAACTTTCCAGGACTTTTTATTGATGCAAAGGTATAATGTGACCAATTGTCGTCATATGATCTTCTTATGAAATTTATATTGTTCAAATCAAATGAACCTGCATTTACATATATGACTTTCTTTGTTGCTCGTGTTGAGAAATCTGCAAGTTCAACAAGGTTTCCTGCACAAGCAGCTGAAATTGAAACTCCAACATCCGTTCTTGCATTCATCAATCGTGTCCCTTCTCCTGGATTTGACGCCTCATCATCAATTATAACTGTTATTGCACCATTTGTTTTTGATTCAATGCGCTCTTTTATATCATTTAGTCTATGGAAATCGGCATCATGTCCATGCAAGTTATCTGAAGTTAGGAATACAGTTGTTGCATCTGCACTTTCAGCAAATATTGGGCATAATAGGATTAATGATAAAAGTAATATTGGAATAATCTTTTTCATGGTCTCGTCTCTGTATTTTAAGTTTCATGCTTGTCTTGATTTAAAATAGGGTAAGTTCATTTTTTTATTTATTTTATTTACTTATTTAGTTAAAATTTTAAATAGGGTCTTTTTTTTAACTTATTGACTACTCGCCAAAAATATATTTTTATAAAAATTTGTTTCTTTATTTTTAAAATAAATGATTTTTAGAAGTTTTTTGAAATGATTATTATTCTTTTGGCGGACACTCTTATTTAGTTAAAAATTTAAATTGGGTCTTCATCCACTTCAAGAACCCATTTAATGGTGTCTAATCTAATGTCATTTGTCCAAATCATACCATGGATTTGGTTTTTAGCTTCAATATTTCCTTCAGCAGATGCCTGTTCAAATTTTCTATTCAATTCTTCAGCTCTTGCTTCGAATCTTTCAAGCAATTCACGGTTTTGAGTTTCTGAGTTAACTAAAGTGCTTGTTAACATTATTGATTGTAATTCAGAACCTGCAAGGATTACTTTAAGTTCATTTGAAAGGTTTTCCTCATCTTCAGCTCTTACTCCCGCTATCTTATCATTTAGGAATTCTATTTTTTCTTAATTTTCTTCTTTGGTTTTCATTTTAGGACTCTCCAATAAATATTTAAATATTATGTCAATTGATTTTATTTATCTTTACTAACTGTACTAACTGTTATGAATTTTTATGTTTCAATTATTTTTCCATATCCCAATTAACCGGTTTTTTCTTTCGTCTGCCCCATTTTGTGGTTTTCCACATTCCAGTATTTCTATTGGTCATGCCTTCTCTTAAATCAATCCTTTCTTCAGGCAAATCTTTAGGATTGATTTCCTTCTTTTCAGTTAGATTAGTCCCGCATTGGCTACAAAACTTTGCATTGATATCATAAAGTTTTGCACCGCATTTTGGACAAAATCGGTTCATAATTTCACCTTCAATTAATAAATTATAATTTAATTATTATTTTAATCTCTTTTATAGATATCTATAAATAATTAGTTAATAAATCTTTAATTATAAAATGAAATTTTTTTATAAGATTTATTGAATTGGGGTGGAAAATTGTCTGATGATATTATTGATATTGATGATTATGAAGTAAAGGATAAGCAGATTATAGAAGCAAGTGAAGATGATGATTATCAAAGCGAATATAACCAAAGGGAATATGATGATTCTGGCAGTGTCAATGGATTTTACAGATCCATTTCATTAAGCAATACAACTCTCATTATTGTTTCAATGGTTGTTATTTTATTATTGGTCATTTTCATAATGACTTTTGATTAAATGATGGTATTCTTAAGATAATTTTAATTGGCTTGAGGATTGCAATGTTTAATTTAGACAATATGCTTGAAAGATTTTCCATTGAAAAAAACAATAGGCGCTTTAGAATATGTAATTTAGCAATATTTATTATCGCCTTATCAATTTATTTATTGAACAATCATTATTTCCATGAAATCAATTGGTTTTTCATGTTTTATTTCAATGATCTTTTAGCTATTGTCGTTTTGTTAAGTTTTTTAAATATCATTTATCCATATAAGCCGGATAACCTTTGGCTTATACTGATTGTAACAGTCTTGGCATCATTTGTATGGGAGTATGTGGCATTGTTCATTAAGCCATGGGCCATTTTTGATTATGTGGATGTCCTTTGCTATTTTGCATCTATGGTGATTTATTTAATTCTTTTGTATTTTATTGAAGGAAAGATAAATTCTTCAATCTAATCAATTATTTCTTTACTTTACTGTAATCTATTTGCTGTTTAATTAAACTTTTAAACTTATTGTATGTGGTTTTATGAAAAACAATAATTCAAATTACTCTCCTGAATCAAAATATCTTCTTAACTTTTCCTTTTTCCAAAAGAGATTAAGTTCTAAGGATATTGGTTTTGGCTTAAGCAATCAATTCAATTCTAATTCCATGAGTTCTAATATAATATCTGAAACTTCATTGGAAGAGAATTATATTTTGCTTAAGAAGAAATCTTTGATTAAGCGCAAGTCTATGGGATCAATTAAGATATTCTATAGCGAGATAATTGATTTGAAGCTTCATAAATCTGGTCTTTCAACCTTATACTCTTCTATTGAAATAGTTTTTTCTAAAAACGGGTATTCTAAAATCCTGATAGTCTTAAGCAGCTCTGATAGCTTTGCAGTTAGATGGTTTTATGATGAATTGGTTGTTAGACATTCATTATTTAAATCAAATTTGAACGAGAAAAGATTCTATACAGGTGAAAAAGAGTTTATAAATAGTGAAAATGGGTCTTGTGGTGTTGAAAAGGAATCTCTTGGCAATGAAGACGAATCTCTTGTAGTTGAAAATGAAGATGAAAACAATGAAGAAGATTTAATTAAAGATAATAAAAACAATACAAACAACAAAACTAATAAAAACAATATAACTAACAAATCCAATAAATCCAGAGAAAGCACTTTAGATGATTTCATGAATCAGATGAACGCAGAAATTTCTGAAAAGAGAAAAAGGGAAATTGATAAGCAGATGAAATTTGACAGATGTTCAAGTGGAGAATATTAACTGTTTAGTTTGTTTTTATCCTTTTTTCGTTTTTCTATTTTTTTTTATTCTATTTTTACAATGTATCACATTATTCAAAATATTTTTTTTTTATTCTATTTTTACAAATTTGACCTATTATTTAAATACTATTTTTATTCTAATTTTTTAAAATTATTCCATTAGTTAAAACTATTTTTTTCAAATTTTATTTCAATAGATAACTTAAAATATTTTATTAAATATATATTATACCATAATGTAAATTTTTGAATACTTTATGAATCTGTTTGGAAATGTTTAGGATTAATGGTTTAATTTGGTTAAGCCTTTTTTAAACATTTTTTCTTGCAATAACTGATTTATAGAATAGTTTAAATTAAATAAATTACATATATAATTAAGGAAAATTAATTATGCAAAATGCTGATTAATTCGAATTATTTTTATTTAAATGCAATGAATTTAATATGGTGAAAATATGGGAAATGAAGCAAAATTAGCTTTAGAAGATGGAACTGTTCTAAAAGGTAAAGCCTTCGGTTATGAGACTGTAACTGTAGGTGAACTTGCTTTCTCAACTGGAATGTCTGGTTATACCGAAGCGCTTACTGACCCTTCCTTTAAAGGACAAATATTGATGTCTACTTATCCTTTAGAAGGAAATTATGGAGTCAGTGAAGAATGGTATCAATCTGATAAGGTTCAAGTTGAAGGTTTTGTAGTAAGAGAAGCTTGTAAAAAATTATCAAACTTTGGTACTAAAAAGACTTTAGATGATTTCTTGAAAGAATTTAAGGTCCCTGGAATTGAAGATATTGATACAAGGGATTTAACTTTAAAAATTCGTGAAAAAGGATCTCTTAAAGCTGCAATTGCTACTGAAGAAATTGATGACGATGAGCTTGTAGCTCGTGCTCAAGCACATAAAAGCATTGTAGATTTAGACTTGGTTCCTTTAGTATCCACTCCTGAAGTCAAGACTTTCGGAGACTTTGATAAGACTGTAGCTATTATAGATTGTGGTGTTAAGAAGAATATCATTAACTGTTTCTTGGAAAATGGTGTTGGTGTTGCTTTATTCCCTTATGATACTGATTATCAAACTATTTTAGATTATGGTGTAAATGGGCTTATGGTTTCACCAGGTCCTGGAAACCCTGAAAGATTAACTGACACTATTGCAAATGTGGAAAAATTAATTACCAAATTCCCTGTATTTGGTATTTGCATGGGTCAGCATGTAATTGCAAAGACATTTGGTGCAACAACCTATAAAATGAAATTTGGTCATAGAGGAGCAAATCAGCCAGTAAAAGATTTGCAAACTGGAAAAGTGTTCATCACTTCTCAAAATCATGGATTTGCTATAAATCCAGATTCTTTGAAAGGAACTGATTTGGAATTGACTCAAATAAACTTAAATGATGGTACTCCTGAAGGATTTTTACATAAGGAATTGCCTTTAAGAACCATTCAATATCACCCAGAATCTGGTCCTGGCCCAAATGATACTAGGGATCTATTTGAAGAGTTCAGCAATATTATTAAGGAGTATTAGGATTGAAGTTCATTGTATTTAATTATTATTGAATTTAAAATTAAATTTTAAAGCTTTTTATGAATTTAAGATTATATAAAATTTATTAAGTTTAATGTGGATTAAGAGAGGATAATATGACTGTTGATAAGGATATTAATAAAGTGCTTATAATTGGTTCTGGACCTATTCAAATTGGTCAGGCTGCTGAGTTTGACTACTCTGGTTCTCAAGCGTGCAAGTCACTTAGAGAAGAGGGTTTGGAAACTGTTCTAGTAAACAGTAACCCTGCTACCATCCAAACTGATATGGATATGGCTGATACTGTTTATACTGAACCGTTAACTCCAGAACTTGTTGCCCAAATTATAGAAAAAGAGAATATTGACGCTATCTTGCCTACCATGGGAGGACAAACCGGTTTAAACATTGCAACCGAACTTGGAAAATTAGGTCTTTTAGAAGGTATAAAAGTTATCGGTTCTGATGTTAATACAATTGCTGATGTAGAAGACAGAGACCTGTTTGCTAACTTTATGGACAGATTGGATGAGCCTATCCCTAAATGTCATGCAGTTGAATCTGTTGAAGCAGCTTTGGAAGCTGTAGAGGAAATCGGCTATCCAGTAATTGTACGTCCTGCTTTTACCTTAGGTGGTACTGGTGGAGGAATAGCTCATAATAAGGAAGAGCTTATAGAAGTCACCACTCATGGTCTTGATATGAGTTACATTAACCAAGTATTGATTGATGAGTCTGTTCTTGGTTGGAAAGAAATAGAATTTGAGGTTATGAGAGATAAAAACGATACCTGTATCATCGTATGTAATATGGAAAATGTAGATCCAATGGGTATCCATACTGGAGACAGTATTGTAGTGGCTCCAATTCAAAACCTAAATGATGAAGTATGCCAAAAGCTAAGGGATGCTTCAATTAAGATTATCAGAAACTTAGGAATCAATGGGGGATGTAACATTCAATTTGCATTGAATCCTGAAACCAATGAATATAAGATCATTGAGGTAAACCCTCGTGTAAGTAGAAGTAGTGCTCTTGCATCTAAGGCAACCGGTTATCCAATTGCTAAAATCTCATCAAAAGTGGCTCTTGGATTGACTTTATATGAAATCAGAAATGACATTACTAAAGAAACTCCTGCTTCCTTTGAACCATCCATTGACTATATCGTAGTTAAAATCCCAAGATGGCCATTTGACAAATTCAAAGGAATTGACAGAAAAATAGGAGTTCAAATGAAAGCTACCGGAGAAGTAATGGCTATTGGTAGAACCTATGAAGAAGCTATTCAAAAGGCTATTCGTTCATTGGATATTGGATTGCATGGATTTGAATACCTTGAATACACTGAAGATAATTTGGCAAATCCTACTGATGAAAGATTATTCCACATGTATTCCGCTATTAAGGATGGAAGAAGCGTTGAAGAATTAGCTGAACTTTCCAATATGGATGCATTCTTCCTATACAAGATTGAAAACATAGTTGAGTTTGAAAATCAAGTAACTAAGGAAGCACTTGAAGATGAGGAATTCCTCCTTAAGGCTAAAAAATTAGGATTCTCTAACTTTACCCTTGCTAAATTGGCAGGCATTAAAGAGGAAGATGTTAAAGCCCTTCTTGATAAATTTGACATTAAGCCATCCTACAAAATGGTAGATACCTGTGCAGCTGAATTTGAAGCTAAAACCCCTTACTACTACAGCAGTTATGATAAGGGTAATGAACTAATCAAGAATGACAATAGAAAAATCCTCATTATCGGTGCAGGTCCAATCAGAATTGGACAAGGTATTGAGTTTGATTACTGTTGTGTACATTCCTCTCTTGCATTGAAGGATCAAGGAATTGAAACCATTTTGGTAAACAACAACCCTGAAACTGTAAGTACTGACTATGATGTTTCAGATGATTTGTTCTTTGAGCCATTGACCTATGAAGACATCATGGGAATCATTGAACAAGTGGAGCCTGAAGGTGTAATTGTTCAATTTGGTGGTCAGACTTCAATCAACTTATCCGTTCCTCTTGCAAAGGCAGGAGTTAAGATATTAGGTACTCCATATGAAAGCATTGACAGAGTTGAAGACAGAGAAAGATTCACTGAAGTATTAAAGGATTTGAATATTCGCCAAGCTCCTTATGGATTGGCTAATTCATTTGAAGAAGCAAGAGAAGCAGCTGAAAGAATTGGATTCCCAGTTCTCGTACGTCCATCCTATGTTATCGGTGGAAGAGCAATGGAAATTGTTTACTGTGTAGAAGAGCTTGAAGAATATATGAAAGAAGCTGTAAAAGTTTCACCAGAACACCCAATTCTCGTAGATAAGTTCTTGGAAGATGCAATTGAACTTGATGTAGACCTTTTATGTGACGGCAAGGATGTATTCATTGCAGGTATTATGGAACACATTGAAGAAGCAGGTGTTCACTCTGGAGACTCTGCATGTGTAATACCTCCTCAAACCATTCCAGAACATTTGCTTGAAGTCATTAGAGACAATACAAGAAAATTAGCTTTGGAATTAGATGTTATCGGTTTGATGAACATTCAATATGCTGTTAAATTGGATGAAGA
This sequence comes from uncultured Methanobrevibacter sp., assembly GCF_902769175.1. Lineage (GTDB taxonomy): Archaea > Methanobacteriota > Methanobacteria > Methanobacteriales > Methanobacteriaceae > Methanobrevibacter. The sequence goes on from NZ_CACXNW010000034.1 coordinate 15,282, forward strand.
GAAAGTTTACATCATTGAATCTAATCCAAGAGCAAGTAGAACTGTTCCATTTGTAAGTAAAGCTATTGGTGTTCCTTTAGCAAAAGTTGCAACTTCATTGATGATGGGAAAAACTCTTGAAGAGCTTAATTTAACTCAAGAAATTAAAATCAACCACGTAGCTGTTAAGGAATCTGTTTTCCCATTCTTAAAGTTAACAGAATCTGACAGTATTCTTGGTCCTGAAATGAAATCCACTGGTGAAAGTATTGGTATTGATAAGAACTTTGGCCTTGCTTTCTACAAGTCCCAGCTTTCAGCAGGTATGGACTTGCCTACAGAAGGAAATCTCTTGATCAGTGTTAGAGACCTAGACCAACCTAAGATTCAACCAATTGCTGAAAAGGCTCATGAGTTAGGATTTAACATTTATGCTACAAAAGGTACTGCTAATGCTATATTTGATGTTCCTATTACAAGAATCAAAAAAGTGTCTCAAGGACAGCCTAACATCAAGGAAGCCATTTTAGAAGGAAAAATTGATATGATCATCAACACTCCTCATGGTGAACAGGCTTCTAAGGATGGTTATATCATTAGACGTTTAGCTGTTGAATTAGGCATTCCTTATGTAACCACTTTAGCAGGAGCAAGAGCAGCTTTAAATGCAATTGCAGCAGTTAAAGAAAATGATTTAACCGTTAAATCATTAAATGATCATATTGCGAATGCAAAATAGAGATTTTTCTCTATTAATTTTTTTTATTTTTTAATTTTATAATTTCAAATAATATTTTATTAAATTGTGTTGGTGTGATTATGCCTTATAAGATTGATAGTGCTATAATGAAAATTGATGCTGAATCAGGTAAGTATGATTTAATTGATCCAGATAGAAAATTTAATAAAAAGGATGCTTTAATGGTAGTGAATAGTGATGACTTTATCACTATGCAATTAGTGATTAATGCAATTATTAGAAACGATTTTAAAGCATGGAAAGATATTAAATGGGAAGATGGCGATAGTCTCAAAGCAATCCTTGTTAAATTAGGATATAACAGAGACGAAATCGTTGAAATGCTTAAGGAATTTTAATTTTTATAATAGAAATTGTTTCTTTTTCTATTTCCACTTTTTTTAGTTTTTTATTACTTAATTATCTCTCTTTTTTTAATTATTTTACTTATTTTTTGCTTTTTTATTTCAATATTTTAAATAATTTTTTTAGTTTTTTTTATTTAAATTATTTAAATTATTTGCATGTTTTCAGTAATTTTATCGGCTATTTTTATTTTGATTATTCTATTAATTCTTAAAAAAGAGAAAAATAGATAAATTGTTTTAATAATTTGTTAAATCGTTAAATAAGGAAAATAAGTTGAAATTGTTTTAATAATTTGTTAAATCGTTAAATAAGAGAAAATAAGCTGGGAATTGTTTTAATAATTTGTTAAATCGTTAAATAAGAGAAAATAAGCTGGAAATTTTTTTAATATAGTTGAATCGTTAGAAAAGAGAAAATAAGAGTGATTGATTAAATTAATTTGTTAATATAGATAAAATTTATATTTTAAATTTTTAAAAAAGATAAAAGTTATTTTTTATTTTTTTAATAAAGAGAATAAGAATATTTTAAATTTTTAAAAAGGTTACAAGTTATTTTTTAATTTTTTAATAAAGAGAAAAAGAATTTTTTATATTTTTAAAAAAGATAAAAGTTATTTTTTATTTTTTTAATAAAGGGAATAAGAGTATTTTAAATTTTTAAAAAAGAGAAAAATAAGAAGATTTATATTTCATCTAAATCTTCTTTGCTTAATAATGTTGCACCACCATTTTCCAATGCTTTAACACCCTCTTCATAGTTTTCGATTTTGAAAACAACAATAGCTTCATCAACTTTGGTACTGACAAATGCATAAAGGTATTCAACATTGATGCTTTCTTTTTCAAGAATTTCAAGGATAGTGTTAAGACCGTTAGGTTCGTCTTTTACTCCTACAACAATTACTTCAGTTTCTTTGACTGTGAATTTTTCAGATTCCAATGCTTCTTTTGCTGCTTCGTTGTCTGAAACGATTAATCTTAAAATTCCATATTTTGAACTGTCTGCAATTGAAAGCGCTCTAATGTTTACTCCTTTTTGGGACATTGCATTTACAGCTTTTTTTAATTTTCCTTCTTTGTTTTCAAGGAATACGGAAAGTTGTTTTACATTCATATTATCATCTCATTTTTTATCTAATCAAAGTTTCTCTCATCAATTACTCTAATAGCCTTTCCTTCACTTCTTGGCAAGGATTCAGGTTCAACTAAAGTTACATCTACACTAATTCCTATGGTGTTTTGGATCTTTCTGGCTACTCTTCTTTCAAATTCTTCTATCTTTTTCATTTCATCAGAGAATACCTCTGGTGAAGCTTCTACCTTCACTTCGATTTCATCAAGGGTCTTAGGTCTTGATACATGTATTTGATAGTTGGCTGTTAAACCATCAACCTGTAAAATGGCAGCTTCAATTTGGGATGGGTAAACCATAACACCTTTGATTTTTAACATGTCATCGCTTCTACCTGTAATTCTGTCCATTCTTACAGTGGTTCTTCCACAAGGACATTCATCTCTTCTAAGTGCAGTGATGTCTTTTGTTCTAAATCTGATAACTGGCATTCCTTCTCTTGTAAGGTTAGTTAAAACCAATTCTCCCTTTTGCCCTTCTTCAAGGATTTCTCCAGTGTCTGAGTCAATGATTTCAGGATAGAAATGGTCTTCTTGAATATGTAAACCTGTTTGGTGTTCACATTCGGTTGCTACACCTGGTCCCATCAATTCAGTAAGGCCGTAAATGTTATGAGCAGTTATTCCTAATTTTTCTTCTAAGCTCTTTCTCATCTCTTCAGTCCACATTTCAGCTCCAAAAATACCTGCCTGTAAACTGATGTCATCTGCAGTGAAACCTTCCTTTTCAAGAGATTCTGCTAAATACATTGCATAGGAAGGGGTACAGGTGAGAATATCACTTTGGAAATCTTCCATAATCTTCAATTGTCTTGCAGTATTTCCAGAAGACATAGGTATGACGGTAGCTCCCATATATTTGGCACCATGGTCTATTCCAAATCCTCCAGTGAATAGTCCGTATCCATATGAATTTTGGATTTTGGAGTGTTTGTCTCCTCCAGCCATTCCAATGGCCCTTGCAATACATTCTCCCCAAATGTCAATGTCTTTTTGTGTGTATCCAGATACAACAGGAGTTCCAGTAGTTCCTGAAGTACTGTGGATTTCTATGATTTCATCTTCTGGAACAGCAAATAGTCCAAAAGGATAAGCTTGTCTCAAATCATCTTTGGTTGTAAATGGTATTTTGCTAAGGTCTTCCATTGTTTTCAAGTCATCTGGATGAAATCCTGCTTCATCAAACTTCTTCTTGTAGAATGGTACATTTTCATAAACTCTCTTTACTTGTTTTTGGAGTAAGGAAAGTTGCATTTCTTCTTTTTCTTCCTTACCCATACATTCTGCTATCGGATTCCAAATCATATAATTTCTCCATGATTTTTTTAAAATTTTCTTTTGAGTTATTATAGTTTAAGTTTAATAATTGATAACATTATTTACTTTATTTTTAATCATTAATATATTTGATAGTCTAAAAATACTTTTCATCGCTTATATTCTATAATTTTTCTTAATTATCCTTATTTTGTTTTTATTTTTTCAAATTATTGTTTGTAATTATTCATTTAACCATATTAATACTTAATCAAGTTTTTTATTGCCTTTTTCCAATTCTAAAAAAATTTATATATAATATTATTTAAAAATTAATGTGTAAAATGATTAAGCTTAAATTTAGTTAATTTTAAGATATTTTGTTCTAAAAAGGAAATTTTGGTTCATTTTCATTAAAGAATTTATAAATAAACAAATTTTTTAAATTGTGTGATTTTGGAATGGGATATTTATTAAAAATCATTTTTTATATAATTTTAATTTAGAGGTCTTTAAATGGATTATTTTATATTAGGAATTGTTTTTATTGTTTACTTCCTTATGGTAGGTTACGTCGGTTACCTAGCATATAAAAGGACCAATTCCTTTGAAGACTTTATGGTTGCAGGTAGACAGACTCACCCATACATCATGGCATTAAGTTATGGGGCAACATTTATTTCTACAGCAGCTATTGTAGGTTTTGGAGGAGTTGCAGGTAAATATGGTATGGGGATACTATGGCTTGCATTCTTGAATATTCTTCTTGGAATATTCGTTGCATTTGTATTTTTCGGTAAAAGAACTCGTAGAATGGGTAAAAATCTTAATTCTCTTACATTCCCAGAGTTTTTAGGCCGTAGATTTGACAGTAAATTCTTACAGTTTTTCAGTGGAGTCTTGATCTTCTGTTCATGCCTATCTATGCGGCGGTAGTGCTTATTGGTGCAGCAAGATTTATGGAATCTTCCTTAATGCTTAATTTTAATGTAGCTCTTTTAGTTCTTGCGATTGTTATTTGCGGATATGTATTATTCGGTGGATTAAAGGGAGTTATGTACACTGATGCATTGCAAGGAAGTATCATGTTTGTTGGTATGTTGATCTTGCTTGTATTCATTTACTGGGTATTAGGAGGTATTACTGAAGCAAACACAGCTTTAACAAATATGGCCCATTTATATCCTCCGGATGCTTTGGCTGAAGGTGGTACTGGTTGGACAAGCTTCCCTAAATTGGGAACACCATTCTGGTGGTCACTTGTAACCACAACCATTATGGGAGTAGGTATCGGTGCATTGGCTCAACCACAGCTTGCAGTAAGATTCATGACTGTAAAATCTGACAAAGAATTGCACAGGTCCCTTTTAATTGGTGCAATATTCATCTTTGTTATGACTGGAAGCGCTTATGTTGTAGGATCATTATGTAACGTTTACTTCTATCAAAACTTTGGACAGATAGCTATTGATTATGTTGGAGGAAATATGAATTCAATCATTCCAACTTTCATTTCAACAGCTCTTCCTGAATGGTTTGTATATATCTTCCTGCTTTCATTGCTTGCAGCAGCTATGTCTACATTATCTTCACAATACCACACTCAAGGTACTTCTTTAGGACATGATATTGTAGATGCATTTAAATTTAGAGGACATTCTGAAGGTTATACTGATGAAATACTATTTTATAATAAATGGGTTTTAAAATAAAACTTCTTGAGAGGATTTTATGAGAATAATTAAAGAATTAGTCGGTAAAGAGGTATTATCCAGTGATGTTACCATTATGGGAAAAGTGGTTGATGTTGATTTTGATATTTACGAGGAAACAATTGAATCAATCATAGTGTCTCAAGGGGGACTTCAGGAAACATTAAACATCAGAAAAAGTGAATTGGTAGTTCCTTTTGATATGGTTAGCAAAATTGGGGATAAGATTATTATAAAAGACCTCTTTGATGAGGATTTCAGTGAGCTTGAAGAAGAGATTGAAGAATTAAAAAGCAAATTATAATTTTTAAGCTATTTAATGATTATTTGTTAATTTATATTATTTTGGATGGATTAGATGGTTTCAAAGGAGTATTTAATTAAAATATTAAAGGAAGAAAAGGTTTTTGAAGAAGGTGAATTCATACTTGCTTCAGGTAAAAAAAGCAATTATTATGTTAATATGAAAAGAGCAATCACACAGCCTGAAATTTTATCTACTATAGCTCAATTGATCAATGAAAAGATTGATGATGATATTGATAAGATTGCAGGTCCTGCATTAGGGGCTGTTCCTATTGCAACTGCTGTTTCACTTGAATCTAAAAAACCTCTTTTAATGATTAGAAAAGAGAAAAAAGGATACGGGACCTCTAAATTAATTGAAGGTGACTTGGTTGAAGGTGACAATGTAATTCTTGTTGAAGATGTTACAACCACTGGTGGATCTTTACTAAAAGCCATTAATGCAATAGTTGATAATGGTGGAGTAGTTAAAAGAGCATTTGTTGTTGTGGACAGGGAAGAAGGTGCAATGGAGACCTTCGAAAAAGAAGGAATTACTCTTGAACCTTTAATTTCCGTAAGCGAATTTTTTGAATAATTGATTTTAATAATTCAGTTGTTTTTTAATATTTATTTTTTATTTTTTTATTTTTTTATTTTTTTATAATTTTTTTAATTTTTAATTTTTTTAATAGATTTTTGGTGATGAAATGGATAAATCTCGTTTATTTATAATCTTAACTTCATTAATTATTATCTTGGTTGCCATTGGCTCTGCTTATGCAGATTCTAATGATGGTGTGGTTTCTGATGGTGACCTTTCAGATGATGAAGGGGATTCAATACCAGATGACGATTTTGATGATGATTTTGATGATGATTCTGATTATTCTGATGATGAGGATTTTGATGATGAGGATTTGGATGATGATTCTGATGATGATGAATCTGAAGAAGAAGATGGATCCGATGAAGAATATGAGTCTGATGAAGATATAGGAGATGATTTATGGGAATTGGGTTCTGGTTTTAGGGCGACTTCTAAATTTTTAGATGCAGCTGCTTCAAAAGATATGCTTGGAAGTGGAAGCCAAAACATGTCAAATTCTCAAAATAGTAATAATGATGGTGGTGTGGATTTAGGGATCACTGCCGGAAATCCTGCTCTTTTATTGTTATTGTGTTTATTGTCTTTAATTTTGATTCCATTTAAAAATAAATAAAAAATTAGGGATTTCCCTAAATTTTTATAATTCTTTTTCTTTTTTTATTTTAATTATTTTGTTGCATGCTTTTTTAAATGTCCTAATTCGTCAATTATTATTCTTAATCCTGTTTTTACTGCATTTGGAGATCCAGGCATTGCAAATATCATAGTTTTTCTATAGATTCCTGCAGTTGCTCTTGACAATAAGGATCCTGCTCCAAGCTCTTCATAGGAAATTGCTCTAAAGATTTCTCCAAATCCTTTAATCTCTTTTTCAAAAAGAGGTTCTATTGTTTCAATGGTTATGTCTCTTGATTCAAGACCAGTTCCACCTGTTGTAATTATCACTTCAACTCCTGAATCAATCATTTCTTCAATTGTGTTTCTTAAGGTGTCAATTTCATCTGGAATTATTGCATATGCGTCTACATCATATTTCTTAGCTAATTCCTCTTTCAAGTATTTTCCAGACAAGTCCTTTTCTGCTCCTTCTTCGTCATTGGAAAATCTGTCGCTAAGAGTGATTACTCCACAGGATACTTTTATTGGTGCTTTCTTTTTATGTAATTCCATTGTTTCACTTTTCATAATATTGCCTCTTTCTTTTATTTGAATTAAATTAAACTTTTTTCATTCATTGAATTTATTTTATCATTGATATTTATTTCTATAATCTATTTCATTAGTTTATTTAATTTCTCTTTTCTGTTTATTAAACTATTTTTTTATATTTTTATATTTTTTACATTAAATAATTTTTTTTAAAAACTTAATATTATTACTTGTTATTTTATATTTTCTTAATACTTTTTTCTTTTAATATTTAGGTGTACTTAAATTTATATCATTAAGTTTATTTATATAAAATATAAATATATTTACCATGAATGATTTATATTATGTCTTGGATGCTTCTGCATTTATAAATGGTTTTGAACCTAGAAGCCAATTTAATTACACAGTTTCTGAAATAACTGATGAAGTTAAGGACTTAAAATCCAAGATATTATTGGATCAAGCTATTGAAGACGGAAAGATAATAATCAAGGAGCCAGAGGAGAAATTTGTTTTAGAATTGAATGAATTCATCTCTAAATCAGGAGATGATTTGCGATTGTCTGAAGCAGATAAAAAATTATTGGCTTTGGCTTTAGACTTACTTAATGAGGAAAATGCAAACATTAAGGTTTTAACTGATGATTATTCAATGCAAAATGTTTTGAAAATACTAGACATTCCTTATGACAGCATTATAACAGAAGGAATCAAAGGGGTTTATAATTGGGTTAAAACCTGTGAAGGATGCAAAAAGGAATTTGATGCAGATTATCCTTTTGATGACTGTGAGGTATGTGGGTCTAAAGTTTTTAAGAGAAGAATAAAAACATATTGAATGAATTTTTCAATATATGAAGGAATAAACGCTTATTGAATGAATTTTTCATTATTCGATTATGAAAAAACGTATTGAATGAATTTTTAATATTCAAATAAGTTTGGAAATTGAATTTTTCATTTTTTGATTATGAAAAAACGTATTGAATGAATTATTGAATTTTTCATTTTTTGATTATGAAAAAACGTATTGAATGAATTTTCAATATTCAAATAAGCATTAAAAATTGAATGAGATTTATTGGGGAAAAGGAAAACATTTTGTTTTAAAATAAAATTTTGGCAAAAATAATTTTATTTTTATCTATATCTTACCCATAGACTAAAACTATATTTGGTGTGAATATGGAAATTGGAGTAGTTGTACATGGTCCTGGAATCGTTGATTCCGGTTGGGCCAAAAAGATTATTGATATTTTATCCAATTTTGGTAATGTCCATTGTCGTTTAGGTGGAACAATGGGCAGAACTGCAGTTATTGATGCAGGATTGGAAGATGTTATCGATATTTCTTTGAAATTATTGCCAAGTCAATCATTGGAGTTATACAATAGGGAGCATGCAGATGTGATTTTCCTGTTGAATTATGGAAAATCTGCTGAAACCGGACAGGTTTTTGGCTATAATGTATTTTCCCATTACTTTAAACAGCTTTCTAATGAAGATTATTTGGCTACAAATCATAAGTCCTTGTATGAATCAAGGATACCTGTCATTCAAATTGAAAGGCCTGGGGAGCCGGATGGCTCAATCATCAGTTGGAATTATACATTGAATGAACAGTTGGAAAAAAGAAGAAACAGTAAAAGAGCTAAGTTAGGTTTAGGCAAAGACAATATGGTTGATTCTCTAACCTTTAATTTTGAAGAGTTTTTTGAAGGCTTGAAAGCTGCCTTAGACTTAACTGAAGTTGCTCCTGAAGATGTTGTTGCAAAATATCTGTCCAATAATGAAGAAATGCAGGAAGAGCAAAACATTGAAAGAATGCTGGAATCATATGAGGATTATAGCTCCAGCCATTACACTTACCGTAAGATTCATGGGGTAAGTGAAGGTGAGAACATTTTCATCAATGGAATAGTTGTAGGTTACTCCAATGCAGATTCCATTGTTTTAGTTGCCCGTAATGGAATTCTAGTTGACATCATCAATGGAACCATGAAGTATCATGGTGTGGAAAAGTTAGGTCCTGTTGATTTGGATAGGGTTATCGTCAAGACAGGATTGCTTAGAAAGTCTTCTGATGTAAATCCTCGCATATTGTCTAAAAATGATGTTTTCATCAGTGATACTGAAAGGCTGATGTATTCAGAGGAAATATCAGATGATGACTATTCATTTAAGGTGGCTTATGTGGATCATGCCGCTTATGACATTTATAAGTTCAAGGATTTTGATTTGGTTGTAACAGTTGGTGATGATACCTCTTTAGTTGCCTCTGATATTTTATATCGTTTAAATATTCCAATCATTGGAATCACTGATGGAGATTTGGATAAGGTTGTCGAGGAGGGCTTTGTTAATGAGAAATCAACATTCTTGGAAGTGGCTTCCGGATTTGATGATATTGTAGGTCATTATATTCACGAAGAGATTTTCTTTTCTAAAGACACTTTAGAAATTCCTTTTAAAGAGGGAGAAGAATCTGTTGAGGAGTTTAAGTCTATCATGCTAAAGGTTTTCAAGTCTCGTGTAGTTGAAAAAGTGACTAATGTCGTTCCAAGTTTTGTTGAGAAGGACTATAACAATAATGTTATCAATTCATACCATGAAGTCATTGATGGAAATCAGGAATTGGTTGATGGCTCAGATGATTTCATTGATGGCTTTGAAGATGAGATTTATGAAGAGGAAGATGACATTTACTTTGATGAGCATTTAGATTCAGATGAAGTTTACTTGGATGGAGATTTGGATTCCCAAGTTGATGAGATTTATGTTGAGCCTGATTTAGAGGAAATGTCTGATGCGGAGCTTGAGGAAATCATTGTAGAGCATGGTAGTGATGATTACGGAGAAGTCTATATTGTTGAAGATGATTCTGTAGTTTATGTTGATGACTATCCTGTTGAAGTGGAATATTCTGAAGACATTCATGAGGATGAGCTTTATTATGATGAAGTTCCTATTGGAGATCCAGTGAATGATTCTCCTGTTGAGGAGATTTATGTTGAGCATGATGTTCATGAGGAAACCGTTTATGTGGATGTTCCCGAGCAAGCTGCTCTAGAGGATTCTCCTGTTGAGGAGATTTATGTTGAGCATGATGTTCATGAGGAAATCATTTATGAGGATGTTCCTGTTGAGGAAGTTTTCATTGAAGAACCAGTTGATGATATTAATGCTGATGATTCTGTAGAAGAAATAGCTAATGAAGATTCTGCAGATGAAGAGATAGATGATGAAGATGGCTGGGGAGAATATATAGAAGAGGAATTCGGTGATTCTCTCAATGAATCTGATGAATCAAAGGATTCCAATTAATTATTTTAATTTTATTATATTTATTTTAACTAAATGAATTTTTAATTTTTTTGTTTTTAGGTGTAAAAATGGATTTTAATGAACTTGTTAAATCACTTCAGGAATTTGTAGGTGTCAGCCGTAAGAATTCCATTGAAAAGGTTACAAAAACTTTAAGTGAAGTTTATAATATTTCCGGTGAAGTCCTTCTTGATTTTGGAGATGACGCTTCAGCTATTGACATTGGAAACAATCAGGTTATTTTGCTTGCTGCTGATGGAATCTGGGGACAATTGATGAGTGTCAATCCTTATTGGGCAGGCTATTGTTCTGTTTTGGTAAATGTTAATGATATTGCAGCTATGGGTGGAAAGCCGATAGCTATGGTAAATACGATGTCAATTTTTGATGACGAGATTTATGATGACCTGCTTCAGGGAATTGTAGATGGATGCAAGAAATTTAATGTTCCTATGGTTGGAGGACATCTTCACCCTGATTCTGAATTCAATTCCTTGGATGTGGCTATTGCTGGAATTGCTAAAAAGGATTCATTGATTACATCTTCTGGTGCAAGTGCTGGAGATAAGGTTCTTGTTGCTATTGATACTGATGGAAGGCAGCATCCTCAATTTGCCTTAAATTGGGACACCACCTATGAAAAGGATGACAAGCTAGTTCAAGATCAGATCAAGATCATGCAGGAAATCGCAGAAAGGCATATTCCTACTGCTGGAAAGGATATCAGCAATCCTGGAACTTTAGGAACTTTGGAAATGCTCCTTGAAGCATCTGGTGTTGGAGCTTGCGTTAATCTTGAATCAATTCCAAGAAATCCTAATGTCTCTTGGGAGGATTGGCTAAGGGCTTATCCGGGAGCAGCATTTGTTTTAACTGCAAAGGAAGAGAATTGTCAGGAAATCATTGACACTTTAAGTCCATATTCATTTGAAGTTGCTGTTGTTGGTGATGTTATCGATGAAAAGGTACTTTATTTGGAATATGGTGATGAGAAGGCAGTTTTATTCTCTCAAAAAGACAATCCAGTTTTAGTGATGGATGAAAAATAATCTTTTTCAACATTAATCTTTAATTTTTTTATTTTACTTTTCTATTTTTCATTTTTTTTTTATTTTTCATTTAATTCTTAATTTTTTTTAGTTTACTTTTCTATTTTTCATTTCATTTTTTTATTTTATTTGATTCTTAATTTTTTTTAACTTTTTCATATGTCTTATTTTAAATCTTTATTTTCATTTTAACTATTTCTCCGACCTTATTTTTTCTTTATTTTGATTCATAAAAGGTTAAATTATTGGATTCTATAATTGTTTCAATGTCTAAAAACTAATTTTTACTATATTTTCTAATTTTATTAAAAATTTTTATCATATTGTTTTATAATTTTTATTAAAAATTATTCATTATATCATTTATTAAAATTTAAACAGTATTTATTATTTAATAGTTTTAAAAGACATAACTTGCTTTATTGATGTAAATATTATAACTTTTTTGAATAAATGACACTATTTTATATAATATGATTTTCTTAAATAATTATGTAGATTAGATTTTTCTATTTATCTAATTTATAATATATTATAAATTAAATATTATTTGGAAATATGAATAAAAAAATAGGAATTATTTTAGGGATTGCATTATTAGCGTTCTTAGTCATTGGTGCATCCAGTGCAGGTTTCCTCGATTTCTTAGGAGGAGACGGTGGATCTGCTGATAATGACAACAGCACTTTAGTTGTTGGTTTCGATGCAGAATTCCCTCCATACGGATACAAAGACGATAACGGGGAATACACTGGTTTTGACCTTGAGTTAGCTCAAGAAGTTTGTGACAGAAACAATTGGACCTTGAAGAAACAGCCAATAGACTGGGATGCTAAAGATGCAGAATTAGAATCTGGTTCCATTGACTGTATTTGGAATGGTTTCACCATCAACGGTAGAGAAAATGACTACACATGGTCTAAACCATACATTAACAACAAACAAATTTTCGTTGTTAAAGCTGATTCTGGAATTAAAACTGCAGCTGACTTAAAAGATAAGATTGTAGAAACTCAAAAAGACTCTTCAGCATTATCCTCACTTCAAGGGGACCAAAAAGACTTAGCTGAAATCTTTAAAACCTTAACTCAAGTTGCTGACTATAACACTGCATTTATGGACTTAGAATCCGGTGCATGTGATGCAGTAGCTATGGATATTGGTGTAGCTCAACATGACATCAGTTCCAAAGACAATCCTACCGATTACTTCATTATTCCTGAAGAAATCTCTTCTGAACAATATGGTATCGGATTTAAAAAAGGAAATGAACAATTAAGAGACCAAGTTCAAGACACTTTAGATGAAATGTTTGAAGACGGTACTGTTATGAAAATTGCACAAAAATATGCAGATGACGGTATTCCTGGATCTCTTATTGTTAACTCAGAATAAATCTTTTAATGTTTATGCATAATTTATTATGCATGAACCTTTTTTATTCTTTTTAGATGATAGGTAAGCTAAATAAATTATTTGAATGCTCTATTTTTATTAAAACCCTTTTTAAATAATTTATTTAGTTTATTTATTACACAAATCAAATTTTTTTATTTTTTTGGGGAATTTAAATGTTATTAAGTAAAATTTTAGAAGAATTGTTGTGGGGTATGTGCACTTCAATTGAAATATTCTTGCTTACATTATTATTCGCCATTCCTCTTGGTTTAGCTGTAGCTGCAGGGAGAATGAGTAGTTTCAAGCCATTGCAATGGCTGATGAAAGCATATATTTCAATAATGAGAGGTACTCCTTTGATGCTGCAATTGATTGTAGTATTCTTTTCACCCTATTATATATTTGGTATGACTCTTTCAAGCGAATTCAGAATGGTTGCAGTTATCATTGCATTTACCATTAACTATGCAGCATACTTTGCAGAGATTTTCCGTGGAGGAATTGAATCCATTCCAAAAGGTCAATATGAAGCGGCACAGGTTTTAGGTTACAATAGGTTAGAGACTTTATTTATAATTATTTTGCCACAAGTTATAAAAATAGTGCTTCCTTCCGTTACCAATGAGGTCATTACTCTTGTAAAGGACACATCCCTTTCCTTTGTGCTTGCAATTCCGGAAATGTTTACTGTTGCAAAACAAATTGCAGCTGCTGAAGCATCTATTTCAGCTTTATTAATTGCAGGAGCATTCTATTACATATTCAATGCACTTGTAGCTATTGTCATGGAACGCTTTGAGAAAAGGTTAGATTATTACGATACATAGGAGAGATATCATGAGTTTATTAACAGTTAAAAATCTTAGGAAAAGTTTTGGAGACAATGTAGTTTTAAAGGATATCTCTTTCAATGTGAAAAAGGGGAAGTGTTATCCATTATAGGTCCTTCCGGATCAGGTAAATCCACTTTGCTTAGGTGCATTACAGATTTGGAAACTGAAGACAGCGGAACAATCGATTTTGATGGAACCTTTGGATTAGTGTTCCAAAACTTTAACTTGTTCCCTTATCATTCTGTAATGAAAAACATTACCAATGCACCTATAAGAGTTCAAAAAAGAAAGAAGAAGTATATGAACATGCAAGGGGCTTGCTTAAAAAGATGGGTCTTGAAGATAAGGAAGATGCCTATCCTTCTGAGCTTTCTGGTGGACAGCAGCAAAGGGTCTCTATTGCAAGGGCACTTTGTATGGATCCAGACATTCTGTTCTTTGATGAGCCTACTTCTGCTCTTGACCCAGAGCTTACTGGTGAGATCTTGCAGGTAATCAAGGATTTAGCTGCAGAGCATATGACAATGGTAATAGTTACCCACGAGATGAACTTTGCTCGTAATGTGTCTGATATGATTATTTTCATGGATGGTGGAGTCATTGTAGAGGAAGGTTCACCTGAAGAGGTATTCTCATCAGATAACCAAAGAATGAAGGATTTCTTAGGTAAATTCTATGAATAGATAGAATTTCACCTATAAATAGCTTTTTGAGGATTCCCCTCAAAAACCTTGATTAAGAATTTCCTTTTTTTATTTATTTTCTTATTTTTTCACTTTTTTTTAGTTATTGAGTGTTTGCTAAAAGTCTATTTTTTGTTTTCATTTTTGGTTTTTTTATAGTTTTTTTTTAGTTTATTTATTTTCTTATTTTTTCACTTTTTTTAGTTATTGAGTGCTTGCTAAAAGTCTATTTTTTGTTTTCATTTTGGTTTTTTTATAGTTTTTTTTTTTTAGTAAATGGAGTGATGCTAAAAGTCTATTTTTTGTTTTCATTTTTGGTTTTTTTATAGTTTTTTTTTAGTAAATGGTGTGTTCGCCATAAGTCTATTTTTTGTTTTCATTTTTTGGTTTTTTTATAGTTTTTTTTTAGTAAAGTTTGAAAAAAAATCTTTTGGCAGGCACTCAAATAAGGAATGTAAGTGCTTACATGCGGAAAAATATATATTTAAGAATTATAAATGTAAATGATGTATATTATATGATATTTTACTAAAATAATGAATATTATAAGATATTATATATTTTTTTTA
Organism: uncultured Methanobrevibacter sp.; assembly: GCF_902769175.1. Taxonomy (GTDB): domain Archaea; phylum Methanobacteriota; class Methanobacteria; order Methanobacteriales; family Methanobacteriaceae; genus Methanobrevibacter. The sequence continues at coordinate 30,374 of NZ_CACXNW010000034.1, forward strand.
CAGGAGAATTTTATGAATTATAGGTATTTTTTATTTATTTTTTTTTTTTTTTTTTTTTTATTTGGGTTTTTTTTTATAGGTATATTTTATTTATTTTGTTGTTGTTTTTTTCAGTATCTGCTGTTTCAGCAGTTGATTTGGATAATGTTACTGAATTGTCTGCTGATATGGATGATTATTTAGTTGATAATCCTGCAGACATTGATAATGTGGTAGATAACTCATTATCTACAAGTCATACTTTGTATAGTGATGATGCTTTAGGCTCTGCTGATTCTGATGGTTCTCATTTACATTTGAATAGTGAACTTTATAATACAGATAAAAACAGGGCAAAGTATTCAGGGGATAAAATCATAGTTGAAGATTCTATTGCTGTAGGTAATTTTAGCTTATTGTATAAGGACCTTTGTGATTTTGTGGATAATAAAGATTACAAAACAGTTATTGACGGTGGACAAACACGAAAAGTCATTGATTCAAATAAATATGGCAAAGTTCATACTTTTAATTTAACTAGGGATTATATCTATGATGATTCTACTGATAGTGAGTTTATTACTGGTATTTTTTAAGTAGTACTCCTAATCATAATACATTTAGTGATATAATTATTGATGGTAACGGTCATTTTATTGATGGTAATGGACTTGCCAGTGTATTTAAAATCGGTGGTTTTAATGTAAAAATTTGTAATTTGAATTTTAGGAATCTTTCTACTATTCATGATTATTATAGGGCTGATTTATTTGGTGATAAATATCCTAAAAAATCTTCTATGGATTCTGCACCTATTATATGGATTGGAGGTTCCGATTCTATTGTTAACTGTACTTTCATTGATAATATAGGTTATTCTGGTGGTTCAATCCTATGGAGCGGAAACAACGGATATATTGGCCATAATAAGTTTATCAACAATCATGTCCGATGTTTGGGAGGTTTTGCTTATATTGAAGGAACAAATGTCACAATCTCCGATAATTTGGTTGCCAACTGTGAAGCCAGATTCGACGGCGATGCACTATATGTTAAAAACTTTTCTTCATGTATTGTTGATCATATGAATTTTATTAAAGTTAATGATACTAATTCCAGTTTTGTTGCTCCGGATATAGTTGACGGTGCTTTAATGGATGTTGATAGTAGGGTATGTTTCCCATCATACATGACTTTCAGTTATACTGTTGTAGATACTTTCCCGATTCTTTATGGGTCTTTATTCTATGGTAAAAATTATTTTAATTTAGATGATGGTATTTGTGCTTTTACTAGTTATGATAATGATACAAATGTTTTATCTCTGACTTTAAGTAAGTATATTTATCCTACAATTGAAATACGTAAAATGGTTAATATTCAAATCAATGAAACTGACTTAACATATACTTTCCTTAATCTATACTTTGATAAAGGCACATTTGAGATTATTAAGCATGTTACTGTAAATAGTGTTGAGGATTATATTAAAGCTAATGGAATCACAGCAGGTACTGTGAAATCTGACTATAAAAAGTTATTAAATGAAAATGGCATTGATGATTTGGAAAAATCAATGTATGTGTTAAACGTTGTATTTAATAAGACATTGTCAATTGGAAGTGATTTGTCTTGGACTCCAAAAGGTTTTGGGGTGATTAATATTGAAGGTGCAGGCTCACACATCAATATCGAAAATAAGGCAGGTAATGAGAAGAAATTTGCTGACTGGAGTGGAGATGGAATATTTGTTGCATCAAATCTCAAAGTCTCCGGATTCAACAATGCATTTAGAAATATTGGCGCTCAGATGATTTTGAGAAATATTGAAATTTTTGAAAATAAAATGGATTACATTTTTGACCGTGATTATGGTGCTGGACTTTTTAATAGTGGTGTTGTTTATTGTATGAATTGCACATTTCATGACAATAAAGCTAAATATGGGCTGCTATCTTCAATCAAGGCCTATTAATTATAACCAATAGTTCATTTTATTCCAATGATGCTTATAGCGAAGGCAAAGACATCATGAATATCGATAAAGGAATTGTTAATATTGACGGTAAGAATTATACTGCCTGTGATGGGGAAAACATTGCCTATATGAAAAGTTTAAGTACTGGATGGCAAACTGCCATTAAAGTTGTTTCATATGCTGGATCTTTTGTTTTAGGTTTTGTTGCAGGTTTTTTAACTGCTAATCCTTTAGTTGGTATGGCAGTAGGTGCAGCTATTGGTACTGCAATAGGTTCATTTTCTGCTGCTGTTGTTTGTAGTTGTGTTTATGATGTTAACTTTTGCAGATGGTCCTGTGCATTGTCTTTAATCGTCGGATCTGCATGTTGGGGTGCTACTGGTGGTCAAATTGGAGGATCTATTGGACAAATCGTGGAAATATTGGACGCCAAAGCAGAGTTTGAAGCGGCTGTAACTCAATATAACCAGGATATGGCAAAATACAAAGGTGTGGATTTAGTTGACGCCGCCGCAAATGATCCCAATGTGGCGAACGATTTGATTGCGTTTTCACAAAAAAAGGCTGCAACTCAACTTAAGTTTATTGATGCTTATTACAAGTGTTTTGGGACTGAGCCATATTCTTCTTTTTTAATTGGTCATCATGTTAGGTATATTAGTGGTAGTAGTGCTGAATTTCTTAAGAACTGTATTTATACACTTACTAATATGGAAAGGGACCTTGCTGCTGCTGAGCTTATTTCTAGTGTGTTTGTGACTGTTAATATTATTGCGTCCAGTATTGGTAGTGCGTTTATTGTTGCTGGTGAGATAAACTATGAGATATTAATTGCTCCTTCTCTTACTTATGCTAATCATTATGATTTTAATAAAACTTTGTCTTCTGATTCAAAATCATTCATAGTTGATTCAGATCTAATTCATAGTATTAAAATTGACAAGGATGGCGACATACAAGTGGTAAATCAGTTTATCGATCCAGATAACTCTTCATTTACAGCAGAAGAAATAATTGATGCTATTTCATCTATTGATGTAAATAGTAGAAATGTAATAGATTCTATTTTGTATTAGTATCCATAAGGAATGTTAATTCATTCCATATTATTGGGAGTGTCTGATAATTATTTGATTATCAAATCTCCTTCTTTTTATTTTTTTGAGACTGTAAAATTTTATAGGCTTATTTTAATTTTATCAGATTTCTTTAAAAGTAAAAATCAATATTCTGATTTTAAGCCTAAACTTTTTTACAAACTCATTTTTTTATAAAAATAACCTTGTTTAATCCTATTTTATTTTCTTTTAATTAAATTATCTTATTTTTTTAAGAGTTCTGGATAAATGATTATTATTTCTAAGTCTTTTTTTATTATTATAAATTAATTTAAAAACTATTTTATATTATTAAAAATATACATATATTTAATTTATTAAATAGGGGATTTTTTAAATTAACTCTTATTTTATAATTATTTGATGATTATTATTTTATTGAAAAAAGAGGCAAGCCTATGCTAATTAAAATTAATGGAGAAGATGTGGATATTCCTGAAGGTTCTACCATCAAGGAGGCTATTGAAATTTCAAATGCTCCTTACAAGAAAGGCAGTATCGTTTGTCTTATTAAGGGAGAAAGCGAAATACAAAGCAATATTCTCAAATATAAGATAAAGACACCTAAGGGAAGTATTCTCATTGAATTGGAAGTTTCTGAAAAATCACAACCTTTAACTGATTTCTTCAAGGAAAACTATTCTCAGTTTATCTCTAATAATGTTCGTTGGGAAACATCTAATGAAGTGGCTATAGGTCCTGTAAGCTCTAATTTTGAACCTTCACAT
>NZ_CACXNW010000035.1 GCF_902769175.1 uncultured Methanobrevibacter sp.
TAATTCTGCAGGAGATTATGGCGGTGCGATACATGCCGCAAATGTCTATATAAATAAAGGACAAGGTAAACAATCAATTAACACATTCTTTAGAAATAACAAGGCAGGAGATAACGATGGTGGTGCAATCTTTGTTCGTTATAATGTGCCGCTAAAAATGCAGAATTCCGTGAAAACCGAGCTAATGATATGGGTGGAGCAATAGGCGCTGGACGTACTCAACTTTCAGGTTATGTGGATATTGATAATTGTATATTTGAAAGCAATAAAGCAAATGGGGCTACATTCATTAATTGTAACGGTGGAGCAATTTATTGTTTAGGTTATGTGGTTATTAAGAATTGTACCTTAAAAAATAATTATGCATATGATTATGGTGGTGCAGTATATGCGGAGTACATTCTTGTGAATTATAATACATCCTCTAAGTCTATTGATATTCTTTATTGGCAATGTGGCTAAAGACAACAATGGCGTTGCTCTTTACGCTAAAGAAGATGTGTATGTATCAAATGCTATGTTTGATGGAAATAAAGCAGATAAGAATGATAATATTTACGCCAAAGGAGAAATCTATAAGGATGATTAAGAAAAAATATGAAAATGAGATATTATGTTCTAAATTTAATGAAATTCATTTTTTTTAAAATCCACAAGCCTTCATTAAAAGATATTTGATAAAATATCTTTTAATTTATTTTTTATGATTTCAGTGGTTTTTATTTTTGTTTTTTCTCTTTTTTAATTTATTTTTTATGATTTTAGCGGTTTTTATTTTTGTTTTTTCTCTTTTTTAATTTATTTTTTATGATTTTAGCGGTTTTTATTTTTGTTTTTTCTCTTTTCAATCCAATTTTAATTTTTATTTAATAAAATTAATTAAAATTTACTTTTTTTCAATTATTTTGGATAGTTTTATATATCATGTAATAAATAAGTTAACTTATAGGAACTTGAATGGAGGTGATGTGACGAATTTAAAGAAATTACCCTCCCTTCTTGCTTTAATATTGATATTATTCTTATCTTTGAGTGTAGTTAGTGCAAGTGAAAGCATCATGGATGTTGCTGACACATCAGATAGTATAATTGATAATCAATTAAGCAGTTCAGATTCCAATAATGATTTAACAGGTAATTTAGATGATTCAAATCTTGGAAATTATTTAAATAGGTCTGATTTGAAAAATCCTGATTCCAATGTGAGCATAGAATCAAATTCTAGCCTTCAAGATCCGGATGCTTCAAATTCAGGGGAATCAGTTGTTTCCAAATTAAATAATAAGCAGGATTTTGATGATGTGATTACTGATGATGGCTTAGATGAACCTGATAAAATCATTAGCTCTTTGCTTTCTAAAGGTGAAGAGATAATGCTTTCAGATTCAGAACCAATCATTATAGACAGTACAAGCTATACAAAATACTTTGACAACAATGGCTTATTGAAACCTGGTACTCTCCAAGATGGAGATACTATAATGATCATAGACATTTCAGACAAGGTATTTACAATCAATAAAAGGTTAAACATCATATCTGATGGAAGCCTATTGTCTAATGTATTGATTCGCCTTATAGAAGGAAGTTCCAGTTCATTCTTAAATAACCTTTATATTGTAAATACAAAGGAAAAGCCAAGCCGTTCAAATTATTATCTATCTGGAATAAGCATCATAAATTCAGAAAACAACACTATTGCAAACTCTATCATTAATGTTAGTCTTCATAAGTGTTTTGCTATTATGATGTCAAATGCAAATTACAATAAGATTGTCAACAATACCCTCATATCTGGATTAAGCTCAACTATACCAATGACTGCATCTTCCTATAATGAAATCAGAAACAACCATATTGAGTCTGAATATGCCAATATGGTTTACCAATCCGTTTATGGAAATGGGGATTTCATGCCTATAGATGGAGGAGTATGCAGTGGAAATATTATAGCAAACAATTACCTAAAAAGTAGAAACGGCACATACAATTCTTATTGTTATGCAATTTATCTTATGCAATCAGTGAGCGGTTCAGGTGCAGTTATAGCAAATAACACCTTGGAAAATGTATTTCATGCAATCATTGTCGAATCTCCAGATGCTTTGATATACAACAATACCATATCAAAAGTCGGGGGACCTGCAGCAATTGTTGTAAGTGGAGACAATGTTACAATATCAAGCAATAACATATCCACTCAATACACTGAGCCTGATGATCCAAATGTTCAGAATTGGAATCAGGAAGGTCATGTATTGCCAATACAAAACAGTGGAAAAAACAATTTGATAGTTAACAATACATTAAGGTCAATCGGTTCCGATTCAATTGTAAATACTGGAACTGATCTTGTTATTGCAAACAATTCAATCTACACTGAATCTGCAAATTGCATAAACAATACAAAATCCAATCTTGTCGTTGAAAACAATACAATGATTGGTGTGAATTCAACAGCAGTGATGATAGTCACTTCAAAGCTTGCTGAAAACATAACCATAAGAAATAACGATATTTCTACTGACAAAACATCTATTGTGCTTAGGGGAAACGTTAGCTATGCATTGGTTTGTGAAAACAGAATCAATGTTTCAGAAGACTGTGATGCCATTTCCATATTGAAATATACCAATAGGAATCCAATCACTCCAAGTCATTATGCAATCTACAATAACACAATCAATAATGTTATTGAGAATATGACTGACCCTTCTGAAATCGATAGAAACGATACCGATAACGGAACTGATGGCAATGGTACTGACGGTAACGGTACTGATGGCAACGGAACCGATGATAACGGTACTTTCAGTGATGATAAGATCAATACAACAATCAGCATAGTGGATATTGACGTTTATCAAGGTAGTTATTTTGATATTTTCCTAAAGGATGATGATGGAAATCCAATCAGTGGTGCTAAAGTTATCTTCCATTTCTATAAGAACAATTATACAGCATTCACTGATTCTGATGGTAAGACAAGGCTGTTATTTACAACTTATGTTGGCAATTATACAATGAATATTACTTATGCAGGAAATGATACATACAACCCAACCAATATTACAACTGAAGTAAATGTCTTAAGGCATCAATTCATTGTTACAGAGGATAATTTCTACACATGCTTTGACAAGGATGGTTATCTTAAAGGAGAATATGCAAATTATGATTTGATATTTAAGGGAAGTTTTAAGGATAAGAGAATTATCCTAATCGCTCCAGTTAATCTCATATCACAAGGAGCTAAATTATTGGATTCTGTCATTAAGGTTGAATCTGATGATGTCACTGTTGAAGGATTTACAATCGTCAACAGAAATCCTGGAAATGTAAAGGATAACCATAGGTTTGCAATATTGCTTGATAATGTTAAGAGAGTCACTATACGCAACAACAATATTCAATTGAACAGTTTCGACAATGGTTATGGAATATATATTTCAGAATCAGCAAACAACAGAATATTGAACAATAGCGTTAAGGTAAAGGCTGAAGGCTTGGCATTTGCTGTAATGCTTTATGACTCTAAAAACAATACAATCAGAAGCAATGACATTTTTGTTAATGGTACAAGCAAACCTCATCTTTATGACAGTTCAATAAAGGTCGACAGTTCAATCAGTGTAGATGACCCTGAGGCAGTGGGCATGGATATTCCGGAAGTTTACAAGACTTATGGAATAATTACATTCTATTCATCTTCAAATGATATTGGATATAATAAGATAAAGGCTACATCTGGCGTTACAAAATATTACACAGCCATTAAGGAATCAACAAACTCTATTGTAGGAATTGACCTGTATTATGAAAGCAACAACAATAAGGTTCATCATAATAATGTTAATGTCACTGCAAAAGACCCTTACCTTTATGGTTTAGGTGTTTTAGGTGCTGAAACCGGTCATAGAGACCAGGTAGCTGCAAATAACAGCTTCACAGACAATAGGGTCTATGTAAGCGGAACCTATTATGCAGCAGGCTTTATTGCAGGATATAACTCAATCAACACTATAGTGGCAAGAAACAGAATAGTATGCAATGCAAACAATGTTTCCTATGGTGCAATATTGGAAGGTGCTGATTACACAAAATTCTATAATAACAATGTAACATGCAATGCTCGAGTGAATTACCTTATAGAAGGATATGATGCTGACAACAGCAAGATCTATGGAAACCATATCACTTATGGTAAAAATGCATTGGTTGTCAGAGCTGTAGCATTATATCATTCCAACAATAATTATGTAGGAAAGAATGAGGTTCCTTCATTAAAGCCATTGATTTCTAGAATTGTCAAGGAAATCAATAGAATATGGAAGCTAAAGCATCCTGGTTCCAAAGTGGTCTTTACTGAAAAGGACATCATATATGGTGGTCCTAATTCTCCTATGGTTGTGAGAAAAAACGGAAAAGACTATAATATCATGGATTTGCTTGATTATGAACCAACAAGTCACGCAGATGTCATTTCTCCAGTAAATCAAATATTTGATGATATTGGTGGAGAAAACAATACATTTGAGAATAATGATATTGTAAATCCAAGCAATGGCGGTTCCAGTGGCGGAAGAGGTTCAGGTTCTGGAGGATCTAAATCTGGAAGTGGATCTCACAATGGCGGAAGTGCTTCTGGTGATAATAATTCCAATAGCAATTCAAATGGCAATGGTGATGGAAACACCAATTCTGGCGAGTATTCTGATGTAAATGGAACTAGTGTAAATTCAAATTCAACTATGGTTGATAGAAATACTGTTGGTACAAGTTCATCAGCTCCTGTGACTCAGTCAGCAACTGCCTATAATTTGAATGCAGATGAAGACCCAGCTGCAGCTGCTCGTTCATTATCTTTAGGTGGAATGAATGCTCCTGTATTGATTATAATATTATTATTGATATTTGCCTGTGCAGCAGAACTTATAAAACGTTCTAAGAGGGACTTAAAATAGAACAATTAAATTCCAGTTTCATGTTGTTTTATGACATAAAACTGGATAAAATTTCTTTTTTTTAGATATTTTTATTTAATATTATTTTTTTCGAATTGATTTTTAATATTTCGATGCTTTTTTTATAAACAAAGATTTTTTCTATTTTTATGTTTTTTTTAAGATAATGTTGCATTGCTTTTTTTAATTTATTAAGGGTTTTTCTATTTTTATGTTTTTTTTTTATATAATGTTGCATTGCTTTTTTTTTTAATTTATTGAGGTTTTTTCTATTTTTATGTTTTTCTAAGAATTTTTAGTATTACTTTAATCTATTCTTTTTAACATGTTCAGAGGTTCAATATAAACTGAATTAAGAAATCTTTTAACATTTAAACTATTTTTAACAAGTTTTTTTTAATATTTTAAATCTTTCAATAACAAGTTTTATTAATAACATATAACATAAATATTCACAATCAATTATAATTTATATTTTATAAAATATATTTTATAAGTATAAATTGTGTTGAGGACTATACTTTAGGACTAAGTTTGGGGGCATAAATTCATTATTTAAATTTGCTAGATTATAGAATAGTGATTTTGCTTGTTTAATTTCTTTCTAAAGTATAGTATTCTATTTAATTTTCTTTTTCTCCATTATTATTTGTTTTTTAATTGTTTTGCTCATTTTTTATTCTATAAATCAAATTTATTTTATTTTTTATAAAGAAACCTTTATATAGAATTAGAAATTAAATATTTAATTAATTATTTCTAAATAATTCAAAATAAAGTTGAAAAATCTTAATTATTGGATATGATTAAGATTAAAATTGTTTCATTATTGAAATTGTTTTATTATTAAAATTGATAATTATTGAAATTGTTTTATTGTTGAAATTGTTTTATTATTAAAATTTATAATTATTGAAATTGTTTTATTGTTGAAATTGTTTTATTATTAAAATCAATAATCATTAAAATTATTTTATAATTGAAATTGGCAATTAATGAATTTGAAATCAATAAATCTATTGTAAATTAATATGCAAATTTGGGAGATCTGTTTATGGAACTAACATCTATTCATCCAGGAGTTTATTTACTTTACTATTTTATAATGGTTCTCTTTGCATTCATTTTCAGTGATCCTTATTTTGTACTGACTTTTTTAGCTCTCTTGCTAATTTTGATAGCTCTTCAAGGAGTAAGTTCTGAGCTAAAGAACATAATGAAGTTTTTTATCCCACTAAGCATACTGATAATTATTTTAAATCCATTGCTTAATAGGACTGGCGCTCATAAGATTTTCCTTTGGAATAATTTTTTCATAACTTTTGAAGCTATAGCATATGGTATTTTGATGGCCCTTGCTCTGCTTATTGTCATTTTGGTGTTTTCATCTTACAATAAGTCTGTTTCCTATCAAGAGATGCTTTACATATTCTCTAAAAAGTTGCCTATCATTTCCATGATAATCATAATGGCATTAAGGTTTATTCCATTAATCAATTCAAGAGCTATTGAAGTGCAGAAATTGAATAATCTAAAGAATAATGGTATTGACTTTAGCGATGAGGATGAATGCAATGCTTCAGATGATATTGCTATTGATTCAAATAAAATGGATTCAGATGAATTCAACTCAAATATCAATACAGATTATGATTCCAAGTTGGTCAATAAGCTTAAATCCAATAAAAGAACAGCTTCAATAATCAAAGAAGCAAAGAATCTTGGAAAAATAATGGGAATAACAGTTTCATGGTCTTTGGAAGAGTCTATGTTTACCGCTAAAAGCATGAAGGCAAGAGGTTACACTGCTACTAATCGTACAAGCTATTTGTCCTACAAATTTGGAAATGCAGATTATTTCTTTTTAGCAGTTATTATAATTACAGTAGCTATTATAATGGTTGGATTGATAAAAGGAGTTGGAATGATTAACATTTGTCCATCTATTGACTTTTCATTCAGCAATTTGCCTTTCAATATTTATTATTTGGCATTTATAATATTTTTATTACCTTTAATTTACTTAGAAATCAAGGAGCGTATCTTATGGAGAAATTAAGAATGTCTTCTATTCTTAATGGAGGAATTTTATGGCATTGATTGAATTCAACAACTTTAGCTTTTCATATCTCAATTCAGATGGAACTGTCTCACAGGCTAAATCATTGGATAATATCAATCTTGAAATCAATTATGGCGATTTTGTATTGCTCTGCGGTCCATCTGGCTGTGGTAAAACAACATTGCTCACTAATCTAAAGAAGGAATTAATGCCTGCTGGAAGAAGAACCGGTGAAATCAAGTTTAACGGAGTCAAAATAGAAGAGCTTGATGACATTTCATCTGCCTGTGACATAGGATACCTGTTCCAGAATCCTGACAGTCAGATAGTGACAGATACTGTTATTCAGGAAATTGCATTTCCACTTGAAAACATAGGCATTCCAACAGAAGAAATCAGAAACAGAATAAGTGAAATAGTTGCTTTCTTTGGTATCAATGACATACTTCACAAGAATGTGAATGAACTCTCTGGAGGTCAAAAGCAGTTGGTAAACCTTTGTTCATTGCTTGTTTTAAGACCTCAAGTTCTCCTTCTTGATGAGCCAATGTCACAGTTGGATCCTATTGCGTCCTATGAATTTCTGTCAATAATCAGAAGATTGAATGAGGAATTTTCCATAACTGTTGTAATGAGCGAACATAAGGCAGACAGCATCTTTCCATTTATCGATAATGTCATATTCATTAAGGATGGAAAAATAGAGTTTGATGACAATGCCCATAATATCTGCAGTGATGTGATTGATGATGATATATTTGAAAATTATCTTCCTGCTGTAACTAAAATCTATAACTCACTTTCTGTCAAGTATCCAAGTTTAAGTAAATTGAATACTCCTTTAAGCATTCGTGAAGGAAGACGATGTCTTAATGAAATCCATGATGACTTAATTAAAATAAATGATGGTGGTGATGTTTCCAATAATTTAAGTTCTGCTAATCTACTACATCACATTAATAAAAAATACCATTCTCAAGAAAAAACAGGTATTTTAGATAGGATTTCATTTGGAAAAAACAAGGATGCATTGATAAGGATGAAGGGCATCTACTTTGCTTATGAAAAGGGAAATCTGATATTGAAGAATGTTGATTTTGACTTAAACAAAGGAGAATTTGTAAGCTTGATAGGTGGAAATGGAGTTGGAAAATCAACTTTCCTCCAATTGCTTGTAGGGATATTGAAGCCTATTAAAGGTAATGTCAAGTATAAGAAAGGAATAAATTTAGCTTATGTTCATCAGAATCCTATGATTCACTTCTCCAAAGACAATGTGAAGGAAGAGTTTTTGGAATCAATCATTGAATCCAATTTATTAAATAGAAATAATGTAGATGATTTTAATAAGGAAAGCTATGAAATGCTATTGAAAATGTCTAATGAGGAATTCATTGAATCAGATATTTTAAATGGATTGGAATTTGATAACATCAAATTCAAATTTAAGGATTTGATTGAATTCTTTGACATTTGCGACTTGATTGACAAGCATCCCTATGACTGCAGTGGTGGAGAGCAGCAAAAGATAGTTATTGTCAAGGCATTGCTTCAAAATGCTGATGTATTGATTTTGGATGAGCCTACAAAGGGTTTGGATCCAATATCAAGCAAAAATCTTGCAGATATCTTAAATTCCCTTAGAGATAATGGATTGACAATTCTCATGACAAGCCATGACTTGGATTTTGTTGCAAACAATTGTAAGAGGTGCTTGATGATGTTTGATAAGAATATTCAAATTGATGATGATCCTAAGGTAATATTTGCTGAGAATAACTTCTACACCACATTTGTAAATAGGATGGTGAAGGAATATGTTCCGGAAATTGTTACTTTAGATGATTTAAAAGATAAATGGAGTTTAGAGTGATAATATAGTAATAGTTTAGTTTATGATTTTTCTATTAAATTATGTTTATTTTAATTAAATTATGTTTATTTTAATTAAATTATGTTTATTTTAATTAAATTATGATTATTTAATTAAATTATGTTTATTTTAATTGAATTAATATTTTAATAAGCTAGTAATTTAATTAAACTAATTTTAATTAATTTTTATTATTTTATATTTTTAAGGTGTTATAATGAGTGGTTTAGATCAAATGTTAACAAATATGACAGTAAGTTCAAATGGTGTAGTGGATAGTCCTATATTTTCCATTACCATGATTATTTTTATAATCATATTTCTTGCAGGACTTATTTATGCGATATTCAAGATGTATGAACAGAAAAAGCCTCCAGTTGAATCAATTGTATTGATTGCTGTATTGACAGCTCTTGCAACTGTTGGCCGTATACTTCTTATGTCAATTCCTGCAGTAAACTTGGCATCATTTATTATAATTATGGTAGGTGTTGTATTCGGCAAGGAAGAAGGTTTCTTGGTAGGTGCGTTAACTGCATTGGTTTCTGGATTTTTCATGGGAATGGGATATTGGGTTCTCTTCCAGATGCTTGCATGGGGACTTATGGGAGCAAGTGCAGGTTGGCTTGCTTCAAGATTTGACAATGTTGGATTCAGAATCGTATTCGGATTGCTATGGGGATTCTTCTACGGTTGGATTACAGACATTTCTGCAATTTTCTACTCTAGAACCGCATTGGAAATCACACCAATTATTGCATTATACTTAAATGGTGTAAGCTATGACTTAACCCATGGTGTAACCAATGCTGTGCTTTTAGTTGTATTGTACGATTGGTTTAAAAAGATGTTTACCAGAGCAAAAGTCAAGTACCTATCTGGAAATTCATCTCCAGGCGAAGGTATTAGTCTTTCAGACTGATACTATTTTTTTCTTTTTTTATGATTTTTAGCTAATTCTTTTTTTCTTTTTTTCTTTTTTTCATTTTCATTGATTTTCAGCTAATTTTTTTTTCTCTATTTTTCAGTGTTTTTTTATCTTATTTTTATTTTCATTAAATTCTATTTTAAATTCATATTTTAAATTTATATTTTAATAGGTAAAGTTTATAAATACCTTTTATAATATATTTTAATAGGTGATACTATGGTCAATGTAGGCACAACTAAAATATATAAGAATAATCAAACTACCATACCCTCTAAAATCAGAAAGGAATTTAACATTACAGAGGATACTATCATTGACTGGGAATTAAACTCTGATAAGACAATTACTTTAACTTTCAAATCAAAAAAATCTTCTATAATGGATTTAGTTGCTTTAGGAAAATCTAAAGAAAGAACAAATGCTGTAGAATTGAAAAGAGGTTTGTATAAATGAAATATTTCATAGATTCTTCATATATAATTGCTTTAGTCAATGAGAATGATTCTCTCCATGAAAAATCCTTGGAATATTTGAATCTCATTGAAGAAAATGAATGTTATATTAGCAATTTGATTTTGAATGAAGTAATTACAGTTATTGGAAATAAGATAGATTTAAAAACTGCAATTTCAACATTTAATTTATTATATGATATTTTCTTGATAATTGATGAATATGAAGACAAGGACTTTAATTATAATAATATGTTGATTTATGAAAAATATCAGACTAAATTAAGCTTCACTGATTGCAGCATAATTTAAATATGCATAATCATAATATTGAAAATCTTATAAGTTTTGATAATGAGTTTAAAAAAGTTGAAGATATTAATTTATTAAATTAAACTCAATTAAATAAAATTCCTTAAATTAAATTCATTAAATAAAATTTTTTTATATTGATTTTTTCAAATCATTCAAATAGCATTGACTAAACGGATATCATTATTTAAATACTATTTTTTATAAACTATTATTATATACTTAAAATTTTTTTATTATTTTTTTCAGTGTTTTTAAATATTTTTAATATTTTTAAGTATTTTAAATATTTTTTATTTTCAAAAAGTTGAGGAATCTAAAATGTCAATTTATGAAAACAATCAAGAATTTGAATTATTGCTTAAAACAAGTGATGGTGATGAAATATTAAAGAACATTGACACCGTACTTGTTAAGTTTGGTCCAAAAAGGAATGGAATAGTCACTTCTTGGTTAAATGGAGGATACAGTGAGGATTTATCTGCCATATTCAATCACCAATTGTCTCAGGAAAACATTGATAAGTATGGTGATGGAGGCATTTTGGATTTTCTGGAAGATTTGTCCTCTGAGTTTTATGAGAACCTTGATTTAAGAAATGATAAATTAAGTGGGCTTATAACTTCTGCAAATATGGAACATTATTCCATTGCTTGTGAAAGCTTTAGGGATATTGAAGTTGTGGCAATTACAACTGCTGGAGCTAGAGTCAATGCAGTCTCTGCAGGTGATGTGGCTTCCTATTATGAAATCAATGCCAATTATGAGTATGATTTTGAAGATGATGATGGTGATATTGATGATGCTTGTGATGGTGGACAAAATCCCAATAAGCCTGGAACTATCAACACAATACTCTTAATCAATACAAAATTAGATGAAAGTTCCCTTCTTTTGGCAGAAATGATAGCTGTAGAGGCAAAAGCAGTTGCACTTAGGGAATTGATGGTTTCAAGCAATTACTCAAATGAGGTGGCAACTGGGACAGGAACTGATGGAATAGCTATTTTCTCAAATATGGAAAGTGAAAACTTTACTGATAATGTCAGCAAGCATGCAAAAATAGGTGAATTGATTGCTAAAGCGGTGATTGATTCTGTAAAGGATGCTTTAGCTAAATTGCAATGGCTGACTCCAAGCTATCAATTGGATGCTCTTGTTAGATTAGACAGATTCAAATACAATTTAGATGATTTCTATAGCAATTATCTAAAAATAGATGATGAAGAAGAGAAAAAGGAATTCATTATTTCCCTTTTGAAAGTTTCTAAAAATCCTGCACTTGTTGGGAATGTTTCCTTAATCATTCATCTTTTGGATCAATATAGAGTTGGATTGTTAAGTAAAAAAACAGTTTTGAATGTTTCTCGCTCTATTTTGGATAATCAATTTGATAGAGATGAGTGGCAATCCATGAAACTGCTTTTGGAGTATGTGATTAAGACCCAATTGGGATGAGATTAATTAAAATTAGCTTTAACATATTTTAATTTGTTTCTAGTTTTAATCTGCCTTTTTTAAACAGCTATTTTTTTAATATTTATCATTAATTTTTAATAGTTGTTTTTTTGACATTTCTTATTAATTTTCAATAGCTATTTTTTTTAACATTTCTCATAAATTTTTAATAGCTGTTTTTTTTTTTAAAATTTTCTATTCATTATTTTAAAATTATTCTATTCTGCTTGAATTAAATTCAAATAATTTTTAAAAAAAGTATTACTATTTTTAGGATTTTTGGTGTTTTTTTATTACTTTTTAAAGATTTATATGCTTTATTTTATAAACTATTTAACTAGTTGGAGATATTTGTATTTTAGAAGCAAGAGATATAGTTTACGAGTATCCAGATGGAACACGTGCACTTAATAATATTAATTTTAAGGTAAAGAAAGGGGAAATGGTTGCTCTTTTAGGAAGAAATGGAGCAGGAAAATCAACACTATTTTTGCATTTCAATGGAATTCATATTCCAAAATCAGGTGAAGTTTACATCGACGGGGAGAAATTGGAATATGACAAGGAAAGCCTTATGAAGGCTCGTCAAAAAATAGGTATTGTTTTCCAAAACCCCGATAATCAATTATTTGCTCCAACTGTAGAAGAAGATGTGGCTTTTGGACCAATGAACCTTGGATTGCCTATTGAAGAAGTGGAAAAAAGAGTAAAGGACTCTCTTGAAAAGGTCGGAATGCCTGGATTTGAAAAGAAATCTCCACACCATTTAAGTGGAGGACAAAAGAAAAGGGTGGCAATTGCAGGTATTTTGGCTATGAAACCTGAGCTAATGATTCTTGATGAACCAACCTCTGGCCTTGATCCTAAAGGCGCTTCATATATTCTTCAATTATTGTATGATTTGAATCAAGAAGGTATGACTATTGTCATTTCAACTCATGATGTTGATTTGGTTCCAGTATATTCAAGTGAAATCCATTTGATTAGCGATGGGGAAATCATTGCTGAAGGAAGCCCTGAAGAAGTATTTTCTCAAGTGGAAACAATTAGAAAGGCTGATTTGCGTCTTCCAAGAATGGCACATCTTGCTGAGATTTTAGAAAAGAGGAATAATATTGATTTTAATGGAGATTATCCTTTAACAATAGGTCAAGCACGTGCAAGAATTCTTGATTTGCTTAATGAAAAATAATTTTTTATTTTTCTTTTTTACTTATTTGTTCTACTTTTTTTGGGTTTATTTTTTTTATTATCAACATTTTAAAAAAACTTTTTTTTATTTTTCTCATTTTTGTGCAATTGGGATTAATTTTTTTTTTTATTTTTCTCATTTTTGTGCAATTGGGATTAATTTTTTTTTATTTTTCTCATTTTTGTGTAATCTAGTTAATTTTTTTATTTTTACTCCTTTTTGTGCAAACTCATTTTATAGCTATTTCAATTATAAAATATTTTAAATATGATAGTCAATATAAATTCAAATAGGATTTTATGAAATTTTGTGATGATTTAAATGACTGAAGAGATTATAAACCAAATAAAAAGGAATTTAAGCGGTAATCCTGATTTAGATAGGGATTATTTGGTCTCACAATTGGAATTCTATAAGAATCATGAATCCAGTTATGAAATCATAAAGGAAATTTCTAAAATGATTTGGCAATCTTTAGACTTTTATCAGAATCAATTTGAATCAGATACTAATAAAACAGACATTTCACTTATTCTTGAGGAAGTGATTCCCCTTATAGAAGAAAATGATAATCAAATTGCACTTCAAAAATTAGACAATTTTATGGAACGTTTTTCAGATAAATATGAGAATAAAGAGCTTCATAAGGAAAGCGATTTTAAATCAAACAGATCCATTAGAGAAATACAATATATGAAATATGAGGAAAATAAGCTTTACAGAAGTCCAAAATCATATGTAACATATCCAAAAAAGAAAGAAAAGCGAGTAAATTGGCGCAAGGAAGTGAAAATCAATAAATTGGATATGGTGGAAAATGATTCTATTGTTGAAAAGGAGTATCATAGCTTTTCAAATCCAATTGAAGAAGTATTATTTTATCAATATGTTGGATTAAAGAAAGAATTGGAATATATTCCATTCAATGAACCTATATTTGGCTTATACTATATTTACGGATGCTTGCTTTTAGATGATGACCAGTATGAAAAGGCTGAGGAATACTTGCTTAAGGCACTTAGAATCAATCATGTTTCATCAAAAACTATTTTAGAACTTGCTGATATTTATAAATCAAAAACACGTACTTATAATAGGTTCTTTTTGATGAATGCAGATGCATTGAAGTATGCATATTCAAATGAAGATATAGCCAAAGCATATAGAAACTTCGGCTTCTTTTATGTTGAGGAAAATCAATTGGATGTTGCTGCAGTATTTTACGATTACAGCTTGAACTTTGACTTTAATAAGAAAGCACTTGTGGAATTGGAATATTTAAAATCCAGAGGAATAAATATTGAAATAGATGATGAGAAAGCAAGAGATGTTATTGAATCTAAAAATATTCAATTAGGTGTCAATCCATTTATTTTAGACACTTTAAGGTTAATCAGTGCCGATTTGGAAAATAGGAATTATTACAGTGGGGCTTTATATTTCTATAGGGTTTTGTATGACTTAACAAAGGATAATTCCATTTTAGGAAAGATAAATTCTCTTCAAAACAAGATTTGATTATTTGATTGAAATAGATTATTATTAAATTATTTTTAATTTAAAAAAATATGATTAATAAAATATAATCAGTTTAATAAAAATATGATTATTTTCAGTTTAATAAAATATAATCAGTTTAATAAAAATAAATTTTTTTTTTAATTTAATAAAATATGATTAGTTTATTTTCTATAAATTTTGATTTACTTTATATATGACTCATCATATAATCCTTCTACTTTTTTTAAAATAGTATATATGGCCTAAAAATAGTGTTACTGATTACTTTTCAAATGCTCTTAGGTAACCTAAACACTATACCAAACCATATATAATAATATATGAAATTGCACAAAATAAGGGGAATGTAATAATGAGTCCAGAAGATGCGTTAATCCTTGAAGACTTTGTCACAGTTAGGAACATACAGCCACAAACAGTATACAACTACAGGCAAAGCATCAAAAACTACACAAAAAGCCAAGGATTAACACTAAAACAACTATTGGAAGAAGCAGAACAAGAAGAAGAGGAACGAATAAGACTAAAAAATCGAACACTCAAAAAAAGACTAATCAGTCATAGAAACTACCTAATCAACGAAAAAGGCTGCTCCAGTTCCACAATACAAAAACAGATGGGACAATTGAAAACCATATACAATCATTACGAGATAGAAATACCAAAGCTGCCAAAATTCAATGACCGAAATGTCAAGCATATAGAGGAAATCTATTATGATGATCTGCCAACAAAAGACATCATAAAGGAAGCCATAAGGGTAAGCAACCCATTGATGACTGCAATAATACTTTTCATATGTTCTAGTGGCTGTGCACGTAAGGAAGTCACCAACTTAACAATACAGGACTTCATAACAGCTACTGAAGAATACCATAACAGCACAGACATACACGATGTAATCAATGATTTGAAAAAGCAAAGTGACATTGTGCCTATTTTTAAATTAAAACGTGACAAAACAAACAAATATTACTATACTTTCTGTTCTCCTGAAGCGGTAACAGCTATTTTATCATATCTTGAATCACGTACAGATAAGATGACTGGTGATAGTCAATTGTTCAAGGTTCATATTGCATATTTGACTCGGAAGTTCACTGAATTGAATGAGACTGTAGGTGGTTACAAGAAGGGGGTTTATGGTTTGATTCGTCCTCATATGTTCAGGAAGTTCCACGCCAGTAACTTGGCTCGTGGGGAGAATGGTTTGACAGTTGAGGAAATTGATAGTTTGCAAGGAAGGAGCAAGAATATTGTTCATAATTCTTATTTCTTTGATGACCCAAAGGAATTAAGGAAAAAATATATCCTGAATATAGATAAGGTCTTGATTAATACTGAAGTTGATACTTTAACTGTTGACACTCCAGAGGTTGCAGCCATCAAGAAACGCAATGAGGAATTGGAAAACAATATTGATCGTATTGTGGAGGATAAGTTGCGTGGCAAGATTGAGAAGATATTATGGGAGAGTGGTTATTTTGACAAAAGATAGTTGTTGGGATTGCATTGGATTATTTGAGGATTATTATCCGACAAGTCATCCTAAGACTTTTCTTTATGGCTGTTTTATGATGTTGGATGATATGAATGCACTTACTACTGAGGAGTTAATTAAGAAATGTCCACATAAGAAGTGATTATTATGACTGAAATTGATTTATTGAAATTTCAACTTGAAGAGGCGCGAAAAGCATTTGACAAATTACATAAAAAACATATTGAATTGTTAAAAGAACAAGGACTTTTAGAAAAAGAGAATGAGAGATTACGAACTAAATTAAATACTACTGCATTGGAATTGGTTAGTGAATGCATAAGTATGGGTAAAGCAGTTGAAATATCTGAAATGAGTTATAGAGAATTTTTAGATTATCGTGCAAAAAATGGAAAACCAATGGAGTTGCAATTATGAATGAAGAATTATCATGTTTCGAATGTAAACATTCTGATTGGAAATATCGAGATGATGTACCATTCCCACTAACAGAGTACCTAATCTGCAAGAAGGGTCATGAAAAAACCACTTATAATACTCCCTTTGTTGAACTTCCAGAATTTAGCTGTGAAGATTATAAACATAGCTATTTCATTAAAGAGTATTATGGGATGTGGTTTTATATTATCTCCTTTGGTTTGATGGGTTTAATTTTAGTTTTATCATTGATAGGGGGATGGTAGATAGTTAGTAAATGTTAGAATACTCTAAAAAATAAAAACCTTTACGGATAAAGAAAAAACGGATGTGATTTGTAGTTTTTTACATTTAATTTTCTTTTTAACCCACAGTTACAAATAGAGGGTATCCTTATAAAACAAGGATAATAATTTTGCATTCTTGTTTAAAGGTTAGATATGCTTGGATAATTCCTATAAATAATTGAAATAATCCAATCAGGATAATTATATCCATTATTTTTTATTTACCTCTTTATTTTAGGTTCAAAAGAATAAAAAATTTACTCTCCTGTTCCCCAAATTCAACATTCGTAAAACTTTCATAAAAAATGTTAGGTTTCTTATGAAAGAGTACTGTGTAGTATACTACAATATTTATTATGTTTCAAATAATTTATAAAAATAAGTAAAATGGTGAAAAGTTATGAAAAGATTAAAATTTTATGAAGAATATGTAAACAGCATTAAAGAAGGAATAAAGACCAGCACTATTCGCAGGCATTTCAACGGCAAAGTGGGGGACATAATGTCTGTTAATGTAAGTGCCCAACCTTTAAATTTGAAACCTTTTGGATTTATCAAAATAAAAGAAATCCAGTATATTAGGTTTGATGACATTGACAAAGCTATTGCAAGGACTGAAGGTTATTTGCATGAGGACATATTGAAGGAATCTTTGCTCGGGATTTATGATGATGATCTTGAAGATTCAACTTTATTGTATTATATATTGTTTGAGTTTAAGGAAGATGCTGATGAATTTTGATTTGGTGGTGAATTAAACAGTGTAGTAAAACTAGAGGTTAAATGTTGAACACGAAAAATGAAATCCTATGGGATTCATTTTTTAGTGGTGAACAATGTTTAACATTTTAAAGAAATAGTTAAACATTTGTTTTTCTTATTTAAATAGGATATTGGGCAAAAAAAGAAGATTTATATACAACCATTGCAAAAGTATAATTAGACAATGGGTTTGGTGCTTCCATAATAATGAAGCTAATTTTTTGCACTAAAAAAATAATTTTTTAAAAGGGGATGAAAAAAATTAAAACTAATAACTTAACAAATGAATTTATGAAATTCCTCATATCCCAAGGTAGCACAATAGTCCTGGACGATGGTACAAAAATAAATGAGGATAACATTGAAGATCTAGATAAAATTTTAGAAAAAGATAAATTAAGAATAGCCAAACTAAAATCATAAAATATAGATATATTAAAAATTATAACTATTATTATAATAGAACCTAGTTGTTAGAAAATTAAATAATTATTTGAGATGATATCAAAGAAGGTTACAGAAATGAAATTTAACAAAGAGAAATTTATAGCTGTCCTCTCTTACATTGTTAGCAGATGTGAAAATAAATCTAATGTAGGTAAAACTGTAATTTGCAAATTATTATATTTTTCTGATTTCAACTTTTATGAATTATATGAAAAAGCAATTACAAATGAAACCTATATTAAATTTGAAAGAGGACCTTTCCCAGACCATTTTAAGAGTATCACTGATGAAATGATAAATAAAGGAGATTTAATTATATCTAAACAACCATACCACGGGGATACTACTATACATAAATATTATCTTTCTAAAACTCCTGATTTATCTTTGATTAGCACTAAAGAATTATCAGTAATTAATGATGTGATTGATAAGCATGCTGATAAAAGTGCTGCTGAATTTAGTGACTATTCTCATGGGGATATGCCTTGGGCTATTGCTGATGATAATGATATATTGGATTATGAATATGTTTTCTATCGTGATCCCGAATATTCTGTGAGGGCTTATGACGACTGAATATACCATATTAACCCATAAAAAATTTGATAAGGAATTTGAAAAACTTAAATCTGAATGTGATAGTTTAGATGAAGATTTTTTTAGGTTAAAAAACACTATATTATTTGATTTAGAAAGAGGTAATCATAGATTAACTCATGATAGGTATAAGCAAATATCTGGTTTAGGGCCTAAAGTTAAGTTCCCAGTTTTCAAGGTTAAAAAGTTTCGTTGTAAAAGTATTCCTAAAGGCAACAGATCAGGTTTCAGATTCATATTTATATTATCCCGAAAACATAAGGTAATTTATTTTACTGAGGTTTATCATAAGAAGCATAATAAAAATAGGTTGGAGGATACTAATAGGATTAGACGGGTTTGTAGTGATATTGAGTATTATTTTGAATTAAAATAAAAAAATAGTTATTGGAGGTTAGTAAATTTAGTTTAAAATGAGTAAGTATATTATGTGAGGATTGTTGGTTTTTAAAATTAGTAGGTTTTGGTCGTTGGAGTCGTCGATTGGTGATAGAATGTTGCAGCATTTTATAACCAATCTCGTCCAAAGACTGGTTACAATTTAAAAATAGTACACATGAGACGTGATAATATTTTTTTCAAAGTAACCTAATACTATTTTTATATTAGGTTATTAATAAATATTTTCAATTTTACTATTTTTTAAAAAAGTTATTCTTTAGATACTATGATTTTTATTTCATTGTTTTCGACATCTACGGACCATTCCATGGTGTCTCCAGCTTCAACTTCTAGTATCTCTGCTACTTTTTTAGGCAACCCTACTTTTAATGCTTTTGATTTATTATTGGCATAATTAATTTTTGATTTAAATTTTAACATTATCATATCCTCCTATTTATTTTAGATATAATATTAAATATGTAGTTTAGTATATATAAATGTATTTACCATATATATATAAAAGTAGATACTTTTATATACTAGGACATACTAATAATTAAACAAGAGAGGTTTACTGTGTTGCAGCATATGTAAACTTTTCAAAAGCATGAGACGTGAGATATTTTTATGGAAATTGTAAACATAAACGGTGTAAAACACCTAAAAATCGGAGATTCCTATTACGATTCCGCAAACGCCGAACTCCTAATAAGAATCGGAGAAAACACTATCCAAGCCTATGAAAATACCTCACACTCCAAAAACAATGACGAGTGTGAGGTGACCATAGATGCCAAATGATAGTACTGCTTTTATACAAACACAAAACTCCCAAGAAGAGGATATGGGGGCATTGCTATGAACAAGGAAGAGTACGTTTGCAACAACCGCTCCCAAATCTACCACACAACCGAATGCCATTACGGCAGATGGATCCTAAGGGAAAACAAGGTAAATGTTGACTTCAGGCCAAGAGGATACGCTCCTTGCAGCCACTGCAAACCTGACCAGACACAATTCTCAATCAGGGGGGTGCTGACTTATGAATAAAAAAGAACCTGTAAGACTCTATAGGGCAGACCCAAGAGAATCAATCCTACAGAATGACTTGCTAATACGAATCAGTTTCACAACTCTCTTAATATTAGCTTTCATAATTTTTGTAATTGTATGCTTTTTGCTAGTGCCAGCAACTCACGGATTTTACTGGTGGTAAACATGGTTGCAAGTCTTGAAGAATTAAGGGAAAAATACCCTCCATATCCTTATGACATGAAAGTATTTAATGAATTCGTAACAACTTACAGGAATCCATTGATCCTATTGCGTGAAAAGGCAAGAGTAAACAATCATGAAAGATTATATGAGGCAGTCCAGCACCTATTCGAGGACTATTTCCAGTATACCCATGATAAAAGTTTGCTTAAACAAGTTAGTCTTGAAGTAACTTCAGATTATGATGAATACTTGTTAAGTAGCGTGGCAGAAGCAGCAAAGGAAGTAAGGGATTATTATGCTCCAATGTGGAAAGAAAGCCATGGAATACCTTTAGACCACACTGGATTACATTATAGTGCAGGTGTAATCCGTTGGGGTGATGCCTGTAGTGGGTGTAACCGCTTAGCAGATGACTTAAAAAATATTTTAGAGGGGGAAAAATAGATGAATTTACCAACAACAATTGAAAACAATGTCATTGATGTTGATCATGCTCTTAAAGAGTGGAGAGCATACCAAAGACTATGCAAAGAATTATTGGATGATTCTGATTACCAGGAATATGAAAGAACTGATAAGAAAACAGGGAAAACAATTACTAAAAGATTCCCTAAAAAGAGTGCATGGGCAAAGCTTGGCCGTGCTTTCAATGTGAAAACTGAAATAGTTGAAAAAGAATTCACATTAACCAAGACTGGTGCAACAAAAGAAGCTTATTATTGCATAAGGGCAACCTTGCCAAATGGCCGCACAGTCGAATCTGACGGCAGTTGCAGTAGAATAGAAAATGGTAAAAAGGAGGCTACAAGCCACACTATCAGAAGCACCGCAAAAACAAGGGCAACCAACAGGGCCATATCTGAATTGATTGGTGCTGGTGAGGTAAGTGCTGAAGAGTTGGATCCAAGCTTCAACAATTCTCAATATGATGATGTCATTGAAGCAGAAGTTGAAGAGATAATTGAACCCGCTTATGATACCAGTTTCAGCACTGCAAAGGAACTGAAAGAAAAAGAAAAAGCTGAAGCACAAGATGGTGAAGAGGACCAGGATAAAGTCTACAGGACCATCGGTGACGTCATTGCATATGCCACCCGCTTGAGCAAAAACAATGATTCTGGAAACATACTTAAAGTCATTAACAGGCTGCACGCTCCACTTGACTTGAAGCAAGGCGCTAGGGAGCAGTTGCTACAGAACAGCATCATGATCAACAAGTATGACACTAAATTGACATGTGCCCAAATCTTCAGCATCATAAAGCATAGGCTAGAATTGGAGGATTGTGAGAAAAAGCCTTCAATCGCAATGAAGGTGCTTAATGGTTACAATAAAAAAGGATTATGTGATGAGGAAACCTGCAAGAAAGTCGCTACATACATTATGGGCTTGAAACTCAATGACAAAGGGGAGTTCCTATGAGCTCCCCAGATATTATTCTTCTGGCCGAAAATGAGGAATATGCATTGTACCGAGTCAAGTCACATTCCAATCCGAACATTAGTTATGGTGTTGACATTGACAAGGTTGAAGGCACATGCATTTGTGACTGTCCAGATTTCATTTATAGAAAGCAGACTGAAAGATTTGGCGGTTCAAAGCTTGATGATGCAGATCATCAGTGCAAGCATTCTAAACAGGTGTTGGATGCTATAGAAAAGGGTGTTCCTATAAGACATATGCTTTCACTGGCGGAGGTGTTTATGGATGGCTAAAGTAAGAAAAAACATTACTCTTGATGAAGAACTTGTAGAATTAGCAGAGATTAACTTAACAATACCTTTGTCAACTTTTCTGAATAATGTTCTCATTGAACATTTTAAAACTTCCGATGAACTGGAAGAGGTGAAAAAAGAGATTAGACATCATGAAGCTTCTTTAAGTGTTTTACGTCCTAAGGAATGTAGGCTTGAACAGCAAAAGATGATTGAAATTAATAATCGTAATCTGTATTCTTCAGTTTATGAGACTTTAGTTAATATGCAGGAAGCCAACGGATGTATTGGTAAAAACCAATTAAGGCAGCTTGCTAATGTTAAAGAGTTGAATTTTGAGGGTTTATTAAAGTATTGTGAAGAGGAAGGGTTTAAAATTGTTGATTATTTCAATCCAGAACCACACTTTTTGAAAGGTAAATATCGTGGAATGTTTTAAGTTGAATTTCAAGTGTAAAAAATTTTTTTAGTGGTTTGAGTGTGTATTAGTGTGTATTATACACACTAGTGTGTATTGATACTTATAAAAATTTTTTCAGTATGAAATTTTTTTTTTATTATATTATTATATTATTATATTTTAAAAGAATTGTTTTATTATTATAGAAAGGTATAACGAAGTAAAAATAAATTTTTAGATTTGGTTGATAATTATGTCCTGGAAAGACAAGCAAGTTGGAATGTTTAAAGTTGAAAGGCAAAACAACAAACAATGCCCAATATTATTGAAAACTCCAATGTGGGATTATGGCCTATCTGTAGAGGATTTCAAGAAAGTTAGGGCAGAAATAAACAGGTTTGAAATATGATAAAGACAAAATTCGGAAACGCTTATAAGCGCAAGGATGGCTACTACCAGATTAGCTCTGGCATAAACCAAGGCAAACTATTGCATAGACTAGTGTACGAGGCAGAATTCGGCCCTATTCCCGATGGCTTTTGTGTGCACCACATCAACGGAGACAAAAATGACAATTCTCCAGGTAATTTAATGATCTTGTCAAAGTCACATCATCATAAATTACATTCTAGCGGCACTAACCATCCAAGATGGGACAATGGTCGAATCGACAAGGCTGGAGGAATAATATTCCTCAGTGCCGAAAAAAACAAAGGCCGTACCATGAGCAGCATAGCTGAAGAATTAGGATACACTCAAGCGGTTCCAGTACATCAGTACTTAAGAAACCGTAGTTTAACA
>NZ_CACXNW010000036.1:0-19575 GCF_902769175.1 uncultured Methanobrevibacter sp.
CTTTGTGCGATGGAATCTTGTTGATCGTTCCAAATGTTTAATGGAGCAGAAATTGCCCTGTTTGCATCTGCCATTACTATTGGAGCTCTCATACCTGCAGCTGCAAATAATATTTCATGCATTAACATTAAACCTTGAGATGAAGTAGCAGTAAATACTCTTACTCCTGCTTCAGAAGCTCCTAAAGTAGCACTTATTGCACTGTGTTCAGATTCTACTCTAATATAATCAGCATCCAAATCACCATCTGCAACAAATTGTGCAAGGTATTCAGATATGGTAGTTTGAGGAGTAATAGGGTAAACAGGAACAACTTGTGGTTTAGCTAACTTTACAGCTTCAGCAACTGCTCTATTTGTTGTCATAATTTCTTTTGCCATAAAATTTTCTCCACTCTTATTTTTTATTAATGATAGACATTATCTATCTGATATCAACATAATTTAGAATAATGATTGCGCCTAAATTAGCGGGATTATTCTATCTCCATTTTAATAGCTTGAACTGGGCATTCTTCTTTACAAATACCGCAACCTTTACAATAATCATAGTCAATGTCATGATCTTTGTTTACGCATCCTTCTGGACAGAACATGAGACAGTTATTGCAATCTACACAAGCATTCTTATCAAGGATTGGCTTAAAAGTTCTCCAACTCCCTGTTTTATTTTTACGAGTACTTCCCGGTTCACTAATTGCACATCCAATAGAAACCATTTAATCACCTTTCATAAATTTAATTTTATAATTACAGCCTTAAGCCATATCATAAGCTTTTCGAGCTGCTACTGCGTTTTTCTCTCCAATTGGACCTGGGAAAGTTTCTTTAATTACTTCAATAAGTGATTCAATACTTACTTCTCCAGTCTTCTTAGCAAAGTATCCTAAAATAATGGTGTTTACAATGTTTACACCTAATATTTCAAGTGCGATGCCTGTTGCATCAACATCAAATACTTCGTATTTTTCAGATTCGACCTTTTCATGAGTATTTATAATAACTTCACCATTTTCTTTCAATCCAGAATAAACATCAACAACACTTAAAAGACCATCGTCAAGAACTATCACATGATCAGGGTTGTAAACCTGATATCTTAAATTGATAGGTTCTGCGTCAATTCTGGTAAATGCCATAACAGGAGCTCCTCTTCTTTCTACACCGAAGAATGGGAACGCTTGAGAGTATTTACCATCTTTAAATGCTGCCTTTGCTAAAATTTCTGCTGCAGTTACAGCACCTTGTCCTCCACGACCGTGGAAGCGAATTTCAATCATTGATATTTCCTCCATTCTTTCATATACTATTAATTTTAATGAACATAATATATAAACATGTTGATTTATCATGATAAATTATTACAAATTATTAAAAATTTCAACAATTTTTCCAAATCGTTGGCATATGAAAAAACAATTGGAGAAAAATAATGAAAAAGTGATGTTTTATTGTGATGAAAAAGTTTAAAAAAAATAAATGGACTGTGAAAATGGAAACCAAATCTCAAGAATAAAAATTTTGTCGATAATAAACTATAAAATATATTATATATTAGACATTTTTATATGAAAATAGCCGAAAAAACTAAAAATTTATATTATAAAAAATGTATAAAGAATGTAGTAAAATACTTTTGATAAAATGAAAAAATATTAAATGATTTATGAAAAAATCATTTAGAAAAGTGATAGAATTTTTTAAAAATTATGATAAAATCAAGAAAAAATTTTATAAAGACCATTACAAATAATGATGAATTATGATAAATTTATCATGAAAATTAAAAAAATTCATCAAAATAATTTCCTAAAGAATTTTCAATGAAACAAATGCAAACTTATTATATATTCGGAGCTAAAATATGAGATTCTGTCCAGACTGCGGTAAGATGCTGATACCTGTAAACAATAAGATCAAATGTGAATGCGGATATGAGGATGAAATATCTGATGAGGCTATTGAAAAGGAATATCAGTTTGAAGGAGAGAAAACAAAGGAGAATGAGATTATTGTAACCGATAACAATAATGTGGCTCTCCAACAAAGGAAATTACCTGCTATAAGTGTGGAGGAACAAAAGGATATTGGTGGACAGTCCAAACAAGGTCTGCAGATGAAGCTCCAACATATTTCATCAGATGTGCAAAATGTGGAAACATTTGGCGCAGGTCTAACTAATTCTTAAAGTTAATGATTATTTTAAAAATAATCAATGAAAATAAATTCTTAAAGTAAATACTTATTTTAAAAATAATCAAAATCAACTGAATTCATTAGAAATAAATAATCAATACTGAAAACAATCCAATTATTATAAATAAAATAATATTCTTAAAAAATAGATTAAAATGAATTCACTAAAAACAAAACAACAATCCCAAAATAATAAACCTCAAAAAATCCATAAAATTAATAATCATTTTTTATAAAAAACAATAATATACTATTTTATTAGAGGTTATAAAATGGAATTGAAAAAAGCAATATTATTAATAGTTATACTTATTTTAGCTGGAGCATTAATAGTTGGTGCTACTAGCGGATTTGGCAATGATGACGATGAGCTATATCAAGTCTCTTTATTGCAATCATTTATGCATGGAGAATATGACGGATTTGTTAGTGTAAAGGATTTGAAATCCCATGGTGATACCGGACTTGGAACCTTTGATGGTGCAAATGGTGAAATGATCTTTTTAGATGGAGTTGTCTATCAGGCAGATTCAGATGGAAACATCAATGTTATGGAAGACTCTGAAACAGTTCCTTTTGCAACTGTAACCCATTTTGACTGTGATTCAAAGATGTCTGACATTTCTGCAAAGGATTTTGATGATTTAACTAAGCAATTAGATAAGAAAATCAATGAAACTGGTGTAAACCAAATGTATGTTATGAAAATCAAGGCAGAATGTAAAAACATAACCGTCAGAAGTGTTGTAAAACAGGAAAAGCCATATGATGAATTTACTGAAGTTGCAGCAAGAGACCAAAAGGTATTCCCTCATGACAACCTCAATGGAACAATTATAGCGGTTTACTTCCCAGATTACATGGATAAGCTAAACATGCACGGATGGCATCTTCATTTTCCTATCTGATGACAAGAAAATTGGAGGACACGTATTGAATGCAACCCTTAGCCATGGTGATGCTGAAATCGATGAAATCAGCGAATTCGATATGATTGTTCCAGATAGGGAAAGTTTCAACAACAAGAACTTAAATGAAAACATGACTGCTAAAATAAAGAGTGTGGAATAGATTTAAAATTAAAATAATTAATTTAATAATAATTGATTAATTAAATAAGAATAATTGATTTAGATTGTTTATAAATAAAAATAAATGATTTTAGATTGATTATAAATAAAATAGTTGATTAACTATTATTGATTAATTAATTAAATTTTAAAAATTAATTATTTGAAAATAAGAAATTACTATTTTAATAGAATAAATAATTATAAAAAAAAGAAATTTAGAGATTGGAAAATATTAATTTTCCTTCTCTTTTTTAAAACAAATAGCTTTAAAAACTATAAATGGATTATTAATCCATCTTTTTTTCCGATGAATACTTCATTTCATCAACAATATAAACATCTTTTTTTAAGAATTGATTACTTCAATTCATCAACAATATAAACATCTTGAAAATCATCATCACTGCCCTTATTTCGGCCTACCTTTTTTAAGATTCTTTTCTTAATAGGAGTGCCTGGATTTTCAGGATCTTTTACAAGAATGACTTCTTCTTCATAAAGAGGAAGCTCTTCATTGCTTTGAACATGCTCATAAGGTTCATGCCAGGAATCATGCCCATTATTGTAAACTGGTCTATCATGATAATGATCATCCCTCATAGGCACATCATCATCCCAATTGGAAGCATTATGCTTATTATTTCTGTTTGAATGACGGAACTTATTAAAGGAAGTGTCTATTTTCCTTGCATGAGGTTTAGGCTTATGTTCATTAACAAATTCCTTAGACTTGAAATCTCCAATATCAGAACCTTTTAGAATATTTATTATTACAAGGACTAGAATAACAACCACTAACAATCCAAATATGAAGTCAAAACGGTAGAATAATGCATAGAATATTTTAGCGGTTATACTAGTGATATCAACTAAACCTCTTAAAAGCAACAATACACCAAGGATTAAAACTACCATACCATTACGCTTATTGACATACTTTTCATTGAAGAAAGGATAAACACCTAAGATTATCAAACCAATACCCATTATCCTAAACAAATTATTGGCCACAGCAGATTCCAAAATATCAAATAGCATATCAAATCTGTAATGCAAAGCAGAAAGAACAAATATCAGTTCTATAATTGCTATTACCGCCAGGGGAAATATGTAAACAATTTCTCCACCTAAATTAGGTTTGATTATGCCCCGTTCCTCATACCGCTCTTCAGAGTATCCTGAAAGCAATTGATATAGAAATGTACTTAAGACAGATCCAATAACAGTACCGGAAATTCCTAAAACAGAAGTAAATAAAGCCACTGTTCCTGAAATGACTGCTGCCATTATAACATTAAAATGCTTAACCATTTTTTCACCCACTTTTTAATATTTCTAATAATCAATAAACTATTATGATATTATAAAAATTATTGAAATTTTTACTAATACCAAATAAAATATTAGCATCATCATATTTAAACTAATTGATTCAATAAAATTTATCATAATTCAATCGTATTTAAAAAAGAAAAAATAATCCTAAGATTAAAAAAAACTTTAAAATACTTAATATAAGACCTTAAATTGGCAATGAAAGAATTGAATCCTAATATTGACTTAATAAGACCTTAAATATCAATATGCAATAATCCACATTAGCCATTTATAAGACCTAATATAGACTAATTTAAAAAAAAAACAACGTATGTTGAAAAAAAATAAAAAAAACTAATTAACACAAATTAATTAGAAAAAGAGCCTTAGGGGGGATTCGAACCCCCGACTTCTACCTTACCAAGGTAGCGCTCTACCAGCTGAGCCACTAAGGCAAGAAAAAATCTATAAAAAAAATTATAAAAAAGTGCAAGAGAAGGGATTCGAACCCTCGAAGGCCTACACCAAAGGATCTTAAGTCCTTCCCCTTTGGCCGCTCGGGCACTCTTGCATAATAACAACAATATTAAATTGAACTTCATAATATATAAATTTTATGGATATACAAAAAATGATTTTGAAAAACATGGAGAACAAATGGAAATATGAAAACCAAATATGAAAATTTCAACAAAATCTAGAAATATTACAAAATTATATAAAGAAAAATAATTATAATTTAAAATAGTATTAACTAATATAATAAAGTATATTATATTACTAAAAAGTTTTACAATAACAGCTAGACAATATTAATAAAACATATTAATTTATTAAAAAGTTTTACAATAACTTTTAAATCGAAACTTTTATATATGATGAAGTACAATATATTAGTTTATTAAAAAGTTTTACAATAACCGCTAGACAATATTAACAAAACATATTAATTTATTAAAAAGTTTTACAATAATATCTAGCCGATATAATAAAGCATATTATATTACTGAATAATTTTACATTAAAAATTCAAAAAAAACTTTATATCATATAATTTGAGGCGATAAATTGATAGTAATTGATTTGGATGACTGTGGAGTATGTGAGAAATGCATACCAGTCTGTCCTAAAGATCTAATTGAAAAGAAAGGATACACAATGATAATTAAAGATGGATGTGACGATTGCGGCATATGCATTGACGCATGTCCTTTAGGTGCAATCTACGAAGAATGATTAAAGAAAAGCAAATTAGTTCTGAAGAACTTAAAAAAGTGGACTAGGGTAAAAACCATGAAGAAATCAGGATTTTTTAATAAGATTACAATTATAGACATATTGATAATAATCTGCATTATTGGCGCCGTTGGATTTGCCATCTACCATATGGTAGACGACGATACAACAAAGCCAACAGCCACTTCATTTGACACATCAACAAGAAACAAAATACTTGAAACCTATCTTGACCATTATGAACGGGGAAAGATAGTCACAAGCAATATAGTTGGAACAAAAACCGACATAAATGGAACTGTGGAAATGAATGGAACTGTCCTATGGATTGGGGAAAGCGAAGATGAAAAAACAAACATTCTAATCGATTCCAATGGCAAAGAAGTGCTTGCAGGATTCTATAAGGATTCTCCTAATGCAGACATATTCATCGATGAAATAAGCATAGAGACAAGTGGCGAGTCTTATGCCAATGTCTCAGACATTCAAATAGCTCCAATGGAAATCAGCAAACTCAGTGACTTAATGTCAAAGATTCCTAATGGAACCAAATGTGAAATAAGCACAACAGTTGCAATTGACAATTTGGACAGCACAACTTTTACAAAATATCAGAAATTATTGAATGCATTGAACAATAATAGAAAACCTTGCATAACATTAAAGGATAGAACAAGCTTGCTTGACATCAATAGGGTAAATAAAACTGATTTAAATAAAGCAGATCAGATTTTAGGAGATTTCACTGGTCAAAGCAGTGCAATACAATTAAGAATCTATAATTCAACTCCTAAAGACATTGCTTCCATAAAATCAGATTATAATGTCAAGAACATTTATAAAGTAAGCTAATCTAATGCATT
Source organism: uncultured Methanobrevibacter sp. (assembly GCF_902769175.1). Lineage (GTDB taxonomy): Archaea > Methanobacteriota > Methanobacteria > Methanobacteriales > Methanobacteriaceae > Methanobrevibacter. The sequence goes on from NZ_CACXNW010000036.1 coordinate 6,685, forward strand.
AAAAATAAAATAATATTATAATTAAATTTAAAAAAATAATAAAAACCTTTGGTTTTTGCAAAAAGGTAAAACCAAATGGTTTTTAAAAAATATAAACCAAATAAAAATAACGTTTGGTTTTTGCAAAAAAAAGCAAAACCAAATGCTTTTTAAAAAGATAAACCAAATAAAAATAAAACAACAGTGAAAATATGAGCGTAATATATTCTATTGCTAGCACAATAACTAGAAGCATAGAAGATGCACTTAGAAAAACCTTTTTAATTTCAGTTATCTTTAGCATTCTTGAGTTTATTGAAGATATATGGAACAGAAGCTACTTCAGGAAGCTATACCCTGGTGAAAAGTTCTTATCATTTTTCAATAAAAGCGTAATTTTAGCTGAAGAAATATTTTCACCTATTATTGTTTTAGTTACATTTACCCTCTTTTTGCTTCTTGCCACAAACCAAGTACCAAGAGACTTGCAGACAGTCATAATTATTGCATTTGCCAGTTTCCTGATTGGAACCCTAATTTTTCCAAGATTTATCTTAAATAATCAAGGCAATCCTGAAAATGGGGATGAAAAGGACAATAAGATTCCAATTTTCAATACAAAAGACATCTATTCGATAGGATTTTGCCTTACATTGATTGGAATCGTATTCTTATTCATAAGCATTGCATCTGTTGGAGGAGTTCCTCTCTTAAAATCCTCTTTAAGATACTCCCTTAACCCTATATTTACAATGCCTGTTTTTCTTGTAATTCCAGGAATCGGATTAATCGCTTCACATTACCTAAGCCAATACAAGAAAAACAAGATTAGCCGCAGCCAAGCAAGATTCCGATTTTTGGTTTTAACAACTATAGGCATTGCAACTGTCCTTGCCCTTGAATACAGAACTCCAATAATAGCTATCTTGCTTATGATGATAATAATCGGCTATTATGGAAAGATACTATCAGTTTGGGAGGTCCTTCTTGGAGCATTATTTGGAGTGGTTGCAATTACCGGAATTGGGTATATAAGATCATTGAATGAGCTTGCAATCAGTTCAAGCACAGACCCATTTTCCACATTGGAATCAAGAGCAAACTTTACAATGCATGTTTTAAACCTGTTAAATCAAATTTCAGGCAATTTTGGACTTTTACATGGAAAGATGCTAGCAAGCGCAATGCCTGGAAGCGAACTTGGCCCAAGGATGCTGGTTGGAAAACTGATAGCTTGGAGAACAGAAGTAACCGTAACACCAACATTGCTTGGACAAATGCTTGTGGATTTCGGTAAGGTTGGAGTTGCAGTGGAAATGTGCTTGCTTGGATTCCTATTAGGAACAGGATATAAAATAGTCAAGATAACTCAAGACTCATTCTACATTGTAATATACAGCCTAATATTAACATATTCAATTGTTGGAGTGGAAACTGGAATATTGGATATACAAGTGCTGTTCTATTTCTTTATTATTGCAGTGATCTATTTCGCAGCAATCCTAAAGGATAGAGGAATAAAAATCTATTAATTCTTATTTTAATTAATTTTAATTATCTTAATTAATTTTGATTAAATAATTTTGTAAAATTAATTTATTTTAATATATTTTTAATAAAAAATTTCTTTTAAAAATAAACCTAATTTAATATATTTTTTATAAAAAACTTCTTTTTTAAAAATTAGCCAAACATCTCTTTTAAATACTGAAAAAAATTGTTTTAGAATAATCTTAAAAAGTGAATCAATCTAAAAATAAAAAAAAATAACCAAAGATGAAAAAATAGCTAAACTGTTAAAAATAATAAAAAATAATTAAAAAAAAGAAAAGAAAAATCCATAGCAAAAAGCTATGAACTGATTTTGGAGGTTGAGATAAATAATAACTAAATTATTTATTATCTGAAGATTGAATAAGGTATTTAACTATGAATTTTACATCTTGAGAGCGATTATATGCAGAAGAAAATGATGTTTGTTAATGTAAAATTCATAACTAAACTAAAATTAATAATGATATTTAATTCAAGTGATTTGGATTGTAATGATTAAACTAATACTTTGTACAATTTTTTCTTGAAAAAAGAATATATTATTAATAAGATTATTACAGATTTTTATTCAATAACACAACAGTTTAGGTACACCTAAACTTATTGTTAATTATAGATTAGTTTTCATAGTATATAAACATATCGATTTTTTTAGGCATGCCTAAAGAATAAGGCCAATAAATAACTATAAAAAATATTCAGCTAAAAAGATCAATGAAAAAATAATTAAAAAAAATACAACCAAATTGAAAAATATCCCCCCCAAAAAAAGACCAAAAAAGAATTGAAAAATATTTAAATGAAAGTATATAAAAAAAATAAAAAATAAAGAGAAAAGAAAATAAGAGGCAGTACATAGTAAACCTGGGATTTAGAATACTATGTACTTATTTGGAGATTGCTAAATAACAATTAAGTTATTTAAAATGGTTCTTTTATCATAAAAAGTCATCGCAATTCAGGATTTCTAAAAAGAAGCAGAGAACGAATCTGCAGAAGAAAATGATGTGTGTTGAAATCCCAAAGTCAATAATAATCTAAAGAAAGGGAGGAAGTGTAATCAATAAAACTTTAGATCATTACTAACTTAACCAATAGACAACATAATTACGATTTTTAAAGAAACAATAATTTTTTAGGTAAACCTAAACTTATTGTTAATTATAGTTTAGTTGACCTAATATATAAATCTTTCGAAATTTTTAGGCATACCTAAAAATAGGGAAAATATAAAAAATAAAAATTAAATAAGAATTCAAAAAAAGTAAAAAAATATTCCTCACTATAAAGATAAGGAAATACCATAATACCCTAAATTATGGGAATAAAACAATACAATTAACTCTAAAACAATTATCATACCAAGAATTATAGCCAAATAGAGATATTCAGGTTTTCCAATGATTGTCTTAGCATGATATAATTCAGAATTGTCTGAAAAGCATCTGCTTGCCATACTTAAATAGATGGTTTCACCCTTTTCATAAGCCTTTAAAAACATCATGGCTATGCTGTATCCCACTTGCTTTACTCTCCATTTATAGGAAATCATCTTATTGAATGGATCAAAGTTTCTTGAAGTCATTGATTGGCGAATATCCCTTAATTCATCTACAAAAATAAACAGGAACCTTACCATAATTGTTAAGATCATTGCTAAATCCCTTGGCATACCAAGTTTTCTAAAGGATTGGACCACTTCTTGCATAGGTGAGGTAGATGAAAGTATGACAATAGCTGTCAAACAAACAATCAATCTAGCAAATAAAAGAATCGTCCAATTTAAACCGGTGTCTGTGATGTAAAGCCATGAATAAGGACCTTGCCAAATAATATTTCCAGGGTGTATGAATGGCTGGAATGCTATTACAAAACCACCAAATGGCAAAAGAAGAAGCACCCTCTTAAAGCTTTCCTTAAATGAGAGCTTTGCCAAATACATAACAATCAATTGGAAACATTCCAAGACGATTGGAACTATTAGCCTATCTGAAAAAACAGCAAAAAGAATTATCATCAAAATGGCAATGAGCTTGACCCTACCTTCCAGATTATGAATGATAGAATCTTGAGAAGAAATGAATTCCAATGTTCTAACTTGTTCTATTGCCATTTTATCCACCATTAATATATTGATTAAATTTTAAAAATACTTTTAAATGTATATTATACTATTAGCATCAAATTATAAATATTTATTTATTAAAAAGCATAATTATTACTTTTTTGTCAAAATACGCAAAAAAGTATTACTCATTAAAAGAATAAAGGATGAAGTATTACTAATTCCTTAAAAAAAGCAAAAAAGTATTACTAATTGATAAATGAATGATTAAATAATAGATAAATTATTACTAATCAAGTGAAAAATAACTAAAAAGTATTACAAAAGTACAAAAATAGAATATAGAATTAGAATATAGAATATAGAATAGTAAAATAGTGGAACAAATGAATAATAGAAAAATAGAAAAATAGAAGAACAAATAATCGAATAGAAAAAGAGATGAATCTCAGATAATAATTATAAATAATATAAATAATTAATACCCAAGACCATGTTTTTCTAAACTTTAAAATCCTTGGGATTTTAAATAATTTTTTCCCAAAACTTAATTAGACTTTTTTAATGCATAACCTATACCTAAACCAAGAGCCAATGTTATCAGTCCGCCTAATAATAAGACAGCAATTTCACCTATTTTGTCTAAAGGTTCATAAGTATAGTCAGGGAATGGTGATTCGATAACTGCAGATTCTACATCTTCACCAACTCCAGCATCTTCTGCAGATTTTTCCAATCCATCAGGATCTCCAGATGCAATGTAAGGAGATAATACTGCTAATGCAAGGCAGAATATGATCCCTACAACAATTAAAATTTTATCTTGTTGACTTAATTCCATAATTTCACCCTCTACTCTCTGTTCCATGCCAATAGGTCTGGTCTGAATTTTTCAAGAGCGTAAATAACAATTACTGTTAATACACCTTCAATTACACCAATAAATGCATGGTAAAATGCCATAGAAGCAATTCCAACAGTCAATGGGAAAGTTCCTGCAATAGCCATCTCAATAGCTGCAACAACTGCTGAAACTAAAGTAGCAAGCCATGCTGCTAGGAATATGGAAGGATATTGACCAATAATGCCTCTTAAACCTTTAAAGGTGTAAAGACCTACGCATCCTCCAACTATAGCCATGTTAAATACGTTTGCACCTAAAGCAGTGATACCACCGTCTCCGAAGAATAAAGCTTGGATAAGTAATACTGCAGTGAATACAAGAATTGCAGCTTCAGGAGCCATAAATACAATAGCCACTAATGCTCCACCAACCATGTGCCCACTGGTACCAAATGGAATTGGCATGTTCATGGACATGATTGCAAAAATACCTGCAGCTAATACTGCAAGCAATGGTATACGTTTTTCATCAAGATTTGCTCTTGCCCATTTACCTGCAAAGTACAATGCAATAATTAAGATTACATAGTAGATTGCACATTGGCCAAGAGGTATAAAACCATCAGGTATATGCATATTATTTTTCCTCCAATAATTAAATAAACCACACTAAAAAATATTATATCTTAAACAATGTTAAAATTATTCAAAAGTAATACCAAGTATTACTTTATAAATCAGCAAACAATTGAACAACCATATAACATTTATAAAGAGTAATATTTTTTTATGTAAAATTTGCCAATTAGTAATACCTAAGTAATACTTTTATATATCATCCACCTAATAAAAGTAATACTAAAAACTATAAATTAAGTTTTATTTTACAAATAAAGACAAATTTATTCTCAATTTTAAATAAAAATTGAGTAAACAATTTTATATATGAAATAAAACTATTTAAATATTTGTTTTTTATTACTACAAGTGCATATGAGTTTAAAAAAGTAATATTAACTTATGAAAAATTCATAAAAATTAAATGGAATAAATGTATTTTTTAAAAAAGTGAAAATTTTCAACCATATTAACAAAAAAAATGGAACATGACGATTTAGTAAATATGCAAAAAATAAAAATCGAAGAAAATAAAAAAAAAAAGAGACTAAAAATTTGCTAAAATAAAAAAAAAAAAAAAAAAAAAATCGAAGAAAATAAAAAAAAAGAGCCTAACAATTTGCTAAAATAAACAAAAAAAATAAAAATCGAAGAAAATAAAAAAAGGGTGATAAATATGAAATTAGCATAAAATTAAATAATTATTTTCCTCTTGATCTTTTAGCCTTAAAAGCCTTTATTTTAGCTTGAAGCTGACTGATATAATCAAATTCCTTTACAGTAGCTAAAGAGTTTCCATAGCCACACCTTGGACAAAATGCCTTATTGCATCCTTTACATTGTCCACAACTGCCACAAGATCCCCCTTTCAATGGATCAAACTCATAGCCGCACATACTACATTGCATAATATCTCCTCATTTAAATAATATAAATACAAAATTTTATCTTTTAAATAATGCTTTTTAAAATAATTATGCCAATGCTCTTGGCCAATACATTATCACAAATACTCCTATCAAAGCTATGCATGCACCAATTATATCAAATTGGTCAGGTATCACATTATCTATTTTCCATCCCCATAAAAGAGACAAAACGATGAATACTCCACCATAGGCAGCATAGGTTTTTCCAAAGCTTGCAGGTTGAAATGTTGGGACAATACCATAAAGAAATAAAACAATAGCCCCTAAAATAGCGAACTCTATTCCTTTACCTTCCCTTAACCATAACCAAATCAAATATCCTCCACCGATTTCAAAAAATCCGGCAATAATAAAGAACATGATTCTTTAATGTATTAATCATAATAGCATCCCCATAATTTTAAAGGCATTACCATTATTTCATTTAATACTCATTTCCAGCTACCATATTAAATAGCAAAAAAATGGAATATTAAATCAAATAAAGAAAAAAAATTAAAATTAGAATTGGTTTAACCCAATCCTAATCCTAGTCCTACCATATAGAATATTAATGATACCACATATGCAGTCACTAAAGTAACTCCAGACATGATTAAAGGATATTTCCATCCGCCGGTTTCCTGTTTGATTGCACCAAGAGCTGCAAAACAAGGAATGTAAAGCAATACAAATACCATGAATACATATGCTGTAAGCGGAGTGAATATTCCATGCATAGCAGCGGCGATTCCCGCTCCCTCCTCGGCAACGCCAAATAGGGAACTGAAAGTACCAACAACCACCTCCTTAGCAACAAGACCAAATAGCAATGCTACAGATGGTTGCCATTCGCCAAATCCTAAAGGAGCAAATACTGGTGCAATTGCAGTACCTAAAGTACCGATAGCACTTTCTTGAGATCCGTATTCAACACCTGCTGGGAAGTAGCTTAACATCCAAATTACAATACTTGCAACTAAAATAATGGTACCTGCCTTTTTAATGAATCCCCAAGACTTTTCAAGGGTGTGCATTAAGATACCTCTGATTGTAGGCAATTTATAGTCAGGCAATTCCATTACAAATGGAGCAGACATTTCCTTAAATGTTGTTTTTCTTAAAATTAATGCAACAATAACCGCTACAATAATTCCGACTAAATATAATGAGAATATTACAAGACTTTGATTAGCTGCGAAAAATGCACCAACCAATAATAGGTATACAGGCATTCTAGCAGAACAGGACATGAATGGAACAATCAACATAGTGATTAATCTGTCCTTTTCATTTTCCATTGTTCTGGTAGCCATAATACCAGGCACACCACAACCAAATCCTAAAAGCATAGGAATGAATGCCTTACCATGCAATCCAACAAACTTATGCATAAGCTTGTCCATAACAAATGCAGCCCTTGCCAAGTAACCGCAATCCTCAAGGAAACTGATAATCAGGAACAGCAGAATAATTTGAGGCAGGAACACAAGAACTCCACCTACTCCTCCAATGAGCCCATTAACGAGGAATGATGAAAGCATGGAGTCACCAAGTGATAAAACTGTAAAGTCAATAAGCATTCCAAAGAACTCATCAATCAAGTCTTGGAATGGATCCCCAAATGTAAATACGATTTCAAACATCCCATACATAATAACAAGGAATATTGGGAACCCTAATATCCTGTTTGTAACAATTCTGTCTATTTTTTCACTTATGGTTGTAATGGCACTTGTAGGCTTGGTTAGAGATTCTGCAAGCAATCCATCAATGAATGCATATCTTGCATTTGCAATTATCTCTTCACTGCCTTCACCAAAAATGCCTTTCAAGTGATCTTTAATGTTTTGAGTTTCTGTCTGAATATTGTTTCTTTTTGATGAACCTTCAATTTTTTCCTCTACAATTTCATCATTTTCAAGCAATTTGATTGCAATCCAAGATGAAGGTACATCAAGTAAGTTCTTATCCTCTTCTATAACAGCTTGAAGTTCAGAAAGATGCTCCTTAAGTTCTGTGTTGTAAACCAATCTTTCAGAAGGATCCACGGGATTTGCAGCTGCCTTTTCAATAGTATTTAACAAGTTTTCCTTACCTATGTCACTATTTGCTTCAATTTCAACTACAGGAACTCCCAACAATTCAGAAAGCTTGTTTGCATCAATGGTATAACCCTTGTCTTGGGCATACTTATTCATGTTTAAAGCCACTACCAAATTAGCTCCAAGTTCCATCATTTGAACAGTGAGATACAGGTTTCTTTCAATGTTTGCTGCATCTATAATGTTCACTATCACATCAGCATCCTCATCTACGATGAAGTCTCTTGATACGATTTCCTCAATTGAATGAGCACTTAAAGCATAGTTACCAGGCAAGTCAACAACTTCTACCTCATTGCCATTATGTTTATAATGACCTATTGCTTGTGCTACGGTTTTACCAGGCCAATTACCTACATGTTGGTTTAAACCTGTCAAATTATTGAACAAAGTGGTTTTACCTACATTAGGGTTACCTGCCAAACCTATTTTAAGATTTGCCATATTTATACCTTTAAAATTTTATTTTCAAGTTAAAAATGATTAAAAAAATTAACCAATTTTAATAAGTTTATAAAAATAATTAAAATAATTAAAGTTCTAAAATTCTTTAAAATCTAAAACTCCAGAATCCTATAAAATTCTAAAATTATTTAAAATTTTAATAAAGTATTGGAACATTAATTAACATAATTATAAATTTTTGTAATTATTAAAATAATAAAATAATTAAAAAAAAAATAAATTTAAAATTATAACGAAACCATTTTAAAAATCAAAACCTGCTTTTAAAATATTTGAAAAACCATTTAAAAAGCAAAAATTAATTTTTAAAATTACAGGAATCATACATCTATTTCAATATTCTTTGCTTCCTCTTTTCTAAGACATACAGAATATCCCTTTACCTTAATTTGCATAGGATCTCCGAGAGGTGCAACCTTTTCCACTTCAACATCTGCACCTTTTACAAAGCCCATGCCAAGCAAGTGTCTTTTCAATTCCAAGTCTCCACCAGAACCATAAGAAGATAAGATTCCCATTTCTCCAGATTTGAGTTCACTTAATTTTTTTATCATAGTTTTCCCCCAATATTTATAAAAAGAAATTTTTCCAACAGCTATTTGTCGCAAATTTATATGACTATTGAAAATGGTAGGAAATTTAGGCATGCCTAAATCAAGGTTTGCTAAATCTTGATATTTTGAGGTATTTGTAGTTTAATTAAAATTTTTAAAATTTAGTTTTAAAAATGGGAATATTTTTAAAATAATTGCATTGGTTTTAAAAATATTTTTGGATTGTTAATTAAAATGAAAATATGAGATTACATAACCTTGATTAATTAGGCATACCTAAAACCTATTACTATATTGATTTTCATAATATATAAAAGTTTAGGTTTGCCTAACTAAAAATACCTTACAATCTATTTTTTTAGTAAAAAAAGAAAAAAAACAAGGAATACAGAGCATTTACCCAATAAAATTAGGCATAACTAAATAATAAAGCACCATATAAAGCAAAACCGCAATTAAACAGAATAATTTATATATAAATAAGGATATAAAAAAGTATGTAAAAATAGGGCAAATGAGGAAAATATCAAACTCGAAAATCTAAAAAATTTTTTAAAAAAAAAAAATTTATAGATGCCTATTTTTTGGTAAACCAAAATTTAAATAAAATGAAAAATATATTAAGAAATAATCCTTATGGTTGAGAACAATCTTTTGAAAAGATCGATTTAATATAGGGATTAAAATATTAAGGTGATAACATGCAAGAATGGAAAGACAAAATATTTGAACACAAACATGCATTAATTTTTGTTGGCGGCGTTGCAGCCGCATTAGTAGGTAAAAAAATCTTAGAATCTCAAACCACTAAAGACTATGCAGCAAGAGGTATGGCAACTGTTCTCAATTGCAAAAGCGAACTTGAAGAATCTATTCAAGACATTAAAGACAATGCAGAAGACATCCACACCGATGCAAAAGCAGCTAAAAAAGACAGCGTATGTGTTGACATAACTGCTGAAGAAGTTGAAGAATAAATAGGATATATTAATATTTAATATATCTTCTAATTTTTTTATCGTATTGATTAAAGCTAAATTAATTTTTTAAGGAAAATCAATAGTCAATTATAACTAATCAGAAGAAGTAATTTCCTTAAAAAAGTTTTAAAAAATACAAATTTAGAATATCCCTTTTTAAATTTATACAGCAATTAATTTAGTTAAGTAATTCATAAAAAAATTACAACATATTTTTCTTTTTGTTGATAGCCATGATTTATGATATAGTTTATGATAAAGGTACTCGTTTAAGGGTACGTGCAGGCAGATATGCATTTACCAAAGAGGAAACATATGGCTTGACTGAAATCCTGCTTGAACATGACTTTATCGATGAAGTTCAAATCTCACATAGAAACGGAAGCATATTAATATTCTATAATGATCGTAAAAGGAAAGGTGAAATCCTCCATATTTTAGATAAGATTTCTCAAGAAGACCTTTATGAAACAAGCCCTTCAGGGAAAATGAGCTTAACTGAAATACAAAACGATTTCTTTGTAAGGTTAGCAGAACGGGTCATTAGACGATATCTATTTAAGATTATTTTGCCAATACCCCTTCGTAGATTGAGAATGTTTTATCATGCTGCTCATTACATATGGAGAGGATTGGATAGCCTAACCAGCTTCCGTGCTGATGTTGCACTTCTTGATGGAACAGCAATAGCTGCATCATTATTAACCAAAAACTACAAATCAGTTGGATCAATGATGTTCCTCTTATCCATTTCAGAGATGCTTGAAGACTACACAATGCAAAAAACCAAAAGCACTTTGAAAAACAGTTTAGCATTGAATATCGATAGCGTATGGCTAGTGGATATAGATGAGGATGGAACTGAAATAGAAAGACCATTCCCAATGAGTGAACTTAAGAAAGGAGATAATATAAGAGTCAGAACTGGTGCAATCATTCCTGTAGATGGTGTAATTGTCGATGGAGATGCCATGATTAATGAGGCTTCAATGACTGGAGAATCATTGGCAGTGCATAAAAGCGAAGGCAAAGCCGTCCATGCAGGAACTGTTGTGGAAGAAGGATCAATACTTATTGAAGTCCGTTCCGTAAACGATGAAACCAGATTGAATAAGATCATCGACATGATTGAAGATTCAGAAGACTTGAAGGCTAATATTCAAAGCAAAGCAGAAAGATTGGCAGATAATATTGTGCCTTACAGCTTGCTTACAACAGCATTGACTTATCTTCTTACAAGAAACACTACCAAAGCTTTAGCTGTCCTGATGGTAGACTTCTCATGTGCAATCAAGTTAACAACTCCTATTTCAGTCATTTCAGCAATGAAAGAGGCTTCAGATAATAGAATGATGGTTAAAGGTGGGAAACACTTGGAAGCATATGCAAATGCTGATACCATAGTATTCGATAAGACTGGAACCTTAACCAATGCCCACCCTGTTTTAGAAAAGGTTATTCCATGTGGCAAATATGAAAGAGATGAAGTGCTAAGAATTACTGCCTGCATTGAAGAGCACTTTGCCCACAGTGTAGCAACAGCTATTGTGAAACAGGCTGAAGCAGAAAATCTTCACCATGAAGAGCTACACAGTGAAGTGGATTACATAGTAGCACATGGTATTGCAACTAAAATTGGTCGTAAAAAAGCAATCATCGGAAGCAGACACTTTGTAGAAGAGGATGAAGGCATTAAATTCACTAAGAAGCAACAAAAGCTTATTGAAGAAAATATAAATGAATATTCAGTGATTTATCTTGCAATAGGCAAAAAGCTTCAAGGAATATTATGCATTTTAGACCCTGTAAGGAAAGAGGCTAATGATGTTATAAGCCAACTTAAGGAATTAGGCATTAGTAATGTAGTCATGCTAACTGGAGACAGTGAAAATGCTGCACATAAAATAGCTTGTGACTTAGGCATTACAAGGTACAGGTCCCAAGTTCTTCCAGAAGACAAGGCAAACATTATCCAAGAGATTAAGGATAAAGGCCATAAGGTCATTATGGTAGGAGATGGAATCAATGACTCTCCAGCATTATCCACCGCTGATGTGTCAGTGGCAATGAGAAACTCATCAGATATTGCAAGAGAAGTTGCAGACATTTCCCTGCTTTCAGATGACTTATACTATTTGGTCACCCTTAGAAAATTGGCAACTGGAATGTTAGATAAGATCAATGCAAATTATAGAAACATTGTAATGTTTAACGGAGCTTTAATTGGACTTGGATTGCTTGGAGTCATTCCACCAACTACAACTTCATTGTTGCATAACTTCTCTACCATGGCATTTGGTGTAAGAAGTACACGTCCAGTATTGAAAGAGGATGACATATTCGCAATGGATACTGAACTTGTAACTGAAATGGGCGATGCAATCACTGACGCCATAGACTAAAATTAAAGCAAAATTTTGTAAAATTATAGATTTATTTCTATAAATTTTACATTTTTTTATTATTTTTCTATTTTTACTATTTTTAGTATTTTTAAGAATTTCCAATTAATTAAATCAGATAATACTATTTTTAAGAAATTTTAAGAATTTCCAATTAATTAAATCAGATAATACTATTTTTAAGAAATTTTAAGAATTTCCAATTAATTAATTTTAGATTTTATGCGATTTTTAAGAAATTTAAGAATTTCCAATTAATTAATTAATTTTAGATTTTATGCTATTTTTAAGAAATTTAAGAATCTTCAATTAATTAATGAAAAAACCTATTTTTTAGCATTTTAAAATAAATAAAAAAAAATTAAAATTAAAAAATTAAAACTAAATTTAGATTATTCTAAAAAAAATAAATAAAGAA
>NZ_CACXNW010000036.1:19606-48302 GCF_902769175.1 uncultured Methanobrevibacter sp.
AAAAAAAAAAAAAAAAAAAAAAAAAAAAGCAAAATAGGGTTAAAAACTATTTAAAAAAAAATAAATTACATTTAAAAGTAAAAAAAAAATTATTTATAAGATATTTTTACATTATTTAATGATTGAATCCTATCAAAATTCCCATTTAAATAATAAATTAATATCCTTAATGTTTTCTCTATACCCCTCTTTTGACGACGATACAAATTATAAGAATTAGCCTTAATTAAATCAGCACTTACATCAGAACTAGTGCTAATAATCATATCATCATCTACAATAGCCATACCTCCATAACCTATTCCTGCAGTTGTGCCAATACCTATATCTGTGCCAGCTATTTTTTTAACTGCTTCAGCCATTAATATTGACATTTCCAAATCTCCAACATCATCATAAACCTTAATGCCTTTAATAAGGCCTAAAGGTTCTACAGGATTTTCAATTCTCAAAACAGACTTAACTGCATCTAATGTTGGAATAAACAAACCACAGCTTACACTTAAATCCTTTAAATCAAAAATGGAACATTTATCCTCTAAAATTGCATCTTTAAGGCAGTCCTTTTGAGCATTGCTTATTAGATTCCAATAATCTGATGCAAAATTATCCTCATAATCCTGTGCAAGAGCATGAATTTCTCGAGCCAATATCCCATGTGTAAAGCATTCTGCAGTAGCTATTGTAATCATTTTTAAACCTTCAGTATGAGAAAAATCATTCATTATTCTTTTCTATCAATAATTTTAAAGCCTCTTTTGTTAATGTATTAGCTATATTGTCTAGAACATAAGGAGTGATTGGAATTCCATCACGAATAAAAGTGTTTGTGGTTAAAACCAAATGATCTTTTGTGATTCCCTCTTTTCTCAATTCATTAACAGCAGGATTGGAATCATCAAATTCAGAAATGTCCTTTACGATTATCTTTTCATCACCAATGCCAAAGATTCCTGCAGTTCCTAATGTTTTAGAACCATTTTCATGTGCCTTTTTAATAATCTTTGCAGCTGTAGGTATTGTATTTCCACCAGCTATTTCAATAACAACAACATCACCAGTGATTAAATCTATGTTTTCTTCTGAAATATCTTCTGTTATGGAAACAACCTCTCTAAAATCACTTGGATGAATGGAAAGTTTCTTTAAGAAATCAGACTTGTATGTTCCAACTTCAGCACCTTTAAGCAGGAAAATAATATCAGATTCTGATATTTTTTGTCCATCAATAACTGTAATTTTAGCTGGTCCTCCTCTATGAATTTGAATAAGATTGATTCCTGTTCTTAAACCTAATCTGCCAAAGCCAACTAAATCTATACTTCCTTTTGGAATTAAATTATTTTCCATTTCCTGAATCATTTTATCACATAAATTGAAATTTTAAATTAAAAATAAAAACAAAAAACTAGTTAAAAAATTATTTGATGATTATAAAAAAATTAAAAGTCTGCAGAGACATATTTCCAGGGAACTCCTGTATCTATCATTTCTACAGGAACATTGATCTCATCGTTGTTTCTAAGCATTTGTGTAAAGGCAAATAGACCTGGAAGCTCTATAATATGATGGGAAATGTCAATCAAAGTGACACCTAACTTTTTAGCTAAAATGGCATTTGAATGTGTTAGATCTCCAGAGACAAACGCATCAACTGACCTATCCTTAGCCAATTTAATAAAATCCTTATTGCTTAATCCAAATCCTGAAACAATAGCTATCTTCCTTAACATCTTATTAAAATCACCTTCATGAACCAATCTAATGTTTTCAGGACCAAACTTATAGCAAGCCAAAGCCAAGAACTGATCTAATGTCTTTGTTGTGGAACAGACTCTGCCTATTCCAGTTTGCTTATGAAAGATGGATATCGGCTTTAAGCCTAAATAGTAGGCCAAAGCATCATTAGCTCCTCCACTAATAATATCCCAATTGGAATGAACAACATAGGTAGGAGTCTTTGGCATAAACAATGGGGGATGATGGGAAATGACCAAATCGCCACTATCGAATTTCAAATCATCATTAGGGAAAAGATCCATTAGAATCTTAATATTTTTAATATCCAGATTATCATAAGTCTTCCCAAAATAGCCTATCTTATCATTTTCCAATGCATATTTTCGAGGAACCAATTCATCTACAATATTAAAAATATCAGTTGCATACATATTCTCACCTAATCAATATTTCTGAATAAATCTCATCAATAAAGTCTCTGATGACATCATCACAATCAAAGGGCAAAATTGTTGAAACCTTAATCGCTGAAGATTCAATTAAGCTGAAGAACTTATCCAAATCCTTTTGCTTGAAAATGATTTCCTCAAAGAATGTCATTTCAGATGAACAGTAAAGAACCCCTTCAGTTGCCAATATCCTATTCATGGATTGCCTTAAAACATCTATTGTGAAAGTCATTGTACCTGAGGTTTTTGTATTCAATCCTTTAGTCTTAAGAACATACTTACGATTGGAATTAACCAAATCTACCCTATGATATATGTTATTCTTATTTTTTAAAAGAGAATCGTTATCTTCAGCTATAGGGTCTTCGATTAAAAAAACATTAGAATTAATTGATTGGGATTGGCTTTCGTTTATTCCTCCCAAACCTGTCGTATCAATAACAATATCTACATTTTTTATCAGACTCAAATCTGAGGAAAATTTTATATTTTTAAATTTTTTTTCTTCATTAAACTTAAAATCCCCAGATTCATCAAATTCCTGCAGTTCAATAGGATTTCCTATTTTAGAATCAATCAAACCTTCCAAATGAGGATAAATATCAACAATTGTAATGTCATTAAAATGATTGATAGCCAAATATTTTGCAATTGCAGTTCCTGTAAAATAGCTTCCAATGATAATTATAGAACTCTCTTTTTCAATAATGCCATCTCCAATCAAACCATTGAATAAATCTAAAACAGCAGTTGCTTTCCTTTCCAAAATCAGATTAAATATATCCAGTAATTTAATCCGTGATTTAACTGTAAAAACCTCTGAGCTTATTCCAGTATCATAATCTTGACTATTCATTTCCATCATCAAAAATAAATCATATGTAAGAATTGGATTTAATCCTCTTCTTTAAATCTAACCCTAATAAATTTCATTCTTCCTTAAATCCAACCCTCTTCAATGCTTCTAAAGCTTCATTATAAACTGTTTCTTCCAAAGACTGCTTATGAACAACATGAGATGGAGAAGTTGCAGCAGTTAAAATCCGAGATTTATTGTCCATAAAAACTAAAAATGAACCTGAACCAGGAATTCCTAAACGGCCTCTTGCAATAACCAAATCAGCATCGGACTGGTCAACTGCAATCATGGCTTTTGCCACAGCAGGCATTCGGCTAAAATCAGCAAAATTGGTGTTCACCTGCAAATATTCTGCAGGAGGAATGTCAAATTTAGCCAAGACCTTGTTAATAACTTCCACCTTTATTCCATTCTTGTTGGGAATCACTATCTTTGCATTTCTAATATAATCTTGAATAGCTTCAATCTCTTCAATTGTGTCTCCAGTTCGTGTACCTTCATATGATTGAATGGAAGCCTTTCTAATACTTTCTTCAAAAGCCATCTTTTCACCGAACAAATAAAAAATTATTAAAGTATGAATAAAATTATAAGAATAAATTAATTAATTATGAATCAAGCATGAAGCTGAACTTCAAGGCCTAAATCCTCAACCACTGAAATCACTTCATGCAAATTGCCATAATCAGGAGATCCAACTCCCTTAACGACTAATGGATAATCTTCAGGAATGACTGTTGCCAAGTTGTTTGCTCCTGCAAGCAATGGAAGCTCAACATTTTTAGGACCTATTGTCGGGGTTGGGACAGTGATTCTAATCCTCGGATACATGATTCTTGTAATGGCTATGGTCTTTAGCTGCTCTTCAATAGAGCAGGGAGGATGATTTTCCATAGGAGTATCAACATATGGATTGAATCCCATAATAGGAATCTCCTCTAAAGTTTCAAAAGTTCCTAAGAAGAACAAGTGGTCAACCCTATCCTCATATGATTCCCCAAGACCAATCAACAGGCCAGAAGACAATCCAAGCCCCGCTTCTGAAACCATTTCACAAATATGTATTCTGTCAGATAATTTTTCACCAGGCTTGACGAAATTAAAAACCTCTTCATTTGTAGTCTCTAAATTGCAACAGATGGTATCTGCATTATATCTCTTTAATTCATCAACAGCCTCTTGATTTAAATCAGCACCAACATTAACCAATATTTCAAGATTGGTTTCTCCTTTTACGATTCTTGCTGCATTGACTGCTTGCTTGCCTTTGTATCCATGTCCTCCAGAACAGCTTATACGAGGTATGCCTGATTTCTCAACACAATATGCCGCTTTGCGAATTTCCTCATCAGATTTAAAGAATGCATCATAATAACCGCTAGAAGATGTTTTTGCTGCAAACCCACAATATTTGCATCTTGGCTGAACTTGACATTTGTTTGTAAGATGAATAGTAGAGGTCAGTTTAATTACATCAGAGCATTCATTGCGAATATCTCTAGCCACTTTGCATAATTTCCTTAAATTCTCTTCATCATCTATTTCAAATAATTGGATCAGTTCACTTTTGCTTAATTTTTCCCTATTTTTAGCCTTTTCTAAGATAGATTCTATCAAGTTAACACCCTAACTAGTTATAATTTAATAAATACATCATAATAATAATTAGATTAATATTTCACAAATTTTACAAAATATTAATCTGATTACATTAAACAGAATAATAAAAATAATAAAAATTTGTGAATAAATTATATTAAAATTCTTTGATTTCTTAAAAAGGATTATTTAAAAACCGATAACTTTAAATAATATACTAAAAATTCTGCAAATTATAACAATAAATAAATAATAATATCAATAAATATTTATTCATTAAATAATTTGTTATTATAATTTATCCACGTATTTACCAATATGTCAATAATAACTTATTGTTTAATATCATCTAAAGAATTAAATTAATAGCATCAATCCCAAAATTCACAAAAAAGATTAATGTCTATTAAATTTAATTTCTTTAGTTTAGGTAGCTAAAATTATTCTCTAAGAGCTAATTTCAACTATTATAACTTATAAAGTTATAACACTTATTTTAATCTTTTTTTAAGACTTAACTTATTTTTAAATCTTTTTTTGATTAATTACTTATTTAGATCTTTTTTCTAAAGATTCTAAGATAGTAGGTACAATTTCAGATAATGGACCGAAGTTCATTGAGTCAGCAGTACCTAATAATGCACCAGGGTTTAATGCATCATCCATTTTGTCAATACCTTCATCTGCCATTAATTTTGTTACGTTGGTTAATGCTTCGTTAGCCATCATTTGTGCAAATCCTGCTGGTGCACCTAAGATTTGGGTTACAGTGTCTCTGTAGGATAAAAGACCAGAGTAGGTGATTGCAGTTACTGCGGAACACATATCACATACAGGACCTACCATGTTTGCAGGTAAGGTGAATGCAGATCCTCTTGCTTTAGTACCTAAGTCTTTTAAGGTTTCAATAGCTGCAGCGTCAGCAAATCCTTCTGCAATGTAAACTTGTCCTTTCATTTCAGGTACTGCACCTGGGTGGTAGGAAGCCACATTTACGTTTTTGCCTAAGTCTTCGAAGATTTTGTTTAAGCTAGGAGTTGGAATGGTACATGCGTGGGTTACAATAGCACCGTCTTTAATTACATCAGCGAATTTTTCGATGACGGTCATCAGTTGTACATTTCATACCTAAGTCTTCTGGGTGAGTGAAGTGAATAGCACCGCCAGCTGGTTTAGGTACAGTTTCTGCTAATTCTCCTACTTTTGCTCTGATTGCAGGCATTACATCTTCAGGGTTTCCAGCTTTGTGTGCAGCAATTACTTCTGCGTAATCAAAGTCTTCCACTACAGTAAATTCACCATCAAATACAGGGTCAGCTACAACAACTTCGTCTACACCTGCTAATTCTAATAATTCAGCACCCATTTCAATAGTAGAATGGGTCATTGAAATGTTTTCCTTACCGGTTGCTTCTGCTACTTCACAAGCTCTAGAAAAATTTGTAATACCACTAGCTGCGTGAGTTCTGTAACAGCCAGCACCTAAAATTGCTACTTTCATTTTTTGATATCTCCTTTATATTTTACCACTTTGTTAGGATAAAAAAATTTTAAAATGTGAAATTCCAACTGTTGAAATAATTTAAAAAATTAAATTTTCAAACATTATCAACCTAAAATTTGAAAAATCAACTTTCAAACAAACAACATTTTAAAATTTTCATGTCTATACTAAGAAAATTTACAAGATTTTTAAATTCTTGGAGAAATAGCTAGAATTTTATTAGTTTTTAATGAAAATATATGAAATTAAATAGAACCATGAAAATGCTTCTTTAAACTAAAAAATTCCATAAAATGATTCTTTACTATCCCCAAAAAAATTTAAGTAATACTAAATTTGATAAAATACCAGATGAGTAATACTAATTAACAAAGTAGTAATAATAACTTTGTAGCAATACATATTTAAAATTATTTATTACTCAAATTGGTATAAGAAACTAAAAGTAATACTTGCCCCAAATTGATAAAAAAACACTAAGAAAAAAGCAAAATTTTTATATCATAAAAAAATTAAATAGAAAATTAGAAAAGCAATAAAATTTTATAAAAAAGTATTACATTTCAATGAAAATCATATAGTTTAGTAATAATTATCTAAAAAAAACTAAAAATCAATAAATTCACAAACGAGGTAAATAATGTACGAACTTATTAAAGAATCAATCAACAATGATGAAAGCGCTTTGGAACTGGCAAAATCAAAAAAGGATATAACATCTGTTGTAGATGCAATATCCGATTTAAGCTTAGAAGAAACCATGAAACTTGGTACCCGGTTTAAAAAGTTTCCAATTGGCTGTGATTTAACTGAAGTTGTAGTGGGAACCTGTGCTTCTGATTTGGAAAAGATGGACCTTTACGGCAATTGCATGCTTGCCAATATGATTGGAGCACCAATACACATCTGTGCATATGCATTTTCAGACATTGCAGAAAAATACGGTCAAAGAGGAGTTGAGATAATGGAAGAAGTCTACAAGATTACAGATGTTCCATTGGATCTTGACCATTTTGGAAAATATGGTGCAATGAGATTCCCAAAGCACATCGTTGGATGTGGAGGAGACTGCTATAACAAGGGTCCAAGTTTTACCGAATGCCCAAGAGGCAGAATCCATGAAAGACTGATTGATAAGGAAAAGGCCGAAATGCCAGATAAGGAAACTTGGGTACAGCTATCATCATCTGTAGCAATTAACCTAAGCAGCGAACAATGCAATGATGGACATGCAGCTCCTCTTGAAGAAGCTGAAGATTTGGCAAATCTTGCCAAAAAATATGGAAAGGGGCTTGAGGCAATAATGTTCGTAGGTGATGGATATGATGAATTGATTACAGGATTTTCAAAAGCCATTGAAATGGGAGTGGATGTATTTGTTATTGAAGGAGGTCCATTCAACAGATGTGAAAACACCAATGAAAGCTTTGCAAAGGCAATAGCTATGAGCAGAATATTATGTCCTGGAAAGGTAGTGGCCACAAATGGAGCTTATGAAAGCGAATGCAGAGCAGGGCTAAGGTCTGGATTGAATGTGATAATAACAGGCTTTCCAAAAAACCATCACGGATACATGTGCGGTTTTGAACCAGGAACTGCAAGAAGAGGGAAGTTTGGTCTTCCAAGAGTAATCAAGATCATGAATGAAGAGATTAAAGGAGGAGCAACAAGAGTCCCTATTCAAAGAGAGGAACTTTTGGCACTTACCCATGCAGTTAAGCTTGCAGGACCTGAAAACATCTATCCAAAGACAATAGGTTCATTTTCAATAGGGGATGCACATTGGGCAACTATACAAAACTCTAAGATGTATAAGGAAATGAATTTACCTAAAACCTTAGATGAAATTGCAAACAGCATTAATGTAAACAGCGTTTCATTGCATGGTGGAAGATTCGTTTCATGGCTTGTCGCTAAGGAATTGGATAAGCAGGGAATAGATGAAATCATCATAACTGACAGCAACCCTTGGATTGAAAGAGTTACTGTAAACAATTTACAGGAAGAATTGAATGCTTCAATCCATATAGGCCATAGCAATGATAAGGATGCAGGACATATTGCAAAGGAATCCATTATCACTACAACAGTTCCTAAAATACATAATGCAATTAAGGCTAAAATCCCTAATGCAGTAAATATAATTTAGGATTGCTAGATTTATCCAAAAATAATGAGGTTGTGAAAAATATAGGCTTAAAATTAGAAAATTTTCATTTATTTATAGTCAAGCAATTGAAAAAATTAATTTAAGCCTATAAAATTTTACATCTCAAAAAAATAAAAAAAAAGTTCAAAAAACCACAAAAAAGATTTAAAAAATTCAAAAATAATACTAATTAGTAAAAAATTATTAAAAAAGTAATACTTTTTTATAAAAAAGTAATAAAGTTTTTATATGAAAAATAACATAATATAACATGTGTTTAAATAGACCTTTTTTCAAAAAATATCGCTTAAATTAAAAAAAAAATGCTCTTTAAACAATAAGAACAATGTGTCACCTAAAATAAACATTGTTCTTATATCCCAATCATATAATAATTTTAATTATAAATCAACAAACTTAAGCCATAACAATTTTCTTCCTCCATCACTTTATTTTAATCTTTTTATATTTTTGCTAAACCTACATGCTTTTCATTAGCTTAATAATTGGATTATTTTTAAATTAATTGAAAGTAAGCACTTGATTCAAAAAATTTATTAAGGACAATTAAACAAATATGATAATTGTAGTATCATTAATGAAAATATTTATAAATATTTTTTTTTTAATTGAATAAAAAATCAAAAATTATCCCAATTATCGAAAATATTTATAAATATTTTTTTTAATGGAATGAGAAATAATTCAAGATGATTAATCAAAAACAAACATGTTCACAGCAAAATTACAGATGATTAATCAAAAACAAACATGTTCACAGTAGAATATATAGTGCATGTATAGACAATGAATAATTTATAAAAATGCTTAAAAATGAATTTACATAATCATTCCAATTATTAATCAGATTATTAATTTCAATTAATTTTCTAATTTTTCACAAGTCCATTGCAGTTAATTGCAGATTATTAAATTTCATCCCATTTATTTTTTTAGGGAATATAATGGCAAGCTTGAAAAGGAATGATGTTTTTGATATTTTATTTTTTCTGCATATCAGTAATTATGAGGATTATTCCCAATATCAACTAAATATTCTCCTATATATTTTATAATTAATGATTAATACTGTCATTTTTATAATATTTTTGATTATCATAACTAAACTATATTTTAGGATGATATAATGCATTTTAATGAAATAAAGTTCCAATTTGACATTAGCTCAACAGATAGTGAAATAGATAAAGCTTTTAAAAAGATAGGGTCCTTATTGAATATTCGCTTTGATGATAATTTAAATGAATACTCTACAGAAGATAATTCGCCATACACTCTTTTAAACATTTCGGACTTCAATAAGGAAAGCATTGAAAATGAAATCCGAACCTTTTTTACTTTTTCCTTCAAGGAAATTATTAATGTTCCATTATATAGATTTCTAGTTTTGAAAAACAAGGACAAATACACGATTTTAGCAAATATCAATTCATACATCTTTGATCACAACTCAATAAAATCCCTTTATAATATATTCATCAAAAAGAATGATGAAATTCTTGAAAAGAACATTTTAGATTATCACAACAAACTTGAATCCTATTTGTCTTCCCCTGATTTTGAAAAGGATTCCTCTTTTTGGAAAAACTGTCTCTTGGAAAATGGAGACAACGTCAAATTTTATCAAATCAAATCTGAAAATTATGCTAATTTTGAAATTCAATTTAACAATGAAAAGCTTGCTGATTTTACAAAGGAACATAATATCTCTAAAATGGATTTTTTTACAGGCATATTGTCTTTATATCTATCTAGAATTGATAGGACAAAGGGCGGTATTTTAAAACAAATATCCATAATAAAAATATTGATACTTTAGATAAGAATACTCTAATAAACGTTAATTATTTAAATGAAAGCACATTCATTGATTACTTAAATGAGATAAAAAATTTATATAAGCAATCATGCGAACATACCAAAATCGACATTGAAAATTATTTAGAGGATGAAGTGAGCTACTATTCCATTCATGACTTTGAAAACTTTAACTACGATTCAAAAATCAAAGAGAACTTTTACATATACAATTGCTTCGGAAATGCATTAACATTAAATGTATATGAAAATCACCTTAATTTTATTTATCATGCAGATTTATTTTCAGCAGAGTATATGAAGCATATGGGAGACAATCTTGACTCTTTAATTGAGCGCCTTCTTGATTCTCCTAATCAGCTTTTAAAGGATGTAAATATTCTTTGCGAAAGTGAAGAAAGTTTGCTTTCTGATTATACAAAAGGAGAATATGCAGAAGTGGAGCAAGGCTACGTATTTCCAAAGGATTCCGTAAGCATGTGAAGGAAAATCCTGATGCCCTTGCAGTTGATGACGGCATCAACCAAATAACTTATGGAGAATTGGAAAAATCAAGCAATTCCATTGCAAATGACTTGTCATTAAATCATGGAATCACTAGGGGAAGCCATGTTGCATTGATTTTGCCTCGTACATACCATTTTGCAGAAATGGTTTTGGCCATAAACAAGTTAGGTGCTGCATTTGTTCCTATTGACCTCATATATCCTAAAAAGCGTATGCAGCATATGATTGATATTTCTGAATCCGAATGCATTATCACAACTAAAGACCTTTCACAGCAATATGATTTTGGCCTTGATGTAATCTGCATTGAAGATTTGGATAGAAACAGCGATGTTGAAGTGGAGATAATGGCTAAAGGAGAGGACCTCTTTTCAATCATGTTCACTTCAGGTACTACAGGCCTTCCTAAAGGAGTAATGAGTTCAAACCAGCAGCTTGGAGGGGTGTTTCTTGCCTTTGAAAACATCTTTAATATCTCCTATGGAGACCTTGTAGGATGTTCCCTAAGCTTCAGCTTCATTGCATCCTATCTAATCTATGTTACATTGGATTTAGGAGAATGTGCAAGAATCTATAATGAAAATGAGCAAAGGGACATTCTGTCATTGATCAAATCACTTAAGGAAAATCACATGAACAACATTATTCTACCTCCTTCTGTCGGCATTCCAATTCTTGAAAATGAGGATATTCAATTGGATTACCTTGTTTTTGTAGGAGCAAAATTAGATGAATTAAGCAAAAAGGAAATAAATACCCAATTGGTCAACTTCTACGGTACAACTGAAATCATATTTGGTGTAACAAAGGTTTATGACATAAACGACGTTGAAGGCAATCATGTCCCTATTGGAAAACCAGTTACAAACACCAACGTATATATTTTAGATGATGAGCTAAATCAAATGCCAATAGGAGTTCCAGGAGAAATCTGTGTTTCAAGCAGTTATATAAGTCCAGGATATTACAATAACCCTGAAATGACAAGGAAATCCTTTGTAGAGAATCCATACAGCGATAGTGAAGAAAATAGAATAATGTATCGTACAGGAGACATGGGATATTATAATTTTGATGGAGAAATCGAAATCATTGGTCGTGAAGATGACCAGTTGTCTGTTAGAGGATTCCGTATTGAGGCTGGAGAAATATTAAGCATCATAAAACAATTCGAAGAAATTGAAAATCTTTATTTGGATGTTGATGGAGAGGCTTTGGTTTTATACTACACAACAAACAGCGAATTGGATATAGAAACTGTTAAAGATGCATTAATAGAGGATTTGCCTCGCTATATGGTCCCATCACTTTTCATTGAAATGGATGAGATACCTTTAAACCTAAATGGAAAAATCGATAAGGTAGCATTGAAAAGGATGACAAAGGAAAAAACTGAAATTGACATCAATGATTACGTATTGGCTACCGTTATTGATGCATATAAAGAGATTCTAAACACTGATGTAGTATATATGGATGACAATTTTATAGAATTGGGAGGAACTTCATTGTCTGCAATGAAATTGCAGATATATCTAAAGGAGAAATTTGGAACTAGCTTAAGTTCCAATGAGATACTTGAGCTTTCAACCCCTGCAAAAATCACTGAGCACATCAAATTCAATATGGATGAAGATGCACCAATAACCCTAAACTATAGCTTTGAAGAGGGATGCCCAATATCCAATGCCCAATTAAATGTATATCTTGATGAAATGGTAAATGATATGGGAACAGGGTATAACAACCCATTTAAAATGGAAATTGACAGCAAGGAATATTCAATTGAAAACATCAAGGAAGCATTGCTTAAATTGTATGATGCATTCCCTGTATTAAAGGCACGGATTGCAAATGATGAAGATGGGCCAAGATGTGTTTTTGACGCTGAAGCGGAAATCATTGAAGGTGGATATGAAGATGTGAAAACATTTGTAAGGCCTTTTGATTTAGAAAAGAATCTTTCTAGATTCTTAATTGCACCTCATGAGGATAAGATTATCTTATGCAGTGACTTCCATCATTTGGTTTTTGACGGAACATCATTTGTAATAGTCTTTGAAAGATTGTATTCCATCCTAAATAATATTGAGCTTGATTTCATTGATGACGAAATTCTAAAGCAGATCTCATTTGAAGAGGCTATCAGCCCAGATTATGAAAATGAAGCTCAAGAATTCTTTGATATAATGTTGACAGACAGTGATGAGATTGATGAGTTGTTGCCATCTGTAGAGATTGAAAAGACAGTGAATAATACTGATAATGAATCTTACATTAGGGAAGATTCTCAAGCCGTTTATAGAGAGAGCTTTGAGATTGATATGGATCATTTGACTTCCTTCCTGCAGAAAAATCAAATCACCCCAAACCAATTTTTCACAAGTGTCTTTGCATATGCATTGTCAAGATTCACAGGCTCTTCAAAAGTTTTATTTAATCTAATTGAAGACGGCAGAGGCCATATAGACCTATCCCAGTCTGTAGGAATGTATGTTAAAACCTTGCCACTGGTTATTGACTGTGAAAATCAGGAAGTGAATTCATATCTCAAGAATTCTGCAAAGCTAATCAATGCAGCTATGAAATATGACCTGTATCCATTCCATATTTTAGCTAATGAATACGATTTGAATTCAAACATCTTATTCCAGTATTCCCACGAAATCTTCTCCACTGCATTAAATCAGAACGAATTTGGATTTAATGTTGACGAAATGAATCATGACTTAACCAATGAATTCTCATTTTCCATATTCAATCTTGGAAAAGATGAAATGGCAATAGGAATAGAATTCACAGAGAAATATTCCAGAAAGTTCATTGAACAGTTTTCAAAAACCTATAAGACCATCTTAGAGGAAATGCTTAAAGTGGAGAAACTGGAGGAAATCAATTATATTGACGAAGAAGACATAAAGCTTTTAAACAGCTATAATGAAACTTCCCACCCTCTAATCCATAATGACATTCTAGATGCCTTCAATGAAAATCTTGCCAAATATCCAGATAATGCTCTTGTAAGCTTTAAGGAAAGGAGCTATACCTATGCTGAAGGGGCATTCATTGCAGAAAAAATAGCTAAACACTTAAGAGACTTAGGTGTTCGCTCACAGGATTATGTCGCTTTTCTTGTTGAGAGGTCTGAAATGTATATGTTCAGCACTTTAGCCATTTTGTCTATAGGTGCAATTTTTGTGCCATTGGATGATGGCCATCCAGATGACCGTATTGAATATATTCTAAAGGACACCCAATCAAAGGTCATTATTGTCAGTGATGAAACCCTACAACGAACTAAAGAATTAGAGAATGATGCAATTATCGTCAATATTTCAGACATTGCAAAAGAGAATAATGGACAATTGGAAAGCATACCTATCTAATATGGTGAATTAGGCTGCATTTTGTATACAAGCGGTACTACAGGTCTTCCTAAAGGTGTGAAAGTTCCTAGAAAAGCTATTGTTAATTTAGCGGACTTTTATGTCAGGACATATGGATTAACTAACAAGGATGTTTTCGGACTTTATTCTGCCATAGGCTTTGATGCAGCATATAAGGCAATATTTGCTGCCATATTTATAGGAGCCTGTTTGGATGTCATTCCAAGTGAAGTGAAATTGAATATGAGTGCATTAAACAATCACTTTATAAACCAAGGCATTAATCATGTCGATATCACAACACCTGTTGCTAAGCTTTTGATTAATCATGTTCAAGATATTCCATTAGATGTCTTATTTACTGGAGGAGAAAAGTTAGGGGAATTCAGCCAAGAGATAAATTGTCGTTTTGTTGATGGATATGGACCTACTGAAGCCTATGTGGAAGTTTCAACCATTGATGTCAAGGATAGGATTGATCCATCATCTATAGGTCGTTTGGTCAGCAACATTAAGGCATATGTTTTGGATAAGGAATTCAGACGTGTCCCTATAGGTGCTGTTGGTGAATTGTACTTGGCAGGTAATCAAATAGCCAAAGGATATTTAAACAGGAAAGATGAGACCAATAAGGCCTTTATAGAAAATCCATTCCAAGATGACGAGGACTATAGAATATTATATAATACTGGAGATATGGTGCGGATTTTGCCTGATGGAACCATAGGCATTGTTGGACGTCATGACAGCCAGGTTAAAGTAAGGGGTAACCGTGTGGAATTGTCTGAAATTGAGGAAGTCATACGTGAACTTGACTTTGTAAAAGACCTTACAGTGCAAACTGTTAAAAACGAAACCAATAACGAACTTGTAGCTTATGTTGTTTCAGACAAGAAACTTGGAGAAAAGGAACTTAAAGATGCAATATGCTCATATGTGGCAGAATATAAGCCTCAATTCATGGTTCCTTCATTTGTCATTGATATGGATAAGATTCCACTGAATGTCAACGGAAAAGTGGATAAGCGAGCATTGCCTAAAGTCAATAGGGGGAAGAATTCGTGGAGAATATGTGGCACCAAGAAATGAATTGGAAAAGGAAATCGTTGAAGCCTTTGAAAAAGTGTTCAATTTAGAAAAAGTCAGTGTATATGACGATTTCTTCAATTTAGGTGGAGATTCATTAACTGCAATTAAAGTATTGTCCTATCTTGACTCCAATATCACTATGGCAGATATTTTAAGTTTCCGTACCCCAGAAGACATTGCTAAAAACATCATCGATTTCCATTTTGATTTAGACATGTATTCATTGGAAAGCGGTTGTCCATTAAATTCTGCACAGGTCAATGTGTTTGCAGACATAATGGTTTACAATAAGGGAGATTCCTATCAGACCAAGTTATATGCCTATCCCGAAAACATATAGCCTTAAGACCATTCTTGAAGCAATGGATAAATTGATAGAGGCGCACCCAATTTTAAGCATGGTTTTAAGCGATGAATTTGAAGACAATGACAAGAATCATTTGAAGGATAATTGGAATGTGACAAAGGATTTGGCAAACCTAGTGAAAACCTTTGGAATGAAAAGACTTTTAAGTTTAGCCAATGGATATGGGGCAGGAAATACAAAAGGACTCTATAAGATGATTAGAACCATTATAAAAATCTTTAAGGGAGAGTATCCTATTTTAGTAAAAGGAAGCAAACCTCCAATTATAGTGGAAAACACTTTCGATAAGAAATTCATCACAGATTTCTATGCTGAAACTTTGGATTTACACGATCATTTGGCTAAGTTCCTTATTATTGAATCTGAAACCACATATTATCTGTTTTCCCAAGTGCATCACATAATTTTTGATGCCACATCTGCAGGAGTGATGAAAAATGACATTCAGACCCTTCTTGATGGAGGAAGCATTGAATATGATGACACATTCTTATATACATCTGCCTTATCACATGAAATAAGGGAAAGTGAAATTTTCGATGAGGCAATGGAACATTATGAATCTGTATTGGCAAATCTTGATAAGACAGAGAACTTGCCAGAAGACAAGAAAGGCAAAGGATATTCCATGTCATATAGTAATTTGAACATTGATAAAGAAGCATTCAAATCATTTTTAAGGGAAACAGGAACCACTGAAAACATATTCTTCACAAGTGTTTTTGCCTATGCATTATCCCAACTGTTTTCAGGAGACAATGTTTTGATTTCAATCATTGAAAACGGACGTGATATCCTTAATGAAAACTTTATTGGAATGACCTCTAATGTTATGCCATTGGTATTGGACTGCCATGACCAAAGCATAGAATCATTTGTAGACTATATGTCCAAAATGGTTTTTGGAGTTACAAGATACAGCTTTTATCCAATTTTATACCTTTATCTCAACTATAATTTTGAAGTGAAGACATTGTTCCAATAT
This sequence comes from uncultured Methanobrevibacter sp., assembly GCF_902769175.1. Classification (GTDB taxonomy): domain Archaea; phylum Methanobacteriota; class Methanobacteria; order Methanobacteriales; family Methanobacteriaceae; genus Methanobrevibacter. The sequence goes on from NZ_CACXNW010000036.1 coordinate 36,080, forward strand.
GTGCCAAAATGGATTGCAGATGAACTAACAGATATTGAAGATATAAGCTCTTCAGAAATCGTGAACACAGTTCTGAATTCCTATGATGACTTCCTTACTGAACTCTTTGTTCAAGTTCATCAAACTGATGATAATTATCGTTTAATAATTATCAATTCAAATAAATATTCTAAGGAAAGTATGCAAAAGCTCCAAGATGCCTTTACAACCATCATTTCAAATATTTTTGATGCAGACAAGTCATCTAATATAAGTGGCCTTCTTAAGGAGAATCCAGAAGGCTAATTATGGATTAAAAGCAATATTTGTTATTGAATGTGTAAATAAGAATTTAGAGAATGTTTTATTGTTATAATGTTTCATGAGTTTAAAGAAAAAATGTTTATTGAAATTTAATGAATTTGATGCTGAATAAAAATAAATCATTAAAATTGTTATAAAAAGTAAATGCTAAAATGCTGAAAAAAAATAAATCATTAAAATTGTTATAAAAAGTAAATGCTAAAAATTAACTATTAAAATTATAAAAATATGGATTACTAACTAATATTATGAAAAGTTTTATGAGGGATGTTATGAGTGCTATTATCGAATTTAAAAATGTTAATAAGATTTACCAGTCTGGAGAGCAGCAATTAAAAGCTATGGATAATGTAAACTTCACCATTGAACGTGGAGAATTTGTTGTTATACTTGGACCTTCTGGTGCAGGTAAGTCAACTCTCTTAAACCTTTTAGGAGGACTTGATGGTGTAAGTTCTGGTGAAATCATTGTCAATAACAACCATATTGAATCATTTAACGACAATCAACTCACTGAATACAGAGCTAAAAACGTAGGATTCATTTTCCAGTTCTATAATCTGATTCCTACCTTAACTGCTATAGAAAACATCGAACTTATGAACGATGTTGTAGACGTTAAGATAGATGGATTGGAAGTATTGGATTCCGTTGGTCTTAAGGACTGGGCAAATCACTTTCCAGCACAAATGTCTGGTGGACAGCAGCAAAGAGTATCAATTGCAAGAGCAATTGCAAAACAGCCAGCAGTTCTTTTATGTGACGAGCCAACAGGAGCTCTCGATACAAACACAGGAGTATTGGTCTTAAATCTTCTCCAAGATTTAAGCAATAATCAAAACACTACAGTTGTCATTGTAACTCACAATGCATTATTGGCAGAAGCTGCAGATAAGGTTATCAGAATTAAAAATGGACAGGTTGAAAGCATAACCATCAATGAAACTCCAAAGAAAATCACTGACATAGAATGGTGATTTGTTTTATGGATGTTGAAAATACAATTGTGATGAATTTTAAGGTTGTTGATAGGAAATGGTGATTTAATGCTTTATAAAAAGATGATAAGAGATCTTAGGAATTATAAGATTCAATTCCTTTCAGTTTTCTTGATGGCATTTATAGGCGTCTTCATCTTTGCAGGAGTTGGTGGAGAGGCCTATTGTCTTGAAGAAAACATTGATAACTACTACCACGACACTAATTTCGCAGATGGCTGGATATATGGATCAGACATAAATCATGATTTTGTAGATAAGGTAAAGGATATCAATTCAACCACTGATACTGAAAGGCAGCTTTTGGTAAGTTCGGAAGGTAATTTTTCTAATAAGCCAGAAATAAAACTTCACTTTATAGAGAACAATACGATATCCAAGTTCTATCTCGTTGAAGGAGAAAAACTCAATATAAGTGATGAGGATGGAGTATGGTTAGATAAGAACTTTGCCGATAAAAAAGGCTTGAAAGTGGGAAACAATATAAGCTTTAAATTCAATGGAATGAACATTAAAAAGGAAATCAAAGGATTAGGTCTTTCTCCAGAATATGTATATAGCATCCCATACTATGCAATAGAGCCTGACCATAATGAATATGGTTTTGCTTATTTGTCCTATAAGGCATTTCCAATGGATAACGTCCCATACAATGTATTGAATGTTAAGTTCAATGGAAGTGCAGAGGACTATTCCAATGCATTGACTGATAAGTTTGAGGATGATGATTACAATTCATTCCTGACAAGACATGACCACCCAAGTGCAAACACATATGAAAATGTGGTGGAACAATTTAAGATGATGGCTGATCTTCTTCCAGTGATTTTCATTTTGGTTTCAATGCTAATGCTTTTGATCTCTATGAAAAGGCTTATAACCCATCAAAGAACCCAAATTGGTATTCTAAAGGCTAATGGATTTAAAAACATAACCATAATGCTACACTTTTTGGCATATGGAGCAATAATCGTATTTGTTGGAGCATTGTTAGGACGGATTTTAGGTCCGATTTTCTTGCATTACCTTTCATATCCTTCAATAACCTCTTTGTTCAGTTTGCCATACCTGCATCAGATTGAAGGGATGGGCCTTTTCAATGTAGCACTAGTAATGGTCTTAATCTCACTTATAGTGTCCTACTATTCAATCAGAAACATTGTCAATGAACATCCATCAACAATCATTAGGCCAAAAGCACCTAAGGCAACAACTTCATCATTCATAGAAAGGCTAAGTTTCTGGAAAAGAATGTCATTCAATTTGCGTTGGAATTACAGAGATGTCAAAAGAAATAAGTTCAGAGCAATCATGACCATAGTTGGAGTAATGGGCTGTGTAATTATTATGATTGCTGCATTTGGAATGTATGATGGAATGGAAGATGCTGAGCAGTGGGAATTTGATGCAATCGATCATTTCGAGTCAAAACTGGTAGTGGATAATGATGCAAGCGCATACGAAATCAATGATGCGAAAGATAAAGTGAATGGATCCAAGATAATGGAGGCATCTATTGAAATAGAATCCAATTCCACTAAGAAAACAGGGTCTCTGATTGTATTGAATGATACTGATTTAATTACTCCAACAGACATCAATAAAAACAAGATAGACCTTAAGGATAATGAAACAGCCATTTCACAAAAAATGGCTAATTTGTTGGGAGTTGACGTTGGAGATAAGGTAAAGATGCATCTTACAGATTCTGATAAATGGGTGAATGTGACAATTGATAAAATCGAAGGACACCCAAGCAATCAAGGATTCATAATGTCTTCTAAAAAACTAGATGACTTAGGCTTGAATTTCACAACAACAAGCATCCTTACCAAAAAGCATATTGATAAGGATTATGATGGAATCAAATCAATTATTTATCGTGACGATATGATTAAAAGTTCCAGAACTCTTAACGAGCCAATTTGGACAATCATTTACGCATTGATGTTCTTTGCAGTGATATTGGCATTGATTGTTCTTTACAATTTAGGATTGCTCAGCTTTTTGGAAATGGAACGTGACATAGGAACCCTTAAGGTTTTAGGTTTTAAAACACTTTCATTGACAAAGCTATTGATGACACAAAGTTTAGCCTTAATTATCATTGGAGGTTTGTTAGGAATTCCTTTAGGTTTTAAGGTATTGGCAATGATTTGGGAATCATCAAGTGAGAAATTCTTTATAATTCCTGAATTGTCTTTAATAAATGTGATTTCTACCTTTGCAATAGTATTACTTGTGTCCATTATTATAAACATTTATTTCTCATATAGAATCAAACACTTGGACATGGTTGATGTGCTTAAAATTTTGGAATAGGACTTATTCCAAAATTTATTTTTTTTATTTTATTTTTAATTATTGCTGTTTTTAAAAGAGTTTAAACTATTTTTTCTTTCTACCCGTTTTTTAACTTATTTACATAATTATTTTTATTCATCCTAGCCTATTTCTAACTTATTAACACAATTATTTTTATTAATTCTACCTATTTCTAACTTATTTACGCAATTATTTTTTTCAGTGAAATCATATTTTAGGCTCCAATTTCCTAATGGCAAATCCTAAAAAGACAATTATCATTGAGAAAAATACAGAATAAAGAATTAGAATCAAGTCTCCTGGAACCAAATCTCCAATAACTACAGAAGCTGCAAGCAAAATAGTCAAAATGATAACTGGAGCTAAAATAGCTAAAAAAGTATAAATCATAACGAATGCATTCAATTTTTCACTATACTCCTTTAATTTCATCCTAATGTCAAAGTTTACATCATCTGCAATGATTGTTAAGGAAGCTGAAAGATTTGCTCCAACCCATAAGCTTGTTAGAATCTCATAGACAACTCTTGAAAATGCCTGAGAATCAACTCTCCTTTCCAAATTCAAAAAAGCATCCTCTGTGCTTTCACCATATTTGATCTCTTCAAGAACTCTTGAAAACTCTAAAGAAAGAATGCCATAGTCCGATTCAATAATAGATGCCATAGAATCAAATAGGCTTTTACCGGATCTTAATTCTGTAGCTAACTGCCTTAGTGCATATGGAAGTTCCTTAGAAAATGAAGAGTAATCATTTTGTCTTTTTATCTTTGGATAATAAATTATCAAAAATGCAATCAAAATAAATGAAATCAGAAAAGCCAAAGCCAATTCCAGTGAAGTGAAATATGCAATTAACAAATCTAACGATATTATGAATAAGGAAAATCCTAACATTAATTTTTGAATCAAATATGGAATCTCCGATTCATTTACTTTAAACAGCCTATTATCCAACAAAATCAAGACTGCTTTTTCTTTAATATTATTAGAAAAACTTTTTTGACTACCCTCATTTTCATCGGAACTGTTATAATCATCATTATTTTCAATATTTAAGCTAGTGAAAATATTATTAGACCTTTTAAATCCTTTAGAATGTGTAGATAAATTAGATAGATTAGATTGATTAGAGAAATTCGAGGAATTAGTGGGATTAGATGAATTAGATGAATTAGATAGATTAGACATCTTAGATTGATTAGATAAATCAGATACATTCACGACATTTGAAGAGGAATTATTGTAATAAACTGCATTATTTGAATACCTTTTTTCCAAATCTTCAAAAATGCGGTCATTTTTAAGGAAATTACCAATTCTTGACTTTAAGGACATTGCATTCAAATCATCCTTAGAATTTTTTACATCTTTTTTTCGCTGACTACCATCACCAATATTGTTTGGAGAAAATTCATTATGCTGATGCTGTTCATCAACCTTAATATCATTATTGAATTTGCTAAAAAATGCAATAGCAAAATCAATTATCTTAAGGAATGCATTTATCATTAAATCACTAATTCTAATAAAAAAATCATCTAAAATGCCAATCACCTAATCCATAAAAAATTCCAAAAATATCAATCTTCCACAATGGAAAAAATATCCAAAATACCTAAAAAATTTCACCACCAAAATATTAAAATAACGATTGATTAAAATGAAATTTGTATCAATAACATCAATTATATTCATCAATAATTTGATTTAATACATAATTTTTATTAACATAATAATTTTCAAGTAGTAGACCTATATCCTTTTGTGAAGAAATATTATTTTTGACCAAATAGTTCAAAACCATATGCCTATTTTTCCATTCCTGATTCAATTGAGAAAGGAAACCCCCTTTAAATTAGCCATTTCTTCCAATGTTTTACTCATGATTGTCAGATTTTGAAACTGGTCATTTTCACTGTCCCACTGAAACAGCTTGCTTAACTGAATGGTTCCCTCTTCCATTCCAACAACTTCAGCAATTTCTGTAATCCTTCTAAACGAAATTCCATCAGACATATAGATTCTCTTTTCCATAATTATAAAGTCAATTAAAGATATCATGATCTTTGGAACATTCATTGGAGCATTGATCAATCTTGTTATGGTTTCACGGGAACTGTTTGCATGTAATGTGCCAAAGCCAGAATGCCCAGTATTTAGTGCAGTAAACAATGTAATTGCTTCCTTTCCCCTAACTTCACCTACTATAATCCTATCAGGCCTTTGCCTTAGAGAGTTCTTTACAAGGTCTTCAATTGTTATTTCCCCTTGATTTTCAATGTTAACTGTTCTCGCTTCCATTCTAAGGATATGCTTATGAGGTATCTGAAGCTCTAAGGTGTCTTCAATGCTTATTATCCTTTCCTTTGGATTGATGAAGATTGACAATGCATTAAGCAATGTTGTCTTTCCAGAGCTTGTTCCACCTGAAACGATAATATTTGCAGGCTTTACTCCAAGCCAATCAACGCAAAGCCATAGAAATGATGCAATTTCACTATTCAAAGTGTTGTATCTTATCAAATCAACAATGCTTAAATGGTCTTTCTTAAATTTTCTAATTGTTATTGTAGGTCCATTAGCTGAAAGTGGAGGAATTGTTGCATTGACACGTGAGCCATTTGCCAATCTTGCATCTAAAATAGGAGATTGCTGGTCTATTCTCCGATTTGTTTCACGAGCTATTGAATCAATGATATTGATTATCTTATCCTCCCCATCAAAGAAGAGATCCGTTTCCATCATGCCATATTCTCTGTGATATACAAAAACAGGAGCATTCACCCCAATAACCATTATCTCCTCTAAATCATCATCTTCAATCAATGAACTGATTTCTCCATATCCTATCAGTTCCTTCATCATGTTTCTTGCCAAATTCTCCTTATATTCATAATCAAATCTGTTCTGCAACCTATTTTCTAAGAATCGTAGAATGTCCTTTAATATTAGCTCTTCATTGAATGAAGACATTTGCTCTGAAATAGCTAAATCTATTAGATTTTCTCTCAATTCTTCCAATATGAGCTTTTCCTCATCTGAAAAGTTAAATTTAGAAACATTATACATTGGAATTATATTATTTTCCATTAAATCACCAGTCATCAAATCATTAATTTAATACATAAACCTAAATTCAGCAAATTTAATTTTTGGCTTAAATGTACATTTGCAAATAAATTATAATCGCAGGCAAGATCAATACGCCCATCAAATGTGATTTGCTGACTCCCAAATAATGAGGCAGCAGACTCATTGCAGTGGTTGTAATCAAAGCCAATGTAAGATAGAGTATAGGTCCTTCGTAGATTATTGCAAAGGCATACAAAATCCCAATCATTAACAGAATCACCCCTATTGAAAGCTTTTTATAATCTATACCCTGCATGAGATTTGAAAAGCTGTCACCTAGCTTTAAGCAAATCATCAAGGATATTGAAACTGCAATTAAAGAAGCAAAAGTGAATATCATCAAATGGGCTAAAGTGAATTCAGATATTAAATATGACATGTATACAGCAATTCCGCTCCTCGGATTACCAATTAGATATATTGCAATAAGTGAAAATAGTGTGTCTGAAGTATTTAATCCACTGTTAGCCAATAGGAAATTCTTAGTGTCATCCCCATCATCGCTTGTGCCGCATGCTCCCTGAGCTATAATGCTTCCTTGAGCTGGACCGAACCCTGGCAAAAATCCTAAAATAGCTCCAGCAGTTCCTCCAGCAAAGATGCTTTTTATTGCATCCTTATCAATGAAGAGGTCGTAATATTTGTTTTGATGAGGAATTGAAGAGCTGTCATTCAAGCTAAACAATATTGTGCTGATTCCAAACAGTCCGCTAAAGGTGCACATTAAGGATATTCCAGATGAAATCGGGGTTTGAAGCATTACCCATCCCAATATCCCTGACAAAATAAAAAGGAGGAGTGACCAAAGAAATGCAATTCGGCCATTGCTCAACCTATGAATCATATACACTGATACAACAGCCAAGATCATCCAAGTATATGGTTTAGATATTCCCTGCAGAAATGGCAATGCAACTGCAAATACAGGCAACATGACAATAACTACAAGAATGGCTCCAAAGCCGCCGACAGAAACTATGCGAATAGCCTCCTTAGATCTTCCTTCCAAAACCATCCTATGCCCTGGAAGAACAGAGGTGGCAGTTCCTTCTTCAGGAACTCCAAGCAACATAGATGGAACAAATTCGATAAGAGCATGAGCTATTGACATTGCCACGAATATGACACATAAGAATTCTGCAGATATGTAATTCAATAAAAATGCCGAAGATGCAAACATGATAGCTCCTGCAGTATTGACATGTATTCCAGGAATCATTCCAGTACATGTCCCTATGCCAATGCCAATAAAGCATGCCAAAACCAAATCGAACATATTAACACCATAATTTTTTCTTGCTAATTTAAGCAGTTTCAATACAATACTTAATTTATACGAACTTATATTTAAATTAAGCAGTAAAAAATGGTTTAAATATTAAAATAAGATTAAATAATTAATATTATAATGAATAAATGATTTAAAATTAAAAAATTAAAATAAAAATAGAAATTATAACGAGTTAATAAAATTAAAACAATATTAATCCAATTTGATAATGTGAAAATATATTTCATTTTTATTGGAATAGTAAAAAAATAAGATAAAAAATTCTAAAAAATAGTAAAAACAAGAATAAGCCCAAATAGTAAAAAAATAAGATAAAAAATTCTAAAAAATAGTAAAAAAAATAGAAAAAAATAGTAAAAAAAACTAAAAGAATAGTTTAAAAACTATTCTTTGAGTTTAAAAATCAATTTTGTTAATTGAGTTAAAAACTTAGTTATTAATAATTATAATTGAGTTAAAAACTTAGTTTAATGTTAAATTTCAGATTTGTTTACTGCAGCATTTGTGCTGTTTTCAACATCATTTCCTAAGGCAATTTTAAATAACTTTGTATCCTGGCTTTGGTCAATTTCCATATTTCCTATATTATAGACGGTAATGTTATAGTCGCCACAAGTTAAACCATTTATCAATACATAATCATCATTAGTCAATTGATCAAGAACAACACCATCTTGATTAGATATTACCACTCTAACATCTGCTGAACGATTAACAATAGTAAAGTTAATCTGTTCTGGAATATCTGGATAAACAAAGACTTTACCATCAGGAATATCTATATTGACAGAACTTGAATTTCTGACTATATGATAAGTGTCATTCACAGAAATATATGTGTAGTAATCATCATCAGGGTGATATACCTTAAAGGTATAACGCCAGGAATCCAAATCGACTGGATTATAACAAACCTTATTATCCATATCGGTAGTTTTAGTAACTGTAGTGACATACTTTTTGAGTATATCATCCCAAACTTCGATAACAATTTCAACACCAGGAGCAGAATAATAATCCGGCGCAAAAACATCAGAATTAACTTCACCATCATACCAATAGGTAACATTTTCAAAGGATACAGCATGAACATCTGCATAGATTGCATGGACATAAGTGTTGGTTCCCATAAAGATTACATTAATCATATAATCATCATAATTCATTTTCCATATCATAGGATTCTCCCTTATTCTTAAGGAAAATGCTGTTTCTAATATCCGCAAAACCGCCCACATAAACTGCTGAACCGGATTTCGCATAGTTATAGTAGAACTCAGAACCATTTACAAATAGGTTATTATCAACAGTTGAAAAAATTGCACCACCCTTTTGAGCCTGATTTCCAATGAAAACAGACCCATCAACAGCTCCGCCATTTTCAAAGTAGAGGGCAGCTCCATTTTGAGCAGTGTTATTATTGAAATCAGAACCTACTACAGTGCCTTCAGCAGCAAAGTAAACTGCTCCACCATTATTTGCAGAGTTATTTATGAAAGTACAATTCTCTATTAAGCATGGCTTTTGAGATAAGATTCCACCACCATTCTCACATGAGAAACCATTGATAATCTTAAGGTTCTTTATGGTTACATTCTTTGCTTGAATATCAAAGATTCTTGCAAGATTTTTTCCATCAATGGAATGTCCATCTCCAGAAATAACCAAATTATCTCCAGAAATTACGACACCTCCAATTAAAGAGCCATCATTAACTGAGCTAAATGCGACATCCTTAGTTATATGGAATTCACCATCATCATAATGATAAGGATCATATAAATAATAATGGGCAATTATATCCTGAAGTGTTGTGAATTCAATTACAGACTCTGGAGTTGTTTTTTCCAAAATATTGAATTCAGTTGAATTTTCTACTGATTTTACTATGTGATAACCATTGAAAAATGCCTTTACACCATATGTTCCAACAGTCAAATCTGGAATCCAATAAAGTTTAGAACCATGACCATTTACAATTTCCACAGTAGAATTTTCATTGAGGAATTCTACTGTAACATTTCCATTGATTGAATCATGTAAAAATACATCAACAAAGACTGCACCTAAATCACCATAAACGACATCATTAACATGAAGGCTTAATTGAGGATCAACCTTTTTAACAATATGCATACCCATAGCACCAGAGGTATAGATATTTGTATCCAAATAGAAGTATCCTTCCTTATAAGGAATAGCAGTAATCTTGATTATTCCATCTTCTACAAGTATTTTTTCAACTATGCCCATATTATCCCTAACACGGCTGGATATATAATCTTTGAGCAAGTATATTGGATTGTTTAAATCTTTCCCATCTTTAGTTCTGAAAAATACCTCAAAATCGACTTTATCAAAATTCTGTTCAGACCTCACATTATAAACAGCATAAGATTTGTCAACAACATGAGTGTTATAATTTAGATTAAACAGATTGTTGAAATTAGGAGCATTGGTGCCATACCAATTTTGGTCTACTATTATCTTTGAGTTACTATATACAATTTTACCATACTGTGCATTGCCAGTGTTTAAAAAAGCATTATTATATAAAGTTATAGGTGAAGCCAATGATGCTATTGCTGCTCCAATACCAACATTACTTTTTACTTGATTTCCCATAAATAGACAGGAAGTGAATTTGAGTTGACCTTTTTTCCAAATATATATTGCCCCACCACCATTATAGGCTATATTATTTATAAATGCACAGAAATTACAGGTCATATCAGTATCATCATATGTAAGAATTGCTCCACCTAGATATGCATCATTATCCTTAAAGAATAGATTTTCAAGAGAACTGGTGAATCTATTTGTAGCTATTGCTCCACCATATTCTCCTTTATTTCTTTCAAAGCGACTTGGAGCGCTTGTAAATGCCAAATCATTTGCTCTAATTGCTCCACTATAATTATGTGAATTTTCAAGACTAATGTCAGTGAAATTACATCCATCCACTAGAAGGGAAGTTTTAGAATAAACAGCCCCCTCCCAATCTTCAGCCTTATTGGATTGGAAACTACAGTCTATAAGTATCAATTGACCTTTACACCAAACAGCACCATCATCATCTTCAGCTTCATTTCCAATGAAAGTGGAATTTACAATTGTTAATTTATTGCCTGTTCTGTCAGCTATTGCTCCACCACTATCTTCAGCCCAGCAATTTTCAAAGCGACAGGCTATTACAGTACCAACGGCATTGCCTTCAAAGGATATTGCACCACCATTATCTCCATCCTTATTGTAACCATTTGAAAAACAGGTATTTTTAAAGATAATGTGTCCAGATTTAACAATGAAATAATGATCATGCTTACTGCTTCCTGACAAATCAATCTTTTTGCCATTTCCATCAAAAACAATATCCATATTTGAATCTATAGTTAATTTTAGCTTATCCTTGATTGTGGATATATCCCCATCTAAACGAATAACATTAGTGTGTTCCAATGGCAAATCCCATCCATATTGAGAACGGAATTGCTCATTCATTTTCTTTTTCAAATCCTTGTTTGTTGTTTGCATATACTGTAAACACAAATCAAGTTCCTTTAAATCCTTAGCGGTAATCACAAGATCAGGAAGAGTTGAAACACTGTTTTCATTAGAGAATTCAGAATTATTATCAACACTAGTTAAAGCATCCTTTTTTTCTAAAATAAGGCTTTCATCACTGCCAACACCATCAGCAGCGACATCATTAATAAGTTTATCATCTACACTACCATCTTCATTGGTAGATCTTTCCTGTAAGTCTTTATAAAAAATAGAATCATCCCGACTTATAGAATCGTATTCATATTTTAAGTCAATATCATCCACTTGACTTAAATCAAATTTCTCATTTTCTAGCATTAATTGGGTTGAATCATCCATTTCAGCTGCACTTGCACAAATGGAACCCAATAAAATAAACACTAGGAATAATGAAAAAATAATAGCATATTTTTTCACAGTTTACCCCCATTTACATTATTCAATAGACAATACTATTTTAAAAAACCCTATATAAATAGATTTTGGCAAGCAAGTGGTTACTTGCACTTTAAATAGAAAAATAAGACAAAATAGTGAGAATTAAGAAAAAAGAATTAAAAATAAAACAAAAATACTTAAAAAAGCCTAAAAAATAAATAAAAACTCTATAAAAAAAAAAAAAAAA
>NZ_CACXNW010000037.1 GCF_902769175.1 uncultured Methanobrevibacter sp.
AGCGTTTTGCTATGTTAGGTGCTTCTGCTGCTTTGATAGGTTTTATGTTTTCTCAGACTATTAAATCCATTAGGGAATATAAGAAGATAGCTGCGGAAAGGGCTGGGATGTTAGAGCAGATTGATGGAAAAGGAGCAAATAATAATAATATTATGAATGAGATTTCGGAAGAAAATAGTATGCAATCAGGGAAAAGTGATTCTTTTATTGATAAGGGTAATGGAGGGAATAATAAACCTCTTATTGAAGAAAAGCCTAATGAAGTGAATGATAAACCTCTTATTAGTGACGACAGTTCAATTGATGCTAATCATAATCCTAATCCAAATCCTAATCCTAAATCTAATCCTAATCCTATTGAAAATATGAAAGATAACCTTACGAATACTATGACAGAAGAGGAATCTTTTTACTCTATTTCTCCTGGCGATGGTACACCCGAACCGAATATTAATCCTAAGGATATTCAAAATATTAAAATTGATGTTGAGAGCGGTGATAAATTTGGAAAATATAATGGATATAAAGAAAACAATTATAATATTGAGAATATAGATGAAAATGGAATTATGATAACTAAGGATGGAAAGCTACTACGGAAGATTGATTATAACAATATAAAAACTGATGTTTATACAGCCGATGGTAAAAAAATTTTTGATGGAATGACCATATATGATGCTGAAGGAGCTCCATTAAAATTTAATGAGAAAACCTTTTCTGGTGTTAGAAATACCCTAAAAGAATTTGCCGGATCCCAATATAATCCAGAGTATGATTATGTCGATAGTGGAGGAACTGTTTGGACCAGTGAGTATGTTGAAAATGTAAACGGTGTTGCTTATCATAAGGTATATCAGATTAATCCTAATAACATGGGAGAATATAGACTTTATGTTAAATATGATGAAAAAGTTAATTATTATAATTTAGATGGAGAATTAATTGACCATGCAAATATTGAGGTTAAGAATGGTCTTCCTTATGATAAGTACGGATCCAGATTATATAGGCAAGAAGACTTTAGTATGGTTATGAAAAATAAGCCAACTCTATATTATCATGATAGTACCAAAGCTCTTTATGATGAGTGGGGTAATCCATTTTTTGCAAATATAAACAATGTAAATGTTAAATATGTGGCAGGCAATGACTATTTTACTATAGATGGAAAATTAGTCCAACCTGAGGATATTGTGTTAAAGGATATAAATGGAGAATTAGTCCTCCCAGAGAATATTAATGGTCGTGATGTTTTTACTTATGATAGGTTTGGTAATAAACTCTATAGAGTCACTATTGGGGTGAAATCCAATAGTAATTTGGCATCCGGTAAGTCTGTGCTATGTAATTATAAGAGTAAAATTCCAGTGAAAGTTTATATGGATTCAAATGGGTATTTACATGATATGGCGGGTAATCTTCTTTTCGAGGTTGAAGTTCCTAGAACTAATCCAACCTTTAAGGATATATTTACAATTTGGAAGCTTCCAGACATATTTTCAAATCCTGATGAGAATTATAAAGGTAATTATAGTGGAGATTTAGGTTTGGATATTGATTTGGAGGATGGTGCTTTTGCAAAGTATGTTTCTCCAAATGCTGAGCAAGAAGCAATCGTCTATCCCATATTATAGGATGTAAATATCCTATTTTATTATTTCTTCGCTTAATATAAACCTAATCTTTATTTTTTTCTTTTTTGTGGTGTAAAATTTTTGTGGCTAAAAATCATTTTTTCAATTATATATTAATATTTAAATAATAAGTTTTTATTTTTAAGCCTAGATTTTTTTACACACTACTTTTTTTTAAATTTTTAAACTAAATATTTTTATCTAATATTCATACTTTTTTTAAAATATTAATCAAAATACACTATTTAATTCAAATACTATTTTTATTAATATTCAAACCTTTAAAAATAATTATTATAATTAATATTTTTTAATCTAAGGAATAGTGTAATAGGCTTATTTTAAAATTTCAAAACTAATGAATTAGGAATACTGTTATTTTAATTTTTTTTAAAATCAAGGAATTAGGAATACTGTTATTTTAATTTTTTTTAAAATCAAGGAATTAGGAATACTGTTATTTTAATTTTTTTTAAAATCAAGGAATTAGGAATACTGTATTTTTTAATTTTTTTTTAAATTAAGGAATTAGGAATACTGTTATTTTAATTTTTTTTAAAATCAAGGAATTAGGAATACTGTTATTTTAATTTTTTTAAATCAAGGAATTAGGAATACTGTATTTTTTAATTTTTTTTTAAATTAAGGAATTAGGAATACTGTTATTTTAATTTTTTAAAATCAAGGAATAGTAAATACCTGTTTTTCTGTTTCATCACATTTTCTCTTGTCACAAAATGTTCTAAAGTCACAAGCAGTGCATGTCCTTTTTTCAGCATCTGCCTTCCATGCTTCCTTAATTGAGTATCCATTCATTTCCTTTATCATTGATGATTCAATATCCCTTACAACCTTATCAAATTCCTTTAAAGAATCATTCATTAATTCCTTATCAATGTTTATGATTCTAATGGACCTGTCCATCTTAAACTTCTCTGACAAGTCTCTATGAATCGGCAAGTCAAATTTTTCATCCCAATGGATCAATCTATCCCAATCCTCTTTAAGAACAAATTCCTTGGAAATGTCTGTTTCATTATTCTTTAAATCTTCCCTAATAGCTACCAAGTCATCAGTTGATGGGACTAACTCATTTAAATAGAAAATGATTCCTACAACGGGCTTTTGAGAATTCTTTTGATTGTTTCTAAGCCATGCATAAGTCAATATCTGCCATTCATGCTGAATCCATGCCTTGAAATTGGCATATTCATCTGAATTATCCAAATCACCATTAATCATTTTTGATTGGATTTCTGAAAAATCATCTTTAGATGGTGCGCTAGGTCTTCTCATACCTTTATAATCAATGATTATCTCATATTCATCCAATCCATTCTTCAACAATTCCTTAAATTCATCATTGTTAGAGAGATAATTCAATATCTTATTCTTTTCCTCATTGTCAAAATAGGCATCCAATGTCTGCTGAAATGGCATATTATTGATTTTTTTAGACTCCTTATCCACCTTTTTAGAGCTTAATACATCAACAACACCATTTATGGAGTAATATTCTGATATTGCATTCTCATCGTCCAAATCCCTTAAACCCTTTAGCAAGACTTCAGTATCATCTATTAAAGGAAAGAGATGAGGTCCCCATTTATTGATTGATTGCTCTAACCTTGCACTATATATGTTGTCCTTAGGACCATAATTATTCAAGTATTCATATGGAGGATTTAATCCTTTTACCTTTAATCTACCTGTAATCAGTTCTTCTATAGGATAAATTTCACTTTCCCAATCCCATGGAAACTCCAGTTCATTATCATTTCCACGGTTTTTCCATTTTAGAAATGCCTCTTCCAATGCACCATGAATAAATTCACCAAACCACAATTGCACAGGCATTGAAGGTGTAAGATTTCCCTTATTTTGATAGCGATACTGTAAATTACAAGTTAAAAATGATAATAAATCACCAGTTAGGCTATATTCTGGTATAATGTATTCCTTTGATTTAGTTGATAATTTCATTTTCACACCAATAATTGATTTGTTCTAAAATTATTTTCTAAAAATATTATAATAAAAATAATTGATTTTATCTATAATTATTTTCTAAAATATTATAATAAATTTTGAAAAAAATTCATTCATAGTTTAATATAATTTACTTAAAATAACGATTAATTAAATTAAATATATATTGTCAAAACCTATAAATTCTTCATCCCTACTCCAACCTAAAGCAACGTTAGGTATTTTCATATGTTTATCATTTTTACTATATCCATCAATGTTTGGATTTAGTCCAACTAATAGCAAAAGATCTTTAGCTCTAGAAAATGCAACAAAGTATAATCTTGTCAAATCATCAAATGCACAGTCTTTAGAATCCCTATCATTTGTAGACAATGAACTGTACTTTTTAACTCTTTCCTGAATGATAGAAGAGGAATCTGCATTTTTTGGGAACCTTAGATTTGACTCATTCGATACATTCTTCTTAAATCGTGATCCAACATCTACAATGACAAGAGGGAATTCCAATCCCTTTGACTGGTGAATAGACATAATATTAAATCTATTAGATGGGACAACCTCAAATAAATTCTCATCTATTTGAACTCCTCCTGTGGCAATAGGTACGAAAATATTCAATAATGCCTCATTTATTGATTCCTTTTCAGCATCTGCTGAAGTGAAATCTATATTGGCAGAATATTTATTAAAGAAACTTGTTTGAGTGATTGTTTGAGTGATTGCCTTTAGATAAACAACTCCTTCATCGTCTTTCTGCATATCTGGAATCCATGTAACCAACTTATATGCCAATTCCATTAAAGCTGCCTTATCAGGCCATTTCATCTCCTTAGAATTTTCAGTGCTGAATGGCTGTCTCACTTGCCAATGGGTAACAAATGTATCAAGTGAAACTGGAGAGTGAGGGTCTGGATTGACATCATTCATATAGGAATTAGCCTTTCTGCGCCATGCGCTCATATTATTGTTTGCAGAGTTTGGAATCTTATCATTGGTTTTCTGATATCTTGAACCTGGATCAATGCACTCTAACATCAAGCCGCAGAAAACAGCAACGGAATCAATATTCTGCAAATCCTGTCCCCTTGGATTGAAGACATCAATTGGATGCCTTAATCTTCCCAACTGTTTTTTTAGGATAAATGGAAAAGTACGAGAGCCAACAGCAGTAAGTTCCTTTGGAGAGTATGTTAAGAATGCAATATCCTCTATAGAACCCTTTTCATCCAATTCAATTACAACATCCTGATGCTCCTTAGCCAAATCAAATCCAGAATCCCTATAATTTAATAATGTGGTCTTATCATCACTATTGAACTTCTTGTTATCATCTTTGGTTAGGATTCTTCTGATCTTTCGCTTGACAGTTCTGTTTCTATTCAATTCATCAATGAATTTTGCCAAATCTGTTGCCAGCATCTGTTCATTGTTTCTAAACATTCCCAATATAGGAATCTTCTTAAGAGAATCTGTAGAGCCATCTTCTTCAGATTGTTGAGGAGATTCGATTTTAGGCTTTTCATTTACACGGGCATGCTGATATTCCTCATCCAATTCAACAAAGTCATTGCATAAGTCAATGATTTCCTTAGAAGATCTGTAATTTGTTTTGAGGTTTACTTCCTGCGCCTTTATTCCAACCCTATCTATTCTTTCAATGAATTTAGTGAATAGGTCTACACTTGCTCCCCTAAACCTGTATAATGACTGGTCATCATCACCTACAACAGTAATGTTACCTCCATTATTTACAGCAGATTCAGCTATTTTAAAGTAAATGCTTTCTTGAAGCAAGTTAGTGTCCTGATACTCATCCACTAAAATGATCTTTACTTCATCAAGGAAAACCTTTAGGCTGTTTGAATTCAATCTGTTTAAAAACTCGGTTTCCAACATTGCAAAGTCATATATGTTTTGGCTTTGAAGCATTTCAACATATTCGATAATCAATTCCAATGCTAATCTCTTTCCTGAATCAGATGGTGAAACATCATTCAATATCTCATTGATGTCAACCATATTGTAATAAATGTGCTCCTTTATCTTAATTAAGGTCTCAGCCATTTTTGTTAGATTTTTTATCTTAGGCTTCTGCACAAGGTCTGATTCCTTTCCGCTTACTTCAGCCAAATACTCCTGCAATGATTCCATTTTATATCGGTTGTCCTTTAAGAGACATTCATTAATCATTACAGAATTAGCTACAAAGTCTTCAATCAAAATAGGCTGGCTGGTTCCTGCATCCCTATGTATCCTTAACAGTTCATCTGCTACACTATCAATGGTTCCTATATTCATTTGATTGAAATCAATCTTTTTAATTTCATCATATGCAGAACTGTCTATTTCACCATTTACAATCTTATTCATGATAACTGGAGCAATTGCCTTTTTTATCTTGTCTCCCCAGCTTAAGATACGGGATAAAAGCTCTTTAGCAGCCTTTTTAGTAAAGGTGGTAGCTAATATCTCATTAGGTGAAACATCATCCACAAAAATAAACTTTAATATCTTAAGAACCATAACAGTGGTTTTGCCTGAACCTGGACCTGCTACAATAAATAAGGATTGGTCCTTATCAGAAGAAATAGCTAAATTTTGATCCTTATTTGAAGAAATATCCCTTTCCAAAACATTTACAACAACTTCTTCAAATTCCTTAAAATCTATCAATCTATTACCCCGCTTACATTTTGCTTTAAATAATCTAATAATATTTTATTTCTTTATATAAATATAGTTTTCACATAGAGAAAATGAAAAATAATATTTTAAATTTAAATTCTATTAATAATATATTGTTATTTTTAATTTAAAATAATTAATGGTAAGTTTTATTAAATTCGATTAGCAAATATATATTTATTGGAAAAATTAATATTATATTGGAATATTAAAATCAGACTAAAAATTATAATTGATTAAGAATTTTTAATTAAAATATAATTAAAATAATATTTTAATTGAAATAATATTATAGGAATTAATTATAATTAGTAAAAAATTTAATGGAAATAATAGATTTTATAGGATAAAAATATAATTTTAATTGAATAAGAGATATTATTGATTAATTATAATTAAAATAAATTTTAGTTAAATGAATTTTATCAAATAATCAAATTAAATTTTCATAAACACTAAACTTTATATAAAGCAATGCAATAAATGATATTAAATAAATTGAAACTGATTATCATGACTAATATAGCTAAAGACAATGAAGAAATGGAAAATATCGATAAGTTTAAAAACGATATACGTTTTAGACGAAAAATCGAGCATGTAGAAACAATTCCATCTAAAGAAGCCAGCTATAGGAAAGTTGATGAGCTAGAAAAAAAGATCTTAAAATATCTTGAAGATAATGAAATAAAATTGTATAAGCACCAAGCAATGGCTATAGAAAAGTCAAGAGAAGACAAAAACATTATTATCACCACACCTACAGCCAGTGGAAAAACATTATCCTTTAATTTGCCTGTTTTGGAAGAGCTTATTAAGGACAATGACGCATGTGCATTATATATTTATCCGGCTAAGGCATTATCCTATGACCAATTAAAGGTATTGCGAAAATTTGATAAGGAACTTGACCTTGACTTGAATGCTAATCCATATGACGGAGATACACCTAAGGCAAAAAGGCCTAAAATAAGAAACGAATCAAGAGTGATTCTTACTAATCCTTACCAAATCCATTTGATTTTGCAATGGCATCACCAATGGAAACGATTTTATTCCAATTTAAAGTATATCGTTATTGATGAGGCTCATTATTACAAGGGAATCTTCGGTTCAAATGTTGCTTTTTTAATCAGAAGGCTTAAAAGAATTGCAAACTTCTATGGTTCCAATCCTAAATTCCTATTGTCTTCTGCAACACTTGCAAATCCATTGGAGCTTGCAGAAAAGTTAACTGGAGAGGAATTTGAATTGATTGATGAGGACAGCTCTCCAAGCGGTGAAAAGGACTTTATCCTATATAATCCATACAAGAAATTGTCTGTCCGTTCAGATGATGAAAGCCTTTCCATACACCAGGAAACTGAAAGAATATTCTTATACTTATTACTAAAGGACATTCAGACATTATGCTTCACATCCTCAAGAAAGATTGCTGAATTGATTGCATTATGGACAAAAAGGGATATGGAACATACAAAAAGGAAGTATGTAGATAGAATCTCAGCATATAGGGCAGGATATTTGGCAGAGGATAGGAGAGAGATTGAAGACGGCCTTAAGTCAAGAAAATACTTAGGGGTTACATCTACAAATGCCCTTGAACTTGGAATAGATGTAGGAAGCTTAGATGCTGTAATCATTTCAGGATTCCCAGGATCCATGATTTCAACATGGCAACAGGGAGGAAGGTCAGGTAGGGGAAATCAGAAATCCCTTGTCATCTTAGTTGCTTTTGAAAACCAGCTGGATCAATACTTTATGAAAAATCCTGAATTCTTCTTTGACAAGCCTCATGAAAACGTTGTCATAGACTTAAACAATGAAAAATTATTGAATAACCATATAATTTGTGCTGCAAATGAATTGCCTCTTACAACTGAAGAGTTAGGAGAAGTGTTTAATGTAGGAGAAGACTTTGCAGATGGAATCATTAAAAACAGAGACTTAAGAAAAAATGGAGCAGGATTGTATATCTATCCATATGACGATAATCCTGCATTTGAATTCTCACTTGATCAGATATCCAATGAAATCTTCAGCGTATTGAATGGAAATCAACTTATTGAAAGAATAGAAAGGTCTCAAATGTATAGGGAAGCTCATGAAGGAGCAATATTAATCAATAAAGGCCAAACTTATATTGTCACTTATGTTGACTTCAATACTCATGAGATAAATGTCATTAAAAGAGATGTTAATGCTCATACTGTAGCCCTTAAAAGAACTGAAACTAAAATCATCAAGAAGATTAAAAAAGTCAAAATAGGAGACTTTACAGTTCATTATGGTGAATTGGAAGTAGAAGAGGACTACTTTAAATACAAAAGAATGGAATTTTCAAAGGTAACTGGAACATATATCTTAGATCTTCCACCTTTAAAATTCAAAACAAAAGGATTATGGTTTACCATTCCAGATAGCGTAAAGGATGCCTTGGAGGAAAAATACAAAAAGGATAGTGAAGTATTCCCAGGAGGTCTTCATGGTGCAGAACATGCATTGATTGGACTTTTCCCACTCCATGTGATGTGTGACAGGTTTGACATTGGCGGACTTTCAACAAATTATCATGAAGATACTCAAGAAGCTTCTATTTTCATTTACGATGCTTATGAAGGTGGAATAGGAATCTGTGAAAAGGCAATTGATGTTTTCAGCAAATTGACAAGCTCTACAAGGAATCTTCTAAAGACTTGTGAATGTGAAAACGGCTGTCCTTCATGTATCTACTCTCCAAAGTGTGGAAACGATAATAAGCCACTTCATAAGAAGGCAACCGAATTCATTTTAGATTATATGTGGAAGGAAATGAATAAGCTTTCTCCTGAAGAATTATCCAATTTGGAAAAGGATGATATTGAAAATGAGATTTCATATAATGAAACCTATTATAATCAGAAATCAATTGAAAGCCAAAAAGATGAGATAATTTATAATCGGAAATCAAATGAAAGTCCAAATGAAGAGATAATTGAAGATATTGAATTTGAAGAGGAAATTGAAGAGGAAGCAGATCCTATAAAAGAGATGTATGAAGATGCATTAAGCGAGTACAATAATGGGAATTATGGCAGTGCCAAAGACATTTTAACCAATATAATCATTAAGGAAGATAGTGCTGATGCTTATTATCTTATAGGAAGGATATTATATAATCAAGAGGATAAGATGGGAGCCATATCTTTTGTGAAAAAAGCTATTGCACTTGATCCTGGACATGAAGATGCAAATGAATTCTTTATGGAATTAAAGAAATAATATTCGCTTAAAAATTAGTAATTCTAATTGATTTAAATATCCGGAAGGGTGATATCATGGAAATAAACAATGAAAATAAAAATGAAATCAAAGAGCAAGTCAATGTAGACATCAATGCTATCCTTGAAAAGCATGAGCTTCCTTATAGAATGGACGGTGTTTCAGTAATGAAAACCTCTAAAGGAACCAGTTTTTTAGGAAATGTAAGAGTTCATGACCCTGAAAAGGTTAAAGCGGTTAGAGCAGACATTGAATCCTACTTAAATAATTTTGGAAAAGTGGTTATTAACTCAAGGGATGTTGTTCCTTGCTGTGAAATGCCTTATACTTATATTACATTCCATATTCATTTTGATGAATAAATATAATAGAAATTATTGTAAAATAAACTATGAAAAATTATTCCTCATGATGAATAAATACTAGAATAATTGTGAATTAAATTAAAAAATACTTTTGAAACAATTTATATGATAATATGTCATCACGTAGACAAGAGCATGAAGCTTATTTGAAAAAGGTCTTATTCAGTTCATCTAATTCTTCAAATAGATCAAATCATTCAAATCCATCTGAAAAAGCTTTTAAAAAAACTGAAATGGATTCATACACTTATTTTAATAATCTAAAGCTTGGATTAATGAACAAATACAAGGATTGGAACTTTTCAGATATAGAGGGAAGCAAAGTCATTGAAAACATTTATGGAGAAACCTTAAGGATAACTAAAAGGAAAAAAATTGACTTTTCATTGGAAAATAAAAAGGAAGCTGTAAAAAAGGAATTGGCTTCCAATTTAAAATTAATTCCAGAAATTGGAGTTCAGATTGAATCCATGCTTAAAGATGAAGGATACAATACAGTTTATGATTTATTGAATCATCCCAAATACTGCGATAGAGCAGAAAATCTGATTAAAAAAATAGAAAAGAACTGCTTCATTAAAGAGTTTAAGCTATTGAAAAAATTGAATAAATACTCCAAATCCAACAACAATACATTGAAAGCATTAAGCTCTTTAGATCCATTTAATCTTAAATTTATGGATATTGAAACCCTTGGCTTATCCAGTGCACCTATAATATTACTTGGAATTGCTGAAATTAAAGGAAATTATATTGAATCCAATCAATACTTGCTTAGAGATAAGCAAGAGGAACCTGCACTTATTGAAGCATACCTGTCCCATATTGATGAAGCAAGCGTTCATGTAACCTACAATGGAGCAAGCTTTGATATTCCATTTATAAAAAATAGGGCAAGATTATATAGAAGGGACTGCGATTTGGATCAGACTCATTTTGATTTGATGTATCCTGCAAGGAACTTATGGAAGAATAAATTGCCAAACTGCAAGTTAACAACTATTGAAGAGCATTTATTTAACATCAAACGTATAGATGATGTACCTGGAGCATATATTCCAGGATACTATGATGCATACTTAACTACTAAGAACATAGGCCCATTGATTCCTATAATAGAGCATAACCGTATGGATATTGTATCTTTAGCTCATTTTTTAATGAAAATCTATGAGGAATCATTTAATGAATAAGATTGAATTAATATTTCATATCTTAAGTTCATTTTATTGCATTCTAAAATACATTTGAGTAATAATGATTTCCTAAATTTTATTAAATTTATCTGAATATAATATAACTTTTTATCAATGGCTTATTCTGAATAAAAATTAATAATTTTCATTAATTATCCAAATAAATAAGAAATAATACATAAAATAAACATTACATTTATATAAAATGAATTATAAAATAAAATATGAAGATAACCTTTTAAGGTAAGACTCTAACTAAGTTGAAGAATAAAAATTAAGTTATTTTTAAAAAATAAGATTATCCCATATAAAAAAAAAAATAAAAATACTTAATTTTTATCTTTTTTAGATTTATTTAACTATTTTTATAATTTTATTCAATCAAAATTTTTCTAAAAAACAAATTATCTAATTTTAAATGTTTTAAAAATTATAAACAAATAACTATTATTCTATAAATATCTTATGCCTTTGTTTAGAAAAAAATAATCAAGTTTCTTAATTAATTTTTTATATTAGGAAAACATATACGATATAAACATTAAATTAATATTAATTAAAATTTAAAAGGAAGGATAAAATGTTTGAAGAAGAACAAGACAACAAAATTTATAATCTTATTATCACTCGTGGAATCGACCAGGAAAATGAGTATGGCCAATTTACAGAAAAGCTATATTCAAAGCCAGATTTCTTATGGACTGAATCAATGGCAAGGGATTATGCTCCATTTGGAGAAAGTTTCTTTAAAAAAGTGGATGTCATTGTCATATTGTCTGGAATATATAATTACAATCAAGAGCCAATAGATATATTAATCAAAAAAGCAGAAGAATTTGACATTCCTATTCTTTTAGTATGTCCTTATGGTATGGAAATAGTTCCTGAAGAACTTGAAGCCAAAGCCAAAACTGTAGTAGGATGGAATGCAAATTGTATAGTAGAGGACATCAGATCTATAGTCAATGGAGACTTTGATGAACTCTGTGATGATTTTTAAATAAAATCTCCTTCTTTTTAATTTAATAAAATTAATTAAAAAACAATCAGTCAACAATCCATTATTAAATATCCCATTACATTAAAAAGATTAAAAAAATTATTTTTCATCTATTAATTTAAGCTAATAAAACAATAATAATAGATTCAAAAAAAGATATTAATTATATAATCCAAGCAATAATAATAGATTCAAAAAAAGATATTAATTATATAATCCAAGCAATAATAATGAAAGATAATAAAAAAAGTAAAATAAAAAATAAGATATTTAAATAAAAAATAGATAAGTACACATTATATACTTATCTAAAATCTATTTTTAACCATTTAATACAACCTTAGAAATACCATCTTTTTTAACTACTCTAATAAGTGTGTCAGCAGCATTTTCCAATTCAATATCATGGGTTACAATCAACATTTGAGGAATTACAGACATGCTGCGCAAGACAGCGATTAATTCTTGTCTTCGGAAACTGTCTAAATGTATTGTAGGTTCATCCAAAAGAATTGTTTCAATACTGCCTTCAGACATAGCTTGAGTAATTCCCAATCTTAATGCAAGGGCAATGGCAATCTTTTCACCACCACTCACCATATCAATATTGGATTCCCCTTCAGGTCCAAAAATGGAAATATTATACTCATTATCTAAAATCAAATCAGAATAATTGAAATTGAATTTTTCAAAAAAGTCCCTAGTGTATTTTTGAATCAATGGCCTTGATTGCCTTCTTAAGTCTCCTTGAATACCATCTTTACTATAGAAAGATCGGAAATCTTCAAGCAAGGAATAATATTCATTAACAGCAATAAATTCCTCTTTGTTTTTCATATTAATTTCAATATTCCGTTCCATGTCCTCTATTGTTTTTTCAAATAATTTTAGATTGTTGTCATTAACTGCTATTTCCTGTGAAGAGGAATTGAATTTATTGTTATACCTTTCCAGCAAAATATTCATATGATTATATGTTTCCTCATTATAGCTTGAATTTTCAATTGCCTTTACAATTTCCCTAATTTCCTCTTCCTTTTCGGCAATCTCTTTAGAATTGGTTTCTATCTTTTCTTCATATTCCTCTTTGCCTTTAATGGAACCTAATAAAACATGATATTTGGTATCCTTTTCAGTTAGTTGTCCAATCAAATCATTAAGCTTTTCTTCACTGATATCCATTGAAAGTTGGGTATCGGTAGCAATATAGCCCTTAAGCTTTTCACTTTCAATCTGGATATTGCCAAATATAGTATATAACTCATCTTTGATTTTTGTTTCATCAGGAAAAGATTTGAGAAGAGTATCTGCTTTCAAATACTTATCGTAATGAATTTGAAGTTCTTCGAATTCTTTGTTTTTTGATTCTAAAATCTTATTCAATTCTTCAAGTTCCTCTTTCTTGCCTTGAAGCTCTATGATTTTAGTGTTTACAAAAGACAAATTATTTTCAAATTTTTCAAGGTCTCCAACTATGTGCTTATTCTGATATATTTTTGTTTTAATTGAATTAAGATTAGTTAAATTAGCCTCTTTTAATGATTTCTCCTTATTTAATTTACCAAGAATTTCATTAATTTCATCAATCTTTTTATTATTATTGAATATAGTAGTCTCATACATAGTGACGAGCTCATTTTTCTTTTCTTCACTGATTTCAGACTGACAAACAGGACACTTATTTTCAACCCTCCTAATATCAGCTAATGGCTCATCCAAAGATTTGATTTCCTGATTTAAACTAAATGATTTATTTTTTAATTTCTCTATTTCACTGCTAAGACTTTCTATATCCTTTCTTAGATTAGTTCTTAGATCTTCAACAATGCTATCAATTTTACTTAAATCATCATTAGTTTTAATTTGAGGAATTTCCTTTTCGAATTGGGATAAAACAACTGATGAATCATTATAGAAATTATCCAACTCAGTTTTATATTTTCCAATATCTTTAGTTATATTGTTTTTTTCATCTTCCAATTCACTAATGCGTTTAAGTTCAGAAGACAACTCCACTTTATTATTGTTTAATTCCTTTATTTCACCATCCAAAACAATGTATTTCTCATAATTCTCCTTTTCATCATTTAAGGTATTTTTGAATCCTTCAATTTGAGCGAGAATTTCCTTATTGGTTTTATCATCTTCCTTGAACTTGTTTAATCTTAAAAGAGATTCCTTAAACTTATTATAGATAGGAAGTTTATCTGAAAATGGTTTTAAACGATTCATTTGCTCTTCATTTCTTAAAATCTCATTGTACTTAGTTGATAATGCCTCTTTAAATTTATTCAATCCTTTTAAATTATCATTTTCATGGTTTAATTTTAATTGAAGTGCTTCAAATTCAGATTTCTGTTTATCTAAATCTTCCTTTTCTTTGTTTTTCACTTCTATTTCTTTTTTAAGAGTTTCAAATTCTTCTTTTAAAAGATTATTTCTTTTATTCAGTGTGAAATATTCATCCTTTGCTTTTTTTAATTCAAAATTAAGTTCAGATTCAGGCTGAATCCTATCTTCTAAAACAGCTTTCCTAGTTTTATACTCTTCACTTACTTTAGGAAGATTTTCATAAGCCCTTTCCAATTCTTCAAGCCTTAAAAGTTTGCCTATTAATTTTTTACGGTCTGCAGGTGTTTTATCTATTAGCTCTGCTATTTCACCTTGCCTAATATGAATGGCATTCAAAAAAGTTGAGGAATCCATACTTAATATTTCCTTAATGTTATTATCCACATCCTTATTTCCAGAGACCATTATTTCAGCATTGCCATCCTTAACCAGATATAAATTAGAATAGAATTTACTTGAACCGGATTTAGTTATTACCACCTTCCTTTCAACAATATATTCATTTCCCTGAGAAATAAATGAGAGTTTTACAGCCATCTCAATTTTTTCTTTTAAATTCTTATTAGACCTTACTAAATCAGTGATATTTTTTGTAGTGTATGTTTTAAACAATGCAAATGATATGGCTTCAAATATTGAAGACTTTCCAGCACCATTTTCACCAACAATTAAACTAATTCCCGGATTAATGTTTAATACTGTATCAGCATGTGATTTAAAGTTTTTTAATTCCAATTTTGTGAATATCATCATATCACCCCTGATTAAAAGTCATCAAAGCTCATTTGCTTTGACTTTTCATTTTTTTCATCAAGTTCATCATCATTAATGCTTTCACTATCTAAAGAGTCGTCATGATTAAGGCTTTCACTATCTAAAGAGTCCTCATGATTAAGGCTTTCACTATCTAAAGAGTCCTCATGAAAAGAACCAATTTCATTGAGACTTGAAACATCGGAATTATCTTCCTCCTCATTCATTATGTCTTCTTCAGTGTTTTTCTCTTCATTATAGTAATTCTGCTTAAAATAAATATCTGAAATGATTTTTGCATCCTCTAACTTTCCATATGATAGCTTATCCAATAGATTTAATGATAATTTAGCTTTTTCAGGACCATATTTCTCATTAACTTTCTTATCCAATAATGTTCTTGGGTCTAAGTTTTTGGCTTTCTCTATTTCCCTGGAATCTTCCAATACACTATCTGGCTTAAATGTAGGTCTTAAATTCAAAACTTCCTTGCCTATTGCCTTTTGAATAAGATCATAAACTTCACCACTATTGAAATCCCCACCAACAACAGTTAAATCTACCATAGGCTTATTATCTATTGATTGAATTCTATTCTTTAGAGTAGCGATGCCTTCATTAAGATTTTTATATTCAATAATCTCTTGATAAAATTCCCTTGGAAGATCAATTTTAATCCGTTCTACTTGAGGAGTGTCCTGACTTAAATCAACAATGACAAAGCCTTTTCCATTTTCTCTAAAATTATCATTGGATTCACTGATTCTCAATATTTCCATAGAGCCTGGATAAACCAATTTGCCTTTTCCAAAATCTTCTACAATATAATTATGCATATGCCCCATTGCATAATAGTCAAAATTCTTTGGCATTTCATCCAATTCAATTTCATGTGTGCCTTCAAACATCCATTTGTCTATACCTTGATGGGAAACTAAAATTGACTTAAGATATTTATCCGCTAACTTTGACAATTGCCCATATGCATGTTTCAATGCCATGCTATAAGAACTGGGTGTATAAGGAGTTCCACATATCAATACCCCTCCTTCTGTATATGCATGATTGGCTGTTCTTATTAATTTAAGTCCTAAATCCCTAAACAGGACTTGAGGAGGCAATGCCCCTTGTCTTAATATGGAATCATGGTTTCCAGCTATTGCATATATTGGTATTTTTGCTTCATTTAATCTTATAAGGGCATTTTGAAAAGCAAGCAATGCTTCTGTAGATGGCCTTATATTATCAAACAGGTCTCCGCTATGAATTACAAAATCCACATCTTGTTCTATTATCTTATCTATATTTTTTTCAAATACATCATAAAAATCTGTTTCACGTTCCAATAGTCCAAATTGCATATAACCCAAATGACTATCAGACAAATGTGCAAAACGCATTTATATCACCCAATTTGTTTTTTTTTAATTAATGAGACTAAATATAATATCATTTAACTATCACTTAATTTGTTTTTTAATTAATGAGACTAAATATAATATAATTTAGCCAACACCTAATTTGTTTTTTTAATTAATGAGACTAAATATAATATAATTTAGCCAATACTCAATTTAATTAATGAGACTAAATATAATATCATTTAACTATTAATTGCCACATTATGATCTATTCAATATCCTCCGCTTAACTTGTTGAAATGGTCCAATTCCACTTGCAAAGCTTTTTCTTCATCTTCTTTATTGGTTTTCCACTGCTCAATAATATCCAAATCTCCACCACGTTGTCTTCCTTTAAATTCATTAATTTTTACAAGTGTAGGAACCTTTGTCATAAGCCCTAAAACTAAAGCTTCACCTATGTTCAAAGAGGGCAATTGCTTAACCAAATCTTCACTAAGGCTTTCACTTGCTGTTTGAACATGCTTTTGGTCTTTTGGCTCTACAAGCTTCAATATTATCATATTGTTTGCTTGAGCCAAAGTTTCAGCATCAACTGATTTAGGAGACTGGCTTACTAAACAAAGGCCTAAACCAAATTTACGACCTTCTCTTGCTATACGTGTAATCCAATATTTGCTGTTTGGATTTCTATTTTGAGGAGCTAAGATATGGGCTTCTTCAACAACAAAGAAGACAGGGAAAGATAATGCTTCACTATCATTATGCCTTACATATTGTTTTCTGCTTCTCAATGACCTTCTAAGGACATGTGCCACCAATACTTCTGCAGTGTTTTCATCCACTTGCCCTAAATCCAATACATTTGCCATTCCTGGTTTTATTTGTGTTAAGAAGTCACCTATATTCACATTCAATAACTTATCATATTTGACATTCAAGTCCTCTATCTTATTGATTACATCCATAATGTTTTTCTTGTTGTTGGTATCATATTCTTCATCATTATACCAATCATCTAAGATAAGGTATAATAATTCTATAAAATCAGCTGTACTTGCTGTTCCCTCTTTAACCAAATTTCTTGCCTTGTTGAATGCTCTTCTAAAATATCTCTCTTGTAGAGGAGCATTTGAAGGAATGCTTGCCAATTTCTTGATTTCTGAAAATTCCATATATTGAGGATTTATCATAGGTTCTATAACGTTTACCTTGCCGTTTGTAAATTCTGCATCAACATATTCTGAATGCATATCAAAAATAAGCATGCATCCGTTATACTCCAATAGCCCATCAATAATTACAGAAACTGTATTTGACTTACCTGCACCAGTCATAGCAAGTATTGCCAAATGCCTTGAAACCATTTTATTTATATCTACACCTACATCTACATCATCATTGTTTATAAGATGTCCAAGATTTAAAGAGTTTTCAATATGGAATATTTTTTCAAGTATTTCACTTGAAGCAAGATAAATAGGAGTTCCAGGAGGTGCAGGAGTACGAGGAAGTTTTAAATTATCATTCACATCCCCAAGGATAGTGATTTTTCCTTTAATATAATAGTCATCCCCTTCAATTTCACGTATCTTTGCTATGGTATCTGGGTCGTATATCTCACTATTCAATGAAACGCTTCCACGAACCATTGATTCTATCATACCTAAAATCTTTTTTCCATCACATTCAAGTGTTACATATTCACCTACTTGGGGCATTTCCTTTGAAATAAAACTTACTTCAATAAGAGATGTTTCTCCTACACATCTTCCAATCATTTTAAAACCTCTAAACTCAATATATTTTAAAATTATTATTTATAAATTAATTTTATCTGATAAATTTAATCTAATTAATATAATCTAAGAAATAAAATTTAATCTATATAATCTAATAATGATCTTTAAATCATAAATCAAACTAATTTAACATTTCACGGCCAGATTTATCCAAAAATCCAATTATTTTAGACAAAGTATTCATATCTTGATTTGAAATCACAACGTCTTTATGTGCCTTTTTTAATAAAAATGGATAACCTTCAGCTGAATTTGATTTAATGACTTTTAAAACTTTTCTTATTTCATCTAAATCTTTTGTATAATAAGGTAATTCTATTTTTATGATGTTTTTGCCATCATCAAGCCGTGCAAAGAATATGGTAAACCACAACTCCCTAAAGAATTCGTTTTCTATAGGAAAATCATGCTTTGTTTTATAGGTTACTTTTCTGTGATATGGTTCAGAAAATCCTTGTTTTCTAGTTAATCTATCTAAAATAGCCATATCTGGAATGTTTGCATAGAATAATTCATTACTTGATGATGTTTTAGAAATTGCAATTATTTTCTTATTGTTTTCCAAAAGATGTTTTAATGTAATTAAATTCTCTAAACTTTCTAAAAAAGTAATTAACGCATATTCGTCCATATCTGTATCTTCAAACAGTTCTTTAAACTCTTTTTTAAAGTTAAATGAGGATAATGATAACTCTTCAGATTTAATCTCAGATTCTAGCTTTTTCTTAACTAAATTTATAATATTGGCTTTATATTCCGGTGCAATATTCTTTTCTATTGGAATTGGGCGAATCAAATCACCTAATATAGATCCATCATCCATATAATAGTCAATATCAAAATCATGGAATGTCTTTATAGCTGTTTTTATCTCAAAAATACTCATCATATTACGCAGTCTTTCCTCAAGGAATGATTGATGAGGTATGATGTCCAATTCTGCTGATTCAATTGCCTTTAGTTTTGACTGTTCATCCATTGGATTATAAATTAAGGAATTGGCAGCTACAGCATAGAAATTAAAGCTTAGAAATTTCTTCTTATTATAGCTCCCATCTCCCGCTGCCAAAATAAAATTAGAATCTGTTGAAATTATCTCCTCTTCATGCCAATTGGATTCAATATCAATCTTTGATTCAGAATATTCTTCCAAGGGCTCATTGATTAAACCTTTTTTTCTAATAGCCTCTGTATACAATGAATTTAACATGTTAAAACCTAAAAATTATACTTTTGTTCTGTTTTTTGAAATAATTAGTATATTAAAATATTAATTTAATCTTATAAATAATTTTATAATTTAATATATATTTTAAATATTTAATTAAATTTTAGAAAGAGCATTTGGAAACTAATAAATAATAGTCTTGAATATTATAAAAAAAGAAAATAATTTAGGTAAAATTGTGACAACTGTTAATTGAAATTATCCTCATGATAATCAAGAGTTAATTAAATACTCTTAGTGGTTGAATGCAAAAAATATAGTTTTTTCAATATTTTTAAATTGGATAAGTTTTTCCTTCAATTATAAAATTTTATATAATAGAAAAACATATTAAAAAAATAAAGAGTTCTCATATGAACTCCGTAATGATATCTGATAAATTTAAAGTTAAGAATTCTTTTTGAATTCTTATACTTTAAGTTTTAAAACTATTTTTAAAATATATGCATAGCTTTTAATAAATAAAACTTTTTTTATGATTTTAAAAACTATAACATATTTTATTATTGAAATTATTAAAAAAAAGGATAATAATAGAAAAATAAAAAAAGAAAAAGAAATAGAAATTATTCAGAAGCTTTACGAACTCCTGCAACTATTTCTTGGATTTTACCTTTAACATCAGAGGTTTCTTCTACAACAGTACCGGTAACAACTATGTCTGCACCTGCTTTTGCTGCAATATAAGCTGCCACTCCATCACGAATTCCTCCACCTACAACAAGAACAATGTCTTGAGTAGCTCTTTTTGTATATGCAACCATTTCAGGAGGAATAGGTTTATCTGCACCAGAACCTGCTTCAATATAGAAGTATCTCATTCCTAAGTTTTCAGCTGCCATAGCATAAATAGCTGGGATTTTTGGCTTGTTTCTTGGAATTAGCTTAGCATCTCCAACCCAACCAACAGTTCCACCAGGTTCTGCTACTACATAACCCATAGGAATCTTTTCAATACCTGTTTTGTTTACTGCAGGTGCAGCCAATGCTTGAGCACCAATGATCCAGTAAGGATTGTTTGAATTTAAATAACTCATAAAGAATATTGCATCTGCATATTTGCTTGCACCATTAATGTTTCCTGGGAATAAGACAATAGGCACTTCAATATTTTCAGATAAAGCATTACATGTTCCATCCAATGCAGCAGTGTCTACAGTGGAACCTCCTACCATAATACCATCACTGCCACCTTCGATAGCTGATTTAGCAATAGATACAGCTTCCTCTGGGCTTTGTTCATCAGGATCAATTAAAGTTAAATGAATTTTACGAGTTTTTAAAATTTCTTTAAAATGAGCTTCTACATTTTCCATAAAACCACACTATCTTTTAAATTATTAGAAAATTTTTAATTTTAAATTATTCAAGATAATTTAATTAACTAATTATATTTATTTACTTATTAGTATTTAAAATTATTATAAAATCTTAAAGTTTTGATAAGTTGAATAGTTAAACATTAAACGATGAAAGAATTAAGAGTTTATTAATTTAGATAAAGTAGTAAAATGGTTTAAAATTGTTAAATTAAGTAAAAAAATCATAATGATAAATAGATAAAATAGGATAAAAATTAGTAAAATATAAGTAAAAATAGTTTAAATTAGATAAAATAGGATAAAAATTAGTAAAATATAAGTAAAAATAGTTTAAATTAGATAAAATAGGATAAAAATTAGGAAAATATAAGTAAAAATAGTTTAAATTGAATAAAATTAGATAAAATTAGTTTATTATAAAAAAAATATAAAAATCTAAAGAGAATATAAAATTCTCTTTTAATGTTTAAATGGATAGAATAGGTCTATCCTCTAGGTTCTTTTGCTTTGAATCTTAAACCTTTGTAACCACATTTTCTACAAGTAGTAGCTCCAGCAGGATTACGTGCATTACATTTTAAACAGATTTTTACATTAAACATTCTGTTTTCTGCTTCTTCAAATCTTGCCATTAAAAATTCCTCCATAATTCATTAAATTAATTGATCAATATAACTTAAATAGAAATTCATGAAAAAATTCAAAAGAAAAAATTCATTAAAATTCATAATAAAAGTTTTAAAAAGAATAAATTATGAATTACATTAACATGTAATTATAACTATTAATAAATATATAAATTTAATAGTATATAAATGTTAGGTTTATTTTATGTTTTTAATTGAAATTTGATGGTGTGTCACGATTAGGACCATCACCCACATTTTTCTTAACTTATTTTCCTTTAAATTTATATACAATGAAGTACAATCTATTATTATAGAAATAAATA
>NZ_CACXNW010000038.1 GCF_902769175.1 uncultured Methanobrevibacter sp.
TGGGCTAGTTACATGTTGATACAAGTATGAATCTTCTATTTGCATTGTTCCTTTTGGCTGGGAGTTTGCAAATGTAATATTCTCTATTTTAACATTGTTCCCGTTTACCTTAAATATTGAAAAGTATTGTGAAGCACCACCGGCATCAATAATGTGGCCGTTGCCCTTAATGGTTACATTGTCACTATCAATTTTAATCACATGATCATTAGAAGAGCTTCCGCTTTTTTGCTAAAGCAGTAATCCCGGTTTAACTCATAGATGTCCCCAGGATTTAGATTCTGAATATCTGAGTCTAATTCATCAAAAGTGCCTGAATCATTAATTCCATATAGAGAATTAATATTATGAGTCTCTGGAGAAAACTCATCAGAAGTATCTGCAAATGTTTCATTAAGATTATCTTCAGCACAAATGCATGATACTGTCATGAAAAAACAAATTGTTATAATTATCAATAGTATAGGTCTTTCAATTTTCATTTTTATAAATCCCTCAATAAAAAAATGATTATATCTAATAATTTTCAGACTTTGAACATAGCAAAAAGTTTAAAAGCGAAAGAGGAGTGTTATATTGTCTAAAAAAAAAAGAAAAAATCTAGACCATGCATCTTTCACTATATCCTATACAGAATATGCTCAATAACTTTAGCCCCAATAAAAAATTAAAAAAAAAATAATATGATAGATTAATTTTACCTCAATACATATATATTATCCAATTTTTTCGATTATTGTACCATAATCCTTTTTAAAACTTATTAAAAGATATGTTAAAGACAATATATAAGTTATTTCGAGTGTAAGCACTTACTTGCATCGTTAAAATCTAAAAAAAAAAAAACAACCAGCATTAATTTCAAAAAAATATAAAAATACATTTATATTATTCATAAATCATTTAAATATAGTTTTATTTATTCCTAAAGATTTAAAGAAAAGCTTAAAAAATAAATTATAATAATATCTCAAAGACTTAATATAGTATAGTTTTTATATTTTAAAATAAATATTATAATTATTAAAATTAATTTTTTTAATGGATTTAAAATAATTGATAATATAATTATCAAATTAATTTTAGATTTCTAAAAATCTAATCAAAATAACTTTTTTATTCAAAATAATTAATTTTAGGGTTAATTAAATAATTTTGTGATTTTTTATGAGTGATAAAAATGAATGGGGCAGTAACATATCATTTGTATTGGCAATGGTAGGATCTGCTGTAGGACTTGGAAATATATGGAGATACTCATATGTCTTATACAGCAATGGTGGTGGAGCCTTTTATATTCCATATATCGTTGCAATACTATTGATGGGAGTTCCATTTTTAATTTTAGAATATGGGGGGGGATATAACTTCAAATCATCCTTCCCAAAAGCGATTAGGAAAATACATGAAAGTTATGAATTTTTAGGATGGTTGCTTCCTGTTTCAGTATTCATTATAATGATCTATTATTCATGCATACTTGGATGGGACGGAATCTATGTAATATTAAGCTTCTTTAAAGGATGGGGCGCAGATCCAAATACATCTTTACAACAACCTTGCTCCAATCTACAGAATCTGTCACTGGAATAACTAATTTCATTCCTATGATAGGAATTACAATGATTGTAAGTTGGGTAATCATTTGGTTTATTTCCCATAAGGACTTGGAAGAAGGGCTTGGAAAGGTAAGTAAAATTCTTGTTCCTTTGCTTTTTATAATTATGATTGTGATTGTAGGGTTTTCATTAACCTTACCTGGTGCAATGATAAGTTTAAAAGAACTTTTTGCACCTGATTGGAGCTTATTGCTTGATTTTGACATATGGATGGCTGCATTTGGTCAGATAATCTTCTCATTGAGTTTGGGAATAAGTATAGCATTTACCTATGCAAGCTATACCGGTGAAAAAAGCGATTTGATTACAAATACATTATCCATTGCATTTGCAAACTGTGCATTTGAAAACTTCTGTGCATTAGGAGTATTTTCAATTCTTGGATACATGTCACTTGAAAGCGGTACTGCAGTTGCATACTTGGTAACTCAAGGTACAGGATTGGTATTTATAGCATATCCAACTGTATTGAATGTTTTAGGACAATATGCTTATGTGATTGGTCCTTTATTCTTCCTTACAATATATCTTGCAGGACTTACAATTATCCTATCTACAATTGAGCCATTGGCATTCGGTATTCAAAACAAATTCACTTGGTCCAGGAAAAAAACAATGACAGTGCTCTGTATTATTGGTGGAGCATTTTCAATGATGTATGCTACTGCATATGGTGGAACACTTCTTGGATATGTAGACACTTATATCAACCAAATAGCTATTCTATTCGGAGTGCTGGTTGAGTGTAACCTCTTTGCATAGACATTCAATTGTGAAAAGCTTATCCCAGGTTTAAATCAAGCCAGTAAGAGCATTAAATTAGGAAAATGGTGGCTAGTTATAGTAAAATATATTTTGCCTCTTTTCATTTCAATCGTATGGCTTGGTGGACTCTATGATATTATCATGACAGGATCTGCCAGCCAATCAAGGGTATTTATAATCCTTACTGTGATTCTACTTGGTTTAACTTTATTATTCACTAAATTACCTGCTACTAACAAAGACTGGGATGAAACTGAAAATAGATTATAATTTATTTAATTATATTCTATTTTATTTTTCTTTTTTTTTAACTAAAAATTTTATTAATACACTATTTTACTTCTTTTTAAGCTAATATTACTCTTAAATTCTATTTTTAATTCTTTTTTTAAATTATAATACCCTTAAATGCTTATTTTACTTTATTTCATTAATAGTGAAAAATAGCTTTTTTATAAAATGAGTAAAATTAGTCCAAAAATGAATTAATCTTCAAAAAATTAGTAAAAATAGTTCAAATTAATTATTTTTATATAAAAATTAAAAAAATAGTAGTAAAATAGCCCAAAAATGAATTAAAATAATAAAAATAAAAAAATAGCAAAAAATAGTATAATTAATCTATTTTTTCCAAAAATCTGCTTCCCAAATGCTCTATTTTAACTGCATCAGCTAATTTTTCCTGAATGTTTTTTATCATATCCACATTATTTGAAGCAACAAAATAAATAACTTGAGCATCATACTGCTTTTCTACAACTGCCAAATGCTTTGATCTTATTTCTGCATCAATTGTCTTGATATGCTGATATTCAAAGGTGAAGCGGAATATTTCATAAAGCTCCATATCAACAATTTCAGCAATTGCTATAGTCTCTAAGACCGATTTGCTGTAAGCCCTTACAAGCCCTCCTGCACCAAGCTTGATTCCTCCGAAATACCTTGTTACAATAGCTACAACGTTTTCAATCTCATTCTTCTTTAAGACATTTAACATAGGTCTTCCTGCAGTTCCTCCAGGCTCTCCATCATCATCGTATCCCTCTCCATCGCTTACAACATAAGCTGTACAGTTATGGGTGGCATCCTTATACTTTTCAGATATCTCATTAATAATCTCCTTTGCCTCTTTTTCGTTCTGTGCAGGGAATAGTCTGCAAATGAATTGAGATTTTTTAATATCTATTGAAGATTGGAATGTTTTTGCTATTGTTTTCATAGTATCAATTTATATAGTAGTTAATTTAATTCTTATATAATTAAAAATATTTAAATTTGAAATTTGCTATCTGATAGCAAAAATCAAATATTTAGAAAAATTTTTTATATACTTAACATATAAATTTATATATTTAAAGTATAAAATTATTTTTGATAGTTCTATTTAATAAAATAATTCAAAAAAATTAATGATAAAAATTATAATCAATAAAAATCATTGAGGTGAGATCATGGAAGATAAAAAAGCAAAATTCATAATATACATTGCTATAGCTTTGATTGCTTTTGTATGCAGCAGTGCAGCTTATTCTATGACTGGCGGTCTTTCCGATTGGATTGTAGCAAGCATGAACTCCAATGAAGACCAAAACAATAATGGTTATTTAGACAGTTCTGAAGACAATGGAGGATTTTTCTCATTTGACTCAAATGATAACAATTATAACCCTGATGACGACACTTATAGTACGGATGACAGTGGAGAACCTGGAATTGTAGATAAGATATTCAATAAGTTGTTTAATTCTGATAATTCAGATAATTCCTATTCTGATTCCAGTTATTATTCAAGTTCAAGTGATGACAATCCAGACATCCTTGCTAGATTTTTAAGAATGTTTATGAGCAATGGATAATTAAAGAAAACTCTTTAATTCCATTTCTTCTTTTTTCTTTTTATTTTTTAAAATAAATCAAACTATTTTTTATGTGCTTAAATCAAAACTAATTCTTTTTTTAATTAGATCTATAGAATTTAATTAATTTTTTATTGGATTTTAATTATATCTTTGTTAGATTATTATTAATTCCCAGATTCAATAATCTTCATTAGTTTTTCTGATTTTTCAACA
The DNA here is from genome assembly GCF_902769175.1 of uncultured Methanobrevibacter sp. GTDB lineage: Archaea > Methanobacteriota > Methanobacteria > Methanobacteriales > Methanobacteriaceae > Methanobrevibacter. The sequence goes on from NZ_CACXNW010000038.1 coordinate 4,457, forward strand.
ATTTCCTTTTCTCCAAATGCCCTTGCAATTCTTCTTATAGCATCTAAATTCCTTACATATGAATCAAGCCAAGAGAATATATCACCCGGATAGGTCTGTATCTGATATTCTTTTAGCAATGACTTTGAAATGTCAATAGGATCCTTTCCATTAAGCCTTTGATTGATTATATAGAATGAAACTCCCCTTTGGAGGCATTCACAAAATGGCCTTTCATAGCAATTGCATCTTAGGAAATCAATTTGAAGCTTTAATAAAGCATCTTGGAACTTCTTGTCAAGCTTTGAAATAGCTTCTCCAGAGGATATTATATCCAATGTTGATTCAGAAAACAGCCTTGTTGAAAAGTTCATTTTTAATGCACTTATAATCTGCTTATGAACAACAGGAGCTAAATAAGCGTTTTCAAAGAGTTCTAAATCCAATGCGATTGACTGGACTTTCAATATGATATTTGAATTGACTTCATCCTTAGTCATTTTCTCATGAATATCCTCAAATATGTTTTCCTTAAATTTGATTTGCTTAACAACTGCAGAATTGTTGTTATCTTTAGATTTAGACTTGGATTTGTTCTTCTTATTTTTATTTTTTGGTTTATTGGTCTTCTTATTGTAGATTACATCTGACTTAATGTCCTTTGACTTATCTCTTTTTGAAGACTTGTAATCATTCTTCTTATTGGCAGAACCAGAATTATTGGAAGACCTGTAATCGTTCTTCTGATTTACAGAATTAGATTTACTATCATCAGAAGACTTATAATCCTTAGATTGATTCAATCCATTGAAATAATCAGCAATATTATCTATGTATTTGCTGGTTTTGGATTCCTTTTTAGTTTCCTTTTTAACTGGCTTTTCATCCAAATTCTCTTCTACAATAAACTTAATTCCAGAACTATTGTTATTTTCACTATCCTCATCAATTTTATTAGTTTTAACTGGTTTTTCTTTAATCTTATCCTCTTTAGACTTTTCATTATAATTTTCTTTAGATTGCTTATCTTTAGAATGCCTATCTTTAGATTGCTTATCTTTAGATTTATTAGATTTATCCTTATTCCTCTTATCTTTTTTAGATTTATTTTTATTATCCCTATTATCCTTATTATCTTTACTTTTCTGACCTTTTTTAGGTTTATTCCCATCAGAACCCTTTTTAACTTTATCTTTATTTTTATTGTCTTTTTTAGACTTATTCTTCTTGGAATCCTTATTATCCTTATTCTTACTGTCTTTAGCTTTCTTCTTATTCTTCCTTAAGATATTCTCATTCTCTTCATCAATCTTTTCAGACAATAATCGAAGCTCTTTTAAATTGGTCTTAAAGAATGGCTTATTGTAATACTGGCTTAAATAATGTGAATCATTGATTGAATCCTTAATGATGACACCATCATCAAGAACTAAAAATGACATTGCAACTGCTCTTCCAAAATTAGTTGTATCAATTGTACCGTCTGCATGTACATCTATAGCATCCTTATCCTCAAGTTCATCAATAGCCATGTTTAAATCCATTGGAACTGGAATATTTTCATAGAAGTCAACAACATCCTTCACTTTCCTTAAGGACTTTGATGATATATCAGCAAGTATCTGTTCAAGGGATCCATCCTCAGTATAGTCTACAAAAATGTCTTCCACATCACTTTCAAGAAGGTCAAGTGCAACTGCCTCTTCACTTTCGTTGTCGAATTCACTTCCAATTTCAGGAATAAGGTAAATCACCCCTCGATCATGATATGTTGGCCTTCCTGCCCTTCCCAACATTTGTGAAAATTCATTAGGGGAAATCCATTTGTTACCCATAAGCAATGATTCAAATATAACCTGTGAAGCAGGGAAATCCACACCTGCTGCAAGAGCTGCTGTTGTAACAACGGCTGCAATCTTTCCTTTGGAAAAGTCCTTTTCAATCTTTTCCTTTTTGAAATATGAAAGACCTGCATGATAAGCTGAAGCATTGATTCCCTTTCCAGATAGGAAATTGGCAATCTTATGGGTTTTTCTTCTTGAATTGGTAAATATCAATGTTTGGCCTTTAAATCCTTTTGAAGAGGTGCTGTAGTATTCCCTTTGAACCAGCTTTCTAATCAATATCCTTCTTTGAACATCTCCCCTAACAAATACAATATGCCTTTCCAAAGGAACTGGGCGCTCCTTATATTGAACAAGCTTCATATTGAAGTCATTAGCCAAATCCTGTGGATTCTTGATTGTAGCAGATAATCCAATAATTTGAGTCTTTGGGAATATATGCTCTACCCTTTTGATTAATCCGTTTAATCTAAGACCTCTTTCCTCATCTGATATTGTATGGATTTCATCTATTAAGACAAGACCTAAGTCATTTAATGCATCAGATTCTCCAGACCTTAGCAAAAAGTCTATTCCTTCATAGGTACCTACAACAATATCAGCCTCTTTAATATTGGAATTAGGTAACTTAAGCTCTCCTTTTGCTTTGATTCTGTTCATACCTACTTTAATGGCTACCTTTAATCCAAGAGGTTCATATCTCTTTTTAAAATCCCTATACTTTTGGTTTGCAAGAGCTACAAGAGGGGTTAAAAAGAGGAACTTTTTGCCATTCAATGCCTTTGGAACCCCTGCAAGCTCTCCAACCAAAGTCTTTCCACTTCCTGTAGCGGAAACAACCAACATATTTTCATCTCTCAATACCCCTTCCTTAATGGCTAAATATTGTACTGGAAGAAAATATTGATTCTTTTCCTTTAATATGACTTTCTTAAACTCTTCTGGAATCTTAAGCCTTTTCATGGCTATTTTAGGTATCTTATTGTCATGGACCTTGACTCTGTCAAATAATGTCAAGTCAGCATGGGCCAATGGGTCAAATCTTGGTGAAAGCATTTCCAAAACATCATCCAAACTTCCTGTATTTTCAAGAATTCTCTTGAAGTTTCTAAATACCTTCTTATCATATCCTCTAAGCTGAAGCTCCCTTTTTATTGTATTTTCAGCACAGGTCTTGCAGATCAATTGGTCATGATAGGTGTATGAAAAATCAGAATTGATGATTGTAACTTCCCCTTCATAGCTGCAATGCTGGCATATGTTGGTAAATCTTACCTTTATATTGTTATGCCTTAGGAAAGCTTCCAATTTGTCATCTTTTTCCGCTAAGAAAACAGCTTGAGAGCGCAATAGGTTAATTGCCTTTGAAGGAGGGTAGAGCTTGTCTTCCTTTTCATCCTTAACAACAAAGCGCTTGATTGATATGGAGCCATCCTCTTCATCTTCCTTAAACTTCAATACTCCAATGAATTCTGGCTTACGCTTTGTATTAAGAGCTCCTTTAGGGCTTCCAATAGGATACAATTCCCAAGACTTTTTCTTTTTATTTAGCACTATCATTGATATGATTCCCAGATTTTTATTTTAAAAACAGTTAAATGAATTTGTTTATCTTAAATTAGTATTAGTTTATAATTATATTTTTAATAGTTTAAAAAGATTAAGACAAAATAAAGGAATTTTTTAAAAAGAGAAAAATATCAAATCATAATTTAAATCAAAAATAAAAGAATTATTCAAAAAAGAGAAAAATATCAAATCATAATTTAAATCAAAAATAAACATATTATCTTAAATTAGAATAAATTAGAACAATTAATTTTTAAAAAGAAAAGCAATGAATTCATTATTGAAATAAATAATAAAAAAAAAAGAAATCATTAGAATAATTAAATAAACATCTATTTTTGCAACTTATAATGGAAAATAGACTCTAAAAATTCTGTATTCTTGTATTTGGAATTATTGCTTGAGTTTGGTATGAGTATTCCATAGCCGTCATAGCTTCCCTTAGAACCATAAATTATAATAGGATCCCCATTGCTTGTGTCAGTTGAATAGACTTGGCTTTCAGATTTTGTATCGAATTTGCACTTGAATATATCCAAAACATACCAATCATTATCATCAACATTCACATAATAGGTTTCATACTCTGTAATATTGAAGTTATCTGATTCAATATTGTAGGAATGATTGAAATCAATCAGCTTAACCTCACCTTTGCCGCTTAGATATGTGGTCTTATCAATGGACATATTATATGGTTCATTATTATCTACGCTGCCTTTTCCATCAATGTCTTGATTGTTAAACTTATCAATACTGCTGTTAAGGTCATTTGCAGTATCTGTAATGACTGATGAATCATAATCATTGGAATCATGGGAGTTGGTGGCTAAAGTTACAATAAGAGAAGCAAATAACAATACTGCAAAAACGATTAGGCACATCTTTACAGGACTAAGGGATTCAATAGACTTAGTTGGTGAATTTTCCACTCTCCTTTCTGATGAACTTGAATCATTAGATCCCCTATTGGAATGTGGACCAAAGGGACCTTCAAATTTCTTATCAGAGGCACCGAATGGGCCTGAAAACTCATCATTGGAATCTGAATCGTCTGCCCTATATCTTGGTATGAATTTCTTACCGCAATCTGGACAGTACATAGCTTCATCTGGAAGCTCTTTTCCACAATTTGCACAATATTTTGCCATTTTAACCCCTTTACACAAAGATCTGATATAAATGCAAAATTAATAACTAATAAAAACAGATTATAAAATTTATTAAATTTAAGGAAATAAAAAAATAAAAGAAAAAAAGAGAATAGAAAAGGTATTTATTCTCCTTTAACTTCGTCGTCTATTTCAACACCCATTTTTGCTGCAATTCTAGCAAGAAGAATGGTTACAACAACTGCAATAATGGTTACTATAATAGCATACATGAATAAACCTGGAAGTGCGTCTCCTGTACCTACAAGAGTTTCAATTAATTTTTAAATTGCATCGTTCGATGCTAAACCTGCAACTAAACCAAAAGCAGTAGTTACTAAAGTAATGATTGTTGTTATAACAGTTTTACCAACACTAGACATAATATATCTCCTTATATAATTTAATAAAAAACAACTAAAATTAGAAATCAACAATTATTTAACCTATTTAACTCATTTAGAATAGTCTAACTAATTGAAATTACTAAATAATAGTTAATAATATTTTATATTTTATTATATATAAATATAATACAATTAAACTTGAAAAGTAATACTAAAAATTAATTTTGATTTAATGAATTAGAAATTTTTTTAAAAAACAATGGAAATTATCATCGTAACTTAAAAAATAGACATTTAACATAATAAAAATAGAAATAAAGAAAAAATAGGCATAACATAATTAAAATAAAAATAAATAAAAAATAGACACATAACAGATTTAAAATAAAAAATAAGATAAAATAGACATATTAACATATTTAAAATAGAAAAATAAAATAAAATAAAATAGATTTTAACTATAACATTTAAAAAAAAAAAAAAAAAGATTATGGAAAAGAAAAATTCATTTTCCATTGAAATAAATTTTAAAAATTAAGATTTTAGATTATACCGCATCAGAACCTCTTTCACCTGTTCTGATTCTGACTACTTCAAAGACTTCAGAAACGAATATCTTACCGTCTCCAACTTCACCTGTACGTGCATTTTCAACAATAACGTCTATAATGCGTTCCAAGTCCTCGTCATTAACGATCAATTCAATGCGTGTTTTTGGAATAAGGTCTATGCAGTAGCTTGAACCTCTATAGGATTCCTTAATTCCTAATTGCCTTCCTCTCCCTTTTACTTCAGAAACATTCATTCCTTCACAGCCTGCTTCAAGCAAGGCTTTTTTAACGCTTTCAAATCTTTCATCACGTATCACTGCAATTATCCTTTTCATACTAGATTCCTCTTTATCATATCTCTTGTTAGATAAGTTTATAATTATAATCTGTATCCTGATTCCGCTTTATCATATCTGTTTTTAGATAAGTTTTTTAATTATAATCTGTATCTCGATAATTCTTTACCATATCTCTTGTTAGATAAGTTATATAATTATAATCTGTATCCTGATTCCTTATGTAAGTTTTTATCAAGTCCTTCTATTTCAGCATTTTCATCAACTCTGATTCCCATTGTCTTATCAAGGATCTTAGCAAGAATTATGCTGACTACAAATGCATAAACAATAGTTACAATTACACTGATTACTTGAATGGTGACTTGTCCAGGATTTCCAAAGACCAAACCAGATGCCTCATTGATTAGAGGTGAAGCGAAAATACCTGTAGCAATTGCTCCCCATATACCTGAAAGCCCATGAACTCCAAATACATCCAAAGCATCGTCGTAACCTAATTTTGATTTTAAGTAATATACTGCATAGTAGGATATGAATGAAGTTATAAAACCAATGATGATTGCTGCTGGAACATCTACAAATCCTGCTGCAGGAGTGATTGCAACAAGCCCTGCAACTCCTCCAGTAATTGCACCTAACATTGTAGGCTTACCTACTTTAACTGTATCAATCAATACCCATGTAATGAGTGCTGTAGCTGCAGATATATTGGAAACCAATATTGCAGATGCTGCAAGACCGTTAGCTGCAAGTGCAGATCCTCCATTGAATCCCATCCATCCAAACCAAAGCAATCCTGCACCTAAAACTGAATAACCTAAGTTATGTGGCAATAGTGAAGCATCTTTCCTTTTTCCAAGAACCAATGCCAATGCAAGTGCTGTTACACCAGAGTTAATGTGAACTACAGTACCTCCTGCAAAGTCTAAAGCACCCATTTGCATAAGCCATCCTCCTCCCCATACCCAATGGGCAATAGGAATATAAACCAAGGTAACCCATAAAACAACAAATATCATCCAAGTTGATGTTTTCATACGCCCTACAATAGAACCGGAAACAAGGGCTGCAGTAAGTCCTGCAAAGGTTAGCTGGAATACAATAAACAATATTGTAGGAATTGATCCTGTTAAATCATTGATGCAGATGCCAGACAAAAAGAAATGTGCTGGCTGTGCAATTAATCCATTGATGCTTACATCTCCAAAAGCAAATGGATAGCCGTAAACCACCCATATTATGCTTGCTATAGAGAATGCTATAAAAGTCAAAAACATTGTATTTAAAACATTTTTCCTCTTAGTCAAACCACTATAAAAGAAAGCCACTCCAGGAATGCTCATCAATAGAACCAAAATGGTTGATATGAGTATCCATGCAGTGTCTCCTGTACTTAACATAACCATATTATCATTTTCTCTCAAATTAAATTTAAATAAAAATCATGAGAATAAACATCAATAGCCATCTGCTATATACTTATTCAAATATCCATTATAGATTTCCATAATAATTTGGAAATTTTTTTAATTTTTTACTAAAAGGGTTTTAAGAATTTTTTATGTTAGCAAGTTTTAAATAACTATTAAATTGGATTAAAAATTTTTTTAATAAACAATTATTTGGATTTAAAATTTTATTAACTAATCAATTAGATGTTTTAGTATTATTAAATTATTAGGATTTTGTTAGTGCAATCAGTTATTTTTTATAGCTATTGAATATTTATTCTTAATCGGAAAACGGCTTCCGACTTCCGATATATTTTTATTTATCCTTCAAGTTATATAAATATTTCCACAATGGCATAAAAATGTACAATTTAAGGAAAAAAGGAAAATAAATGTACAATATAATAAAATTATGAATATAAATGAGCAATATATGTGAAGTTTAAATAAAAATGAGATTTTATAAAATAAACTAATTTAACTAAGTTAATTTGAAAAAAACTTAAAAAAATTAATTATTTTATCAAAAAATACTGAAAATACCATAATCTATAAATACTATTTTTAAACAAAGTTATAACTGTATAAAAATTTTATATTACATTTTATATATACAATATTTCTAGAGGTGATAATTTGAAAGTTGATAAAAGAGCTAATTTCTTCATATTTTTGGTTATTGCAATCCTTGCCTTGGGATTGAGTAATTTTGCAGCTGCATTTACCGGAGACTTTGTCAGCGGTTCTTTTCCAGGAATCAATGACACTGATAAATTGATAGCATTGGATGATGACAATTTTTCTCCATTGAGTTTGAATGCAGTTTATGAGCCAAAACAAGTAGTAGAAGAGGTTAATGAAACAGATAATGAAACTGATACAAATTCCACTATAGAAAATGAAACATCAGATGATTCTGACAATAAAAATAACAATCAAAATGATAATAACAATCAGAATAATAATAATGATGACAATAAAAATAATGATAATAGTGGAGGAGACAATTCCGACAGTAAGCCAACTCCGACTCCGTCAGATGAAGGTGATGAGGAATAATTTCTAAAACTTTTTTTATTTTTTTCATTTAACCTATTATTCTCTTTTTTTATAATCATTTAATGTGAAATTACTCATTTAAGACTGTGATTGATTGATTTAGCAATGAATTGATTGGTATTAGTCTAAAAACTAGGAAAACTTACAATTAAAATTTTATTATAAAATAATGATGGAAAGCTTATAAAAAAGAATTTTATGATAAAAAAAATGATGGAAAGCTTATAAAAAAGAATTTTATGATAAAAAAAATGATGGAAAGCTTATAAAAAAGAATTTTATGATAAAAAAATGATGGAAAGCTTATAAAAAAATTTATGATAAACTATGATGAGAAAATCATAAAAAAAATTATAAGCAAGTGAATGAAAAATTTTATTAAAATTTTAAGATTAAAATGTTTAAAAATATAATAGATAAGTTTACTGTATAAAGGTGAAAAAATGAACGAAAACAAAGATTTTGCTGAAAAAGTAAAAAGCATTAGAGAAAGACAAAACATGACCATTGAAGAGCTTGCTGAAAAAAGTGATGTAAAATTAGATGTTCTTAAAGCAATGGAAAACGGAGAAATCATCCCATCACTCACTCCACTTACCAAAATGGCAAAAGCTCTTGGAGTCAGAGTTGGAATATTCCTAGATGACACACCACAGCTTGGACCTGTTGTTGTAAGAGGAGGAAAACCTAACAATGTATTATACTTCTCAGGAAGAGAAGATGTTACCAACTCAACCAACCTTGAATTCCACTCATTAGGAGCAGGAAAAATCGACAGAAACATTGACCCATATATAATTGACATCACATACGAAGAGGATTACAAATTATCTTCACACGAAGGGGAAGAGTTCATTTATGTATTAGAAGGTGAAATTGAAGTAGTATATGGTAAAGACAACTTTACCGTATCTGCAGGTGACAGTATCTTCTATGACTCTGTAGTTCCTCACCATTTACACTCTACTGGAGACAAAGCTAAAATTTTAGCGGTTTTATACACTCCATTTTAAATTGGACTTGACCTTTATACGAATATGAAAAAAATGAATGGTGAAAAAATGAGCGAATTATTTACTGAACTTCCAATTGGAAAATTCTTTGAAAGCCAAGTGGAAAAACAACCAGATCATGAATTTATCGTTTACCCAGACAGAAACCTTAGATTTACCTACAAAGAGTTTGATGAAAGAGTTGACAATTTAGCAAAAGGTATGCTCTCAATTGGAATTGAACCAGGAGACCACGTAGGTATTTGGGCTAAAAACGTCCCAGAATGGTTAACCTTCATGTTTGCATGCGCTAAAATCGGAGCTGCTATCGTTACCGTTAACACAGCTTATCAGTCTCATGAATTGGAATATGTATTAAAGCAATCTGATATGAAAGCAATAGGAATGACTGATAGATTTAGGGATACAAGCTATTTTGACATTATCCATGAATTAGTTCCTGAAATGCTCACTACTGCAAGAGGAAACTTAAACAGTGAAAAATTCCCACACTTAAAGTACATTATACATGTAGGTCAGGAAAAGCATAGAGGAATGTTCAATACAAATGAATTGCTTCTTCTCGGAATGAACTATGACGATGATGAGTATCAAAAGATCAAGGATGCTGTAACCCAAAACGATGTAATCAACATGCAATATACAAGTGGAACTGAAGGATTCCCTAAAGGAGTAATGCTTACAAGCCGTAACATCTTAAATGATGGTTATTACATTGGAGAAAACATGAATTATACTGAAAAGGACAGACTTCTCTTGCAAGTGCCTTTATTCCACTGTTTTGGAACTGTTCTTGGTGTAATGGCTGTCATCACCCATGGATCCACCATGGTAGTGCTAGAGGAATATGACCCTCTCCTTGCTATTTCTTCCATCCAAAAGGAAAAATGTACTTCAATTTATGGTGTTCCAACAATGTTTATCGGTATGATGAACCATCCAATGTTTGACATGTTTGACATGTCTTCACTTAGAACAGGTATTATGGCAGGTTCCACATGTCCTGTTGAAACAATGAAGGATGCAATCAATAAAATGAACATGAAAGAGATTACCAGTGTATACGGTCTTACAGAAGCGGGACCTGGTTTTACCCAAACCAATGCTGCAGACACATTTGAGAAAAAGATCAACACAGTAGGAAGAAAATTCCCTAATATTGAAGTAAAGATTGTTGATCCTGAAACAGGTGAAGAGCTTGGACCAGGAGAAACTGGAGAAATCATGTGCAGAGGTTTCAATGTAATGAAAGGATACTACAACATGCCTGAAAAGACAGCGGAAACCATTGAGGCAGATGGATGGCTTCACTCTGGAGACTTAGCTACTGTAGATGAAGATGGATACTACTCCATTGTAGGAAGAATCAAAGATATGATTATTCGTGGTGGAGAAAACATTTATCCAAGGGAAATCGAGGAATTCCTCTTCACTCACGAATGTGTACAGGATGTTCAAGTTGGAGGTATTCCTGATGAGAAATATGGTGAGATCGTTGGAGCATTCATTATAAAAGAACCAGGATTCGATGATATTACCGAAGCAGACATCAGAGATTTCTGTATTGGAAGCATTGCAAGATATAAAGTTCCTAAATATGTATTCTTTGTAGATGAATTCCCACTTACTACAAGTGGTAAAATCCAAAAATACAAATTAGGAGAACTTGGTTTAAAGCTTCTTGAAGAAAGAAGAGAAAGAGGAGAATTATAATTCTCCTAATTACTTTTTTTATTTTTTTAACTTTAATTTTAATATAATAATTATTTTTTAATGAATACTTTTTTTAAATCAAAATAAAACTAACTTATATTGAATACTTTTTTACTTCAAAATAAAACTAACTTTAAAGGAAACTTCTTTTACTAAAATTAAAATAACTATTTTTTCAATTCAATCAATCCTTTTTTTTACTTAAAATTAAATATAACTATTTTTTCAATTCAACCAATCCTTTTTTTAGAAATAATATAATAAACACAACTATTATTCACTTTATTTGATTTATTATACAATTTAACTATTCATTCTGAATAATTATTCAATTTTAACACCCAAATATAAACTCAAACATAAAGATAATAATTTATAGTATTTTATACAAATAATATACTAATTTAAGAGAAAAAATTTCAATTAAAATTATTCTAATCAATGACAATTATTAAAATAATTCAATTGAATTTATCCTAATAAAAGAATAATTTAAGAGATTTCAATTGAATTAATTCTAATAAAGAATAATTTTAAGAGATTTCAATTAAATTTATTTTAATTAAAGAACAATTATTAAAATATTTCAATTGAATTTATACTAATTAAAGAATAAATTTTAAGTAAAAAATCATATTTAGAGGATTTAATATGGACTATGACGTTATTTATATTGGAAGTGGAAATGCAGCATGGCAAGGTGGCCGTTTTGTAAGAAAAGCAGGCCTCAAAGTACTTATTGTAGAAGAAAACCTTTATGGAGGAACATGTGCTAATAGAGGATGCAACACAAAGGCTTTGCTTGATGCACCATATGAAATAAAGGCTTTGGCAGATAATTTTGAAGGATGCGGAAAATCAGGTGACTTTGAAGTAAACTGGTCAGCCTTGGTTAAGTTTAAACGTCAACGCATAGCAGGTATGGCTCCCTTTATTGATGGAAAGCTTGAAGAGTATAAAATTGATGCTGCTTATGGAAAAGGAATTATTTTGGATGAGCATACTGTTCAAGTTGGAGACAAGAAGTACACAACAGATAAGATAGTGATATGCACAGGATTAAAGCCAACAATTCCCGACATTAAGGGAAAAGAGTACCTACATGACAGCACTGACTTTTTAGATATTGATGAGCTTCCAAAGCATGCAATAATCATAGGAGCAGGTTTTGTAGGTATGGAATTTACATCAATACTTGCAGAAGCAGGATATGAAGCAGATGTATTGATAAGAGGAAATATGGCATTGAAATACTTCCATCAGCCATATGTTCAAAATGTGATAGAAAAGCTTAAGGAAAAGAACATCAGATTCCATTTCAATGAAACCGTAAGTGAAGTAATCAAAAGCGATGATGTGATTATAGAAAATCCTGAAGAAAGGATAAATAACTTTAAGGAAGCTAAAAACACTGATGCTGAATTGAGAGATCCTGATGCAAAGGTTGACAATAAGGCATATGAAAACGGTTTTACAGTCAATTGTGAAAGCGGACTTAGCTTAACTGGAGACTATGTCATTGCAGCAATGGGACGAGAGGCAAATGTAGATGGAATCGGTCTTGAAAATGTAGGATTGGATTACACAAGAAGTGGAATCAAGGTAAACGGACATCTTCAAACTGAAGTTCCAAATATCTATGCATGTGGAGATGTTGCAGACACTGGAGTGGCTAAGCTTGTAACTGTTGCAATCCATCAATCTAAATACCTTGCAAAGGAGCTATTAGGGGAAGCAGATGAGATCACTTATCCTGTTGTTCCTGCAGTTGCATATACAATTCCAAGAATAGCAACAGTTGGAGTTCCAGCATATGTGGCAGAGGAATCCGATGAATATGAAGTCCATACAATCAGATATGGAAATTCCTATTCATTAGAGCTTTATAATGATAGAACAAGAGAAGCAAAGGTAATTGTAGATAAGGACCTTCAAATAGTAGGTGCTGAAATAATTGCAGCAGATGCTGAAAATGTTGCAAACATGTTTGCATTCATCATCATTAAGAAAATAACTCTTGAAGAGTTGGATTATATGATTTATGCATTCCCTTCAAGCAGTTCTGTATGCTTGTATAAATTGCACAACATTCATTACAAATTTTAATCATAGGACTTTTCCTATGCTTCTTTTTTTCTTTTTTTTTTTAACACACTCAAAATTAAAAAATAATAATACAAACACTTTTTTCACATAATTAGTTTTCCCATATTTTATTAATCCTTTTTTAACTCATTAAAACTAAAAAAATAATATAAACACTTTTTTCACATAATTTATTTTTCTCTATTTCATTTTATCCTTTTTTAACTCATTAAAACTTAAAATAAATAATATAAACACTTTTTTCACTGCTACCTTTCTATGCAATAACATATTCTTAGATATTCAAACTACTTAAAAATTATTTTTTATAAAAAAGCATTTAAACTATTTTTTAGCATTTAAAGCATGTTAGTAAGTGCTTGCATTCGAATAACTTTATATTTATCGTTAAATAAACATATAAACAACAATATCTAATTAAAATTATTTTTTGAGAGGGATTTAAATATATGAAAATTAAAAGACCAATGTTATTGATAATTATAACAATTTGTTTTTTCATGACAGTATCATGCATTTGTGCTGAAGATAATCTTAATGAAACATTTGCAGATACTTCTGATAAGGTTTCTATAGAAGATTATAATCTTAATTCCATAGATGAGATTAATGATTCTGGCACTTTTGATGAGTTAAGTTCAGATATTCAAAATCTTCATCCCGGAGACATCTACGAGCTAAACCGAGATTACTCTTTTAGCAAAAAAAGCGGAAGCTCTTCTAATGATCATGTGATTAAAATTGATAGTGACAATGTAACCATTAAGGGCAACGGCCACATTATAGATGCCGGTGGTGCTTCACAATACTTTTCAATATTTAAGGTAAATGGAAACAATGTTAAAATAGAGAATATTACATTTGCAAACTCCCAGCCAAAAGGAACAATGCAAATAGAAGATTCATACTTGTATCAACATGTAACTAGCCCA
>NZ_CACXNW010000039.1 GCF_902769175.1 uncultured Methanobrevibacter sp.
ACACTATCTTCAGAAAACTTATCATTGCTATCCTTAACAGATACATATGAATCATGACCCTCAAGGTCTCCATCCCCATAGCTTAGAACCTGCTGAGAATCACCAATAAAATCATCTCCATCAGAAGAAATGATTTTTGAACAAGAATCAACAAGCAAAGACCCATCACTAGACTAGATGAATCATCCAAAGCAATGCCATCAATATCCGCTGATGAAACTGCCCCTAATGTTAAAAATAACATTATAAGTGATAAAAAAATGCAAACTTAAAATCCATAAAAATCTCATCCCATCGAATATGAAATTAAGTAAAATTAAAATTAAAAATTTATTAAAAATTCAATGATATCAATTATATTGTGTTAAAACTAGTATATAAAGTCTTTCTAATGCAAGCACTTGCTTACATTAGATAAAAGCCAAAATAAAGCAAAATAAAGCCTTAAATAAAAATCAATATAATCCATTTTCAGCAAAAAAATCATAGCCAACAATAAACAAAAAAATAGAAACATTAAAAAAAAGGAGTATGTGGAAAAATTTAGGCTTAAAAATAAAAACTTATAGTTAATTATAAATATGCAATTGAAAAATGATTTTAAGCCTATAAAATTTTACACCACCAAAAAATGAAAGAATTTTAGATAAATATGTTTTGATTAATAATTAAAAAAGGAAAAATATTAGTTATAATAATATATAACTAATTTAAATATTTTCAAATGCTTCCAATAATGGTTTAAGGTTGTCAAGAGCTAATCCATAGATTATTTCTTCATCTACGATTCCAGCATATCCTCTTGAGCCGTTACATGCTAAGGTTGCATTTGCTTCATTTCTTATATATGGAGCACTTACTGCATCAGCACATAATGATTGGATACCTGCAAAGCTTGAGTTGACTCTGCCACCATTATTGTATACAATTCCTTGAGTGATGTACATTCCATATTTTGGAAGTGTAATGATTACAACAACATCTGGAATGAAATTAGCCTTTTCAAGAGGTGCATAGATGATTCCTAAGCTTTGTTCATCTTTTCTTGGAATGCTGTCAATTACGGTCTTAGCAGTTTCGACACTATCAAATCTGCCTAAGTTATAATAGAATTCACCAGATGCTATTTTTGGAGGAAGCTCTTCCAATCCCATTGAACTGGATCCTCCTTTACATTTTTGCTCTTCTGCGGTTGAGTAGAATACATCGCCATTAGCTGCTTTTGTAACCATTTCACAGTGTCTAAGCTTTTCTCCTATTTTTTCAATTCCTTCTGGAATTTCACTTTCATCATTGAAAAATTTAATGGCTACAGGCAATCTAGTTAAATTAAGTTTTTCCTTTAAAACTTCTGCTGTTTTTAAGTTGTCTTCAATAGTATAATCCATAATAATCACCAGTAAGTTCAATCATGTATTTTTAATAACTTATTTATTCATTATAATATATTAAAGTTATGAATTATTATTCATTATAAAAATCTTTTTTAAAAAACAATATTCGAAATGGAAAAATTTCATTAAATAATTTTCAAATAAGAATTATTTTAAGTAAAAAAAATATTGAAAAATTGGCCTATTTTTACAATAAGTTTATATTATATTAAAAATTAATATTATATTTGTTTGTAAGTAATTTTATAAACGGTAAACCCTATTAATAAATTAATTTTTCAAAATTTAAATTAATTATATTTTATTTTTTTATTTATTTAGTTTTAGGAAGCAAAATAATGAGTGAATTAAAGATTATTTCATGGAATGTAAATGGTATTAGAACACGTATAAAAAACAAAGAAGTAGATTCTGTTTTAGAAAAGGAACCAGATATTGTTTTATTCCAAGAAACAAAAACATCATATGAAAAAATGGATAAGAAATTCTTGGATAAATCTGGATATGAAAGCTATTTCTTAAAAGGGGAAAGCGCTAGAACTGGAGGATTAGCAAGCTTTACCAAAGAAAAACCAAAAATTGTCAGAAGGTTTTTCATTAGATCCAGTGATGCAATTGGAAGAGCATCAGTTTTAAATTTTGAAGATTTCAGTTTGGTTCATCTCTATGCTCCTGCAGGAACTGGAACTAAAGCTAAATTAAATGAAAAATTAGAATATCTTAAAAATTTATTATCCTTTGCAGAAAATGCTAAAGATAATGATATTATCATAGCTGGAGACTTTAATGTAGCTCATAATGAAGCAGACATTGCAGATTTAGATACTAAAGTCACTTTTACAGCTGAAGAAAGAGAAATCTTAGATAAATTAGAATCATTCGGATTTGTTGATGCATTCAGATTATTTAATAGCGAAGAAAAACAATTCACTTCCTGGAAAAATCAGGAAGCACGTGAAAATAATGAAGGTGCTCGTTTAGATTATTTCTTTGTTTCTGAATCATTAAAAGATAAAGTAAAATCCTGTGAAATATTAAGTGATGTTGCTGGATCTAAACATGCTCCTATTGAGTTAATTATAGAACTTTAATTTTCACTTACTTTTTTCTTTTTTTAATTATTTTATATTTTTCTAATTTAACTTATTTTTCTTATTTTTTTCATTTATCATATTTTTCTAATTTAACTTATTTTTCTTATTTTTCTTATTTATAGCATATTTTTATTTAGATTTGAGATACTTATAATTTCCATATCCTAATCTATTAAATTATCCCTTATTCAATTTTCGTTAATGAAATATTTTTATAAATTATTAGATAATTGATTTATTTTTAATCATTTTTTCAATTTTTTATATAATTATTATCAATTAAGTTAATTTTACATTATACTAACTTTTATTAATTAGAATATACATAATACATATAATGGATTACTATAAATTATTATATTTTCTTTATATAGTTTCATATAAATTTGATAACTTTTTATTGAATTTATCTAAAAAATTTATCTTGTGAAAATCATGAAAGCTGCAGTAATTGGATTAGGTGTAGAAGGTAAAAAGGCATTAAATTCCTTGTTGAAACACAATTGGGAAGTTTATGCAAGTGATTTAAATGTCAATATCAATCTTGACAATCTTCCAATATCCCTTGCAAACCTTGATATTTCACCAGATAAGGATAGAATCAGTTTCACTAAAGACAATCTATCAATTGATTTAGGATTCAATAATCAAGAAATAGTTGATTCATGTGATGCAGTTGTATTAAGTCCAAGCATTTGGGGAAGCAAAATTGCAGAACATTATAAGCAAGCTGGCAAACTGCTTTGTGATGTTAATGGAAAACATAGGAATATTTTCACAATAGGAGTTACCGGCACTAATGGAAAAACCACTACAGTTTCTATGATTAAGGAAATCCTTGAAAATGCAGGTAAAAATGTCTTGGTTGGAGGAAATGGTGGAGGTGGATTTGAAGGTTACTATGACCTTATCCTTGAAGCTCAAGACAATGACTATGATGTTTTGCTTGTTGAAGTATGTGATATGACCGTAGGTTTTTGCAGTTATTGCTTTGATTTTGACTTGATTGCATTGACTAATATGGGTAATGACCATATGAATGTTCATGGATCAATGGAAGGCTATAGGGATTCCTTAAAGGAGTTCTTTGCAAATAAGACAATTTTCCTTAATGAAAATCAGTTATTTAAGGAAGAGTTCATTGAAGTTTCCAAATCAGCAATAGAATATTGTGAAACAGATTATGACATAAACCTATTTAGCAGATTCAATGCATTGAATGCAGGCCTTAGTGAAGCTTTATGCAATTATATAAATCAAAATTATTTTGAAATTGATGAAAATATAATAAGAAACACATTAGAAACTTTTAAACCTGTTAAAGGCCGTTTAGAAGTACTAAAATTAAATGATTGTGAAATATACATTGGAAAATCAGACAATTCTGATGCTATAAAGCCAATTTTAGAGGAAGTTGATTTTACAGCAATATTTGTTGGAACTCCAAGACACAATGAGAATCACAGATTTGATATTCTAAATGAAGTTGTCAATGCTAATCCTGAAGCAATCATTCTATTCCCAGGTTTAGAAGATACTTTAGACCAAGCTAAATACCGATTGAATAGCTTGGATTATAATGGCAGAGTTGAAATAGCCAATAATCTTGATGAAGTCATTGCTTTTGTAGCAGAATTTTCACATGATCCTGCCATACTAATTGGAGGAAACGGCCAAGAAAACATCATTAAAATACAGGATAGGCTTAAAGCCATTTGTGATTCCTGTAAATAATAAGGATATCTATTATTTGAAGATATTCTAAAATATTAAAAAATAATTCAGATTCTTATTGTAAGAAATTAGGATTAAATAATTAAAATCATATTAAATTCTGATTCTTATTGTAAGAAATTAGGATTAAATAATTAAAATCATATTAAATTCTGATTCTTATTGTAAGAAATTAGGATTAAAAAATTAAACTCATATTAAAAATTATATATAATTACAAAATTAATTTAAAATGCATAAGGAAGTGTAAGTATTAGTTCAGATAGCATATTTGGAAGAAATTCTTTTAAGGTATTTATGGCATTGATTGTAATAATCATTATTCTAATACCTCTTTCCATGGCAACTACTGGAACACAACATCAAGATATGTCTGAAATATCAAAGTATGATAATGGTTCCACTGTATTTGCAGGAGACAATATTATTGATAAGAATAAAATTAATAAGTATCCCATAGTCGCTAATTTGGGATCACTTGCTGAAGAAATTAGTAGTGGGAATATTGAAGATGCATTCTTTGATATTGCTACAGGAGCAGTTTCTACTCCTCCATCAAAAATACTTAACGGTAGCGTAGACAATGAGGGTATAGTTGAGGAATTTGAAGGTCCAGGATATATCACTGTTGATACAGATAAGATTACAGTTACACCACCTGGAGAAGTGGTATATGGTTTCAACACCCCTTATACCCAACTTGAAATCGTTCCAGATGCAATCGCTATTGTTAATGCAAAAACCAATAATACTACAGGCCATATTGACCCACATACCATGACAAATGACACTATTCCAGGTCATGTTATTAGTGTTGAAAACATCAAATACTGGTATAATACATGTCCTCAAGGTTCAAGATACACTGTAGAATTCTGCCTTGATGGATTTAATGATAACAGGTCTTATATAACTCCAGACCAATTAAGGGAAAAATTCCCTGAAGCATATAAATATTCAGTTAAATATCCTGGCGGTTCACCAGTTATTTTATATGAACAGAATTACACTGAAGTGGAAGTTTCAAGCGCTTATACCTACTTAGATTCTCACCCACAATACAATGATGCAAATAGGGAATATAATGCTAAGCAATTTGTTCTTGCATGGAATGGAACAGTTATCCCTGCAAACACCTATGGATGTGGAAGAGAGGGAATCGGATTCAGTGCAATTCCAGAAGCTCATGCTGAATCTGGAATGGCAACTCACGGTGTATGTCCTCCAGCAAGAGCATTGAGAGAAGCAGTTATGTCATTAGGATTTTCATTGCCTATTGGTATGGACTCTGGACGTGATGCAGTGCTTTATGGTTACAGTCCTTCAACTGGAATCAAAATCAACAACACTCTTGATTATCCAATTAAAATTGTGATGTGGACTGAAGGATCAGGTACTGGTATGGAAATTCATTCAAAAATTTATGAAATGATTCCAAAAAATCATGTAAACAGCACAAACAGCACAAATGAAACTAATACAACTCTTTAAGTTGTATTTATAATTTATTTGTATTTATTGTATTTCGTGCTTCCATTAAAATAAAATTGAGTTTTATTGTTAAATTTAAATTAATATTTATTTAGTCAAAATTATAATTTAAGGTAATATTATGCTTACAGTTTCTGCAGTGATTACAGCAGCTGGAAAGAATTCTAGAATGAGAAGGGATCAGGAAGAATTGAATATTCCTTTGCAAAATAAGCTTACACTTCCATTAAACTCTAAAGGATATTCAAGTACAGTCATTGAAACAACAATCAATAATGTGTTGAATACTGACAATATCGATGAATGTATCGTGGTCTTTGGTCATTACAGTGAGGAAATATTGCCTTTTATTCATAATATTCAAGATGATAGAATAAGGATTGTTAAAAATGATCCTGTTGATGTAGGTCTTTCTGTTTCTTTATTAAATGGTCTGCAAAACTTATCTTCTGATTTTGCATTATGTGTAACTGGAGACCAGCCTACTGTAAGCACAAAGACTTTTAACAATATTATTCAAACTCTTTTAAATTCAAAAAATCCTAAAAGAACCATTTCTGTTTTAAGAAGAATTGAAATAGGAAAATTGGATACAGCTGAAGGATTAGGAATGCCTTTTGCTGCAGATAGAAAAGAACTGATTAAATACATTAAGGATAAGGATGACAATTTAAATCCAATATTGCGGGAAATCTTTGCAGATGGCTTTGATTTCTATGGCATTGAAGAGGATAATCCTAGTGAATTGATTAACATTAATCACTATTCAGAATATGAAAGCATTTTGTAAATGCAGATTTATTCATTTAAATATTATTTATTTAAATTTATTCTTTAAAGATTAATTCATTTAAAGATTTATTCATTTAAATCATTCTTTAAAGATTTATTCATTTAAAGATTTATTCATTTAAAGATTTATTCATTTAAATCATTCTTTAAAGATTGATTTATCATATTCATTTATCATATTTATCAAATTATAAAAGAATATTAGATTATTAAAAGTTTTTTATGGTTTATTGATTGTTGATAAATTAAGAAACTTTTATAAACTTATGAAACTAATTATATAATATATAAGGTGAAAAAAATGTCTTTTGAAAAAGAAATAAAACTAGTCGAAGAACTTTGTATGACTCCAGGTATTTCTGCTCATGAGGAAAACATTGCAGGAATCCTTGAAAGGGAATTAAAAGATGTAGCGGATGAAATAGAAATAGATGCAATGGGTAATTTTATTGCTACCAAAAAAGGTTCTTCCAAAAAGGGACCAAAAGTAATGCTTGCAGCACACATGGATGAAATTGGTTTAATGGTAAGATATATTGACGATAACGGATTTATTAGATTTTCAACTGTAGGTGGAGTTAATGACCAAATGCTAATGAACCAAACTGTAGTTATTCATTCTAGAAATGGAGACTTTACTGGTGTAATCGGTTCTAAACCACCTCATGTCACTAAACCTGAAGAAAGGAAAAAAGTTGTTCCTTTTGATGAAATGTTTATTGATATTGGAGCAAAAGATAAGGAACAAGTTGAAGAAATGGTTAGAATTGGAGACCCAATCACTTTTAAAACATGGTTTGAAGCATTCCCAAATAATTTAGTTATGTGTAAAGCTTTAGACAACCGTTTAGGCTGTTTTGTAATGACTGAAGTTTTAAAAAGAATTGATTCCAAGGCAACCGTTTATGGTGTAGGAACAACCCAAGAGGAAGTAGGATTAAAAGGTGCAAAAGTAGTTTCCTATAAGTTAAATCCGGATATGGCATTTGCTCTTGATGTAACCTTATCTGGTGACCATCCAGGAATCAAACCAGATGAAGCTCCTGTTGTAATTGGAAAAGGACCTGCTCTTATTGTTATCGATGCAAGCGGTAGAGGAATCATGACTCCTAAATGCATTTTAGACCTTTTAACAAATGTTGGAGATGAAAAGGATATTCCATACCAACTTGAAGTAAGTGATGCAGGTACTACTGATGGTACTTCCATACATCTTACAAGGGAAGGTATTCCAACTGGTGTATTATCTGTTCCTACTAGATACATCCATACAACTGTTAGTGTAGCAAGTTTAGATGATGTAGAAAGTACAATCCAATTAATTACAGAAGTCATTAATGGCTTAGAATAAATATAAAAATATCTTATTTTTATATTTTTTTACCTATTTTTTTAATTTTTTTTATCAATTATTTTTCTAATTTTATTTTTGGTTTATATGCAATATTTTTGAATTTTAATGATTTCTCAAGGATGATAAAATGCAAATAAGAAAATGTAAGGATGAAGAGATTATTTGCACGGGCGAATTTTATGATAATATTGTTAAATATTTAGATGAGCATATTAACTATCCTCGCTGGATTTATCAAGTTTATCCATCTATAGATAGCGTAATGGAAATGACTAAAGAGAAATCACAATATATTTGCATATATGATAAAAGAATTATTGGAGCATTTGTTTTAAACAATCAGTCCCAAGGGAAGTATAGCAAAGGAAAATGGAGCAAAGATCTTCCTGAAGAGTCATATATGGTTATACATGCATTAGCAATAGATCATGAAATGCAAGGATGTGGCATTGCTTCTAAAATTTTCAAATTTTCCATTGGAAAGGCAAAAGAAGAAGGATATGAATCTATTAGGGTAAATATAGTTCCAGATAATATTCCTGCTAAAAAACTCTTTGAAAAAAAAATGGATTTGAATATGTTGGAGATGTTGATTTGGAACTAAATATTGGTGATGTTCCTTTATTTAGTTTATATGAGTTAAATTTCTAATTGTTTTAATTGTTATTTTTAGAAATAGTAATTTAAAATGATTAAATTAAATCGTTTTAGAAAACCTAGTTCAAATAGATAAATTTAAATTGTTTTAGAAATAGTTGTTTTTAATTAATTTTTTTTAATAAATTTATTTTAAAAATATTACATTATTAATAATTTTATTTATGAGTAATTTATCTCCGACCTTTAATAGGTCAGAGATTGATACATCATAATAATAACTTTTTTATGCTTTTTGGATTTTTGCACCTTTTTTAGCTACATTTCCAGAAAATTTATTAGCACTTAAAGTCATTTTTCCACCTTGGTGGTATATAGCTCCTCCTTGAGCAGCTGAATTCTTTTTGAATGTGCAACTTACGATTTTTACATTCTGTTTTTGAATCATTATTGCTCCACCATAGTGTTTTAAGATTTTTCCGCTTTTAGTCTTTACAGTCCATTTTGGAATGTTTTTAGCTTTATTTCCTTGGAATAGACATTTTTTTGATTGTTACAACACCTACTTCAGATAGTATTGCTCCACCCATTCCCGATTGATTGTTAATGAATTTATTGTTATACAAGGAGAATATGGTTTTTTTACCAATCCAAAATGCTCCTGCACCTTTATATGCAGTGTTAGCGTTAAATGTACATCCAGTTATTATAATATTAATCTTTTTAGTGGTTAAACTGCAACTGTCCATTACGCCTCCATCTTCATAAGCTAAATTCTTATAGAATGTGGACTTGTTAAGAATAAGTTTTTGTCCGTTGAAGGTCATAGCTCCACCATCTTCAAACATTGTTCTGCTGTATTTGAATGTAGTGTTGTAGACTTTCATTAATTTTGGTTTGCATGCGTAAACAGCACCACCATGGTTAGAAGCCTTATTGCTGATAAAGGTACATCCAGTTAAAGTGTGGCTTGAACCTAAGTAGTAGTAAACTGCTCCACCAGCAAATTGGTATTTAGTAGCTTGTGAATGTTTCTTCAAAGCAGTTGAATTACAGATATTGCTTGTAAAACTTGTTTTTGCAATGTATGAAGATCCTTTATATGTATTTACTGCACCACCGTGGCCTAATTTCTTTCCGCTTTGAACCTTATTGTTTGCAAATTTGGAGTTTTTAATGACCAATCTTGCGGTAGATACATAAATCGCTCCTCCATTATTAAGAGCAAAATTATATTTAAAGGTAGATTTAGCAATATTAAGGTACCGCAGTACATGTATATTGCTCCTCCACTGTCTGTAACTCTATTGCTTGCAAAGGTACAGTTATTAAGATTTACAGTAGATTTGTATCCCCAAATAGCTCCTCCTTTGTCGGATTTACCATTTTTGAAGAATATGTTCTTAAATGTTACTGATGTACTATATACTTTAAATATAAAAGTTTTCTTTTGTGCATCAATGTAATGGCCTTTACCATCAATTACTACTTTATATTTAATATCAAAAGGTTTTGATATTTTCATGTTTCCAGTTAAGTAAATTGTTTTTACACCATTGTTTAAGTCTTTAGTAAATTGTTGATATGGTGTTAAAGTGCTTGTTGTAGTAGTTGTTGGGGTTGTGGTTGTAGTAGAACCTCCACTACTGCTATTGCCAGTGCCTGTTGATGGAGTTACATCATCAGAGTCAGTGTCATCACCTGTACCTGTTCCATCTCCAGTGCCAGTGTCGTCACCTGTACCTGTTCCATCATCTGTACCATTTCCATCACCAGTTGAATCTCCTCCATCTTGTGGTACAGTACCATCATCCCCATCAGATAAAGGGACAATAGAATCACTTTGATCTAATTCCATTATATTATTGTCTGATGTTGCATAAACTGCATTAGCACAACAGACTAATAAAAAAAGGAATATAAATATCGCAAATTTTTTTAATTTCATAGTTTTCCTCCTATTTATTTAAAAATATAATAATTTATATCCTTATAACTATACTTAACTTGCTTAAATACTTATTTAATTTATTTTAATTAAATTATACGAACAATTTATTATTCATGCATTTTCTTAAATTATGTCTATAATTTCAAGAAAATTCTTATTTTCCATAAGGACTGAATCCTTCTTGGAAATGTTGGCAAAGATTTTGCAATTCTTCTGGAATATTGATCTTTTGTGTACAGTAGTCTATACAGGTTTCACATTGTGTACAATCGCTTGCAGGAACCTTTTCATCACCTAATTTGTCATAGTACAATCTATAGATATTTGATTCAGGCTGTACCTTATGATGATTATATAATCTGAAATATTCAGGAATAGGTATCTCTAAAGGACAGGCTTTAAGACAGTATCCACATTCACTGCATGGCACTGCAAGGTCTTCCCTTAACTTATCTGCCTCTTCAAGCAAGAAGTTTTTCTCCTCTTCACTTAATGGGACAAAGTTTTCAAATGTATTGATATTGTCAATCAAATCTTCCATCTTGTTCATTCCACTTAATACTATTTTGACATTTTCCAGTGATGCACAGAATCTCATTGCAAAGCTTACAATTGATTTGCTGTCATCAAACTCCTTAAAGTCATTTTGTATATGCTCTGGCTGGTTTACAATCACTCCACCTTTTAAAGGTTCCATTACATAGACATCAAGGTCATGCTTTACACATAAGTCATAGCATTTATGGGCTTCAATTGCAGGATCTTCCCAATCAAGATAGTTAAGCTCTAATTGAACAATGTCAATAAGCTCTGCATATTTGTCAAGGAATTTTTCCAGCAATTCTGCATTGTCATGGAAACTGATTCCTATTTTCCTTGCCATGCCCTTTTCTTTCATATTCTTTACGTATTCAAAGGTATTATGCTCTTCAGCTAACTTAAGCCATGGGACATTTATGTTATGTACAAAAAAGACATCAAAATAGTCAATTCCAAGTCTTTCAAGCATTGTGTTTACGAATTTATCATTATCATCTTCACTTGTTAATGCCCATGTAGGCATTTTATCAGATATAAGAAATGAATCTCTTGGATATCTTTCAACTATTGCTTTTCTCATTGCCACTTCACTGAATCCATTATGATAAGCATATGATGTATCAAAGTAGTTAAATCCTTTTTCCATATAAAGGTCAACCATTTCATTAAACAGTTCCTGGTCGATTTTAGTTGGGTCATTCTTATCAGTTAAAGGCAATCTCATACATCCAAAACCAAATTTTGATTTATATTCCATTTTTTAATCTCCAAATATTAACTAATTTAATTTTATATATAATTTAAAATATTTTTCATAAGGTTTATAAAAGTTTTTATTTTATTAAACAATTAAAATTTAATTTCCACACATTCCTTAAATTTCATTCATTTAACTTATCACTTCTTAAAATTAATTAAAAAAAGTCTCTAATTAAATTTTTTTAAAAATATTTGATGAAATCAGTTGAAAACAATTTATATTTAATAAAATCCTATCATATTTAATTTTGATTTAATTTAAGTTTTAAAATAAAAAATCCTATTTACAAAACTTTATAAATTACTATAAATATAAATAATAT
Source organism: uncultured Methanobrevibacter sp. (assembly GCF_902769175.1). Lineage (GTDB taxonomy): Archaea > Methanobacteriota > Methanobacteria > Methanobacteriales > Methanobacteriaceae > Methanobrevibacter. Next base: position 12,030 of record NZ_CACXNW010000039.1, read on the forward strand.
TGTATCACATATTTTATATAATTCTTATATAATTCTTATATAATATATTATAATCAAAATTTTTTTTTCAATTCGAAACTATATTCGATAAGGGATTAATAATATGCAATTCAGAACACCATCAAAAAAGAACACTATATCAAATAAGGATATTGAGAAGGAGTTTAAGAATCTAAGGAAGGAACTCTTGGATTTAACTTTAAGAAACCCTCTTCTTAACTTTAAAGCAAGAAATAGGAATCTCAGTATCATTAATCAATCACCAATGAATGCATATAAGGTCCTTATTTTAGAAAACAAGAAAATGTACTTCTCTCCTAATAAGGCAGAGACTAAAAAATCCAAAGCTCATGCCTTTATAGATCAGACAAGAGAATTCCTATCCTCTGAAGCTGATAAAACATTAAAGGCAGATTTAACACCAACTGAGCTTCAGAAAAGACTGTTTTACATTGACCAACAATCAAAGACCATGGTTCAGGAACAGGGTTACAATATCCTCTATATAGCTCTTGGATTTATTGAATGGGTTGACAAAAAGAAACCAAGACAAAAGAACTTGGCTCCACTTATTCTTATTCCAGTGATTTTGGAACGTAAGAAAGTGGGAAATTCATTCTCATTATCCTGGACTGGTGAAGATATTCAAAATAACATATCCATTCAGGCTAAATTGCGTGAAGCAGGTATAGAATTGCCTAAATTTGAACAAACTTCCTATATTGATGGAGTTAATCATTATTTAGCAGATGTTAAAAAAGCCATAAGTCCATTTAGCAAATGGGATGTTAAGGATGATGTGGCTTTAGGGTTCTTCTCATTTACCAAATTTGTAATGTATAATGACTTGAATCCTGAAAGCTGGAGTGAAGATGTTGATTTAACTAAAAATGAATTGATTCAAGCTATTTTCAATCCAAGCAAAAACGTTTATGAAGATACATTTGAAGAAGAGGATGTTGATGAAAAGCTACACTATAAGACAATGTATCAGGTATTGGATGCTGACTCTTCACAAATTGCAGCTATAGAAAACGTTAAGGCAGGACATAACCTTGTTGTAGAAGGTCCTCCTGGAACAGGTAAATCACAGACTATCGTAAACCTAATTGCAGAACTGATTGCAGAAGGAAAGACAGTGCTGTTTGTCAGTGAAAAGATGGCTGCACTTGAGGTTGTAAAAAGCAGATTAGATAGTGTAGGGCTTGGAAAATTCGTATTGGAATTGCATTCCCATAAGACAAGACGAAAGCAATTATTGAAAAACCTTAAGAAGTCAACTAATGTAAGGGTAACAAGAGACCTTAAGCTAGACCAAACCTTGAGAAAGCTTGAAAACCTACGTGATCAATTGGATCAATATGCTGAAATCATTCATAGGCCTATTGCTAATGTACGCTTAAGTCCATTTGAATTATATGGTATGAAAGAGTCTTCAGAAGATTATTTTTCACGTCAAAGCAGAATGTTGCCTTTAGTCAGATTCAATAATGCTGAAGATTTGACTATGAAGGATTTGGATGATATACTAATATCATTAGAGAATTTGGCAGAATTATATTCTACCATTTCAAAGAACAATACTTGGAGCTATTGCAATCCAAAAAGCTTGCTTCCTGGAGACTTAAGGGAAATTGAATTATTGATTAGGGACAGTTTAGAATCATTAAGTGACTTTAGGTTTGAAATGAACATAATCAATGAAGTATATGGAATCAAAATCCCAAACACCTTAAAGGAATATGAGGATTCAATCACTGCACTAAACATTTTAAACAGTGAAAGTGTTGATTTAGTGGACAGTTCCATTTTGCTTAGCAGATATTGGTTCAATGACCCTGGAAAATCTTTGGAACTAATCAAATTGCTCCAGCATTATCAGCATGCTTCTGGATTATTCAATAAGTTCAGCGATTATCTATTGATTGCAGACTTAGACAGCATCATCTTTGATTTGGAAAAGGGCTTGAATAAGAAATTCCGCCTATTTGGAGGTAATTCCCATAAGGATGAACTGTATAAACTTTATAAAGGAAATGTCCCAAGCGATAGGGAAGCCTTAAATGATTTGGTTAAGGTTCGCAATCACATTAAGATAAGACAAAGCCTCAAGGATAATGAAGCATTAGGCAAGGCATACTTTGGAGATTTATGGAGTGAAAATGCCAATCCTGATGACTTGAAGAAGGTTGCTAATTGGATGAATAAGTTTGTATACCTTTTATCCAATGGAACCTTTAGTGAAAATACTGTAAAGATGCTTTCCAATGACCTTTTCCGTCCAAATATAGATAGCGGAATAGAAGAGTATGTTGAAAAGGGCAATAGATTCTATGAAAATCTAAAAAGATTGGAATCCAAATTAAATCCAAGAAGCAAAATCATATTTAAAAGGGAAACTGAGGATGTTCCTTTTGATAAATGGGAATTGCAATTGAATAAATGGAAAGGCCAATTGTCAAGCTTACACTTATGGTCACAATATTCCAATACCAAAAAGGCCTGTATGAATTCTCCTGCCTCATTATTCATTAAGACAATTGAAAAGAGAAACATCAAAAAGGATGATGTAAAGCCTTTGGTATATGGTAATTTTGCTGACAGCCTACTTAATATTGTCTTTAATGAGAATGATGCATTAGCTACATTCATTGGAGAGCTGCATGAAAACCGGATAAAAGAGTTTAAGGATTTGGATAGAAAGATTATCAATCTTAACAGAAAAAGGATATTCAATAAGCTTAACAGTCAAATTCCTAAGATATATGGTGCTGCAAATGACCCTGAAGCTAAGATATTAGCTGGAGAGTTTACTAGAAAAAGCGGCCATTTGCCAGTTAGAACCCTTCTTGAAAAGGCTGGAGGAACCATTAAGAAAATCAAGCCAGTATTTATGATGAGCCCATTGTCAATTGCACAATATCTTGATCCTACAAATCCTAAATTGCAATTTGATGTTGTAATTTTCGATGAAGCAAGTCAGGTAAAGCCTGAAGACGCTTTAGGTGCATTCATGAGAGGAAAAACTGCAGTTGTTATGGGAGATACTCAACAATTGCCTCCTACAAGCTTCTTTGACCAAATGACTGACAGTGAAAGCGGTGAGGAAGTGGCTACTGCATTGGATATGGAAAGCATATTGCATTTATGTAAATTGTCTTTCCCAGTTAAAATGCTAAAATGGCACTACAGAAGTCGTCATGAATCATTGATCAATATTTCAAATAAGGAATTCTATGATAATGAGCTATTGGTTTATCCATCTCCATCCCATAATGACCCAGAGTTAGGTTTTAAGTTCCATTACAACCCTAATACTGCATATCATCGAGGGGAAGGTTCCGCTAACCCACTGGAAGCAAAGGATGTCGTTAAGGCAATCTTTAAGCACTTTGAAAAATATGGTGACAAAAAGAGTTTAGGTGTAGGTACCTTCTCTGTTGCACAAAAGAATGCAATTTTAGAGGAATTGGAGATAGAAAGAAAGTCACATCCAGAGTTTGAACCACTCTTTTCTGATAAAAAGGAAGAAAGATTCTTCGTTAAAAACCTTGAAACAATTCAAGGAGACGAAAGAGATGTTATTCTAATTAGTGTAGGATACGGTTATGATACAGAAGGAAAAATGTCATTAAACTTCGGTCCATTAAATCAGGACGGAGGAGAAAGACGTTTGAATGTGCTTATTACAAGAGCAAGAGAGAAATGTGTAGTATTCACTAACTTTAGAGCTCATGATATTCATTTGACTGCTAATCCTCCATTTGGTGTAAAGTCTCTTCAAAGCTTTTTGGAATATGCTGAAAACCTATCTATGAACTATAATGTTCAAGAGGATGATTATGATGAGGCACCATTTGAAGACGCTATATATAATTTCATAGAGGAAAATGGCTATGAACTTGATAAAAAGGTCGGTTGTGCTGGATTTAGGGTAGATTTAGCTATCATAGACCCAGACAATCCAGGTAAATATATATTAGGTATTCAATGTGACGGCCACAATTATGCATCTAGTAAAGTTGCTAGAGATAGGGATAGGTTAAGAGAACAGGTCTTAAATGGATTAGGATGGAATATTTATCATATTTGGTCTACAGATTGGTATAGAAATAGGGATTTGGCAAGGGCTAAGCTATTGGAAAATATCGAATCAACCATTATCAATACTAAGGTAAATGAATTGAAGAAAAAGATCAATGATGTTGAATCTATGAAAATCAATCCAGTGACAACTGTCATTATTGGAAAAGATGACGATGAGGATGATGATAATGGTGATGATAATGATTCATTTGATGAAAATGAATTCGATGTTGAACCTACTGATATTAATATTGTTGATAATGATTTAGCTAATATTCAAAGAATGAAGGAACAATTAGACAATGATGATTCTGATGATGAAGAAGAGGTCATTGTTGAGAAATCACCTGAAGAAAAGCAAAAAGAAGCTTTAATCAACAAATATTTAGCAGGATTTGATGAAGAATTAAATAAGAATTCATCTAAACAAGAAATAGAATTTTCCATTGATGATGAATTGGATAATGAAATGGATGATGAAAATCATGGCGAAAATGATGATGAATTATTCATTGATGGTTTAGAAGATGATGATGAAGATAATGGTGAAGATGATGATGAATTATTCATTGATGGTTTAGAAGATGATGATGAAGATAATGGTGAAGATGATGATTTATTCATTGATGATTTAGAAGATGATGATGAGGATTTCATAGCTAATGTTGATAAATCATCAAAATCTGATGACATTCATAGTAATGGGGAGATAGAAGAAAATATCAAATCTAATAATTCTATTATGCAAGAACATAAATCTGTTAAACCTAAAACTATTAAACAGGAATCTAAAGATATTATACAGAACCCTAAACCTATTAAACAGGAATTTAAGGATACAAAGAATAATTCTAAACCTATTAAACAGGAATCTAAAGGAATTAAGTTTAAAAATCCTTTTAAAAAGACACCTAAGATTATACCAAATCCTGTAAAAAAGGAAAATAATAAAGATAAAATATCTGTTCCTTCTATTAATAGAGAATCTAAACAAAATATTAATCATAATAATTCTAATAGACAAGATAAGGACATTAGTCCTAAAAAGTCTAATAGGCAAGATAAGGACATTAAACCTGGAAAGTCTAATAGGCAAGATAAGGACATTACTCCTAAAAAGTCTAATAGGCAAGATAAGGACATTACTCCTAAAAAGTCTAATAGGCAAGATAAGGACATACCTGAAAAGTTTAATAGGCAAGATAAGGATATTAAGCCTAAAAAGTCCAATAGACAAGATAAGGATATTAAACCTGGAAAGTCTAATAGGCAAGATAAGGATATTAAACCTGGAAAGTCTAATAGACAAGATAAGGGTATTAAACCTAACCCTATTAAAAAGGAAGAAAATAAGGCTAAAATATCCCATAATAGAAAACCTAAAAAAGACAAAAGAATTAGATCAAATCATCAAAATAAAACTAAATTCAATTCATCTAAGGATGATGTTTCTTCTAAATTTGAAGGAAAATCTAATAATAATCAAAAAGCAGTTGAAGAACATACTTCTTCTAAAGCAAATGTTCTTGAAGGAGAATATAATGTAAAACAAAAGGCAAATCCTTCTAAAAAACCTAAAAACTATTCAAATACAAGAAAAAACAATAATCATAATAGAGCAAAATCTTTAATGAATAGATTAAGAAATATTGGTGATGGATTAGTTAATAATATTCAAAATATTGATGCTCAAAACCCAAATAAAAATCAGAGCATTAATAAAGATGAATCTGCTAATAAAAAGTCAGATAATCATCAAGAAGAATCTATTGATCAAAATCATCTAAAACAGGATTTCATTGAAGATAATAAAAATGCTACTATTGATGAAATGAAAATAGATGCTGATATTGATGAAGAAATTCTCATCGAAAATTCAACTGAAGATTCTATAGAAGAGCCAATTGAAGAACCAGTAGGAGAATCAATTGAAGAATTAATAGAAGATTCTAAAGAAGAATTCATTGAAGATTTAATGGAAGAACCTACTGATGAATTCATTGAAGATTTTATAGAAGAGCCAATTGGAGAAGCAGCAGGAGAATCAATTGAAGATTTAATGGAAGAACCTACTGATGAATTTATTGATGATTCAATGGAATACTCTACAGACGAATTCATTGAAGAACTAAATGAGGAACCAATAGAAGATTCCTTAGAATAACTGATTGAAGACTCATTTGAAGATTCTGAAAACCAGAAAAATGCTCCAGTAGTAAATATCTTTGATGACGATGATGAAGATGCAGATATCTATTTAGATGAAGAAGATTTAGACAATAATATCTATTTAGAAAATGAAGATATTATTGAAGATATTGATGAAGATTTAGCTGAAAATGTAAATCTTTATAAAGAAGATGAACTAAATATTAATGAGGATATCATAGAGAACATTGATGATGAAAGTCTTGATGATAGTATAGAAGATATATCAGAAGACATAATCAGAGAAATAAATAATGAAGATTTGGAAAATAACGACTCTAAAGGTAATGAAAATATGAATGAAAATAGGACTTCTAGAATAAGTAAAAAAGAAATCTTTGAAGATTCTCCAGATGTTATAGTTCCTATAAGTGCAGAAAGAAGACATAATAATCCAGATTATTACGATGATGGAGATTATATTTTTCCAATAAGTGATGATGAATATGAAGAGTATTATGAGGATGCTGAATCCGTGGATTATGATGGAACAGAAAACGTAGCTATCGAAGAGGATTATTCAAATGCAAATGCACAATCTGTTCAAGAAATAGATGATCCAGAAAGCCCTTATTATTATAGTGCAGTAGGAATAGATAACGCTCTTAAAAAGAATGCTGTTCAATATCCAAGAAATAATGATATAAATCAAAATGGACTTGCAGGAAAGGTTTCAAGCATTAAAAATGAAATGCTTTATCTTAAAGCTTCTATGGATGAAATTGAAAATCCTACAGAAAGGGAAATGGTTTATGTTATTGACCGTTCAGCTGATGATGAATTCTATAAAGATCCATATGACACAATCGTAGAGCCTATTGAAGGCAATACTCAAATTACTCCAGAGGATAGTTATGATTCATTATTCACTTCAAAAAAGCATGAATATTTAGATAAAATTGAGGAATATACAAATGCATCTTCCAGCGATGCTTATGCAGATGAGTCTATCAACGATGGATTTTTAGAAGAACTTACTCAAACTGATTATGCAGAAGAATCTGAACCTATAATTCCAATCACTTCTCCTGCAAATCATGAAAACATTAGCATTCAACCGGTTAGAGATGAGTTTTCAGATATTATTAAAGATGATGATTCTATAAAACCATCTAGTTCAGTTGACCCTATTGAAAGCGAATATTCTGATGATGATTTCATTGATATTGATGAATTAGACATTGAATCAGAGGCATACGTTGATATTGATGAGATAGATCTCAATGATGATGAATTTGAAGATATTATCACTGATGTTGGTCAAGATTATCAGGAATTGGAAGATGAAAGAATCAAGGAAGCTAATGTTCTTAGTGCTGTAGATAATACTAGATTGACTCCATCTGGTAAAATAAGTGATTATGTTGAAGATTATAAGGAAATTGAAGATGTGATCATTAAGTCTCCTGCTGAAATCTATGATGATGAGAAGAAATTGGCAACAGCTGTTATGGATATTGTAGCTGCTGAAGATCCAGTTCATGTAGATACTGTTATTCGTCGATTAAGGGAAAGCTGCGGTTTATCCCGTGCAGGAACTAAATTTAAAAACACTATTTTAGAGTCAATTGACCGTAATGAATCTCATAATCTTCTTATTAGAGAAAATGATTTCTTATTTATCGATTATGATTCTGTGAAAGTCAGAAAAAGAGTCAAGCCTAATATTGATTTAATTTCTGAAGTTGAAATAGAAAAGACTATTGACTTGGTAATGAGTTTTGAAAAATCATTAAAAGTTCCGGAATTAGCTAAAACAGTCTCTAGAACTTTAGGTTTTAGATCAACTTCCAAAAAGACTTCCAATAAAATCACTGTAGTGATTGATTCAATGATTGGCAAAGGAATTTTAATTAATAATAATGGTAAAATAGAATTTAGATAATTTTTATTTTACTATTCTTTAATTTTTTTATTGATTTTTTCAAAATATCTAAAATTTTTAATTTGTTTCTATATGGTAAACTATTTTTAAAAGATAATGATTATTTTTAAATATGATTGACTATGTTTCTATTTTAATTGGCTTTATCTATTATAATTTTTATCTATATGCTTAAAATATGAATTTGTAACAAACTGATGTATATGTAGTTATTATTTTTTCTATTTTTATTAAGTTTTTTATATGGTTCAAAATAGGTGATTTTCATTTCTAATTAGGTCCGATATTTTTCTCAGCTATTAATTAATAAATTCTATAATTTTCAATTTTTTTAATTATGGGAATTAATGTTGATAATACTTTTTTACTTATTTTTATTACTTATTTATTACTTTTTTTATAAAAAGTATTACTGAAATTTTATCAAAAATAATAAAAATTCTTCAAAAAGTAATACTAAAAAAATCTAAAAAGCAATACTAAAAGTGGTTGAAAGTAATACTATTATGGGGTTAAAAAGTAATAAAAATAAACAAATTAGTATTACTAAAAAATAATACTTTTTTAAATAAAAGTATTACTTTTTAAGAAAATTCATAATTTTAAATTTTGTTAATTAGAAGATCAAAAAATTATAAAATCCAATAAATTTTGTTTCAATAAAAACAAATAATTTTAATATAATAAAACTTTTTTTAAAAATTATTGGCAGCGAAAAAATTAGTATTTATTAATACAAACTATTCGAGTAAAATAAAATTATTTTCAACCTAACATTTATAAATTGTATCTATAATCACTAACTGTTCGACTTAAATAAAATAATCCAAAATTTATTTGTATCAATACCAATTGTTTGTTATAATATAAACATTAATCAATAAATTAGTTCTATAATATGTGAACTATTCCTATAAATTAAAACTGAATTTGTAATTTTTCAGGAAAATTAATTTTAGTTGTATTTCAAGTGTAAAATTTGAAAAAATGGTGAAAAATTCAAAAATGCTTTAAAATACCAAAATGTGTTGATTACATATACATCAATTTGTTATTTTTTGATAGTTTAGAACATTAATTTTTACAAAAAAATTTTTAGTTCGTTATACTGTAGTTTAACGAAGTAAATTTTTAAAAAATTTATCAAAATATGGCCTAAAAATGCTTCTTTTTGAAAAATGAAAAATCGATTTTTTTCACAAAAAATTAAAAAAATAATTTTGAATTTTTTTTAAAATTTTGTCAAAATGAAAATTCAAATTTTTTGTCATAAATTTTTTTCAGAAAAAATGAAATTTTAAAAATTTCTTAAAAAAATTAAAAATAAATTTTGATCATAAAAAATTTTCAGGAAAATGAAATTTCAAAATTATAAAAATATTAAAAAGAATTAATCTAAAAATTATATCCTCAAAATAATAAAAAAAATTCTGCAGAAAAAATCTAATTCAAAAATTGAAAAAATTGAATTTCAAAAAATAGTTAACAATAATAAAAATGTAAAAAAAAAAGTAAAAAAATAAGAAATAAAATAATTATTTTATTTCTTCCAATTTTTCCAAATCTTCAAGTTCCTCTTTATATGTATAATCCTGGAACTGATAATACTTAAACCTATAAGGCATTTTAGATCTTTTAGGTCTTTTTTTAGCTTTAGGTTTATTTTTATTCTTAAGCTTATCTAACTTAGCTCTCTTTTTATCCCTATTTCTTTGAGCTCTTTCAGCTTGAGAATTAGCAAGCGCTTTCTTATTCTTTCGATAATGAGGAGGTTTATATGAATTGCTATGTATCAATCTTCTCCTGCTTCTAATAACTGAAATTGACATTGTAAAACCTAAATTAACTAAAAATTATTTAATAATATCTATATAGTATAAGTTCTTTTATCTAAAGTAGATTGAATCTCATCGATTCTGTCAACTACTACTCTAATAGCTTGTTCTCCATTTCTAGTAGGATTAATACCTTGTTCAACTAGTAATGCATCTCTAATGTCTCTTAATCTATCAATGGAATCAATTTTCATTATAGTACTGTAAAACATATTTTCACCAATTCTTATCAATTGAATAATTCAAATTAATTGATTTTAAAAATATCATTTTTCATTAAATACTAATTAAATATATGGTTTTTCTAATATTAATAGTTATTAGTAATTTAAAAATAAGAAAAACTATTTATCTCTTTATAAAAATCAATATGAATAAAATAAAGTGCAAATATTAAAAAAATAAATAATTAAATCATAAAAAAAATTATAAAAACTAATTAAAATTAATTTTTAAAAAAGAAAAGATTTTATAGATTAAATTTAAAAAAAAATAGAAAATTAAAATTAATTAATTAAAAATAAAAGAAAGTTAGATTAAATTAAAATATAAAAAAAGAAAAGAAAGTATAATTAAAATTAATTTATAAAAAAGAAAAAAAGAAAGTAAATATCTTAAAAAAGATGATTTACTTATTTAATTACTAGTTTTTTTTTAAAGATCTGCTAATAAATTGGGATATGATTATTCATTCCTATGCTTAAACCATTTACAGCATATTTAAGGAAGTTATTAGCTAATTCAGTAGCGGAATTTCCATAAACATAATCCATACCATGTTCATTTAAATATCTTCCAGGATATGCTAATCCAGTAAAGTTAGGTGGACTATAACCATCGTCATGTGCTCTCGGAAGCCATGTACATGTTGCCAAATCCTTAATAACTGGAGGAACTTCAAATCCTAAGACTACTCTATTGTTATAGGTATTTAATTTGTTTTGATACCATCGAGAAGACATACCCACAAACATTCCAGCATCTGTACCACCAAAGAGACAAAGCACACATACTTCAGAGTGAAAGTCTATATCAGTACAATGTGCATTAGGATCTCTATCTCCTATAATGACTTTATATCCTTTAGAACGGAGAACAGAAGCAATGTCGTTCATATATTTTGTATCCTTTTTGGAATTATATATGATGTCTGTATCTATAACAATAATTTTTTGTGTAATCTTATTTCCACTTCCTCCTTCACCATTAGGCAAAACGGTTATTGAAACTGATTTGCTTGATGAGGAGTAATTGGCATTTCCTGCAAACTTAAATGTTGCAGAGTATGTTCCTGGGCTTGCAGTCATTTGTATGCCCATTTTTCCAGCAGAGTTAGTTGTTCTGGTATATGTGTTTTTTCCAAAGCTTATTTTAATTTGCTGATTAGCAATAGGCTTATTGGAACTGTCTTTTAAGTAAGCATACACACATTTGAAATGCAAAACAGTATTATTTACTATAGTTATGCTAGAAGCCACTACGTTTGTCAATACTTTAATTGTTACTGATTTGCTTGTTGCAGCATATTTAGAGTTTCCTGCAAAATTAAATGTTGTTTCGTATGAATTTGGATATGCATTGATTTGCATTCCAATTTTTCCAGCAGAGTTAGTTGTTCTGGTATATGTGTTTTTTCCAAAGGTTATGCTAATTTGTTGGTTAGCAACAGGTTTATTGGAACTGTCTTTTAAGTATGCATATACACATTTGTAACGAATTACAGTAGTATTTAATATAGTTAATGTTGCATTCAGCTTATTGATAGTTACTGTAGCTGATTTTTTAACTGTATTGTATAGAGAGTCTCCGCTGAATTCAACTATTAGGTTGTAGTTTCCAGGGCTTCCAGAGCTTATTTTTAAGCTTGCTTTACCACTGGAATCAGTAGTTCTATTATACACATAAGCATTATTGAATGTTAATGTTAGCTTCTTGTTTGCAAGAGCATTTCCATTACTGTCTTTTAGGAAAATATTTATTTCAGATCCTAAATCAATTTTAGGATTTTGAATTGTAATGGTTGCATTCTGCTTAATAAGTGTAATTGTAAATGATTTTTTTGCAGCACCATATGATGAGTCTCCGCTGAATTCAACTGTAAAGTTGTAGTTTCCAGGGCTTCCAGAGCTTATTTTTAAGCTTGCTTTACCACTGGAATCAGTAGTTCTGTCATATACATGTACATTGTTGAATGTTAATGTTAGCTTCTTGTTTGCAAGAGCATTTCCATTAGCATCTTTTAAGAAAACGATTATTTCAGAGCCTACACAAACATTGGTGCTCTGAACTGTAATAACTGTATTAATAGAATTAGAAGCACTTAATGAATCTTGATTATTTTCATTTTCTGAATTTAAAGTGCTTTTTTCCTCATTTTCCATTGCCAAAGATTCCAAATCATCATTTTCCTCATCATCAGAATCTTCAGTATTAGTTTCAGTTAATTCTCCTAATGAATTATTCATTTCCTCATTAGGGGATGATGTTTCCTCATAATTTGAAACATCAGATAATAATGTTTCCTCATTATCTATATAAGACTCAGAAGACAAGATTTCTGTATTTTCATCTGAATCTAAGTTGATATTATAGGCATCTGCTCCTATATTATCTAAGTTATTTTCATTAATTTCAATCGCTGATATTG
>NZ_CACXNW010000040.1 GCF_902769175.1 uncultured Methanobrevibacter sp.
CTAGTAGAGAATAGTTATAATGGTGATTTGAATGAGTAAAGATTTTAAAAGACAAGAATATGCTCGTTATAAAAAATTAGGAACCAAATGGAGACGTCCAAGAGGAAAAACTAGTAAAATGAGAAGATACGAAGCAGGAAAACCTGCAATGCCATCTATTGGTTACCGTACTCCTAGAGCTACAAGAGGATTACACCCATCTGGTTACAAAGATGTTCTTGTTTGTAATATGAAAGATTTAGAAGCGATTGATGCAGAAACTGAAGCTGCAAGAATCAGAGCTACTATCGGTAAACGTAAAAAAGAATTGATGTTATCCAAAGTATCAGAATTAGGTATAAAAGTTTTAAATAAATAAATGTAAAATTTTGAAAAATCCATGATTTTTCTTATGATAGATGATTAAACATGAAGTTTTTTCATTTCCTTGAATTTGTTAATATTATAATTTATAAAGCTTACTTATAGGAAAATTAGGGGCATTATGTAAAGTTGGCAAGGGATTATTGAATACGTCTTTAACCTCATGCCACAACCTATGTAACTATTATAGATTCTCAGATTGAATGGAAAAGATATAGGAAAATTGAAAATGAAATTAATTCAAAATCTGGAAAAAAGAATCCATTTTCTTATTAACAAGCAAAATAAACAATTAAATTAAAACTTTGATAAAATGATTGAGATTTATGGCAGAAATGCATAAATCATTATTAAAAATGGGTTATAATCAATCATTAAAAAGTTATTTAATTTATATTGATAAAATTAAAGGGAACTAAAAGAATTTTATTCAAGTTTATCAGCTAACTAAATGGAGGATTATTAATGAATCTTACTACACAAAAAAGATTAGCTGCTAGTATACTTAAAGTTGGAGTAAATAGAGCTATTACAAGAGACGGTATCAAACAACTTATAGATCAAGGTATTATCAAAGCTAGACCAAAAACTGGTATTAGTAGCTACAGATCTAAAAAGATTAAAGAGCAAAAGAAAAAAGGTAAACGTAAAGGAAGAGGTAGTGTTAAAGGAGCTAAAAACGCTCGTACTCCTAAAAAACAAGTTTGGATGAAAACTATCCGTGCTTTAAGAACTGACTTAAAGGACATGAGAGACGCTGGTGAAATTGACCCTACTACCTACCGTAAATTATACAAGATGGCAAAAGGTGGAGCTTTCAGAAGTAAATCTTACATGAAAACTTACGCTAGAGACCATGATTTAATCAAATAGGAGGAATGGACTTGGCAAGCGGATCAAATTATAAAGTAGCTTTCAGAAGAAGAAGAGAAGGTAAAACTGACTACGCTACTAGAGCAAAATTAGTTGATGTAGATAAATCCAGATTAGTTGTAAGAATTTCCAATGCTAATTGTATTGTTCAAGTTATTAATGTTGGTAAAGACGGTGACGAAACTGTCGTATCAGCTCACAGTAAAGAATTAAACAAATTAGGATGGTTAGCAGGAAATAAAAACACTAGTGCTGTTTATTTAACTGCATACTTATGTGGTAAAAAAGCTGTTGCAGCAGGTGTCGACTATGCTGTTGCTGACATTGGTTTAAAATCTCCTATTAAAGGAGCTAAAGTATTTGCTGCTGTTAAAGGTGCTGCAGATGCTGGTTTAAATGTTCCATACGGTGAATCTATTGTCCCTACTGAAGACAGACTCAATGGTGAACACATTGCAGAATATGCAGAAAGCTTAGATGAAGAAGAATTAAACAAAAGATTCTCTCAATACTTAGCTAAAGGTCTTCAACCTACTGATTTACCTAAACACTTTGAAGAAATTAAAAACAAAATTGACGAGGCTGAATTATGAGCTTTAATATGGATGATTGGGAACCTAAAACTAACTTAGGTAAAGAAGTAAAAGCAGGAAATATCACCGATATTGATGAAATCTTCGAAAAAGGTCTCCCTATAATGGAATTAGAAATTATTGATGCATTGCTTCCTGATTTAGAAGAAGAAGTAATGGACGTAAATTTAGTTCAAAGAATGCACAAATCTGGTAGAAAAGTAAACTTTAGAGTAATCGTTGCAGTAGGTAACAAAAACGGTTATGTAGGTTTAGGACAAGGTAAAGCAAGAGAAGTAGGTCCTGCTATCAGAAAAGCTGTAGACAATGCTAAATATAACATTATCAAAGTAAGAAGAGGTTGTGGAGATTGGGGTTGTGTTTGTGGAAGACAACACACTGTTCCTTTCAAAGTAACCGGTAAAGCAAGCAGTGTAAACGTAACCTTAAGACCTGCTCCTGCAGGTGTAGGACTCGCTATTGGTGATGTTGGTAAAACCATCCTCTCCCTTGCTGGTGTAAAGGACGTATGGTCTCAAGCAAGCGGTCAAACCCAAACTACTGTAAACTTTGCTAATGCTGTATTTGAAGCTTTAAAAGAAGCAAGCAGAATGAAAGCATCAGAACAAGACCTTAAAAATATGGGAGTAATCCAATAAACGGTGGTATCATGTATTTAGTAATTAGAATTAGAGGTACTACTGGTGTTAAACAAGGCATTGCTAGTACTTTAGAAATGTTAAGAATTAACAGAATTAGTCATGCAGTTTTAGTTGATGAAAACCCAAGTTACAAAGGTATGCTCCAAAAAGCAAAAGACTACATCACTTGGGGTGAAGTTGATTTAGAAACTCTCACTGAAATTGTAGAAAAAAGAGGAAGATTAGTCGGCGGAGCTCGTCTCACTGAAGAATACTTAAAGGAAAACACCGATTACTCTACCTTTGAAGAATTGGCTAATGCATTAATCAATGGAGAAATCAAAGCTCAAGATATTGATATGAAACCTGTATTCCGTTTACATCCTCCAAGAAAAGGATACAATGGAATTAGACATTCTGTAAACGAAGGCGGATCCTTAGGTTACAGAGGCGAAGATATTAATAATCTTGCAAAAAGAATGGCTTAAGGGTGGATTAGTATGATTAGAAAAGGCAAAAAGATTAATAAGATGAGAGGTTCCAGATCTAACGGTGGAGGCTCTGTCAAAAGACGAAGAGGTGCTGGTAACAAAGGTGGTAAAGGTAAAGCTGGAGCTGGAAAACACCACTGGTCAACTACCGTAATTGAAAACAGATATTACTTCGGTAAACATGGTTTCAAAAGACCTCAAAAAACTATCCACAAATCTTATCCTGTCAACTTAAACTTCTTAAACGATAAGGCTGAAGAGTTTGTAGAACAAGGAATTGCAACTAAAGAAGACGATGTTATTGTAATCGATGTAACTGATTTAGGCTACAACAAAGTTTTAGCAACCGGTTCCCTTGACATTCCTTTAGTAGTCAAATCTCCTGCATTCTCTGAATCTGCTATCGAAAAAATCGAAGAAGCTGGCGGAGAAGCTGTAGAATTATAGATCCACCTTTTACGTTGCCTTCGGCAATGCAAAAGCTGGACCAAAATCTTTTTAATTAGTTGGGAGTTTTATGCTCTTTAACTAGTTCATTCTATTATTTTTAATTTTATTTTTTTAAATAAATCTTTAATTTTATGAATTTTTCTTGTTTTATTGAATTTGTTTTTTATATTCTTATTTTCATTTTTTTTAAAACAGATTTTAAATATTAAATAATTTTTTTCTCGTTTTTGTAAAATGTGTTTTTTATATTTTTATTAGGATTTTTTTCTCGTTTTTGTAAAATGTGTTTTTTATATTTTTATTAGGATTTTTTTCTCGTTTTTGTAAAATGTGTTTTTTATATTCTTATTAGAATTTTTTTCTTGGTTTTGGAATTTGTTTTTTTATATTTTTATTAGGATTTTTTTCTTGTTTTTGTTAATTTTGATTTTTTAATTTTTTAATAGAATTATTTGAATTTCATTAAATTTCCCTATTTTTCATGATTTTTTGCCTTATTTATCGAATAGTTTATATTATATAAAATTTATAATTAATATTAATCTAAAATATTATAATATTATATATAAATTATATGGCTTATTTGGAAATAATAAAGCCAAGTATATTTAATTGAAATTGATTGAAATGAATATTGATTTCAAATATTTTGGATTCACATTTAAAAATTTATAATAAAAAAGATTTTAACAGAATTCAAGTTTAGATTTAAATTTTATATTTAATTCTGATTTGAATTAATAGATAATAATTTATGGGGTAAAAATGATTTTAGAGAAATTTAAGCCTATATTTAAGTTGCTTCCTGAGGTCAAAACTCCTATTCATAGACAAGACTTTAAGGAAAAGCTTAAATGGACAGCAATTGTTTTAGTGTTATATTACTTTTTAACTCAAATTCCGTTATACGGTTTGAGTCCAACTGCAGTTGATCAATTCGCCCAGTTAAGGGCTGTTATGGCTGGAAGCTTCGGGTCAATTCTTACTTTAGGTATTGGTCCTATTGTTACCGCGTCCATTGTATTGCAACTTTTAGTTGGTGCAAAAATATTAAATTTAGATTTATCTCAACACGAACATAAGGCTATGTTCCAAAGTACTCAAAAATTATTAGCTATTATTTTCACAATATTCGAAGCCGGAGTTTTAGTATTTACTGGAAGTTTAGTACCTATCGACCAATCATATTATACAATCATGATTGTCCAATTGGTTATTGGAGCTATTTTGATATTGTACCTTGATGAAGTAGTATCAAAATGGGGATTCGGTAGTGGTGTAGGATTGTTCATTGCTGCTGGTGTAGCTCAAACTATTATTGTAGGAACATTTAACTTCTTACCAGCTTCTGCAGCATCTACATCTGCTTCAGGTATTCTTCCTGCATTTATCCAATCCATTTTCGGTGGATCTCCAAACTTCACTATATTGATTCCATTGATCTTTACCATTGTTGTATTCTTGATGGCTGTATATGGTGAATGTATGAGAATCGAAATTCCGATTTCCCACGGTCAAGTAAGAGGACACGGTAGAATTAGAGGATCTGTAGGTAAATATCCTTTAAAATTCATTTATGCAAGTAACATGCCGGTTATTTTAACCAGTGCACTTTTAGTAAACATTTCACTTTTAGCTAGTGTGTTCCAAAAAATAGGTTTCCCAATTTTCGGAGAAGTTTCTGGAGGAAGAGCTATCCGTGGTCTTGCATTATGGTTAACAACCCCTAACAGTTTAAGTATATTGTTCACTAACCCATTAAGGGTATTGTTCTATGCTATATTCTTCTTAGGTTGTTGTGTACTCTTCTCATGGTTATGGGTAGAAATCAGTGGTTCATTAAGTGCAAAAGAAGTTGCTAAACAACTTTATAACTCAGGTATACAAATTCCTGGTTTCAGAAGCAGTAAAAGACAACTTTATCAAATTATGAAAAAGTATATTCCAGCTCTTACAATTTTAGGTGGTTTGTTTGTAGGTATATTAGCATTCATTGCTGACTTAACCAATGCTCTCGGTGGAGGTACAGGTGTATTGCTTACTGTAGGTATTGTCTACAAGCTTTATGAAGAAATTGCTCAAGAGCAACTTATGGATATGCACCCAATGTTAAGAAAAGTATTTGGAAATGACTAATTAATCATTTTCATATTCTTTCATTTTCATATTATTTCATCATTATGATTTATTAGGAAACTTTGTTTTGGTTTCCTTATTCTTTCATTGTTATGATTTTATTTGGAAGCTTTTATTTTGGGTTTCCTTATTCTTTCATTGTTATGATTTTATTTGGAAGCTTTTATTTTGGGTTTCCTTATTCTTTCATTGTTATGATTTTATTTGGAAATGACTGTCTTATCTTTTCTTAATTTTTCTATTAAAGAATGATGAATTGTTCTTTATTTTTCATTCTTGTGATTATATTAGTTAATTGAAATTTATTTGAAATTTATAACATTAAAGAGAGGATTAAAATGAAATTGGTAGTTTTAACTGGAATTCCAGGATCTGGAAGTACAACTATACTTAATAGGGCATTAGAAAAAGTGGATTATCTTCATTTAAACTATGGAGATATCATGACTGAGATTGCTATGGAAAAAGGGCTTGTTGAAAATAGGGATGAGTTAAGAAAATTGGCTGCTGACACTCAAAAAGAGATTCAAAAAGAGGCAGGTATCAGAATTAAGGAAAAATCCCAATCTGAAAACGTTATCGTAGATACTCATTGTACTATTAGCACACCTGCTGGTTTCTTGCCAGGTCTTCCAAAATGGGTTTTAGAAGGATTAAATCCAGATACTTTTATTTTAGTTGAAGCTTATCCTGATGAAATCATGGTAAGAAGATTAAATGATGAAACCAGAGAAAGAGATGCTCAAAAAGCTAGTGAGATTCAGTTACATCAAGAAATGAACAGAGCTGCATCTATGGCTTATGCTACTTTAACTGGTGCAACTGTAAAAATAATCAATAATCATGATAATCATTTAGATACAACTGTTGAAAAATTAGTTGAAGTATTAAAATTATAATGATTGTTTTAATTAACTTATCATTTTTTAAATTTAGATAATTGGATCAATTTAATTAGCTTTAATTATTAAATGAACTTTAATTATTAGAATTATTTCTTATTAGCTTTAATTATTAATGAACTTTAATTATTAGAATTATTTCTAATTAGCTTTAATTATTAAATTAAATTTAATTATTAAATTAAATTTAATTATTAAATTAAATTTAATTATTAAATTAACTTTAATATTAGAATTATTTTAATTAGTTTAATTAAGTTGATGTTTTCTAATTATTTAAATTTTTTAATTACATTAATTTCATAGTAATTCAAACTATAATCTATAAATTTGCAAAAGTATTATAACAGTATAAACTATTAATTTGTAAATTTGAAAGAATTTATAACTTAATAGTTTATTATACATTTTGAGAATTAACTTAGAATATTGCAAAACATAAAATGTTTTGCAGAAGATAACAGATTTAAAAAAATATAATTTACTATTAAAATTTATTAAACTATGTGAGGAATGAAATGGCGTATCAAGGTAGTTTTCTTTTAGGTATTTCCTGGCTTCAGCCAGTGTTTGATGCAATGAATGCTGTTCTTAATCCATTAGTTCATATGGATCCTACACCTAATAATCCAGTGCTTACTGTATTTGTGATATCCTTTGTCATATCCCTTTTAACAGTAACCGCTCAAAAGTTATTGGTGGACCAGGATAAGATGAATGAAATGCAAGCAAAATCAAAAGCTTTGCAAAAGGAGTTAAGAGCTGCTCAAGCTAGCGGTGACAGTAAAGAGTTAGCAAAGATTCAAGCTAAACAAATGGATATGATGTCAGACCAATCTGAAATTATGAAGATGTCATTTAGACCTATGATTGTTACAATGATTCCAATC
This sequence comes from uncultured Methanobrevibacter sp., assembly GCF_902769175.1. Taxonomy (GTDB): domain Archaea; phylum Methanobacteriota; class Methanobacteria; order Methanobacteriales; family Methanobacteriaceae; genus Methanobrevibacter. The sequence continues at coordinate 7,319 of NZ_CACXNW010000040.1, forward strand.
TTATTAATCTTTGCTTGGATGTGGCAATCTACAATAAAAGATATTATTGTTGTATTTCCTCCAGCTGTTTATTATTGTACTTTAACTCCTCTTTTCCACTCATTAGGTCAAATGCTTTATGGTGGAAACATAACCACTATCCCTTACGGAGTAGGATGGTTATGGTGGTACTTTATTTGTACATTTGGAATGTCACAAATCATTAGGAAATTTATGGGATTCAAAAACGGTTTCTAGATTTAAAATTTCAAAAAAATTCATATTTTTTTGGACTAATTTATTTAGGAAACTATTCTTATTATTTAATAAAAATAATATTTCATTAAATTGAATAGGATATCAATTCTTTCAATTTAATTAATCATAAAATTAATTTAATTATACTAGTTGCTACTATTAATAAATGTTATGTATCCATATAGATACTCTACCTTAGATTAGTCAATCTAAGCAATTTTTAGATTTCCAATCTAAATTTTTCAATCGAAATTTTAGATTTTTCTAAATTATTTTCTAGTTTCAATTAAAAAATTAAAATTAAAACTAAAATCCCAAAAGTACGATATCTGTAATACAAAATTTTAGTGGATTTTTAATGATTGGCATGTTAAGTGGGATTGCCTACTTAATTTGGGTTGTTGGAAATTGCTAAGATTTTAAAATTTATTTCTATAATTTTTCTTATTTGAAAATCAATTCAAATTTTTACAAGAATTATAGATTTTCAATAGGATATCTTATAGAGAATAGTAAAGTATATATTAATTAAATATCATATTATATAGTGTTAATCATTTAACTAAATGAATTTTAAATATTCATTCTATTTTTATGATACTTTTTTCATGATATTTACAAGATACTTATTTAGTATTTTAATATCTATTTTACTTCAAGTCTACAAATTAGACAATTTGATATTAATATTAAATTTGTAGATATTTAAAAAAAAACAAATTAGGTGAGAACATGCCTGCAAATAGATTTAGATCAAGATCATATAAAAGAACAAATACAAAAACTCCTGGTGGAGTTAATGTTTTAAGATATAAAAAGAAGAAACCATCTAAGCATGTATGTGCTGAATGTGGTGCTGTATTACATGGTGTTCCAAGAGGACGTCCTTTCGAGATTTCCAAATTAGCTAAATCTCAAAAAAGACCTAACCGTCCATTTGGTGGATACTTATGTCCAAAATGTGCTCGTAAGCATTTCAAAGATGAGGCAAGAAAATAATGATAATTGCAATCGGTGGTACAGCAGGTAGTGGTACTACAACTGCTGCAAAGGTATTGGCGGAGAAGTTGAACATTCCTTTCCTATCTGCAGGAAGCATCTTTAGAGAGATGGCTGCAGAGAGAGGCATGACCCCGGTCGAATTTGGCAAATTTGCTGAAGGAAATACTGACATCGATAAAGAGATTGATAATAGACAAGCTGAACTTGCAAAGGAAGCTCAAGATCTCATTGTAGAAGGAAGACTTTCTGCATATTTTGTAGATGCAGATTTGAAAGTCTGTTTTACTGCTCCTTTAGACGTAAGAGCTAGAAGAGTATGTGAAAGGGAAGATAAATCATTTGAGCTTGCAAAAAGAGAAATCATTGCTCGTGAAGAAAGTGAAGCTATACGATATAGAGATATCCATAATATAGACATTAGAAATATGGATATTTATGATTTAATTATAAATACTGACAGCTTTGACCCTGACAGTATTGCGGAAATTATTTTAACAACAATAAAGGTGATATAATGGCAGCTATAGAAGTTGGTAGAAAATGTATTAAAACTGCTGGAAGAGAAGCAGGTAAAGAATGTGAAATTGTTGCAATCATTGAATTAACCATTTAGAACCTATCATGGAATAAGTATATTCCATCTAATTCTAAATTCAGTTAGTTTACATTTTACTTTAAAACTTTTTTAATTTTTTATATATTAAATTAAAGCACATTTTTGTGTTAGATATGAATTCATCAATTGATGGATTCTCTAATTTTCTTTTTTTATTTCTTATTTTTTTTTAAGTCTGATTATAAAATTAATTTAAATATCTATTGATAATTAAACTGTTTTTTTTTATAGTTTTTTTTGAAATTAAATTCTTATTTGTTATTTTTTTTGATTTTAACGATGCAAGTAAGCGCTTACACTCGAAATATTTTATATATTTTCTTTAATATAATAATTAATATGTATAAAAAAGAATTATTATAGGAATGAAAAAATTGAATATTGGGAGGAATAATGAAGACTTAAGTTATAATTATAATTTTTTTTTAATTTAACTTGAGGCTCTGACTTTCTTAGGTTACGATAATTTTTATTTTCTTAATATTTTAGTTGGGTTTTTAAATCAAGTAAAATTGATGTCAATTTAAATCTTTTTTTCTATTCTTTATTTCTAATTTTTTTTATTGGGAACATGTCACAATTATTCTTAGTCAAAAGCCGATATAATTATGTTAAAATTAAATTAAAATAATTAATAAATTTTTAAATATTTTGATTAAAATTATAAATTGTTCAATTCTTTAAATCGAAATCGTGTTTGTGACACACTCTCTTATTGTTTTATTTTTTAATGATTAAGGTGAATAATATTATGGATATTAAGCTGATTGTTATTTCATGTTTGTTGGTGTTAATATGCACTGTTGGCTTTGCTTGTGCATCTGATGATTTAAACAATCATTATGATGGTTTTTCTTCAACAAACATCCAAGATATTGATGTGAATGATATTCAAAATGATGTGGATATGGTAAGCTCTTTAAACAAGGTTGACCTTAAAACTCTCAGTGTATCAGAAAATGATGCATTGGAAATTGATGATGGAAACTTTGGTGATTTGTATAATGATGTTTATTCTGCTGATGGTATTTTGAAGTTGGAAAGGGACTATGTTCGTAACGGCAACGAAAATCCACATGGAATAGGGATGGATAAATGTGATTTTGTTATTGATGGTCAAGGCCATACCATTGATGGTAGCGGTAATGGAAGGATATTTCAGTTTGGTGGAGACAATATCACACTTAAAAACATTAATTTTATCAATGGAAAATATTGTACCGTTGGAGGGGCGATATATTCTGAAGCCTCTCTTCATATTATAAACTGTACATTTAAGAACAATAAGGGGGATGGAAGTTTATCCTCAACTGATTATGAAGGTGGGGCTATATACTCTGATACTGATTTGTATCTTGATGGCTGTGTGTTTGATGGCAATTATGCTGATGATTGGGGAGGTGCAGTTTACTGTAGAGGCAAACTCTATATCAATAGTTTAGGCGATAATAAGTTGTGTTGCTTCATTAATAATGATGCGGATGATCATGATGGTGGTGCTATCTATTGTGAAGGGGATGCATTTATTAACTATGCTGAATTTAGTGATAATTTGGCTTGTGGAAAAGGTGGTGCTGTTCACTGTTCTGGAACATTGAAAGTCAGAGGTAGCAGATTTACTGGCAATAGGGTTGATGGCGGTTCTAAATCACCTGATTATGATGGTGGTGCTATTAGTTCCCGTAATGATTTGTATGTTGACGATTGTTACTTTGATGGTAATTATGCTGATGACTTTGGTGGGGCAATATATGCTAAAGGCAACGTATACATTAACAATATGAGTGAAGATGCTCTATCTTATTTTAAAGGCAATAAGGCTGATGATGATAATGGTGGTGCTATCTATTGTGAAGGGACACTATATGCTAATAATGCTGTCTTTAGTGGTAATTGTGCTATATATTTGATTATTGATTTATTAATCTTTTTTTAGGAACTTTCATTTAAATTAAGGGGCGATGAATTATTTTTGATTTACTCAGTTTATGTTTCAATTTAATTTAATGTAAAATCAATTTAATTGATTTTATCAATTTATCATATTATTTTTAAAAGTAGTTGCAATCAATATGTTCAACTGTAAATAAAAAAATATTGAAAAGTTATATTAAAATTAAAGATTTATCAGCTAAATTTTTTACAGTCTCTTTAATCATCTATATATTATAAATTTATTATCCTATTTTCTCTAATAATTATATACTAGTTTGATTAAATAGTAAATTAAATAAAATAATTTATTTTTGTGGGTGATATTATTGAATAAAAAATTTCTTTATACTATTCTTATAATTGCAATATTATCTATTGGCTTTATGCATTTTGGATCTATTGCAGCTTATAATAATGGAATTCTTTCCGATGAAAATCCCGATGATTATAAGATTATGCATGATGATTCAGATAGCATGTATAATGATGTTGGATATGTGGATGTGAATTACAGTACAAACACTAATTCTGATCCTGTTAACTATTTCTTCTTTGGAGATACTGTAGACATTTATTTTGATGGGGAAAGCACAACAGTGTCAAGCAACCTTGATTCAAATATCACTAATGCGGCATCTGATGAAATATTGAATTATGTATCTAATGCAGCATTAAATTCCAGTGCAGATGTTGATACAATTAAGGAAGGAGTAAGGTCTATTTGCCATAAGTATGGCTCTGTTGACTGCACTGTCAATATTGATTCCATAATAGGTGAAGATCAAATTCCATTGGTCTTTTGGGCTGAAGGCAAATCTATGCTTCCAACAGTCCAGGATGGCCAATTCATTCTTGTAAACAAGACTCATGATATTCACGTAGGGGATATTGTTTCAGCAGATTCTAAGGAATATGGTGGAATTTGTAAGAGAGTGGCAAAAATCGAAAGAGATAATGTTTACCTTGTAAGTGACAATAAAAAGGTATATTATGAAGAGGTTGATGGAGTTACATATCAATGTCAGGGATTACGTACTTGGGTAGACATTTCTGAGATTGATGGAGTAATTATTGAGTATTAATGAATGATTTTTTAAATGGGGATGCTATTTTATGTCAAGAAGATTTGCAGTTATAGACACCGAAACTAATTGGAACGATGAGGTAATGTCTATTGGTGTTTTAATTGCTAAATGCAGGAATTTTGAAAGAACTGATTCTCGATATTATATTTTGCCTAGAGCAGAAAAGATAGGTGGAATGTATTCCAAATCAATGAGAAGAACAAGTCATGAAATTCTTACAAAGCATAGGCCTGATGCAATAGATGATTTAAGGTATCTTCTTGAATCTAATGGTGTTGATGATCTGTTTGCATATAATGCTTCCTTTGACAAGCGTCATTTGCCTGAGCTTTCTGACTTTTGCTGGAGAGACATTATGAAGATTGCAGCATATAAGCAGCATAATCCCCACATCCCTAATCATTTGCCATGCTGTAAAACAGGCAGATTAAGAAGATGCTATGGAGTTGAGCCAATGCTTCAGATATTAGGTGTTGAAGATTACTCGGAGTCTCATAATGCAATTATAGATGCAAGAGATGAGTTACAGATTATGAAGCTTTTAGACTATGAAATTGACTTCTATCCTGAAATCTAACTAATTATTGAAAATTTAATTTTTTCATGATTTTTATTTTTATTTTTTTCTATTTTTAACTAGTTTTATCTATTTTTCCTATTTTTATTTATTTTTATCCTATTTTTCTTATTTTCCTACTTTTATTATCTTTTAATCCTATTTTTCCTATTTTTATTTATTTTTGTTCTTTTTTGTTTTTTCCCATATTTTATTTTAATAAATTTTTTTAGCAAATTTTATATAATATGTAACATATATTTACATTAAAGTTTATTTAGTTAAGCGTGAGGAAAATGAAGAAATTTAAACTTATTTTTATTTTTTCATTATTGTTCATTTTATTGATTTCTTTAAGTTCAATCAGTGCAGAGGACATCAATAATGATTTTCAAATGGCAAGTGACGATATTATTGTGGATAATATTGCCGAAAATCAAAATGTCTTATTGGATGATGAGTCTGATGTTCTAGATGATGAAATTTTAGTCAATAAGGATTCAAGAAATCAGCTATTGGATGATGATGAAAACATAATGGAAGATTCAGAAATTGCAAATGATATTAATGTAAGCTTTCCCCATAAAATATACCAAAATGATTCTGGTGAAATCAGCATAGAATTGCCAGAGGCTGCAGCAGGTAATTTGAAAGTTAATATTGATGGAACTGAAATTTATAATGAAAACATAACTGATAAGTTAGTAAAGGTACCAATTATCTTTCCTAAGCCAATATATCCAATTTTTATAATCAATAGAAATAGCGATTATATGGCTCATAAAGTGGATGTCTTTTATAATGATATTTCACTTGATTTTGACCCTATTTTAAAGGTCATGTTTCGTCAACCGGAAGACGGCTTTCATATAAATGTTCCTCAAGAGATTTTAAAGGATGACAACCATAGCTATCAAACTCCTGTATTGATTTTCCCATACTCTGCAAATGGCACAGTTGAAATTTATATCGATGATGAATTCTATAAATCAGCTAATTCCACACAATACCTTTTCCTGAACATTACAGATATTAATCGCATGAGCTTGGGAACACATACAATCAGAGCAAATTTCTCTGGTGATGATTATTATCTTCCATGCGAGAGGAATGCCAGCTTTGAAATAGTTGATTTTGTCATTGAGATTCCTGCTAATGTTTCACTTGACCATAATGACTGCATCTATGCAAAATCTGTCAAATACACAGATGGAACATTGACTGTTCTTTTTGATGGAAAGTGATCTTTTCTCAGAAACTCGATAAGAACCATGAATTTTTAGAATCATTATTCTCTAAAGTTACTTGTGGAGAGCATTTAATAGAGGTTAAATACAATTCCCAAAAATTCAATTATTCAAAACGTCAAGATGTAAACATCACTTATGATGTAGACATTTCTGGAGACCATTTCATGTATGGAGAGGATAATTCCATAATTGTTATTGTGCCTCCTGATTTCAATGCAAAGCTAATAAATGTGACTATTGATGATGTGGCTTATCCTATAAAAATAGATGATTCCGGTTGGATTGACATAAATGTTTCAAAGTTGGACTGCTGGAAACCACACTTTGGTCTTTGATTTCAAAGGTGACAATAAATACTACAGCTATAATGAGGTTCACAATTTCACTGTTTCATATGGATTCAGGCAACCTGATTTTGTAGATTATTTGGATGGATCTGCTGTTTCATTGACATTGCCTTCAAATGCAAATGGAAACCTTGAAATTTATGTTAACGGCACTCTCTTTAAGTCTGTTAAGCTTGTAGATGGCAAGGCTTCAATTAAGGTTGATGGATTTAGCTGTGGCCAACATAAGATTAGCATAAATTACACTGGAGATGATTTTGAAGTTGAAAATTGTTCCACTCTTTTATATGTCAGTCCAAAAGTAATTTCACCATATGAGATGGAATGCGGTAAAGATAAGTCCATTTATGTTGAAGTTTCTAAGGATTCAAAGGGAAAAATTGTTTTCACTATAGGAAAAAATAAGTATGAGGTTCCTATTGTAAATGGTAAAGCAGCTCTATCACTTAAAAACTTTAAGATAGGTGATTATGACATTGATATAGATTATATTGGAGATGATGGTCAAAATGCATCAAGCTTTGCCTATGTAGATATTCTCCCTGCTAAAATCAGGATTATCGGTGCAAAAAACCTGTCAATCCCATATACAAGCAATGTCTATTATAAGGTAAAGGTATACAATAACCAATCCAAATTGGCTAAAGGAGTCATTGTATACTTTAAGGTGGGAAAAACCACTTATAAGGTTAAAACTGACAAAAATGGAATTGCAAAACTTAGATTGTCTAAATTTGCTCCTAAATCATATAAGATAACCATTAGCTATAAGGGCACAAAAGTCAGCAAAAAACTAACAGTTAGACACATTTTAAGACTTAAATCAGTAAAAGTCAGAAAGTCTGCTAAAAAGCTTGTTTTAACTGCCAGCTTGAATAAGGTAAATGGAAAATATCTTAAAAACAAGATTATCAAATTCAGATTTAGGGGAAAACCTATAAGGCAAAAACCAATTCAAAAGGAATCGCAAAAATAACTATTAAAGGCAATGTCCTTAAAAAGCTAAAAACAGGTAAAAATCTCACTTACACTGCAAGCTACCTTAAAGATACTGCCAAAAGAACTGTTAAGGTTAGAAAATAAATTTAGATGATTTTCATTTAAATCAATAATTTATTTTCTTATTTTTTTTGAGACTGTAAATTTTATTGGTTTTTTTTTGGGTGGTGTAAAATTTTATAGGCTTAAAATCATTTTTTTTTTTTTTTTAATTGCATATTTATAATTAATAATAAGTTTTTATTTTTAAGCCTAGATTTTTTTTTTTTTACATGCTCTAAATTTTAAATAAATTAAAAATCAATTAATCTTAATTTTTTTTTAAAATTTTAAATGAGATTAAAAATCTAATTTTCTTATTTTTTTATCATTTTTTTAACACAATTAAAAATCTAATTTTCTTATTTTTTATCAGTTTTTTAACACAATTAAAAATTAAATTTTCTAAATTTTTTATAAAATTTTAAATAAATTAAAAATTAAATATTTATATATCTCTTATTATATAAGAAAATTATTGCATCTTGGGGGATAAACTTGAACTTGAAACTTAAATATGTGTTAATTGCCTTATTGTTTTTTTCTATTCTTTTTGGACTATCAACTGTTTCTGCTGAAGATAATCAGAATTTATGTCTTGATAGTGATAGCTTAGATATGAGTCTTAATAATGAATTCAATCTTGATAATCTGGCGATAGATGATATTAATCAAGATATTCTAAATGATAACGATGATTCAGATATAGAGGATGATAATCCAAATCCAATTGATGGAAAGACCTTTGAAGATATTCAATCAGCTATTGATGATGCTGAAGATAATGCCACTATAGAGTTAGATGGAGTTTACACCAGCACTGGAAATCTAATAAAAATAAATAAAACCTTAACAATTATTGGATTGGGAGAAGGTGCAACTTTAGATGCAAATTCAATTTCTCGTGTATTTGATCTGGATTCTAACTGCATCATTTTACAAAACTTGAAAATCATCAATTCCAATTTCACTCAAATTGGACCAAATCAAGGAGCAGTTAGCTGTCTTGGAGACTATATCTCAATTCTAAACTGTACATTCATAAATAACATCTGCTTAGTTAATCAAAGCTATGGTGGTGCTATACGATGGAGTGGAAATTACGGCAATTTATCTGATTCTATTTTTATAAACAATTCAGCTTCCCGAGGAGGTGCTGTTCAAGTTGTAGGGTCCAATTATTTGATTAAAAATTGTGATTTTATAAATAATTTCGGATTCCTTCAGGAAGGAGCTCTCTTTATAGGGCCAAATGGAATTGAATCAGTTATTGAAAACTGTAATTTTATCAATAATTCCGCTAATGGTATATGCGGTGCTCTAAGAGCATGCAGCAATAACAATAGGGTTTTAAATTGCACTTTCCTAAATAATCATGCAGGAACTGAAGCAGGAGCTATCCTTTGCTGCTGGGAAGGAAACCTTTTTGAAAATTGTATATTCATAAATAATTCAGCTACTGAAGGTGGAGCAATCTTCTTTAAAAGAACAAGCAATATTGTAAACAAATGTGTATTCATCAATAATTCTGCTAATGATGGAGGGGCTATTTACAACAATGCCTCAAAGTCAAACAACATTGTTAAATATTCAATTTTTGACAACAATGAGGTTAGTGGAAAGGCTTCTGCATATTATGGTGAAGGAGATTATCTGATGAATAATTTCTATGGATCAAATTTCAATGCAGATTCTGACTTTATTGAGAGGAATTTGATTTATAATGGCTCTGATTATCATTTCCCTGCTTCCTGGGTAAATATCAAAGCAGAAAATATAATTTATCAATATTTAAACAAAAATGTTTCATCAAGTTTAAAGTTCATTTCCAATGAAGGAAATGATTTAGAGGATTTTATCCCAGAGTATGAACTTGCCTTATCTAATGAGGATTAGCCAAAACAAAATCAATCTTAATTCCCTTTTAATTAAGGACAATTCCGCTAAGTTTGATTATATTTCTGCAAATCCGGTAATTGATGCAATAAGAATAATGAATGTAAATGGTGGTTTGTTAATTTCAGAATTTGCAGCTATCTTTAATGGAACCATAAAGACCCCTACCAACTTTGTGTTTAAAAATATGACAACCAAATCAGTGGATGTAAAGATAGATGGAAAATCAGGCCAGTACTTTAAGTTTACTTTAAAGGATAAAAACGGAAAGGCACTAGCAAATAAGAATGTTCAAATAAAGATTAATGGTAATGTTTTTAATCGCAAAACAAATTCCCTTGGAGTTGCAAGTTTGCAAATCAATATTAAAGTTGTTAAAACTTACTATGCAAGCATTTCATTTGCAGGGGATAATCTTTATGAGAAGGTTTCAGCTACTGCTAAAATAGTCGTTAAAAAGCAAAGCTTTAAGTTATATGTTCCAAGCAGGTCCTATAAGTCAAACAGAAAAATCAAGAAATTGACTGCAACTCTCAAATCTGCTAAAGGAAAAGCTGTAAAAGGAAGAAAACTTGTTTTTATAGTCAATAAAAAGAGATATTATGCTAAAACAAATATAAAGGAATTGCAGTTATAAATCTAAAATTATATAAAAAAGGAACCTATAAGTTCAAAGTCACTTATGCTGGTGACAGATATGTCAATTCAGCAAGTAGACTAAGCAAACTAAGAATTTATTGATTTCTTTCTTTTTTACAATTTTTTACTACTATTTTTTACTACTATTTTTAATTACTATTTTTAACTATTATTTTTAATTACTATTTTTAACTATTATTTTTAATTACTATTTTTAACTATTATTTTTAATTACTATTTTTACTATTATTTTTAATTACTATTTTTAACTATTATTTTTAATTACTATTTTTAATTGAATTTATTAATTTAAATTCATTATTTTAATTTTTAAATTTATTTATAAATTAATTATAAATTTAATTATTATATAAAAAGAGTTTTTTTTTCGGGTTATGTATAATGGTAGTTTTATAAAAAGAGTTTTTTTAGGCTAATTATAATAGTAACCTATTTTTTAATTTATATTTTTATTTAATTTCTATTTTCTAAAAAGAGTTTAAAAAGGATTTAATGTAATAGTTTATTTTTATAAATCTATTACAACTCCTTTGCTTACTATTTTTTCAATTCCAGAATTTTTAATCATTCTAAAACAGATTGGACAAGGTTCTGCATCCATAATTTCTATCCAAGAACCGTCCTTAAACATCTCTCCAGCAAGATATATTGTTCCTCCAAGCATTTCCTTTCTGCTTGCACTTATCATAGCATTTTGTTCCGCATGAACTGAAAAGCAATCATTATAGTTTCCTGAATTTGATGGAAGATCCATTCTTTTGCAGCTTCCTCTATCACAGCAGTTTTCCTCTCCTCTTGGATTTCCATTATATCCTGTACTGATTATTTCATCATTATTAACAATTACAGCACCATAACGTCTTTTCAAGCATGTGCTTCTTTTTGATACAACAAGAGCAATTTCAAGATAATGCTCTGTTTTGCTCATACGATTTGCAGAATTTTCATTAGTCATATTCAATCTCCATTATTTTTAAATGCTTTTTATCTAAGTTAAAATAATTTATTTTATGAATTTTGAATAACATAAGGAAAGAATTAACCTTATTATTTTTCTTTTCAACTATTTAATATTTATAAGCCCTTATTTTTATAATTTTTGTGGAGCCATTCATGCTTATCCAATCTTTTTTTCACTCATATTCTTTAAAGTTTAATTTATTTATTCTTATTTATTTTCATCTATTTTTATTTTAAAGATTTATTTTACATTTAATTTTCATTCAATCCAATCATTAATTAAGTTTATTTATAATAAAAATCTTATTTTATATTAAGAAGTCTGATTTATTCAGAACTAATTTTTTTAAACTTTTAGCTATTGGAGAATAAACTATGGAAGATTATTTAATAAAGCCAAATGCAGAAACCAATCCTGAATATGGATGCAATCCATATGAAAGACCTATAGATGAACATATAACTAAAGGTATAATTAATTTAGACAAGCCTTCTGGGCCTACTTCCCATGAGGTAGACTCTTGGGTAAAAAGAATCCTTAACTGCAAAAAGACTGGTCATGGAGGAACTCTTGACCCTAAGGTAACTGGTGTTCTTCCGATTGGAATTGACAATGCAACAAGAGTTAGTCAACTTCTCCTTCCAGCAGGCAAGGAATATGTATGTCTTATGACACTGCACAAAGATATTGAAGAGGATCAAGTAAGACAAATCTTCGATGAATTTACTGGCAAGATATACCAAACACCACCTGTTAAATCAGCTGTCAAACGTGAATTAAGGGTACGAAATATTTATTACTCTACCATTTATGAAATTGAAGGCAAGGATGTCTTGTTTAGGATAGGTTGTGAAGCGGGAACATATGTCAGAACCTATTGTCATGATATTGGTGAAGCCTTAGGATGTGGCGCTCATATGGCAGAGCTTAGAAGAACAAGGGTAGGTCCATTTGATGAGAGAAACAATGATCTTGTAAATCTCCATGATTTAACTGATGCATATCATTTCTATCTTGAAGATGGTGATGAATCATACATAAGACAGGCTATTCAACCTATGGAAGTGGCAAGCTCTCACCTTCCTCAAATTTTCATAAAGGATTCTGCAGTTGAAGCTATTTGCCAAGGTGCTAAGCTTGGTGCAGGAGGAATTACCAAATTATCCAAAGATATTCAAAAAGGCAATCTTGTTGCTATCAAATCTCTAAAGGGAGAATTGGTTGCTGCAGGAACTTCATTATTCTCATCTCAAGAGATAATGAATGCAGATTCTGGCCTTGTTGTTGATACAAATAAGGTATTTATGGATACTGGAATCTATCCAAAAGGATGGTAGACCTAAATTGCTCAAGAATTTTAAATAAAATTTTAAAAATTAATAATTTGATATATTTAGAAATAATATTTATTAAAATTTAATAATTTAATAAAAATGGTGATAAAAATGTCTGATAAAGATAAAGTAATTGAAGCATTTAAAAACTCTGAAGAACCTTTAAACGCTACAAAAGTTAGTGAAATTTCTGGTGTTGAAAAGAAAGAAGTAGATAAAATCATGAAAGAATTAAAGAAAGATGAAACTATTGTTTCTCCAAAAAGATGTTATTGGACTCTTGCAGATAAATAAGTTTTATTTTTCCCTTTTTTAATTTATTTTTTTAATTTTATTTTTCTATTTTTCATTTACATTTATTTTATTTTTTTATTTTTAATTTTAGTTTTAGTTTTTTTATTTTTCTCTTTTTCATTTACATTTATTTTATTTCATTATTGTTTCCTTTAACTTTTTATATGTTTTATTTTATTGAATATTCTTCGATTTTTTCTGTGTTTTTATTTTTGTTATTTCACAATCTTTTATAATACATTAGTAAATCAGAATGCACTTTAAACATTATTCAATAGTTTTAAAATTAACGAATTAACTATCAAACTTATTTAAAAAGATTTATATAATAATTAAACAAAATATAGATTATTAAAAGAAAGATTTATTTAATTAAGTGTTACTTATATTAATTAAGTTTTTTATTAATTTTTTTAAGTTGTTTGGATTGATTTATACCTCATGACTTAATTAAATATCTTATGGTTATTTCATTTTTAATAATTTTTTTAGAGTGTTATTATGACTGTGAATTCAGAAAAAAATACAACAGCATTAATCATTTTCGTAATAGCTGCAGCTCTTTTAAGTACTGCACAAACTGTAGTTACAACTGGTGTTGTAGGTATTATGGCTGATTTTCATGTTTCTTCAACCTTAGCTGAATGGGTCTATTCCTCTTTCTTGCTTGTTTTAGGTGTAATGATACCAATTTCTGCATATATAGCTCGTCGTTATAAAATCAGATCAATACTTAACATTTCATTGTTAATATTTTTAATTGGTACTGTAGTTGCATTCCTTGCACCTAATATGATTGTCTTGATTTTAGGAAGAGTCATTCAAGGAATAGGTGCAGGTATTCCATTCCAATAACCCAAATTGTACTCTTAAAAATAATTCCTAAGGAAAAATGGCAAGTATACATGGGATTATTTGGTTTTATCATTGGTGTGGCTCCTGCTTTAGCACCAACCGTTGGTGGTTATATTATTGACACTATGGGATGGAGAATTATATTCTTAATATTTGCAGTTGCTACATTGATATTAATGGCAGCTGCATTCTTCTTAGTAAAATTAGAGTTTGAAACTGGTGACTATCCTCTTGATGTCCTTTCATTGATCTTAAGTGTTGTCGCTTGTGTCGGATTATTATTCGGATTAACCAATTTTGCAGATTATGGTGCTCATTTGACAAATACCATTACTCCAATTGTCATTGGTATAATAGCCTTGCTCATATTTGTTTATAGGCAATTCCATATTGAAAGCCCATTGCTTGACTTAAGAATTCTGATACATAAGTATTACTTCTTTGGTACTTTGTTTTCATCAATTCTCTACTTTACAATGTGTGGATTATATGTTTTAATGCCTCTATTTGTTCAAGGTGTCTGTAATCAAACTGCAACCACTTCTGGAATAGTTCTTTTACCTGCAACATTGGTAATGATTGTATTCAATTTCGTTGGTCCAGTGCTTGCTCAAAAATTTGGAGTTCAAAAGGTCCTTATAGTGTCCTGTATATTCTCTATAGTTGGTTATTATATCATGTCAACATATACTGCTTCAACACCTTTAGAATATATGATTGCAACTCAAATCATAAGGGCAATCGGTGCAGGTTTAGGTTTAATGCCTGCAGTTACCTGGACTTTAACTGTTGCAAAAGGAAATATCGAAGATGCTACTGCAATCAACAACACCGTAAGACAAATCATTGGTGCAAGTGGATCTGCTGTAGCAGCAACCCTTCTTACAGTATTCACTGGAGGTTACGTAGCACACGATAAGATTACAGTAAGTGCTTTCAGCCAAACTTCCTTATTTATGGCAGCATTATGTGTAATCTCTTTGGTTATTGTAATCCTATTCATTAAAGATGGTGTTCAAGACGGTGAAACAGAAGGGGTTCAAGTAGAAGAATCTGTATAGCTCAAACTTTTACTCGCTTTCGGCTCGCAAAATTTTGATCAAAATATTTATAATTGGGGATTAATTTCCCTTATATATTCTTTTTTTCTTTTTTTTTTTAACTTTTTAATAAGGTTTTTACTGTTTTTTTTTAATCTTTATTTCTCTTTTTTTAAAGAATTGGTACTGATTTTTTCATTATCTCTTTTTTCTATTTTTCATTTAGTTTTACAGAGTTTGTGCTGATTTTTTTTCACATTTTATTTTTCTATTTTTTTAAAGTTTTTTTGGTTTTTTTATTTTTTTGCCGGCATTTTTATATAATTCACTATTTTTTTTTATTTTTTTGCCGGCATTTTTTAAAAAATTTTCATTTTTTTAAAAAATTTTCTTCAAATAATTATTTTAGTAAATTCTTCTTCTTTTTATTTTTATCTTAATAATTTTTATTGAATTAACTTTTAACTACATATAATAAATTGTTTAGTCTATATTATCTAAATACAATTTAAAATCAAGAAAAGACTCTCTTAATTTCATTTTTTTATTTCAATTTTCATTCAAAATATTTATATATTAATAGTGATAAAGTATAGTAGGAAGGAAGTTTCCTTCCGACTATGAATTTATGAAATTCATTCTCAAAAGGATATCAACTTTCCGAATTTGTCCAAATGGAAAATATACTCAAAAAAGGATGTGAAAAAAATGTCATCAAAAGGTGATAAATTAGACCAAATCATAAAAACAGTAGAAGCAAATGACATAAAATTTTTGAAATTGCAGCTATCCGACATACATGGATTGCCAAAAAGTATGGCAGTTCCACTTAAAAAAGCTGATGATATAGAAGATATTGTAAATGACGGATTATTATTTGACGGTTCATCTGTCGCAGGATTAGCTTCAATCAATGATAGTGATTTGCTTGCAAAACCAGATATCAACACTTTCTCAACTATCCCATGGAGACCTGAATCAAAAGGTACCAGCAGATTCATATGTGATATTTTCACTACAGAAGGAAAACCATATGACAGAGACCCAAGGGGAGTTCTTAAAAAAAGCATTGGAAAAAGCTGAAAAAAGAGGATACCAATTCAATATAGGTCCTGAACCAGAGTTCTTCATCATTAAGGAAGATGAAAACGGAAACTACATACCTGCAGATGAAGCGGAATACTTTGATGTAGAGCCATTAGACCAAGGTACTGACATTAGAAGAGAAATTGTATTTGGTTTAGAGGAATTAGGTTTTGATGTAGAGGTAAGTCACCACGAAGTGGCAGCAGGACAGCATGAGGTAGACTTTAAATATGCTGATGCATTAAAAACAGCAGATGCTGTCATAACATTCAAGGAAGCTGTAAAAGCAGTTGTTCATAACTTAGGATTTAAGGCAACATTCATGCCAAAACCATTCTTGGGAATCAATGGTAGTGGTATGCATTGTAACCAAAGTCTATTTAAGGATGGAGAAAATATTTTCTATGATCCAAATACTGAAACTCAAATATCACAAGAGGCATTGTACTTCATTGGAGGATTATTAAAACATGCTCAAGCTTTATCAGCTATTTTTATCCCCAACTGTTAACTCTTATAAACGTTTAGTCCCAGGTTATTAAGCACCATGCTACATAGCTTATGGATTTAAAAACAGATCAACATTATTAAGGATTCCTGCATCCCGTGGATTAGGAACAAGAATTGAATGCAGGTCTGCAGACCCATCATGTAACCCATACTTAGCATTTGCAGCATTGCTTGAAGCAGGTTTAGATGGTATGGACAATAAGTTAGACCCTGGCGAACCAACTGAAGAAAACTTATTTGCATTAAATGAAGAGGAAATCGCTCAAAGGGGAATCGACAACTTGCCAACAAGCTTATGGGAAGCATATCATGCACTGGAAAATGATGATGTAATCATAAATGCTCTTGGAGAAAAAGTGTTTGATCAGTTCTATAATATTAAAAGAGCTGAATGGGACGCTTATAGGATACAAGTATTCGATTATGAAAGAAATCAGTATTTAGATGTTTAAGCTATTCCTTTTTTGAATATCTTGGTAGTCAAGTTAAAGTCTCTCTTAATTTGACTACCATTGACTTTAATTTCAAGATTTAAAATTAAAGGAAAGATTAAAAAAAAGTGATGTAAATAGGTTTTTTAAACTTAAAGGCTTTCGAAATTTTAAAATTATTTTTTTAAGGCATATGTAATTTTAGAATTGTTATTTAAAGGCATATATATTTTAGAATTGTTATTTAAAGGCATATTGTATTTTAGAATTATTTTTTTTAAGGCATATGTAATTTTAATATATTGCTATGATCAGGCATAGTAATTTTAGGATATTGCTATGGGATTAGGCATATGTTATTTTAAGATTTGCTATATTTAGCAAATGAATTTTAGGAATTGCTATGATTAGCAAATGAATTTTAGATAATTATAAATTAGCATATTGTATTTTAAGTTCATAGCATAAATTGGGGTAAAGTTTAAGGTATCCCCTATAACCATAAAATTTAAAGATTTATTATTTTTGGCATATGTAGGTGTATTCACCCTTTTTTATTGGAGGTAGAAAAATGTGTGGAATAGCAGGTGTAATATACAAAGATAAAAAAACTCACCCTGTAGGGGAAGCATTGACATCTATGTTAGAGTCATTGCAGCACAGAGGTCCGGATTCTGTAGGTTATGCAATCTACGGAAGCTTGGATTTTCCTGAAAATTATTATCAATTAAACATTGAGATAAAAAGAAGAAGAGGTGCATTGGACAACTTAAAATCACTTTTAAATCAAATCAGTCCAATATTCGAAGAGCAATTGATCGAGTCTGTAGGAGACTCAGATGTATATAAATGTAAAATTGCATTAGATGAGTATTCTCTTTTAAAACCTTGCATAAGTGAAATAGATGAATTGGAAAATGTAAGGGTCATCAATGGTTCACATTCATTTGAAATGATTAAGGATACTGGAAAGGTAAGGGACATAGCAAAAAGATTCAACGTTCAAAGCAGAATGGGAACACATGGTATAGGACATACCCGTTTTGCAACAGAAAGTGGAGTAGACCGTTATCATGCACACCCATATCAAAGCTACATCATACCAGACATTACTGTAGTGCATAATGGGCAAATCACCAATTACTGGAAAATAAGAGACCCATTAGAAAGAAAGGGACACACTTTTGAATCATTTAATGATACAGAGTGCATTGTTCATTATATGGCAGATAAGCTTGACCAAGGCTATAAATTGGAAGAGGCTTTAGACCAAGCGGTGATTGATTTGGATGGTCCATTTTCAATATTGGTGGGAACACCAAACGGCATAGGGATTGCAAAGGACAAGCTTGGCTTAAGGCCTGGTGTAATGGTGGAAACCGATGAGATCTTTGCAATCGCTTCAGAGGAAATGGCATTGCATGATGTTACAGATTCAGATAAAGTGGAACAGATTGCTCCAGGAGAAACAAGAGCTTACACCATCTAAAGGAGTTTTTTCTATGAAAGAATATGTCATTGATGCAAAGGATATGAATGAAAAGGAATTGAATCGTGCTATAAAGGAAAAAGCTACTTCTTTTGATAAGCTCATTATTGACAATCCAGATTCAAGACACAATATCTGTGCTGGCTTAACTGAAGATGTTGAGATAGAAATCAATGGTTCTGCAGGCTATTTTGTTGGAACAATGGCTCATGGGCCAAGGATTCATATCAACGGAAATGCAGGTTGGTTTGCTGGAGACAATATGACTGATGGTGAATTGGTCATTGAAGGTACAGCTGGTGACGGTGCAGGACAAGGAATCTATGGAGGCACTGTATTAGTGAAAGGAAGTGTCGGTTCAAGGAAAATATCATCCTACCAAGTATAATCAATATTCAGGGTATTAGTGAAAGGAAGTGTCGGTTCAAGAACTGGAGAAATCATGAAAGGTGGAACCGTCATAATTGGCGGTAACAGCGGATTCATGACTGGTTTGCTTATGATGGGTGGAAAGCTTATAATCCTTGGGGATGTAACTGAGGATGTTGGTGAATCAATCATGAGAGGAACCATTTTTGTTCTAGGGCAAGTCAAAAGCTTGGGAAAAATGCTGTTATGGAAGATGCTACAGCTGAAGATCTAAAAGAGCTTAAGGAAACCTTGACTGAATATGGTTTTGAACTGTCTGATAATGATTATGTGAATTTCAAGAAAATAGTTAACATGCAATAGGAGCTGAAAGAATGAGCGAACATAAAATAGCTTTAGTTGGAACACCATGTGAAATTATGGCTGCATCCAAACTGCAATATTACACAGATAGCCCTATTGATGTTAAATTGGGCTTATTCTGTATGGAGAATTTTTCATACAAGTACTTTGTAAATCTCTTAAAGGAATATGATTTGACAATGGATGATATTGAAAAATTCAGAATAGAGAAAGGATTCGTATTTTTACTCTTGAAAACCAAGGAAACTGTAAAGATACCTCTCTCAGTAGCTAAAAGGATAATCAGGAAAAACTGTAATATTTGTGTTGAGCTGACATCTGAGACCTCTGACATTTCAATCGGTTCAATTGGATCAGATGATGGATGGTCAACACTGATAGTAAGAACTGAAAAAGGTGAGGAAATAGTTAATGGAGCAATTGAACAAAGATTCATAGAAGCTAAAGCGCTTACAGATTCACAATTTGAATTGTTGAATAGAATTGCAGAATCCAAAACAAGAAAAAATATTGAAACTATAGAACGAAGGGAATTTTTGGCAAGGCCTGTATTATACCAAAGGCAAAAATCAGATGATTCAATAAGCAATGAAGTTTCAGAAGCTTCATTCCTGGATTTAAGGTCAAATGTCATTGATGTTGGAGCATGCGTTCTCTGTGGAGCCTGTGAATATGCATGTCCTGACAATCTGATAACAATTGATGATACAAAGCCAAGAAGGAAAGGGGAATGTCCAGAAGATTGTCATGCATGCTTTGCAGTCTGTCCAAGGACATTCATACCTGAAGCTTTGAGAAATGACAATTCAAAGCCAATAGGAAACTTTAAGAAGGTATTGACAGTCAAGTCATTAAAGCATACTCAAGGTCAAGACGGTTCAATTGTCACAACAATATTAGATTATTTGTTGGATAATGAGATTGTAACAGATGCACTTATTGTTGATAAGGAAGATCATTTGGCTTGGAAACCTTATGCAAAGTTAACAAATGCCATTGATGAGGTTGTAAAGTCTGGAGGAACTAAATATTCTGTCTGTCCAGTTTTCAAGCCATTAAATGACTTGAAAGACGAGGTTCAAAACATTAATGAGGGGGCAAACTAATGTCATTCACTGTAGAAAGAAAATTGGAAATATGCAAGCAGAGCAATGATAGGCCTGGCTGTTGCTGGTATTTATGTGACAATCCACACAAATCCTCATGTAAAAACTGTTACAGCTGCTATTCAAACTGTCCTCATGGTGTCTATGAGGTAATCAATGATGAGCCTCTTCCAATACATCAGGAAAATTGTGTAGGGTGCAAGATCTGTGAAGAGATGTGTCCAACACATGCTATATATGTCAGACCTCTTGTCGATGAGGGAAGAGGAGTATGGTCAAATTCAACAATGGTTGAAATCAAACGTAAAAGCCAAACAGGAGCATATAAGGTTAGAGGATGTGGACTTACAAGAAGAATCCCAACATTCGATGACTTAAGCATATTGCCTGCACAGGTTTCAAGGCCGCCAATAGATTCATATAGGGAAACATGCAAGACTTCTGTAGTTCTTGGAGACAGGTTTGCCGAAAATCCAATAGAAATAGACACTCCTATTATGATTGGAGCAATGTCTTTTGGTGCATTAAGCAAGGAAGCAAAAATCGCATTGGCTATTGGAAGCAGCAAAGTCGGCTCAATAAGCAATACTGGTGAAGGTGGAATGCTTCCTGAAGAAAGGCATTATGCAGACAAGCTGATTGCTCAGTATGCATCAGGCCGTTTTGGAGTTTCAGCAAGCTATTTGAATAATGCAGAAGCTGTTGAGATTAAGATAGGTCAAGGTGCTAAATCAGGTATGGGAGGACATTTGCTTTCCCATAAGGTAACTGCAGAAGTTGCTAGAGTCAGAAATATTCCTGAAGGAACCTCAGCATTAAGTCCTGCAAGACATATGGATATTGTTGGACCTGAGGATTTAGGAATGAAAATCAACCAATTAAGGGAAATCACTGACTGGAAAATACCTATCATTGTAAAATTTGCATCTGGTAGAGTGGAGCAGGATGTGAAGATTGCTGCAAAGGCAGGTGCAGACATAATTGTTGTTGATGGTATGCAGGGAGGAACTGGAGCTGGACCGGAAGTGGTTACAGAACATGCAGGTATCCCTACAATAGAGGCAATCGTAAAGGTTGACGATGCTCTTAAGGATATAAATCTAAGAAGTGAAGTGAGCCTTGTAGCTGCTGGAGGAATAAGGTCTGGAGCTGATGTGGCAAAAGCTATTGCTTTAGGTGCAGATGCTGTATATATCGCTACCTCTGCATTGATTTCAATAGGATGTAAGGTTTGCCAATCATGTTCTGAAGGAATTTGTCCTAAAGGAATTGCAACACAGGATAGGGTTCTTAGAAGAAGATTGGATCCTATAAGAAAAGGTCAGCAAGTAGCAAACTACATAGAGGCAATGACACAGGAAGTAACTTCTTTGACTCAACAGGCTGGAAATACAGATATAGAAAATCTTGAACGCCAAGACCTTGTTGCATTGACTATGGAAGCTTCACAATTAACAGGAGTTCCAATGGTGAGAGATTAAGATTTTACAGGAGTTCCAATGGTGAAAAATCAAGTATTTAATAGGGAGTTCTAATGGTGAAAAATTAATAATTATGGGAGTTCTGAGTGATAAAAATTAAATATTTGATAGGGAGTTCCAATGGTGAAAAATTAAGAATTAGATTAGGAGATATTATTATGGCCGCATTTGAAAGAATAAAATCAGGGATTCCAGGGCTTGATGAAGCTTTAGACAATATCCGTTTAGGAGATAATGTAGTATGGAATGTTACAAACTTAAATGAATTCTCTTACTTTGTGGATCCTTATGTCAAACAGGCAAAAGAGGATAATAGAAACCTTATTTACATTAGGTTTGCTAACCATCCTCCATTGATAGACATGACTGAAGAAGATTTTAGATTGCTTGAAATTGAACAGAACAATCCTGAAACTGAGTTCAGCATGATAGAGTGTGATGGAATCAAAATATATCTGGTTAATCCATATAATCAATTTGAGACATTTACATTAGAGGTTCACAGAATCATAGAAAAGGAAGGATTTGATGCATTCTATGTATTTGACTGCTTAAGTGACCTTCAGGCTGTCTGGTCAACTGATTTGATGATGGGAAATTTCTTTAAGGTAACCTGTCCATTCCTATTCCAATTGGATACTGTAGCTTATTTCCCAATCATTAGGGGAAGGCATTCCTTTGATGCCATCGCTAAGATTCGTGAAACCACACAGCTATTCCTGAATGTACACTCAAATTCTCCAGAAGAGGTTTATGTTTCTCCACTTAAGGTATGGAACAGATATTCCCAGACCATGTTTTTAGGACATAAGTTTAATCCAAGAACAGGTTTTGTCAAGGTTTTGCAGGATGGTCGGAAGTGAGCAAATACTATTAGACCATCAATGATTCTGACAAGCATCAAAGCGGACAAATCTTGGACAGTTGGGAAAGATACATGCTTCAAGTTAGAATGAAGTACGCAGAAGGCCAGAACATCGATGATGAGTGTGATAAGATCTGTGAGCTGATGATGACTAAGGATGAGAAGATGCTTTCCAAGATAAAGGAATACTTTACTTTTGAGGATTATATCACAATCTATGACCGTCGTGTAGGAAGCGGATCAGTAGGTGGAAAGTCCTGCGGTATGCTCTTGGCAAGAAAGATAATCGAAAAGGAGCGTCCCGACATCTACAATAATCTTGAGCCTGATGATTCATTTTACATAGGTTCAGACCTTTTTTACACATACATTGTTTCAAATGACCTCTGGGACCTTCGGGTAAAGCAAAGAACCCCTGAAGGTTATTATAAATATGGAAAAGAGTTGGAGGAAGCCCTTAAAAAGGGTACTTTCTCTGAGGAAATCAAGAAAGGATTCATACAGATACTGGATTATTTCGGACAAAACCCTATTATTGTAAGGTCAAGCAGTTTCCTTGAAGACGGTTAGGGAAATGCATTTGCAGGAAAATATGAATCTGTATTCTGTGTAAACAGAGGAAGCCTTGAAGAGCGTTTAGCTGCTTTTGAAGAGGCAGTTAAAGTGGTTTATGTAAGTACCATGAATATTTCCGCTTTGGAATATAGGAAAATCAATGATTTAGATGATACTGATGAGCAGATGGCTCTTTTGGTTCAAAGGGTTTCAGGTTCATATTATGGAGACTATTTCTTCCCGACAGCTGCAGGTGTAGGGTTCTCATACAGCCCATATTCTCCACTTCCAGATATGGATAACAGCAAAGGTATGCTCCGTCTTGTAATGGGCCTTGGTACAAAGGCTGTTGACAGGACTAAAAAGGATTATCCAAGAATAATCAATCTTGACAGGCCTGAAGTGACTATGGTAAAGGACATTAGGGAAAAGCACAGGTATTCCCAACATTATCTGGATGTTATCGATTTAAAGGATATCAGCTTGCATGACATTCCTGTAGAAGATGGTCTAGAGGTTATTCCAAGATATGCAAAAAAGGTTCTTGTTGAACATGACCGTGAAGCAGAGAGAATGTTCCGTGACAGAGGCCAGCGCAGAGAAATCGTATTTGTCAATTGTGAGGGAATTGTAAAGAACCATGATTTCATTGATGAGATGAAGGAGATTCTAGACACATTGGAAACAGCATATGATTATCCTCTTGACATTGAATATACAGTTAACTTTGGAGAAGACAATTCATTTAACGTAAACTTGCTCCAATGCCGCCCACTTCAGGTATCAATAAACAATGAAGCTATTGAAATGCCTAAGGATAAGGATGTTTTCTTCCATATCAAGGAATCTTCCATGGGAATGTCACGAAAGACCAAGATAGATGCAATCTGTTATGTGGATCCTCATAAGTATTATGAATATCCTTATGCTCAAAAAAGCTCAATTTCCAGAGTAATAAATGATGTAAATGCCTATTGCAAGGAAAATGGCAAGACAGCTATTCTAATAGTTCCAGGCAGAATAGGCACATCATCTCCTGAATTGGGAATTCCAGTTGTCTTTGCTGACATTAGCTATTTCTCAGCTATTTTGGAAGAATCATATAGTGAAGTTGGATATATGCCTGAATTATCCTTTGGAAGTCATATGTTCCAGGATTTGGTAGAAGCAGAGATATACTATGGTGCATTGTTTGAAAATGAGAAAAAGATAGAATTCAACAAGGATATGCTCTTTGATTATCCAAATATCCTAAAGGATATCAATCCTAATCTAAGTGAGGAGATTTATGATATGATACAGGTCATAGACTTTGGTGAAGACAATGCAGAATTCTATCATGACATGAATAAGGATGAAACATTGTGCGTTTTCAAATAATTCATTAAAAAATCAGATTCATTTGGAAAAAACATACATTGTACTTGGGCAGGTGGGTGGGACATATGCCTTTTTTATTTGAATTAACTCTTTTTTGCACACTAAAAAAGATTTATCAAATAAAACTAAACATAGGACAAATTTGGATGTGATTAGTGACCCTATCTGAATTTTTAGAGTTTATTTTTTCAGTTAGGGTTATTATTCACATTTTTTTTAATTATTTTTTTAAAAATAGATTTTTTAATTGCTCTTTTATTAATTATTTAAATAAATTTATCTATAATTATTTTATTTATTCTTTTATTATTTTTTAAAAATAGATTTTTTAAGAATTATTTTAATTCATTCTTTAATTTTTTTAGATTTTATTGGATATTAATCCTTTTGATGAATATATGGCTATTTTGATATAAAAAAAGTTTAGGGATTATATCAATCCTTTTGATGATTATATAGCTATTTTGATATAAAAAAAGTTTAGGGATTATATTTTTTCGTATGAATCCCCTTCTACTTTATAAACTGGTTTTAAAATCTTAAATGTTTGAATTACATCAACAAAGGATTTTACAGCAACTTGATCCCTATTGTTTTTAGTGTATAATTCAAGTGAATATAGGTTGTTGTCCTTTAGGATAGCATATTGTTCTACTTCTAATCCTTCTTTTGTAAGATAGATAACATCCCAAATTCCATAATTGTCAAAGTTTTCCATTCCTGATTGCTGAATTTCACATTCATTTGATTTCAAGTCTGTTTCTACAATTTCCTTTAACTCTTCAACTGTATCTGCTAAACAAGGCTGTGTTGATATTTTCACAATTGCATTGTTGGTCTTATTCAATAATAGAAGGTGGGTAAATTCATCCTCTTCCTCACTTTTCATCTCTTGCCATAAGAATGGATATTCCAAGTAGAAGTATCCGTTGTTATATCCTTTTTTCATTTGTTTTAATGTCTCTTCTGCACTAAGTGTTTTAGGCTCTCCATTCTCATCGTTGCCTAATTCCAATACGAATTTATCTTTATTTTCTTTTACCATTCAAATCACAATCATTATTTTTTTTAATTATTATAATATACTCTTTTCAAATCTATTATGGTTTTAATTATTATAAATGATTTTTTTTAAAATAATTATTATAATATGATTTATTTCAAATATAATAATTTTTTTTATTATTATATCTGATTTTTTCAATTATAATTAATTTAAATTATTATAATATGATATTTTCAAATATAATTATTGTTTTAATATTTATTATATTTATTTAATTTGAGGATATGTTTTATGAACTGAAGAAAGGTCTGATTTTTTTTAAGATAAGTTTATATGTATTTAAAATGTTATATTGTATTAGTAAGATTATTTTTTAAAGCTTAGGTTTTGATAATATGGGAAGATTAGGTTTTTTATTTAATCCTGAAGGAAACATGCCTTCAGGGGAGATTAAATCCAGGGATATTGAATTTGATTTCTTAGGCCTTTTGATAGAAACCGTTGACGGCAGGGAAAACACACTCAATGGAGCTATTAAGTTAGAGGAAGATTCCATTTATATTGAAAAGAGAAGCAGATTAAACGGAAAGGTAAAGGATGCTTTCAAAATAAGCTATGATGACTTAAAGACAGATCTTATAGACAGAATAGCAGATAATAGGATCAAATTCGATTTAGCAGAAAAAGGGCTTCTATTGAAGACATTGGATGATGACATGCTGAATAGTTTTGAAAGCAGATTTAAGAACAAATTGACTACCAGTTCCTTTGAAGTGAAGGAAGAGCCTCAAGCAAAGCAAGTCGTTCTTGACATTCCTGCCGAAATCAGAAAGTATCATGATTTGTTCAAGGATGGAATAATAACTGAAGAAGAGTTTGAAAACAAAAAGAAAGAGCTTTTAAACAGTTAAATTAGTCTAACAATCTAACTTTAAACGTTAATTTTCATTTTTTTATCCAACAATCCTAACTTTAAAAGTTAATTTTCATTTTTTTATCCAACATCTAACTTTTAAAAGTTAATTCTTTATCATATTATAATTTTTAGTATAAGCTGGAAGGTGTGAATATGGAAATCAAGTCTATCCCAGAAATCATTAAGGAAATGGATACTCTCTCTAAAGAGGAGAAATACGACGAGGCATATGAATTTGCCAAGGAAAACATCAATTTGAATAAGGAATATATAGAAGGAGAATACGTATTCAAGAATCTTCTTGAAGAGCTTTTATTCCAAGTGACAATAAACGGAGAAATCAAAAGGAAATATCCTCTCATATTAGACTATTCCACCTTATATTCCAATTATGGAAATGTCCTATTGCATTTCAATCAATATGATGATGCCTTAAAGTCTTTCAAATTAGCCAATAGCTATAACCCTGTCAATCTCAAATCCATTTTTGGCTTATGTGAGATTTACAGGAAAAACAATGATTGGGACGAATATTATTCCTTAACAATTCAATCATTCAAATATGCATATACAGTTAATGATCTTGCCAAATCATTAGAAACCTGTCCCTTTATTATCTTAATGAGTATAAGGAGTCTCATGATGCTGAGAATATTAAGTTGGCCATTTACCTGAATGAATTATCCAAATTCTACAATGACGATTCCATTGAATCCAACATGTTTTTAGAGTATTTGAATGCTCTATCTGTAGATGAAGACACTATAAATGAATATTCCAGCAAAAGCATTGATGATATCAAGAATTATCTTAAATCAAAAGGTTTGCCTTATTCTCCAAGCGTTGAAGTGATAACCATATGCAAAAACCTTGGATTTCAATTGGATGAAAGCAAGAAAGTGGTTCCAGCTTTGTTCTATTTCAACATAGCATATGATTTAACTAATGATCCTGCAATCAAGGATGTCATTGATGATTTGAACACTAAAGTGGAAAGAAAGTTAAATGAATGATTATTTGAATAATCATTCCCTTTTTATTTTATAGAATCTTTAATGAAATTAATTTTTTTTAACCCATCATTTATTTTTTTGATATTGAATAATCATGGATTTTGGTTCTAATATATATAATTTACTATAATTTTATAAAAAATCTTTAAATATTATTAAGTATAATATTAACTTGTGGATTGAATTATGGTTTTAGGTCTATTTTTTTAAAAATCATAGTCTGATAATCCAAACATTTATATAGTATTAATTACTTACATTTTTATATCAGTGAATTATATATTGAACAATTTTGTTTGATATATTAACTAGAGTGCCGAGATAGTCTAGCCTGGTAAGGCGCGGGACTGGAAATCCCGTGAGGGTTCACCTCGCCTGGGTTCAAATCCCAGTCTCGGCGTTTATTAGTGTATTTAGTGTATAGCATTTAACATAATTCTATTTAATAGGATTATTAATGATAATATCACTTAACTCAAATTATCATTAACTTAAATCTGATTCAAATAAGCTTTACGAGTCAGATTTAATTATTTGCTTTTTTTTTAAATAGTTAAATTATAATCGAGCTATGGCTATAAAAGTTTATTAGTAATTTATCGAGTATTAAGTTACTCTATCTTTTAGTAAGCTAAGCGTAGTTATTATTTAATTAGAATTATTATGTGCTTGAAACTGATATGAACTCTTGGTTAGCATTGGTTGAATGGCTAAATAATTTATTCTATTGGACTATTGCTAGACTAAGTTTTACATTGTTGAAAAAACTGTGCTTTAAAATAAAGCATTCGAATCCGCTAAATTTTTTAAATAACGTCTCGTGGGTTCGCTCCTTAAAAAACTAATATGGAGGTTACTTTAATGGAAGATGACTTTAAGCACTTAGTGCGTATATCCAGAAAGGACGTAGATGGTAATAAAACTATCCAACATGCTTTAACTGAAATTAAAGGTATTGGATTATCCTTATCTAGATCTATCTGTCTTACCTTAGGTTTAAATACTGATGATCAAATCGGTTACATCTCTGAAGAGGATGTTGCTAAAATCGAAGCGCTTTTAGAAAATCCAAAGGAATTCAACATTCCTGATTGGATGTTAAACAGACGTAACGATTACACTACTGGTGAAGACCTTCATTTAATTGAATCTGACCTTGACATGACTTTAAGAGATGATTTAAACAGAATGAAAAAGACCAGAAGTTACAAAGGTAGAAGACACGAAGTTGGTTTACCAGTTAGAGGACAAAGAACTAAATCTACTTTCAGACACAGTTCTACTGTCGGTGTAAGTCGTAGAAGAAGATAGATTCATATCTTGTTTGACTTAGGTAAACTATGATGGATTTTATATTAAAATTTCTATAAAATTATTGGATTATAGAATTTACATATTATAATAATTGATTATAAAGATAAGGAGATGTGATTATGGGACATCCAAGAAAAGCAAGGAAAAAGTATGATACACCACCTCATCCTTGGAATGCAGAAAGAATTAAAACTGAAAATAAATTAATGTCTAAATACGGCTTAAAAAACAAAAAGGAAATTTGGAAAGCTGATACTTTAGTTAGAAAATACAGTAGGGAAGCAAGATACTTATTAGGTTTCTCCCCAGATCAAGTGCAAGTTGAAACTGAAGAATTGTTAGGACACTTGAAAAGATCAGGAATCCTTGACGAAAACGCTCAATTGGAAAACATTCTTGATTTAACTGTTGAAGACATTTTAAGAAGAAGATTACAAACTATAGTTTTCCAAAAAGGTTTAGCTCGTACTGCTAAAGAAGCAAGAATGTTTGTAGTACACGGACACATTGCTTTAAACGGTAAAAAATTAAATTCTCCAAGTTACGCTGTAAAAAGAGGAGAAGAAGAAGCAGTTGGTTTCTACCACTCTTCCCCTGTAGCTAAACAGATTGAAGAACATAATAGAGCAGCTCAAGCTGGTGAAAATCAATAAGGTGTGTAATTATGGCAAAAGATGAAAAGTGGGGAATAGCTAATATTTATTCATCCTTTAACAATACTATCTTAACTGTAACTGATATTACCGGAGCAGAAACCATCTGCCAATGGTCTGGTGGTAAAGTAGTACGTGCAGACAGACAACAATCCTCTCCTTTTGCAGCTATGGAAGCAGCAAACAGAGCAGCTGAAGATGCAAAGGAAAAAGGTTTTGTAGGATTGCATATAAGAGTAAGAGCTCCTGGTGGAAACGGTCCTAGAAGTCCAGGTCCTGGTGCACAAGCAACCATTCGTGCATTAGCAAGAGCTGGAATCAAAATTGGTAAAATTGAAGATATCACTCCTATACCTCATGATGGTACTGGAAGACCAGGCGGTAAAAGAGGAAGAAGAGTATAAGAAGGGTTTAATATGAAAATTGACGTCAAAGAGCAAGATGAAAATTCAATGACTTTTATAGTCAGGGATGCAGAAGTCCCTTTTGTCAATGCAATCAGAAGAATTGCTATGATGAAAGTTCCAAAATTAGCTATTGAAGATGTATTCATAGTTAAAAATGATTCTGCAATGTTTGATGAAGTATTAGCTCACAGATTAGGTTTAACTCCTTTAGTTTCTGATGCAGAATCTATTGAAGG
>NZ_CACXNW010000041.1 GCF_902769175.1 uncultured Methanobrevibacter sp.
ATCACTGACAACTTATTTGACCTTGTCAATGATACCACTGTTCCAGAATCAATCAATATTTTAGAACTTGACTCTGAAAGAGGAGTATTATCTCCTACAAGCGAAATAGCAATCAGCGACAATACCATTGCTGCTGGTGTAAATCCATTTGACTTTAAAGTAACTTCAATTGGAGATGGCGATGACATAAATGTAGGTCCTCAAAACCTCACTCCTGAAAGAAAGGCAACAGTAATTGTTTTCGAAAACATGAACACAACTGCTGTTTCCCCAGCTGACGGAGGAAAAACCGGAGAATACTTCGTATGGAGATTAACAGATGCTGACGGCAAACCATTAGCAAACACTCCTATGGAAATCGGTTTCAATGGTGTAGTCTACACCTACGAAAAAGACGGAATCATTACCGATGAGGACGGTTACGCTAAATTGCAAATCAACCTCGGATACAAAGGTGTATACACCTTCGCTATCTGTTTCTTAGGCAATGATAACTACAATGCTTCATTCGTAGTAGCAAAAATCACTGTAGACACACAAAAAGGTACCTTAACTGTTTCTAACAAATCTTACGCAGCTACCGCAAAAACAAAAACATTAACTGCAACCTTCAAAACCGCAAAAGGAAGCCCAATTGCAGACAAATGGGTCACATTCACAGTTAATGGAAAAACCTATAAGGCAAAAACCAATGCTAACGGTGTAGCAAGCGTCAACGTAAGCTTAAACAAGAAAGGAACCTATAATTTCGTTGCTAAATTCGCTGGAGACAGTACATACACTGCAATTAACAAAACAGCAAAATTAACCATAAAATAAGTGAAAATTAAAATTTGTTTGTGAAAATTATTATAAAATTTATTTTTATAATTAATTTTCATATTTTATTTTTTTTTAAAAAAAAAGTTAGAAAAATTTCAATTGATGAAAAGAAAAATAATTAAAACTTATTTTAAAATAAAAAGTTAGAAAAAATTTCAAAGGATGAAAAGAAAAATAATTAAAAATTATTTTTAATAAAAGAAAATAATTCTTAATTATTTTAATGTGAAAAAATATTTCTTCTGAAGTATTTTGAAAATATCCTAAAATATGAAATAGAAGAAAAAAAGAATGGAAAAAACTAAAAAAATGAGTTTGTAAAAAAGTTTAGGCTTAAAATTATAATATTAATTTTTACTTATAAAGAAATCTAATAAAATTAAAATAAGCCTATAAACTTTTACAGTCTCAAAAAAATAAAAAAATATATATTTTTATTAACATATTATTATATAGTAAACTATATAAAGATTATTTTATATAATATCAATCATAACTGTATTTTTATAAAAATATTAAAATCAGTTAAACTTACTGGAAAACTTTTTAAATAAAAAATGATAATTAAAGAAATATATGAAAAATCATATTTTTAAGCTAATGATTTCGGGGAGGTGAAATCAAATATGGATTTAAAGCATAAATTAGTTTTGATATCCATGATATTAATTACTATTTTATGTGTCTCTTGTGTTTCTGTTGTTTCTGCAAGCAGTTTAGGTAATGACCTTACAGACTATAGACTATCTGAACAGAATGATTTGCAAAGTTCTTTAGAGTATCTAAGAAATAACGAGGATAATCTAATTAATGAAGAAAATCCTGATTCTGCTGATTTAATAAAGAATTCAAGTGATGAATCAACTACTTTAAATGATGGAGAAGAGGAAGAGCAACCGGATACACCTGATTTAATTCATGAGGAAAGCACTGATGTAAACTATGTATACCCTAGCAATATCAAAAAATATTTCCTAAACGGCATTTTAGATCCTAAATATGAAAATAAGACATTTGTGTTTATTGGTGATTTTGAAGATTTAGGAAAATTAACCATAAATGCACCTTATGTGAATATATCTGGATTGAATGCAAATTTAAGAAATATTGTATTTGATATTCAAAAAACAAACGTATGCTTATCTAATTTAAATTTAGTGCTGGATAAGGAATTTGAAAAAAATCATGGTGCTGCGATATTTGTGGCTTCAGACAATGCAATATTAAATAACTTGACAATTAATTATACAGTTCCAGATAATGTAGAAGCTTATGGCATATTAGTTAACGAGTTCATCGACAGAGATGTGGAAAATCTAAGAATAACTAACAGCCAAATTAATTTTGAAGGACATAATGAAGATTTAGATGTGTACAATTGTGCAGTGAAACTGATTGGAGCCTATGACTCCATAATGGAAAACAACACCATTATATGTTCACTTCCTTTAAAATTAATCAACTAGGGTACAGGACCTGAAAGTTTAGATTCAGAATATGCTTTTGCTGTAGGTTTAGAATATTGTGATTCATTTGTTTTAAACAACAATACAATAATTACAGATGTGAATAAAAGACCTGCTATTCAATACACTACATTGGATTCAATTTCAGTAAGTCAATCAGAAAATGTTTTAATAAGCAACAATTCAATTTTCATGACTGATTTTGTTACTCCACAAGGTGTTGAAAACTTCCTTTATGGAATAAATGCATACAATCTAAATGATTTGCTTATTACAAACAATAGCATATCCATCATAACAACAGGTGGTAAATTAGCTTTAGGTACAGCATATCCAATACAGATTGCTGGTCCAACAAGCGGTATAAACATTACTGAAAACAATATTTCATCTGTTTCCAATGGACCAAACCTTGGAATATATTCTCAAAACTTCTTTGGGGATACTGAGTTATTCGTAAGCAATAACCTCATAAATATTACAGGATTGGCTGGACAGCATGAATGGTCTTTAGTTGCAGGTATTGAATCTCAAGATACTTACTCTGAAATCTTTAACAATACCATTGAAGTTCATAGCATTGGTGAAGTAAAAGATGGAGATAACATTTACGGTGTTAGCTATCGCCAATACACTGCAGATTCTCATACTTTCCAAATTGAAGACAACACAGTATATGGTGATACCAAAACTGCAGTTTATCTATTGGATTCTGATGATTCAAATGTTAAAAACAATACTGTAATCTCAACTCTTGATGATGCAAAAACTGGTGATGACAGTTTTAGAAAGGGAAACTATACCCACACCAACACTAATGACGAAGGCAATCGCGTTATAAGGGCAGATGATTATTATAGAAATATGAACCCTAACGTCAATGGTGATGGAGATTCTACTGATACAAACCCTCATGTCAATCCATTAATACCTCATCAAGGAGATAATGGAGACAGTGGACAAAATCCTATGGTCAATCCGGCAATTCCATGATATAACCCAACTCATGGAATTAATGATGGCGAAGGTGAAACCACCAATAACAGTGATCTCATCGATGATGGAGGATCTGATGATGGTGATGTTCAAGGAACCATCAACGATAATAGACCGTATAATGGACATACCACTACTGCAAATGATGATGGACAAAATAGAGAACATTCAAATAATAATTGCAATGATAACTTAAATAACATTACAAATACAAATGACGGAACTCTTGCTTCAAACAGCACTGATGCAAGTCCTGGACTATTTGGAACTGATCCTATAGGAAAATCTCCAGATTCCTCTTCCCAAGGAGAAGTGGAAAGTTCAGCTAAAAAAGCATTTAAACTCGATGAAGTAATGGATTTCGCTAAAGACAACACATTTGAAATGCTTTTACTTATCATTTGTGCATTAATATTATTAATTGTTGGATACAAACGTAAAAATACATTTCTTAAATAATTAGTTTCTAAAACTAATTATTTCTATTTTTTTTCTTTTTATTAAAAATTAAAAACTTTTTTTGTATAAATTACTTTTTTAAAATCTTTTTCTGAATAAAAATAATTTCTAAAACCAATCATTTAGTTAAAACAGATTGTCTCTAAAATAAAAATAAACTTCTAAAAACAATCAATTAGTTAAAACAGATTGTCTCTAAAATAAAAATAAACTTCTAAAAACAATCAATTAGTTAAAACAGATTGTCTCTAAAAAAAAAACAGCCATTATATAAAAATTATATAATAATTATATAAAAATAATTAAATATATTAAATATAAATTAAAAAATATAAATTATACTTTAATTTTTTTAAAACTAATATAATGAGGGGAAATTAACTTGAAAAAATATAAAATTTTATTGATAATTTCAATTATCACTATTTTATTATCCTTATCTGCTGTAAGTGCAGTTGATTTGAATGATGAACCAGTGAATATTGAAAATGATAATACTCATAGGATACTAAGTGAAAACAGCTTATTAAATGATGATTCAATTGATGAAAGCATTGGAGATTCCAATCTTAATTCAAATGAACTGAATGCAAACAATCTCTTAAGCAATGACAATGAAATTTATGTAGACATAAATAATGGTGACGATTCTAACGATGGAAAATCATTAGATAATCCCGTGAAATCCTTTGAAAAGGCTATGAATTTATCTGGAGACAATTATACCATTCATTTATCTGATGGAGATTATACAGGATTAGAGAATACTGGAATAAGAATAAATAAGTCATTGAATATTGTAGGAAATGAAAACACCACTTTTAATGGATTAAATGAAAATCATATTTTTATTATTGAAGATGGCTTGACAGACAGCTTTAAAAACATCAGCTTTATTAATGGATGCAAAAATCCTGCTCAAAGCGATTCAAAGAATGTTTATGGTGGAGCATTGGAAATTAAAAATTCCTATGTCAACATAGATAACTGTAAATTTGTCAATAACCTTCTAGACTTTGACAGTGAGGAAAAATACAAATATGGTGGAGCCATAAGCAATATAGGGGATTTGACAATAAGCAATTCCTATTTCTATAATAACAGCATCATCTCATATGGCAATAAGATTTCATTTGGAGGTGCAATATACAATAAGGGAAACCTTACTGTGAAAAATTCCTCATTTATTGAATCCAAAGGGGAAAAATACACTTATGGAGCATGAATATACAATGATGGAACTGCTTATATGGAAGACAGCATCATTGCAAATTCATATTCAAAAGAGGAATCAAGAGGATCTGCAATATATAATAAAGGAAATTTCACCTTAAAAGATTCAATAATTGAAAACAACACCGTTGAAAGATATAACTTCAATTACATATATGGAAACATTTTTAATTCTGGAAAATTAGTAGCTGTAGGCAACATTTTCAGAAACAACAGAGGATACTATAAGCCACCAAATACCCAATATGAAGGAAGTCCTAACATCTACAATCTTGGAGACTTGGAATTAAGCTATAATGTCTTTACTAACAATGCACCTTTCAATTTGATTTCCCCAGACTTGTACATTAGCGGAGGAAAAGACATCAATATAGACAATAACTTTTGGGATACAAACAACAATCCTTTCAAGGAAAACAAGATCAATTTAGATATGGCGAACTCCTGGATTGTATTAGATTTAAACCCAGAATACTCAAATATAGACATCAATGAAGAGTTAGAAATCATTGCATCCTTAAAATCAAGCAATGATGATGTCGTTGAATTGAATTTATTACCTGCATTAAACATTAGCTTATTTATAGACAATGAATTAGTCAGCTAAAAGGAATTCATTGATGGAATCAGCAACTTTAATCATAGCTTTAGCGAAAAAGGAAATTACAACATATCCGGAAAAGTGAATAATCTTACAAAATCCATTATAGTCGATGTAGGTAAAAAGGAATCATTTATTGATTTCAATATAAGCGAAAACATCAATTATACTGAAGATTTGGAAATTAACTTAACCGTTTTTGATGAAGATTCCAACCCATAAGCGGAAATGTTACTGTTCTATTAAATGATGATGAGCATTCAGTTAACTTAATTGACGGAAAAGGAAACCTCACCATTTCCAATTTAATACCAAATGATTACACTTTAAGATTAACTTATGAAGGAAATGAAGATTACAGCAAAGCGATTGAAGAAAAGAATTTCACAATAAGCAAAAGCACAACTAACTTATCCATTGAAATAGAAGAGATTACCGTTGGAGAAACAGGTCATGCCATAATTACAATAAGTCC
Organism: uncultured Methanobrevibacter sp.; assembly: GCF_902769175.1. Classification (GTDB taxonomy): domain Archaea; phylum Methanobacteriota; class Methanobacteria; order Methanobacteriales; family Methanobacteriaceae; genus Methanobrevibacter. Next base: position 6,053 of record NZ_CACXNW010000041.1, read on the forward strand.
AGAAGTTCTTCCAGGAGAAGTTAAGCTATACATAGATGGCGAGTATAAACAGACCCTAAACCTATATAATGAAAGCACTGACTTAAACCTTAACGGATTTGCTAGAGGAGAATATCTAATCACTGTAGAATATTTAGGATCCACCTATTATGAAGCTGCCAATGCAAGTGCAAGATTTAAAGTAAAAAGCTTAGACGGATCAATATCAGTATCCTATGATGACATAAAAATAGGAAATAACGCTACAGTGGTAATAGAATCAGATGCTGAGGATTTATACGACAATGCAATTCTTGAAATAAACGGCAAGGAATATGACATCTATATTCAAAACGGCACTGCAAACATTACACTTGTAAACCTAACAAATGGAACATATGACATTAAGGTAATGTACAAGGGAAATGAAAAATATGGTCCATCTAATGCTTCCTGTTCATTTAATGTTTCCAAATATACATCTGAACTAATTGTAGACATTATTGCAGACGAACAAAGCGGAAGTGGAGATACATTTAATGGAAATATCATTGTAAAAACCGAACCTGACAACTGTACAGGAGACATAACTCTATTTGTAAACATTAGGCAATACACATTAAGCCTTAAGAATGGAATCTGCAACTTCAGTGTAGAATTTGATAAGGGAACAAATTATATCTTTGCATTCTACGAAGGAGATTATTTCTTTGAACCAAATAGCTGGAACACAACATATGGAGCAGAAGATGAATTCTATTTAATCGGATATGATATTGCAGCTTATGAATATAATGACTTTAATTACACTGTCCTTTTAGTGGAAAAGAATGGAATGACAATGCCAAATCGGATTGTTAATGTCACTTTCAATGGAGAATATTACACCATCACAACAGATAATGAAGGAAAGGCATACTTCCCATTGAATCTGAATGTTGGTGAATATTCAATAAATGCAAGCTATAAAAACAAGACAGTAAGCAATAAAATCATTATAAAAGCGATTGAATTCAATTTGATTACATATAATATAACTTATGGAGAAAACAAATCCATTGAAGTAATATTTAGTTCAAGCAACAACATTAGTGGAAACAATAATGAAAATAATGGTGGAAATTCAACTGAAAATCTAACCATAAATGGAAAAGTCCATTTAAAAATAATCGATCTTGACAACAATATTGAAATTCTTGATGAAGAGATTTTAATTCAAGACAATAAGGCATTATATGACCTAAGCCAAATGAACGTCGGAAACTATATGGCCATCACAAAATATGTGAATGACCTATATAATTCAAGTGAAAAAAACAGCACATTCAATATTAAAAAGGCTGAAGGTAAGATAAATCTTGAATGTGAAGACATTAACTTTGGTGAAACTGCTGAAATAATAGCAAGTCTTCCAAATGCAGTTGGAAATATCCAATTCAAGATTAATGGAACAATTTATAATGTAGAGATTTCCGATTCAAGTGCCATCCTTAATTTAACAGATTTAAATCCTGGAACATACTCAGTTGAAGCAAGCTTTGATGGAGATTCCAACTATTATCCATGTGAAGCAAATGCAGGATTTTCAGTTAGAAATTCAACTACAGACTTGAATATCTACATCAACAATACAGAGTATGGAAAGGACATCACTGTCATTGCAGAACTTAATGAGGATGCTAAAGGAAAGGTTACATTTAAAATAAAGGACTTGGAACATGTCAGTGAAATAAGTGATGGAACTACAAGCTGGACATTTAACGGCATTGAAGCAGGCAGATACAATATCGAAGCAATATATTCAGGAGACAGCCAATATATTCCTAAATCCAATAATGCTTCATTTGAAATAAGCAAAGCAAATTCATCAATAATCCTATACACTGATGATGTATGCCTTTATGAAAACATTCGAATATATGCAAATCTAAGCAAAAATGCAACTGGAACTGTGACTTTCAGCATAGAAGGGTACTACTCTCCAAGAGATAAGAACATTATAAATTCTAGTGCAAACGGGTATATTTCACCTTTAGATGAAGGAACCTATACTGTTTTAGCAACTTATAATGGAGATAGAAACTATCTGCCATCAAGCACAAGCTATCTTTTAAATGTCAGCAAAATCAAATCAATCCTAACAGTTGAAATCAAGGATAGGAATGTCAATGATACAATAGTCATTAATGCCAAACTGATATCTGCAAATAATGATAAGCTAAGCGGAAATGTCATTGTAACAATTGATGGCAAATCATATACTGTTTCTGTAAGCAATGGTGCAGGATCATTAAACATAGGAAAAATGGCTGTAGGCAATTACAGCTTTACAGCTAGCTATGAAGGAAATGATAATTTCAGCAAAGCTTCAGCAAAAGGAGAATTCAAGGTTATAGACACATTATTAAATGCTAAACTTGAATACAAAGACTTTAAAGAATACTATAAAGCAGGCAAACAACTTGTAGTAAAGCTCTTAGATTCCAATAACAAGCCAATAAGCGGAGAAACAATCTACCTCTGCCTAAATAAAAAGGCATACAAAGTAACAACTGATGCAGATGGAAATGCTAAGCTAACCATTGGATTGAATCCTGGAAATTATACAATAGACATCAAGTTCAATGAGTCTAAAACATACCACGAGCTTTCAGGAAAAGTGAATGTAACTGTATTGAAAACAATACAAGCCAGTGACTTGACAAAAAAATACAATACTTCAGGCCAATATTTGGCTATGTTTTATAATCCTAATGGAAAGGCATTAGGAAATACAAAAGTCCAAATCACTATTGGAAAGAATAAATATTCCTTCACTACACTTGCAAATGGATTTTTAAGGTTAAACATTAATTTAAATCCTGGAAAATACACCATTAAAGCAACCAATCCTGCTAGTGGAGAAGTGGCACAGAATACCATATTTATATTCCAGAACCTAATGTGCAACAAGAATATAGTTAAATACTATAAGGCAAAATCTGTTTACAGGGTACGTGCATTTGGAAACAATGGAAAAGCAGTAGCTGCAGGACAAATAGTTACATTTAAGATTGGAGGCAATACCTACAAGCGTAAAACTAATAAAACTGGATATGCTTACCTTACAATCACTAATCTAAAACCAAAAACTTACACAATTAAAGCAACATACAATAAGTTTACTGTTTCAAATAAGATTACTGTTAAGCCTCTTTTAACTGCAAAGAACGTTTCATATAAAAAAGGCAAAAAGGTAAGGTTCAGTGCAAAATTAGTTAACACTAAAGGAAAAGCTATTAAATGCAAAAGAATTACTTTTAGAATTAAAAATAAAAAGTATTATGCAAAAACAAATGCCAAAGGAGTGGCAACAGTTACAATAAAAATAGCTCTAAAAGTAGGAAGCCATAAAATCCAAAGTGTTTATGGAATAAATAAGATTACAAAAACTATAACTATTAAAAGATAAGTGGATCTTCCACTTATTATTTTTCTTTTTTTTTTAAGTATTGCGTTTAATTTTCAACACAACGATTCTTTTTTTAAATTTCTGTAAATTCATTTACTATAATATTTCCACTATAAAAAAAATCTCATTATATTCTTTCACTATAATATTTCTTTTTTAAAAATTTTTAATGAATATTTTTACAATATATTTCTAATTGAAAATCTATTTATTAAAAAATTAAAAATATCTAAAATATTTTTTTAAAAATTTACTATTTTATGAAAAAGTGATGAAGTGATGTACATTAATGAAATTAAAAAAACAATATTATTGAGATGAATAGAAATAATGAATTAATAGATTAAATATTTTAATAGATGTATTGATAAACTATCATTTAATCAATCGATATTTTAATATAAATGATATCAAAAAATTTATAAAAAGTTTACCATATTTATCTAAGAAATTCTGAAAAAAAATAGAATATACCATTAAAAAAAATCACCATAAAAAATAATCAAAAAAAATTCACTTTTGAGAAATCCATAAAAAAAATAATCAAAAAAATTCACTTTTGAGAAATCCATAAAAAAATGATCAAAAATAATTTTTCATTTTTTAAAAAATCTCGGAAAAATGTAATGAAAAATATTAAAATTTTTTAGAAAAATAAAATGAAAAAAATTAAAATTTTCTAAAAAAAATTAAATGAAAATGAATGAAAAACAGATATTGTTTATATAATTTCGAACAAAAAACTTACAGTAGAAATGCACCTCTCACTAATAGAAAAAAATTTTTTGTCAAATAATAGAAAATTATTGAAAAAAAGAAAAATAAAAAACTAAATATAAATATTATAGGAATTATAAAATTATATAAGATTAGAATTTTAAATAATAAAATTTTAATAAATAAAATTCAAAATAAAGAATTTTTAAAAAATTTAAAAAAAACATCAAAATATTGATTTTTGTAGAAGAAATTTTTCCCTGTAGAAAAAAAAAAATTTACAGAACTAGTGAAAAATACTAATGTAAAATGAAAAAAAAAGTTTACAAAAATCAAAAGAAAATAGGGTGTAGATAAAATGGATGGAAAATTAGATATCGATTCCTTTGAAAAAGCAATAAATGATTTAAATAAAAATTTAAGTGATGTAGGTTTACTTTTTAGAGCCAACATGCCTTTACTCGCTACTGATGCGACACAAGAAACTAAAGAAAACTGTGTAGATAAAATGTCCGATAGAATAGCGGAATTGCTTGATTCATTTAGGGAAAGCTATAGTTACTACAATAATTTTTATGAAAAACTTAAGGAAAATGTCAAAAATGAAACTATTGAAAACCCAGAAGAATATGAGGTTTTCTTTAACCATGCAACTGAAACATTTCCAAAATATATTGATGAACTTGGACAAAGCATTGACAGCTTATGTAATATTCCTGTGAAAACCGAAAAATTCAATTCAACCATGAGAGAATTAGGTTCAATAAGTGAAAACTTCCGCTTTGACTTTAAAAGAACATTGGCAGTAGCTGATGTATATAAGATACAAAAAGAAATGAAACAAGAATAGTTGCTGAAATAATCTAAATGGTGGAAAAATGACATTTCAAATAAATGATCCTGAAGATATTGATTGGGCTTACTTTTGGACAAGGAAATTGGAAGCTAAAAAGGATAGGGCTAAAGACTGGAATAAGGCTGCACCTAACTTTGGAAAATCTGCAAAAAGAGATGATTACCACATCAAACTAATAGAAAAGATAGATGTTAGCAAAGATGACAGCCTTCTTGATTTAGGTTGTGGTGAAGGAACCATAACTATTCCCCTTGCAAAAAGGGCAAAAAATGTTACAGGAGTGGATTCATCCTATAAAATGCTTGAAATATTAAATGAAAAGGCGCAAAAGGAAAATGTTGATAATATAAAAACAATTGAAAAGGATTTAAGCCAAATTACTTTAGAGGATGTAGGCAAACATGACATTATTGTAGCTTCAAGATCATTGAATGGAGTGCTAAATATAAAGGAAACCATTGCAAATATAAATGAAATAGCCAATAAGTACGTTTACATAACCCTTTTTGGACCAAACAATTGGAAAATAGAAAGGGAATTTTATGAGTCAATCCAAAAGGATTATAATGAATTTCCATCCCATAGATATTTCTTCAATATACTTATAGATATGGGAATCCATCCAAATGTTGAAAACCTAAACATAGGCCATGAAAGAGAATACGAAAGTATAGATGAAGCTATAGAAAGCGGCAAATGGAGATTGGATTTCTTGAATGACGATGAAAAGAAATCATTATATAAGTATTTAGAGGATATTCTTGAAGAAAATGAAAATGGAAAGCTTTCCAATCCTAATGATAAAGCTGACTGGGTTTTATACTGGTGGAAGAAATGAAAACAGAAGATAAAATAGACCTATTAGAGCTTGATTGGGAATACATTTGGCAAAAATCAATTAAAAAGGGATTGAAAAAAGAAAAGAACTGGGATAAAATAGCTAAAGACTATGGAAAATGGCTTGAAAATGATGATTATCCAGAAGTTCTTTTAGAAGAGATGAGAATAACTAAAGATGATACTGTCTTGGATTTAGGGTGTGGAGAAGGTACAATCACCCGAAAAATAGCTAAAAGAGCAAAATCCGTCACTGGAATTGATAAATCTGAATTAATGATAGAAGAGCTAAATAAAAAGGCCAATGAAGAAAATATAAGCAATATTAAAACCATTCAAAAGGATATTAAAGACTTAAGCTATGAGGATATTGGAAATTATGACATTGTACTTGCCTCCAGATGCTTAAATGGAATATACAATATAAAAGAAACTGTTTTGACACTTAATGAAATAGCTAAGAAATATGTTTACATAACTGTTTTTGGATCATCAAGCCATGAATATAAAAAGGAAAAAGAAAAAATTGCAGGAAAACCATTTAAAGCAGGACCTGATTATAGTGTACTCTTCCTTCTTTTGAAAAGCATTGGAATTGAAGCAAATGTCCTTCAATTGGAATGTAAAAATCTAAAGGAATACCATGACTTTGATGAAGCAATCCAAAGGTCAATGTGGAAACTTGGAGAGCTTGAAGAAGAAGATAGGATTAGATTGGAAAATTATTTTAAAGAACTGTTTGTTAAAAACGAAAGAGGCAACTGGATCAATCCTAAAGATAAAACAGATTTAGTATTAATCTGGTGGAAAAAAGAGGAATAGCTAAAAAAAACTGTTTTTTATGTAGAGTGAAATAAAAAAAGTAAATAAAAAAAGTCTACATTCATATAGAGTAATAAAAAAAGTAAATAAAAAAAGTCTACATTCATATAGAGTAAATAAAAAAAATTAAAAAAAAAAACTATTTTTAATAATTAAAAAATAAGAAAAAAGGAATTAATGATACTCTTCATCATGGAAGAAATCAAATACCTTTTCCATCTCTGCAGGAATGTCAATTCCCTGTGGACATTGTATATTGCACTCACCACAGAAAGTACAGCTATCTGAACGTTCATCCTTATTTACTAACCAGAAATAAGGAGCTGCAGTTTTATCAATATAATCCAAGCTTTTAGCAATGTTGTACTGCTTAAAGCAATGAGGAATATCCACTCTATTATGACAAGGCATACAATATCTGCAGCCAGTACAAGGAATTTCCTCCCTTGATTTATAAACTTGAGTAACATCCTTTAGGATTTGCCTATCATGTTCGCTCATGGAATCTACATCACAGTTTTCTGCAATGGCAATATTTTGCTTTACCTGATCCATATTGCTCATACCACTGAATACAGAAGTTACAAGAGGCTTATCCCACAAATATTCAAATGCCCATTCAACAGGAGTTCTTTTCTTATCAGCAGTATCCCAAAGAGCTTGAACTTCATCAGGAATGTTGTTAATCAGACTTCCACCTCTGAGAGGTTCCATAATGACATTTCCAAGACCTGCCATTCCGACAAACTCTAAACCTCCAAGACCGCTTTTATAATCCTCATCAAGATAGTTCACTTGAGTTAAGATTACATCCCACTTATCATAGGAATCCATAATTGTAAAGAATACATCCAAATCATCGTGGAAAGAGAAACCTACATACTTAGCTCTTCCATCCTCAAGAATGCTGTCTAAGAATTCTAAAACATCCATGCCATATAATTTATTCCAGAAGTCTATCTTTAAGGAATGCAACATGTAAATGTCAATATAATCAGTTTGCAACCTTTCCAATTGCAAATCAAGGAACTTATCCATATCTTCCCTTTTATTTACGAGCCATCCAGGCCATTTGGTTTGTATGACAACATCATCACGAATGCCTCTATCCGCAAGATATTTGCCTAAAAACGGTTCAGCATTACCTCCCAAGTTTCTGTTTTTACTATGGAATGAATAAGCAGTATCAAAATAATTTACTCCATGCTTAATTGAATAATCAAACATTTTAGCAGCTTCAACCTCATCAATATCGTAGAAATGTTCCTTATGAGGTAAACGCATACATCCAAAACCTAAATTAGATACTTCCAAATCTGTTTTACCTAATTTTCTATAAAACATTGTGTCACCTAAAAATCACTTTAATTATATCATATTATGTTTATTGAAATATATAAAAATAGCTAAAGTTCTTTTAGAAAAGAATAAACAATTAATAAATTAAAAGAAAATAAACTAAAATTAAAAAAATAATGCTAAAAATTATTAAAAAGAGTAAAAAATTAAGAATAAAACTAAAAAACAAATAAAAAAAAGGGTAATTTGTTAAAAAGAAGATTAAACATCCTCATGATTAAAGAATAAATATAGATTGGAATCAACTTTTCTTAATCTATCTTTAGATTCAACCAATAAGTCAACTCTTTCTTCATCACTAAATATTTTCCATCATAGATTAATGGAATATCTGCTAAATCTCCTAAAAAAAGGATTTTAACTTGGTCTTTACTTAAAATGGATGAAAATCTTATTAGCTTATTAAAATGCTGTGATTCAAATTCCAAATCCTTTGAATCTAAAATTTCCTGAAATTTAATCATTTCTTCATTATAAATTGGAACTAATTTAACTGCAACATTATAATGCCACTCTTGATCCCAAGGATGCAATTCCTTTAGCTTTTCAATTAGGAAAATAGTGGAATCCTCTAAATTTTCTCCAAAATCATTAAAATCCATTTTATCCCTAAATTATCCAATAGACATGATAATAATTATTATTAATAGAATCAAGATCACTCCACAGCATAGAGAACCTAATCCTCCCCCATTGTTATTATTTGTATAGGTAGGGCTGGAATTAGTTGTGCTTGAAGAAGAAGAGCTTCCTCCTCTTAAGCTGTTTCCTAAATTAGGAGCTATTAGTCTTGCGCCGCAATTACCACAGTATATTGCAACGTCTCTATTTTCATGACCACAATTTGAACATATCTTTGACATTTACCCCCTTTTAAACCTAAAACAATTTAAATGAAAAAATTGAAAATGCTTGACTTAAGCATTTTCAGTCATTATTGGAACTACCTGTTTCTTACGGGAAACAACACCTTCCAATAATACGGTATTGTCTTCTAATTTAACGCCATAAGCCTTTTCTACAAGTGCAGCATCTTTACCAAGAGCAATGACTTGAGAATTGCTGTTTACAATGTCAGTAATTAAAAGCATGAATAAATCCAACTCTTCATCTTCAATGATTTTTTCCATTCCAGATTCCAAATCATCTTTCATTTTCATCACTTCAGAGATATCTGCAGTGTTTACTTGATTTACAATGGATTTTACATCTTTAAAGTCAATTTGTTTAGCATCTAAGCTTAATATTTCAGGAATGGTGAAGCTGGATAAGTCAGTACCTGCCTTTAACATCTCTAAACCATAGCTTTCATAATCAATTTCAGCAAGCTCAGCAAGTTCTTCAACAGCTTTCTTATCATCTTCAGTGGTTGTTGGAGATTTTAAAAGTAAAGTATCTGATATGATTGCAGATAACATTAATGAAGCAATGGATTTATCTGGAGTAAAACCATTTTCCTTATATAACTTTAACAATACAGTTTCAGTACATCCAACAGGTTCAGTTCTGACAAATAAAGGATATGAAGTTTCAAAAGCTATCTTATGATGATCAACAACTTTTAAAATTGTTGCATTTTCTATATTGTCTGCAGATTCGCTTGGACTGTTGTGGTCTACAAGAATTACTTCTGCATCATCTTCTACTTTTTCAATTAATTCTGGAGCTTCAATATCAAAATGATTTAAGACAAACTCTGTTTCTTTGTTGAGAGCTCCTAATCTACATGCAACTACATCATTACCTAATTTGGTTTCTAAATCAGCCATTACAAGACTTGAAGTTATTGAGTCAGTATCCGGACTTTTATGACCAAAAATATAAACTTTACTCATTTTTTCACCTAATAAATTGATAAATAAATAATATTAAAAAAAGATTGAATTATATTTTAGTTTAGAAACTTAGATTATAAAAATCTAAGCATCTAAACTTGAATTAATAACTATACCAAAAAAGAAAACTAGAAACTAATGTAAAGGGGGTGATATGTTAAAAGAATATTCTAAAAGTATAGTTAAAAATTCTATGATTATATATATAGAATCAAGACATATAAATACTTTGCTATCATTAACAAGCAATGATAAAAATTAAAATTTTTTTATAACCATTGAAAAAGAAATAAAATAAATTTTAAGTACTTTGAAATAGCATAAACTAAAAAAATAGAATATTTATTACTCAACAATTGAAATAATAATTAACAATGAATAAAATGCAAAATAAAGTCTTAAAAATAGATTTAAGAATATTTAAAAATTTTATAATAAAACAATGTTATAAAAATAAACTGTTTAATGAAAATCTGTAAATCATTATTAAACTGTTTAAATGAATTTTAAAAACAATAAGAGAATGAACAAATAATTAAAATCAGGACTAGAAATAAATTTTTAAAAAAAATAAGCAAAAAAACAAAGAATTAAAATCAAGAAATATAATCCAAATATTTGAAAATATCCAGAAAATATATCTTTGATTTAAAATTCGAAGTTTTAAGTATTTTCCTATAAAGAACATCTTAACTTCCAATGAAATGATCATCATTAGATGAATGCTTTTCACCAAAAGCCAATGTTCCTTGATAATAATATGAATATATTAATATAAACAACTAATCCGAGAGCATTTGAAAAGAAATAATTTAGAAAAAAATAAAAAAAATGAAAATGCCCATAAACAAGGAATGGGAAAAACTTCTAATTCTACAAAAAAGGAATAACCCATACAAAGATGGGCAAAACTTCTAATTCTACAAATAAAAAAAAAAAAAAAAAAAAAAAAAAAAAAAAAAAAAAAAAAACATACAAAGATGGGCAAAAATTCTAATTCTACAACTAAGATCTTGATTCTTTAACTTATAACATAAGTATTGCAATACAATCAATCAAACTACATTTAAATCTTCCTTATCCTTTGATTCAAAATGCCAGAGGAGTAAGAACAATATAATTAAATTTAATATCGCTTGCAAGACTTCATTAAATGCAATAGCAATTATTATGGAGAAACCAAAAAGGAAGGTAAGGCCTTATTGATAGAATCATATATACTTCAAGAGCCATTTTTAAAAGTGTTAGTACAAGGGAATAATAACTTTTACCAAATCCATCCAACATTTTAGAGGATATGATAGATATAGGAATACTTAAAAGTATGAATACTCCAAGACAGTAATGACAAAAACTGAAGGTTCCATATCCAGAATGCTGAAAGCATTATAGATAAAATCCCTCATATAAATAAAGATGATTGAAATTACAATTGAGGTTAAAAGTGATATCTTAAGCACATATTTATACATCTGCTTTAACTTTCCAACTTCCTTCGCACCGAACAAGTGACCTGTAACACTCATTAACCCTCTACCGTATCCTTTTACTGGAGCTATAAGCAAATCTTTTATTTTAATTGATGTTGCATAAAGGACGATACCCTTTGTACCTAACTCCTCAATCAATATTCCATTTAGGAACACTGCGTAAAGACACCATAATGCATTGTCAAAGAAATTAGGAATAGCGACTTTTAAGATTTCATAATATATTTTAGGACTGTTTTTAAAATATTTTAAGCTTAATGGAACCTTAGTCCTTTGGGAATAGTACCAATAAAACGTTACTATGACAGATATTAAGGTAGCGAGAATGGTAGCAACTGCTGCACCGAAAACACCCATGCCAAATGTAAAAATGAAAATAGGATCCAAAACTAAATTTAGGATATTTGCTCCAATCATTACAAATTTAGGTGTTTTTGAGTCCCCTTCCGCTTGTAGTGTCTCAGCAAAATAATTCTCTAATAACAACACGACAGAACAGGCCAATAAGGGCATAATATATAAAACTACCAAATCTAAGGATTCCCTTATTTTCATCAAAACGAAAATTTCATTTAAAAAGAATATGCTTATCAAACATATAACCCATATAATGCCGATAACAACTAATCCATGTATTATTGAGTTGTATGAACCTTCATAATCACCAAACCCAATAAACCGGGACATTATAGAATTAGTTCCCTGACCTATAGAATCCCAAATGAACAAATCAAGACAAATAAGGGAGCAGTTACACTTACAGCATAAAATCCTTGAGCAGATAGCTTTGAAACCCAAAACATATCAACTAAACCGTAAAGTGCATCAAAAATCATAAAACCTAAAATTGGAATTGTCAATTTCCAAAAGGATTTTTTAGGAGAGCTAACTAAATCAATTTTATCATACATAGACTTAATTATATATAGATATTTTATAAATAACTTTTGTTAAATTTTTGATAATATTCAATGTTTTGCTTTTTTTATCAAAATTACTGTAATATATTCAAAAATTAATTATTTTAGTTTGAATGTTTTGATTGGATTTCTTGAAAAAAAGATAAAAGATTAAAGAAATTAAAAAAGGATATTCAAACATGTCTAATAGCTTAAAGAAACCAAAAAAAACTATTCAAACAAATTATCTTCAATATCCAATTCCCTGCAAACTTTTTTAATTTCTGAAGTAACTTCCTTAATTTCCTCTATTTTTGATTGATGCTCTTTTATTAATTCATCAGCATTTATTTTTTTAGGTTCAGGATAAGTGTCTACATAACGAGGAATGTTTAAATTAAAATCATTCTTTTCAATATCCTCAATACTTGCCCTATAGGAATAAATTTCATCCTTTTCAGCTGTAAGGGAATGCTTATCCACTTCCACCCTATTTTTGTAAATATCAACTATTATATCAATATCCTCTTCCCTGAAATTGTTGATTAGCTTAAAATAATTGAATTTGCGGGAAGCATCAATGAATAAAACATCATCATATATCCTATTTTTCTTAAATATCATTAGACAGGTAGGAATATTGGTACTATAAAACATGTTTGCTGGAAGGCCAATGACAGCATCCAAATAATTGTTTTTGATGATTTGCTTCCTAATAGCTCCTTCAGCAGCAGATCTGAATAAAACACCATGAGGAACAACAACAATCATGATTCCATCATCATCCAAATGATATAGCATATGCTGAATGAAAGCGTAATCCGCTTTTGTGCGAGGAGCAATCATTTTATAATCCATAAATCTTACATCATCAAGATATGCCTTATCATCAGTCCATTTGGAATTGAATGGGATTTCACTTACAACTGCATCAAATGTGTAATTCAAGTGTTGAGGCTGTTCCAAAGTATCTCCCTGCTTAATGTCAAAATCATTATAATGAATGTTGTGGAGAATCATATTTTCCCTTGCAATATTATAGAATGATGCATTAATCTCTTGACCACAAATGAAATTGCAGGTTAACTCTTTGTAAACTTCTATAAGCAATGAAGCGGAACCACAACAAGGATCATAAACAGAAAATATATGATCTTTTTGAGAAGCTATCAACCTTGCAATTAATCTTGAAACATCCTTAGGAGTATAATAATCAAGAGAATTAGATGAATTCAGTGAAAATTCGCTTAATAAATATTCAAATCCATTTCCAATAATATCATCAATGTACTCTTCATAATCTGGGTCTTCATCCTCAAAATCATTTCCATAATCATCATAAAAATCTCTATCAATATCAGCATCAACCTTAGGTTCAATAATTAAGCTCTTTTCAAACATTAAGGCGTCTGCTTCAACACTTAAGCTCTTTTTAGCCCTTAAGTATTCTGCTTCAATACTATTGAGCTCTCTTAATTGATTAAACTCAGCATCCATATTACTCTTTCTGAAATGGTGAGGAGGCAAATTAGACTTGTTGGCTAAACGAGACCTTTTTAAATCATAGCTATGATGAGGAGTTTTAGCATATTTGCTGTTTTCAATAGCAGACCGATGAAGAAGAGTATTATTCAGATTAGGCTTGCTTAAATCAAAATGAACTGAAGAAAGAGCATCCAATATATTAAAAACAACTCTATTCTTATCCTCTAAGGTTTTTCCTAATTGAGATGCATTCAAGTCCACTCCTTCAAATAAATTTAAGAAATCCTCTTCACTAGCCCTTCCACGAGAGGACTCACTGATTTCATTGAAGGCCTTTTCCAATTCCTCAATAATGATATTTCCATAATTTTTAGAAGAGACAACATTTCTAAATAAAAGGTCTGGCTTTAAAAAGTATCCTAAATCCCTTATTGAATTTTCCATTAAGTTATTTTTATAAATATCCTCATTATAGGCATCTTCAAAATCAATATAATCCCATTTTATTTTTTTATTAACGTATGCCTCTACTTTTTCAGACAAATACTTGTAAGAGATAAAACCTAAAAAATACTTTTGAAATTCGTCATCAGTTAAAAAACCGATTTTCTTTTCCCTCTTTAAATCCTCATAAATAGACCATAATTGGCGCCCTAAAAAATTTGCCATATCATAACCCCAATAATTTTATAAAAATAATATAATTAAGTCAGTTCGTCTAATAGATTTTTCATAATCATCTTTTCATTCTGTCTTTCTATATCCACTAATTCCAAGTTTAAATTAATGCGCTTATCCATTAAATTAAATAATTTGCCATATTTCCTTTGAGTTTCATAATCAGGAACAGGCAATCTGATTTCCTTTAGGTGAGTGGTTTTTAAAATCTTTAATGTGGTTCCTTCCTGAATCTTATGCAATTCCTTTGGGAAAATATCACTTTTTAAAAGATGGAATATGAAATCAACATCAAATCCTTCCTTGACTCTTACAACTGCATAATACATTGGAATGAGTATTTCCTCTACTTCAAGCTTGCTGACAGTAGATCCTGCAAGCAAAATAACAATATCATTTTTTCTAGAGTAGAATTTAGGATTTATATCATCAGAAACATTTACCTTATCCGTATCAATTTTAGAACTGTCTTCATATATCTTTTTAAGCATTACCTTTTCTTCCAAATGTCCTTTTTGATAACGTTTAACTCTGATTCCAGTAAAGATTTCTGCAATGTCGCCAAACTTATATTCTTTTATCATATACTCACCGCAATATTAAAAATTAAAAATCAATGATTAATTTCCTTCTAAAATATATTTTGTAATTACTTGTTCTTAAACTTAAGGGCATAATTTATAAAAATTTTAAAAAAATAGGATAAAAACAGCAGGATCATTTAAACAATGAAAATGAAAAAGAAGAATTAGAGATGAAAAAGAAAAGATAATCCCCTTGAATATCTTTTCATACATAGAATAAGAATCACCCCCAGTTCTTATCCCATAAGAATAAAGGAATACAACTCACCCCCAAATCATATCCCTATGACAATAAACCATGATTAAAGAATAAGAATCACCCCCAGTTCTTATCCTAAATGAATAAAGGAATACAACTCACCCCCAAATCATATTCCCATGACAATGAATCAATATATTTAGATTAAGAATAAGAATCACCCCAATTCTTATTCAAACCCTAAAATATAATCACCCCATATTACATGGCTTGCTAATTTACTTTTTGGATTTTTTTACTTGCAAACAAATTAATAGATAATAATCACCAGATCTTGAATCACCATAATCATTTTTCAAATTCAATCTTTTTTATAAATTCATCGAGATTAGAATTAAGTTTTCAAATTCAATCTTTTTTTATAAATTCATCGAGATTAGAATTAATGATGAAACTTATTTTAATCAATCATTAAGGATCGGTGCTTTGTCAGAATTTGAGATGGTAGAAACAAAACAACGAACGAAGTGCTAAATGAATACAGGAGTTGAAACAATGAAATAATCAAACAGGGAGGCTAACATTACACCAATCCCATTAATGAAAACCCTTTTCAAGTTCCAATTAATGTTTTTTAATGATTGAAAAAAATAAGCTTTTCAAATTAACTAAGTTTTTTTTCTAATCACAATTAGTAATATGAACTAAGTTATATATAAAGTTTTCGTTCTAAAACTTAATGACACTTGACTTAAATTATATGACAATATTAAAATAAAAAGGAAAAAATAGAAAAAGATGGCAAAAAATCATTGCAAATCAGATAAGAAAACAGTGAAAATAGTAAAAAAAAAGATTAGAATAAAAATTAAAGAAATAATAAAAAAATAAAAGATTTTAATTAATTTTAATTAAAATCTTGATTATAAGCATCTGTATCTTCCACACCGTTTGTATAATGCTTATTGTTTTTAGTGTCAATAGCTTCATTAGGCCCATTCATACGATCAATATGGTGAAGATCATTTGCATCATCGTACTCCCTAATGTAGTCATTGTCCTGACCAGACCAGTAATATCCATCAGGGACAGTTGCTGATGATGAATTTGACTGAGTTCCATTTGAATTTGGATTGAACATAGCTCCACTATTAGAGCCTGTGCTGTCAATACCAGTATTGTTTGCATCTGCAGCAGTTACATTCTCTCCTTGATAGGTTTCAGTGCTGTTAGCATCTTCATTAAAGTATTGATATCTTGCAGAAGAAATCATATGCTCCAATATTTCAGGATCCTTACAAATTATCAAAATATTGTCGTGTGTGACATAGTTACCAATGAAAGCCATATATGTGCCATTTTCTTCATTATGCCAAACGGTTTCATTTCCAATTGTTTCCTGAACTGAATGTGCCATAAATTCATTGCGTATATATTCCAATTCAACTGCAGCAACCTGATTGCCTTGTTCACTATTGAAAAACATCAAAGTCAAATCATGTTTGGTATCATTTATAACATGAATTCCCCCATTGATAGTGGTATTGCTGACTTGATCACTTACAGGCATTTCAATGCTGGATGTGCTTGAAAGTTCAACCCTGCTGTAATGAACAGTTTCATCAAAGTTTAATAAAAAGAAGGAACAGGACAAAACAACGACAATAACTAAAGCAACAAGTAATAAACGCCTTAAATCCACTTAAAACATCTCCATAAAAATTATATGAAAAGTTAAATCCTTTTATATATTTATTAATTTAAATGAAATTATTTATAAACTTAACTTAAAAAAAAATGCAAAAAAGTTAGAAAATAGATAAAAATTGATGAAAAATAATGAAAATAATGAAAATACGAAAATCGATGCAAATAAGAAAATAAAAATAATAAAAAAATTAAGAAAAATAAAAAAAATCAATGCAAAACAATAAAATAAAAATAATAAAAAAACTAAGAAAAATAAAAAAAATCAATGCAAAACAATAAAATAAAAATAATAAAAAAACTAAGAAAAATAAAAAAATCAATACAAATAAGAAAATAAAAATAATAAAAAAATTAAGAAAAATAAAAAAATAGAAAAAAGAATTAGAAAATTCTAAGAATTTAAGATGAACGAGCAATTACGAAATCTGCTAAAGCGATAAGCATTTGTTTAGCTTCAGAGTCAGGTAATATTTCGAGTACTTTCTTAGCTCCATCAACGTTTTCTAATGCGAGATTGTGAGCATATTCAATGGAACCATATTTATTGAATAAATCAATTGCTTCCTGTACATTCTCTTGTGAAGAATTCTCTTCTTTTAAGATTTCAAGTAATCTTTCGTGATCTTCACCTTCAGATTCAGCTAATGCCTTTACAACCATAAGAGTCATTTTGCCTTTAGCGATGTCACTTCCAACAGGTTTTCCTAAATCCTTTTCATCACTGATTACATCTAAGTAGTCATCTTGGATTTGGAAAGCAGTACCAATCATTCTACCATATTCATATAATGCATTAACGGTTTCATCATCGGCTCCACCCATAATAGCTCCTGCTTTAGTGGCAGCTGCAATCAATGCACCTGTTTTCTTGAAAATCATTTCAGAGTATTCATCTTCCTTAACATCAAAGTTTCCTTCAAAGCTCATGTCAGAAGCTTGACCTTCACAGATTTTTACACAAGCATCTGCAACAACAGCCAATGCATTTGCAACATGTTCATGGTTTGCATTTTCCTCTTTGGAATCAATGCCCATTTCAAATGCTTTTGAGAATAAGGTGTCTCCAGCTAAAATAGCTAAAGGTTCATCCCATACCTTATGTACGGAAGGCATTCCCCTTCTCATGTCGTCATCATCCATGATGTCATCATGGATAAGTGAAAATGTATGAATAAGCTCTAAGGCAGCAGCAGTTTTTAAGGCATCTTCCTTATTTCCTCCAACTGCTTCTGCAGAAATTAAAGTAAGAGCTGGCCTAAGCATTTTTCCACCAGCTTTAGTTAAGTAAAGACAAGCATCCTGCAAATCCTGTGGTTCAATTACTCCGAGATTTTCTTCAATGGTTTTTACAACATCTATTGAATATTGTTTTAAGACATCAGTAACGTCAGACATTTTTTTTCTCCCTCTTAAAATAACAATAAATTAAGAATAAAGTTAATAAATTAAATTGAATTTATTTTCAGTATAATATTTATTTAAACTTTATTAAATAGTTATTTAATTATTATTTAAATTTTATTAATTTTTTTAAAGAAATTCATTTATTATAAAGTCAAACAGTTGAATGGGTTAATTAAAAAGTTTTAAACTCAAGTTAATAATTAAACAAAGATTTTATTTAACACAAATAACCTAGTGAAAATATTTTAATCAAACTTTTTCTAAAAGTTTGATCTTTAATAAAACCCTTATTTTATCAAGACCAAGTGAAAATATTTTGATCAAACTTTTCTAAAAGTTTGAATTAATGGCCATTAAACACTTGAGCTTGAGCATTCCTTAAAATATGGATATTGTTTCCAATTCTGTATCCTTCCTCTTCTGCAAGCTCCCCATAAGCTACCAACATGTTCAATTCACCGTGAGCAGGTATGATATGCTTAGGACAGAGCATTCTTAGGAAATCCCTATGGTCTTCACGACCTGCGTGTCCTGAAACGTGAGCATTTGCATAGATTCTTGCACCATTTGATTTTAATTTAGACTCAAGAATGTGTCTGTTTGCAGCATTGGTTGGATTTGGAATGATAGGTGCTGAAAATATAACATTATCTCCTCTTTTAACATTGAATGGAGTTCTTCCACTTGCTATTCTTGGAAGCAATGCATCAGGTTCACCTTGGTGTCCTGTAGTGACCAATAAATACTTGTCCCTATCATCTTCAGCTTTCATAAGAGCCTTGTTTACTGCCTTTGGAGATCCATAAACATATGCGTTCTTAGGCAATTTCAATATTCCCAAGTTTTGAGCGATTCCACAGAACCTTTCCATAGAACGTCCAAGCAATAATATTTCCCTATCGCTGCCCTTTGCAATATCTGCAATGGTTTGAATCCTTTCAATGTGAGATGAGAAAGTGGTGACAATCATACCTTCCTTAGCTTTTAAAGGCTCTCTCATCAAGTCTTCCAATACAATTCTTGCAACCTTTTCAGAATATGTTCTGGTTTCAGTGTAGTTAATTGCATTTGTAGTTTCTACAATGAGGGCCAAAACTCCTTTTCTTCCTAATTCCCTAAGCCTATTGTAATCAGGTGGTGGGGATACCTTTTGGTGATTGTCAAACTTAAAGTCCAATGCATATACGATAATTCCTTCATTGGTGTGCAATACAGGGAATACAGCTTGAGGAATACTGTGAGTGGACTGAACAAATTCCAAGGTAACGTCCTTAGACAATTTAATCTTGCTTCCAGGATTAAGAGGTCTGATTGGATTGTTTACCTTAAATTTACGTTCTCCTTTAATTTGCTTTTCAATCAATGCAGTAGTATATGGAGTTCCGATGATTGGAGCGTCATATCTGTGAGCCAATTTGGCAACTGCACCTATGTGGTCCAAGTGACCGTGTGAAAATACAATTCCCTTTACCTCTCCGTCTACATCCTTCATTATGGTATCATCAGGAATAATTCCCCTTTCAATTAAATCTAAACTATGCATTCTGTCTATATCTGTATCCTCGTGGATACTAATCCTATCTAAGTGAATACCCATATCAAATATGACAACATATTCTCCTACCTTAACTGCAGTCATATTCTTTCCTACTTCTTCATATCCACCTATTGCAATAACTTCTACAGTCATTTATATCCTCCTTTTTGTTATTTTCCGTAAATTAATAAGTGTGAATTTTTATTATTAAAAAATAATCATAATCTATTCTAAAATATAAAAAATAAGAGTTAAGCCCTTAAATTAAAATCAGCTTCTAAATTAAAACATAAGAGTTAGACCCCTAAATTAAAATATAAGAAATAGCTCCTAAATTAAAACATAAGAGTTAGACCCCTAAATTAAAATATAAGAAATAGCTTCTAAATTAAAACATAAGAGTTAGACCCCTAAATTAAAATATAAGAATTAGTTTCTTAAATTAAAAAATAGAACTTATCTTCTAGCATAAGCTTTTGTATCAAAGCCTCTTGCTTCAAGCCAATCCTTAGTTTCTCCTTTGATTACGAGGCTTGAGCTTTTTAACTCTTCAATATTGGAAGCTCCAACTAAAAACATTGCTATTCTTAATGATTCATTAAATCTTTCCACCATTTCAGCTAATGCATTTTGTCCTTCATAAGCTCCCTTTAATGCTGGCAATGCCATACCTACAGCATCTGCACCAAGGGCAATAGCTTTTGCAGCATCAAGCCCTGAACGAATGCCTCCAGAAGATATCACTGGAAGATCAACTGAATTAACCACTTCTGCAGTGCTTACTGCAGTTGGGATTCCCCAATCCCAGAACAGTTCTCCCATATATCTATCATCTGCACGGTAAGTTTCAACAGCTGCCCAGCTGGTTCCTCCAGCTCCTTCAATATCAATGAAACTGACACCTGCCTTTTCAAGAGTTTTTGCATCTTCTGCAGAAATCCCTGTACCTGTTTCCTTTGCCATAACAGGAACCTTAACGCTTTTGCAAATTTCTGCTATTGAATCTATATATCCTCTTGCATCAACATCTCCTTCAGGCTGAATAGCTTCCTGTAAAGGATTTAAATGAATTGCTAAAATATCACTGTCTAATATTTCAACAGCTTTTTCTGCTAAATCAGATTGAGGTGCTCCAATATTACCTAAAACAAGTGCAGATGGAGCATATTCCCTTACAACATCATAAGTGTCTCTTAATTCTGGATTGACAATAGCGGCTCTTTGACTACCTAAACCTAAACCAATTTGTTTATCTTCTGCAATTGTAGCCAATTCCATATTGATTTCCTTTGCAGCAGGATGTCCTCCGGTAATAGCTGTAATGAATAAGGGAGATTCTAATTTCTTGCCAAAAACCTCTGTTGAAATATCAATTTCTTCCTTATGAACTTCAGGCAATGCTCTATGAATCAATTCTATATCTTCAAAGCCTGTAGTTTTATCCTTGTAATTGACATCATAATTTTTGCAAATTAATAAATGTTCTAATTTTCTATCTGAAATCATTTTTTCACGTTTATAATTATAATAAGCATAATAAGATAAAATTAATATGAAAAAATATTCAATCATCCGAACCTAAAAAAAGATAAAAAAATTCTAAGGCATACACTATTCAAAACTTTCAAAATAGTCTAAAAAACGGTTTAAAGATAGTAAATCTTTATAAATATATCTGATATGCCATCAATGCATAATTTATGAAATATTATATTATCAATAATTCTTAAATAGAATTTTAAAAGAAAAATCAATTTAACAATCCCTTTTTTAAAGTTAAATCAATTATATCTTACGTGTTTAATTAGGTCCCGAATGAATTTAAAAATATTAAAAGCATCACATTAATAATAAAATATTAATTTTAAATTTTTAAATTCAAAATATATGGAAAATGCCATATATTTCAACTATTTATATTTTTAAATTTCATTATATTTAAATATTGGGTAAAAATAGAGTTATTTTAAGAAAAACATTAATAGAGAAATGAAATATTAAAGATAAAAAATAGGAAAATAAAAATGAAAAATGGAATATCATTTCCTATGGATTTTTTCAAAAATTAAGAAAAATAATTAATTATTTTCTGCAGATCTTAGTTCCATTTACTTTTTTGCCTTGTAAAGCCTTTGCTATTACTCCTTCTTCATTTGCATTGATTATCTCAGATGCAATGCCATAATCAGCTAAATCCAATAGCTCTTTTACCTTACCTACCATTCCACCAGTTACATCAACATTGGTAGTGGATTCCAAAAACTTAATGTCTTCAATGGAGTTTACCTCATCAATGTGAACTGCATCATCATGTGTCTTAGGGTTTTTGGTATAAACTCCAGCAACATCCGTTCCAAGAACTATCCTATCTGACTTTAGGAATTTGGCAATGTATTGAAGGACTTGATCTCCAGAGATAACAGCTATCTTAACTTCATCATCTATTACAACATCTCCAAATAAAACAGGTATAAATCCCTCTCTAATGTATGTTTTCAATAGATTCAAGTCAAAATCATAGATTCTCTTATTGTGAGAGGTTATGAATGATGATGGAGGAATTGCAATACATGGTATTCCATGCTCAATCAAAGATTGGCATATGATTGAATTAAGCTTCTTAACCTCATTCTGAACTTCAGCAAATCCTATTCTCTTTTCAAGATAATCCTTCATTTCAAATGGCTCTCCAATCTGATACTTCTTAGCTGGAGGATGTCCAAATGAACCGGCTCCATGAACAATGATAAGGCCATCTATCAAATCATTGCTGATTTCCTCAGCGTATAATGATTGTCTAATCTCTTCAGCAATTCTATTTAAATTGTCATAATCCACTTTAGGCTCTGCTGAATCCTTTTCAGTTAATATGCTTCCACCAATTTTTAAAATAATCATAAAATCACACTATAAATAAGAACAGTAAATAAATAAATATAAAAAATTGAAATAATAAATTTGATTAAAAAATCTTAAGGCAAAGGAGGAGCTCTTCTATTTACTAAAACTCCATCTTGAGAGAATTTGATTTTAATTGTCCTATCCTCTACATCAATTGCATCTGCAACCTCATCAACATTGTCTTCTCTGCATAATGAGATTATGCTTCCACCGCCACCTGATCCAGTGATTTTAGAAGCAAGTGCTCCATTGTCACGAGCAGTGTAAATCATTCTAGACAATTCAAAGGTATTTACACCTAAAGAGTCAAGCAAACCTTGATTCAAATTCATCAATTCAGCCATTCTGTCAACATCATTCTTTATGATTGCAACTCTTGCCTCATTTGCAATCTTTCCCATTGTAGAAATGATTGGATCCACTAATTCAGGATAATTCTCCTTTAATGTCTTTACATTCTTAACCATTTTTGCAGTGTTTCCATACTTATTTGTAAAGCCTACAACAAATGGAGCATCTAAAGCCTTTTCAAAGCGAACAATCTTTTTTTCACGGGATAAGTAAATCAATCCACCGTATGTGCTTATTAAAGTGTCTAAAGGACTTGCTATTCCTTGAACATCTTCCTCTACACCATGGGCTTCATGTGCAAGGGTTTCCTTATTGAATTCCACTCCATGGAAATGATGCAATGCAGCAATTGTTGCTACTGTTACAGCAGCTGAAGAACCTAAACCAGAGCCAATAGGCAAATTAAGTGAAAGATCCATATCTATAGGACTGTGGTCATGGAATTTGCCCATAGCATTGAGTATATAACGGATAATTCCTGGCTTGCCTCTTATCAATGTATAAGTTCCTCTGCGAGTATCCATCCTAACCTCAAAACCTAAATCATTAGACTTTAATGTGGAGTACTTATTTTCAGACTTGCGCAGACTTACAACTGCCCTTTTATTAACTGCCCCTGCAATTGCCGGCTCATCATAAACTACAGAATGCTCACCGAAAAGGATTGTTTTTCCTGGTGCAGAAGCTACTGATATATGTCTCATCTAATAATTCTCCCTATTTTTTTTAATTAATCCAATGATTGGTTTTAAAATACTAATTTTTGTTTTTACATACTAAAATTATCGATTTATAAGTACTAATTTTTGTTTAACGTACTAAAATTATTGGTTTATAAGTACTAATTTATGGTTTTAAAATGCTAAATTTAGTTTTAACATTTTATAAAACTTTCTAAAAAATTATAATATATTTATAGATTTATATTAAATAGTATAAAAACTATGCGATGAAATGGAAAAAATATAAAGGAAAAATGAGGATAAATGTAAAAAATATGGAAAAATTGGGAAAAAAGGAAAGGAAAAGAATGTTTATTATAAAAGCCATAGTATGAATATGGAAAAGATAAAAGAAAAGGAATGTTACACCTGCAAATATTTGGAATTTGATTTGGATTTATGCACCCAATTCTTTTGCAGATACCATGAAAAGCTAATTAAACAGGATGACAGCTGTGAAAATTGGGCAAAAAATCCTCAACAAAATTAAAAGAATAAAATAAAATTATAAAAAAAATAGAAAATAAAAAAATAGTAAAAAAGTGGACTGACCGGGATTTGAACCCGGGGCCTCCGCCATGCCAAGGCGACGATCTACCATCTGAGCTACCAGCCCAAAAAAAATTTAAACCAAATGATATAATAATATTTGACTTTTATTATAAATAAATTTTTACATTGATGTGAAACCATAAATCATCCAATAGAATATATGAAAATAATAAATTAATAAAAATCATTAATTTGTAAAATAAGAATATTAAATTAAAATAATAAAAATCATTAATTTGTAAAATAAGAATATTAAATTAAATAAATAAAAATCATTAATTTGTAAAATAAGAATATTAAATTAAAATAATAAAATCATAACGTTAAAAAATAAAAAAAATAAAAAAGAGTTGATTTGATTAAACTCCTTTTTAAATTATTTTAAAGGTTTTGGCTTTTGCATATTAAAATGCTTTGCTTCTTTAACTTCAAAGTTGGTTGATTTGGTACTTGCCTTAAAGAATTCTGTTTGCTGGAGTGTTGCCTTAGCAGTGTATTTTCCAACCTTAAGACCTAAAACATTCAAGGTTCCCTTACCGTTAGTTACCTTCACAACATAGTTTTTATTGGCAAGATTTACAATGACCTTGCCGGTAAATGATGCATTTGTAGTCACTGTAATGATTTCCTCTTGACCCGGATAAATGTTTTTAGATGAAATCTTCAAATTAGGGTCAATCAAATCCTTAGGATACACTTAAAAAGCAACAGATTCGGTACTTGCCTTAAATTTATCGTCACCTGCAAAGCTGACAGTAGCAAGATACTCACCATGAGCTAAATCCCTATCAATCATAATCCTACCCTTACCTGCAAGCACAATTACATTGTAAACAGTACGGGAATCATTTAATTTGACTTGAACTTTACCAGTGAAAGTCCTATTAGCACTGATATCAACAATTGCTTTATCTCCTTCAGTGATATTCTTCACCTTAATGCTCAAGTTAGGATCAACTAAATTCGGTTCCTTCTTATTCACTTTGAAAGTAGTGGAATTATTAGCCTCTTTAAAGGTATCATCACCAGCAAAGTTAACAGTGACAAGATACTCGCCAACAGCCAAATCCTCATCAATGGTAACGCTACCAGAACCATCAACAATGCTTACAGGATAAACAGCATTGGAGTTGTTTAAGTAAACTTTAGCCTCACCATTTAAAGTATTGTTAGTGCTGATAACAGCAACAGCCTTCTCATCTTCATAAATATCATTAACTTTAATGCTTAAGTTAGGATCAGCTTGAACTTTTTTATTGACCTTAAAGGTGGTGGAATTTTCAGCCTGTTTAAAAGTGTCATCACCTGCATAGCTTACTGTTGCACGGTAATCACCAGGAGCCAAATCTTCATCAATGGTAAAAGTAGCTGAACCAGAGAAAACATGTACAGGATAAACAGCATCAAAACCATTCAACTTAAGTTCAACTTTACCATTCAAGCTATTGTTAGCGCTGATAACAGCAACCGCTTTCTCACCTTTAGTGATATCATTCACCTTAACCCTTAAATTAGGATCAACTGGAGCTTTTTGATTAACATTAAAACTTGTAGTAGCTTCAGCAGAATGATGTGTTTTGTTTCCTTCAAATACAACCTTAACATCATAAGTACCGGCATCCATTTTTTCATGCATTTGAATGGTTTGTGTATTAGTCACTTGAACTTCGTTGATTGTGATAATCTCATTATCCTTTGATAATTGGACCTTAACCTTGGCTGGTTCTTTAAAGGATGTCTGGAGGTTAATGATTGGGCTTTCACCGGTTCCAATGTCCTTCGCATACGCGTACATTGTTGGAGTGAATTTTTTCACTTCAAATGTTGTGGAATTTTCATCTGCATTGAATCTATCGTCACCATCATAGCGAACAGAAGCGGTATAATTCCCTTCTTCCAAAGTATCACTAAATGAGAATTGGGCATGACCATCCTTCATCATGACAGGATACTCAGAGGTGTAACCATCTAACTTAACATAAACAGTGCCATTTAGTTTTTTATGTGCAGTGATAGAAGCAGTTACCTGTTCCCCTACATTGATGTCATCAACATTTATCTCTAAATTAGGATCATTTTCCATTACATTTACTTCAAATGTTGTAGAAACTTTCTGTGGATAATAAAGATTGGTTCCAGGATAATCAATTGTCACAGTATAATTGCCAGGTTCCAAAAATTTTTCCTGATTGAGATAACACTCCCCATAACCTTGATGAATGTCAAATTCATAATATTTAAAAATACTAGAAAAATCAGGACAATATGCTGGAAGGTCAAAACAATTTAATTTTTCATCAACAAATACCTCAAGAACAGGAACTTCGCCTTCTTCAATATCTTCAATATGCATTCTTATATTAGGTTGTTTTCTTCCTTCAGAGAGGTTTTCTGTGCTGTTTTTAATTTATATTTTACTCTTATTGAGATTTAGAACTTCATCATTTCCTGCACTATTGCTCTCATCATCCATAACTCTTTTGCTTTCATCATTTCCTATTGCTTCGCTTTCATCATCACTTATACTGATATTGGCATCTTCAACTGCCATATCCCTTTCATTATCATTTTGATTGATATATTTATTATTGTTATCATCTTGGTTTAAATCAATAGCGCTTAAAGGAGCCAAACAAAACATAACAATAATAAATATACAAGCAAACTTTAACCTTGAAATTTTCATGATTACACCTTTGATGTATATAATTGATTGCTTGGGAATCTTGATTAAATTAACAGCCTTTAAATCTAAGCAGAATTTGCTAACACCACATTTTAAAAAAGCATTAGAAAATACTAGAAAGAAGATTAATTAATGCTTAGAAATATGAGTGTGATAAATTCTAATTGTTATCTTATTATTGTCATCCTCTTGGTTTAAATCAACAGTAATTAAAGGAACTAAATAAAACATAACAATAATAAATATACAAGCAATTAAGAAAATAACATTAAAACATCCCCATAAATTTGACATCAATATTCTTAAATTATTAATTGGGAATATAAATGATTTTCCGCAAGCAAGCACTTGCTTGCATTTTAAATAAAAAAATAGTATTAAGGTTTTTAAAGAAAATAAATAATGATAAAATTATTAAAAAAAAGAAGAAAATGCAAAAAAGATAATTTTTTCTAAAAAACAATTATAAAGTAAGAAATTGTTCAAAAAAGATTATTTTTTCTAAAAAACAATTATAAAGTTATGAATTGTTCAAAAAAGATTATTTTTTCTAAAAAACAATTATAAAGTTATGGATTATTCAAAAAAGTAATAAATAAAGATTAAAAATAAAATAAATTCACAAAATAAAAAAAAAAAAAAAAAAAAAAACAAAAACAATTAAAAATTGCTTTTTTAATTCCTTTCCATAACTTCTATTTTATATCCATCCGGATCAGTTAGGAAATAGTATTTTTCACTTCCATCTTCATATAAGCTTTTTAAAGGACATACTTCGTATCCTGCATTGATATGCTCTTCTCTAACTGCTTCAATATCTGCTACAAGAACAGCAAGATGTCCGTATCCTGTACCTATTTCATAAGGGACTTCAGGGTCATAATTATAAGTAAGCTCCAATTCAAAAGGGGATTGGCCATCAGTCAAATAGACCAATGTGAATTTGCCTTCAGGCTTATCCACTCTCCTATTCTCTTTCATCCCCAATGCTTCATCATAAAACTTCAATGAACGTTCAAGGTCAAAGACTCTAATCATTTCATGTATCATCATACAATTTACCATGATATCACATTATTATAATTTAATTTACGCACATAATAATTTTTCCATATTTTTTTATATTGTACAATATTATTTGATAAAATTGGATTTAAATTAAAAATATTAAAATTCATTAATAGTTTGTTTAAGATATTTGTCTTTTTAGAATTGATAAAAAATAAGGTTTTCTAAACTGCAATTGACAAAAACAGGGAAAAATAGAAAATTAATAACTCAATCGACAAAAATAATAAAAAATTAGAAAATTAGTGACTCAATCGACAAAAATAATAAAAAATTAAGAATTATAACAGATAAAAAAAAAAAAAAAAGTTAAAAATCTAAAACTTTAATCTTTATTAAAAATTACAGATCTTGCCTTACTTGGAAACTCTTTAGGATTTATGCCTGCAGTTCTCCAAACAAAGAACTCCATAATCAAAAATGTTACGAATAGCCAAATAAATCCGAAAATCCAGTCCATAAGAACAGTTATTCCAGATTCAATAAGAAAAATAATGCATAAAATAGAAAATACAGCAAAAAATTCCCCTGTAATCATTCCAGGAGTGTAAGGCTTTTCCAGTTTTGCAAGTTTAATTCCCATTATATGTATAAAACCTTCAAATACTCCAAGAAGCAATACTGCACAGGATAAAAATAGAGCATTTGGAAAAATTAATGCTAAAAAAGTTATTGCAAAAATGAAAATATCCGGTTTAGCATACATGTCATGAAGGTCTATATTTGAAAGGTCTATTTGCCATATCCCAAACATCACGTCAAAAAATCCTCCCGGAAAACGCTGTTCTTCCCATTCATGCAATGTTACGATACATGTTGCAATTATGATTATTTTTTGAATTACAGCAAGGCTATTCCACATTATCACTCCAATGACTAATAACAAGATAGAATATGCTGTTAGGCAATGCAAACTGTATTTATTGAAATTTTTCATATTTAATCGCCAGATACCACAAACTTTTTTTTAGAAATTGATTTTTTTCATTAACTCATCTTTTATGAAAAAACAATTGAAAAAATCTAATACCATACACCAGAACCATATCCTACAACAGATGCATAATCCAAAGTTATGTCACCACTTGTTGAATGCTGCAAAAGCTCAAAGTTTTTCTGACCTAATTTTTTAGAAAATTCCATACTTGCCATAGTTGGACCATATCCATAGTGATTTGTTCTTTTTTGACAACTTGATAAACACCTTCAGTATTTACATTGAAGACTTCATTAAACACAAGGTTGTCATGTTCAATGGTCTTTTCTTGAGACTTAAAATGAGATAAATCAGTACTATCAATCAAAGTGATTTTTCTTCCTATATTTTGGCTAGCTTCATAGATGGAATTTGCCAAATCAACTGATGCTTCAACAGACTGGCCCATCATGCAAATCGGAACTATATTGAAGTTGCTGTCAAAGTATTTTAAAAATGGAAGCTGAACTTCACAGCTATGTTCCTTTAAGTGTGCATTAAAATCAGCTTTAGCAAAATTAGAGTTTTTTATTATTTCATTTGCAAGTTCATTGTCCACTTCACAAACACCATTAGGAACTACCCAAGATCCTTCATTGTATACTGAAACATCTGCTCCATATCCTGTATGGTTAGGGCAAAGAATTACAAAGGTTTCTGGAAATCCGTCTTGAACCAGCTTTGAGTAGGCATGAGCTGCAGTTGGGCCAGAATAGACATAACCTGCGTGTGGGACCATAATTGCATTTACCTTCTTTTCCTTATTGATTCTAGAGAGTTTAGGCACTTCTCCAGGACCTAATCTATGTTTAAAACAATCCTCAATTGATTCTCTTAAGTATTTAACATTACTTTCATAAAATGCTCCGGCAACTGCAGGTTCTCTAATCATATTTTCACCCATTTTTAATTTTTCATAATAATTAATCTTTAATTAAATATAGATTTAATTCATTTAATATAAAAATTTATTTTAAAAAAGTGAAAACAGAAAATAATTTGAAAAATCGATAAGAATAGATAAAATAGATAAAAATTGAAAAATAGATAAAAATAGAACTTAAAAAGTTTAAAAAAAAAAGTAAAATAATTTTGAAAAATCGATAAGAATAGATAAAATAGATAAAAATAGAACTTAAAAAGTTTAAAAAAAGTAAAATAATTAAAGAAAATTCCTTCCAACTAGTGGAAAGAATTTTAATCCAGGTTTTGCACTCGAAAGAGCGGAAAACTGGCCTTAGAATTTTAATTCAAAGTCAGAAGATTCTAAGTCTAAATCTTCGTCTTCGCCAAGAATGCCTCTTTCTCTTAAGATTTGTCTTGCAAGTAACCAGTAGATTAAAGCAATAGCTTTTCTACCTTTGTTGTTAGATGGAACACAAATATCTACGTTAGCAAGTAAGTTTTCAGAATCGCATAAACCTACTACAGGAATACCGTTTTGTTTGGATTCTAAAATTGCTTGAGAGTCGGATCTTGGGTCAGTTACAACAATAACTTTAGGTTCAATGAATTTAGCGTATTGTGGGTTGGTTAATGTACCTGGGATGAATCTACCAGGAATGGTTTTACAGCCAGTTACTTCACCGAATTTTTTAACAGGAGCTTGACCGTATTGACGGGTAGCTACTACTAAAATGTCATCTGGGTCGTATTTTGCTAAGAATTTAGCAACAGCTCTGATTCTTTCATCAGTTTTACGAACCGAAAAATGTATTTTTCCATGTCACTAGTTTTTTGTTGGGTACCAATGTGTAAACCAGCAGCTAAATACTTTTCTAAAGGGATTAATAAATCTGACACTTTATCACCATATAATATAAAATTTTTAGTTTATTTAAATCAATATAATTTTAACAATTCTTAGTAATTTATAATTTTTAGTAATTTCTAAAAACCATTTTATTCTTAATTAAATTATTAAAAAATAAGATAAGAATTCAAATAAAATCCTATTGGAGATTATTTGAAATTCTTGTCTCGAAATCAACAAATTTATTCATCTTTGATTGTAATGCAGTCGTTAGGACACATGTCGACACATACTTCACATAAAGTACATTCGTCTTCATGATCAGTTACGATTTTGTCTCCGTCTAAGGAAAAGATTTTTCACATTTGCTTGCATCAATAATAACAGTTGACATTTTTACACCATTTTCTTCTAAAATTTTTTTATTAATTAATAATTTAATTAATAAACTTGATAAATAAAAAGTCCTATTTAATTAAAGTTTATTAACAAATTACCTATTTAATTAATCTTAAATTTTTAGCACTATTAAAAAGATTTAGTTTAATAGTTTATAAATTTAACTACTTATTAAAGTAAACTCGCTCAAATTTACTTTTAATAATGATTTATTGGAACTTAAATTGAAAAACAATCCAAATAGAACAAATCAACTATTTTAATAGGGATTTGTTCAACTAGAATAGATTTGCCATTCTAGGATTGGACATTTCCTCTTCAATCCTAATGAGTTCATTTAGCTTAGCTATTCTTTCTCCACCTATTGCACCGGTTTTTATCATAGGAGCACCAAATGCAATTGCCAAATGAGCAATTGTATCATCACAGGTTTCTCCAGACCTATGAGAAACAATAGGCATTATATTATTTTCCTTAGCTAATCTAACAGTCGCATAAGTGTCTGTTAAAGTACCTATTTGGTTAGGCTTGATGATGATTGCATTTGCAGCTTGCTTTTCGATTCCATTAGCCAATAGCTCGCTATTGGTAACAAATAAGTCATCACCGCAGATGCGGCATTTATTGCCTACCTTTGCAGTCAAATCTGCAAATCCATCAAAGTCCCTTTCATCAAATGGGTCCTCAACATAAAACATATGATAAGTATCAATCAAGTCCTTTACATAATCAACTTGGTCTCCAGTATCTCTTTTAAGACCATCTTGACCATAGACATACTTTTCTTCTTCCTCGTTCCAGAATTCAGATGATGCCATATCCAAACCAGGCTTGATTATAAAGCCAAGCTCATCACCAACTTCCTCACAAGCTTGAGCCTGAATCTCTAAAGCTTGATCGTTTGAAATGTTTGGAATCCATCCGCCTTCATCTCCTTTTCCACCGGTAAAATTAGGGTCTTTTTTAGATATGAGTTCCCTTAATCTCTTATGAACTTCAACATTAGCAAAAACCGCTTCTGTTATATCATTTGCTCCAACAGGAACAACTAAAAACTCCTGAATATCTGGTGCATTGGAACCTGCATGTGCACCTCCATTCATCATATTACCTAAAGGATAAGGTATTTCCTTAACGAAATTACCTCCTAAGAAATTATAGAGAGGTAAACTATAACTCATTGCTGCTGCTTTTGCTGCAGCCATAGAAACAGCTACAGTGGTATTTCCTCCAATTGCAGATAAATTATCGGTTCCATCAATTTTCCTTAAGAATTTCATCAATATCTTCAATGTCCTCAGCAGCCATACCAATAAGTTCAGAGGAAATCAAATCCTCAACTTCAGAAATCACTTGACTAATTCCTCCATCAGGTAAAGAAACCACTTCTCTGGAACCTGTGCTTGCACCGCTAGGAGCTACAGCTCTTCCAAATCCGTTCCAAGTAATTATATCTACTTCAACAGTAGGATTTCCTCTGCTGTCTAAAATTTTTCTAACACGAACATCTTCGATTACGCTATCCAAAATAACACCTCAAAGCTTTAAGAACAATTCAAACCAAAATTAAATTTCAATCCCAATTATTCTAGTTTATGCAGATATTATTAAGATATGCAATAGCTAGTTTTCCTATAAATAAGACTTATGAATTGCACAATATATAATTTAGACTAATCTTAACCAATATCATCAACATTAGAAATATCGACCATTAGACTACTGACTTTCCAGACAATTAGACTAATTCAGACCTAATATCGACTAATCAATTAATTAATCAATAATTAACATTTGCCAATGAGATTCAAGGAATCCTTCAATTCGTCTTACCATAAAATCTATAATGGATTATATTTAATCATAAAAAAACTAGAAGGTTGATTTATAGATTGCATATGATATTCTTAATTTAAAGAAATAAATAAATTCAAATAAATTATATGATTTAAAATCTAAATAAAATACTTTTAATAATTTATTTATAATAATATTAAGTTTTTTATTATTTAAATACTTAATTATCAAGAATATTTAATAAAATATCTTAATAAGATTTTGCTATTTTAAGTTTAGCCAACTTATTCTTTTTTTAAAAAAGAATAGAGAAAAGAATAAAAAATTTATTCTTTGTGTCTAACGTTTAAAGGTAAAATACCTAATTCAAGTTCTTTTGTAGCTATATCAATAGGATCAAGAGACTTTGAGCTTTTAATGAATTTTTCAACTTCCTTATGGTCCATTGGTTTAGCACCCATTGAAAGCTGAATAGCTCTTGCACCTAAAACTCTAGCTTTTTCGAATCTTGTTAATTTTTTTGTATTGTTTTTATTTGCAGCCATTATTTAACTCCTAATTATTAAAAAATAATCAATAGTATAAACTATTAATAGCTAATGAATCCTCATGTCTTTGAAAATAACCACTTTCAATCAAATCGTGTTTAATCATAATCCCAAAAATAAAAAAATATAAAATGAAAAAGGATAAGATTATTCCCAAGTTTCAACATGAGAAATTAACATTCTTCTACAACAATATCTTGTAATACCCATATCATCCAAAATATCTTTTGACTCTTCACCATAGAAACGGGTTTTCCACAACTTATACATCGTATAGGTATCATATAATCATCATTTCCTTTTTATATAAACAATATTTCATAATGATCTTTTCATAATCAGTTATAATTACAGATTATGAAAATCAAATCATGAAATGAATTAATTAAATTTTACAACTTTCTCCAATCTTAAATTAAAAAAAATAAAGATAGGAAAATACTTACAGAGAATTTGATAAATTTTACATAATCCAATGATTCCCAACCAATATCAAAACCAATCAATGGATTTCCAGTACTAATCAAGCAAAATCAACCAAGAAGTTTCCAGTACTAATCAACCAAAAACCATAAGAGATCCTATGTTAACTAATACCAAAACCAACCGATAGATTTCAATACTAATCAACCAAAAACCATAAGAGATTCAATGCCATCAAGTACCAAAACCAATAAGAGATTCTATGCCAATCAAGTACCAAAACTTATGAGAGATCCAATACCAATCATGAATCCATTGGAAATGTAAAACTTTGAATATAAATGAAATTACCTGTAACTTTTTTGTTTACGAGCTCTAGCTCCAGGACCACCGTATTTTTTAGGTTCGGAACGTCTTGGGTCTCCTACTAACATGGTTCTGTCGTATTGAGTGTAAATCTCTTTTAAGTCCATGTCTTGAGTCCATTGAACTAAACCTTTTGCAATTACCATACGTGCAGCTTCAGCTTGGCCCATAACTCCTCCACCATTAACATTGATAGAGATGTCTACATTGTTTACAACGTCTCCAGCTAATTCTAATGGTTCGGTTAATTTTAAACGTGCAAGCTCTGGAGAATAAAGTTCTAAAGGAACTTTATTAATTCTTACTTTACCGGTACCTTCTCTTACAGTACCTCTTGCAATAGCTGTTTTACGCTTACCGCTAGTATGAACAACTTTCATAACAATTACTCCCTTATTTAATATAATTCGTATAATAATCCTTAATTAGAATATTTCTAAAGATTAAAAGCAAATCGAATGATATCTATTCGAATTTAGCTCCTAAAAGTTTAGAGATTTCTCCTAATTCCATTCCTTTTTTAATGTCGTTATATTCAGCTTCAGGCATGGTTATGAGTTCAGCATCTGCATACTCTTCAGGTACACCTACAAATGCTTTGAATCCTTTAAAAGCAGTTTTTCCTTTTGCTTTTTTCATAGGTAACATACCTCTTACGGTTCTTCTGAATATATCTTCTGGTCTTCTTGGGTATTTAGGACCTAAGTCACGAGGGTTAGAG
>NZ_CACXNW010000042.1 GCF_902769175.1 uncultured Methanobrevibacter sp.
AAAAAATAAAAAGAATTTTTTGGATTTTGGAAAAAATTAAAAAAAAAAATTGGGATCATGAATTTGATTTTTTTTCAAAATTTGTGACACCCTCTCAAAAAAATAAAAAAAGAAAGTGAAAAATAATTAAATAAAATTATTTAAATTCACTTTAAAATCTATTTAGCTGTTTCCTTTTGAGATTCAGCCTCTTCTTTTCCATCTATTTAGCTGTTTCCTTTTGAGATTCAGTTTCTTCTTTTCCAATTTTATCCAAATCTTTTATTTGGCAAGTGAATCTGCATTGTGGGAAACCACTGCATCCTATAAATTCACCAAATCTACCATGACGTTTCAATAAGTCTCTGCCACATTCAGGGCATTGGCCAACAACTTCAGGAGCTCTTCTTTTACTTACCTCTTTACCACAATTTGGATCAAGGCACATGCGTTCACGTCCTTTTTGACCTTTCTTCTTAACTGAAATCATAGGCAATCCACAGGTTGGACAAGTAGATTTCAAGATATTGGCACCTTTTGGCAAGGAATAGGTGTTTCTGCATTTAGGGAATTTTGAACATCCAATGAAATACTGCTTGTTTCTTTTGGAATATTTCTTAAGCAATTTTCCTCCACAGCTACAGTCACCAATGATATTGGATTCCTGATAGGATTCATAAAGCTTTGTACCGATTTCCTTTTGATTTTGATCGATATCCTTAAGGATTGACCTTACCTCTTTTTCACCATTGGCAAGAATCTCCTCTTTGGTAATCTTATCTGCAGATAAGCAGTCAAGTTCCTTTTCAAATTCACGAGTTAACTCTTCGCTGGTTAAGTTCTTACAATATTGCTTTAAGGTATCGATTATATGAATTCCTAATGGCTTTACTTCAATCTTCTTGCCGTCAATGAATTTCCTATCATATAATTTAGTAATAATGTCTGCACGGGTAGCTTTTGTTCCAAGATCCCTTTTTTCCAATTCCTTAATAAGGGAAGCTTCATTGTATCTTGCAGGAGGTTTGGTTTCCTTTTCCTCTGAAAGAATTTCATGAATCTTTAGGAAATCCCCTTTCTTAAGTGGAGGGAACTCATCAGCTTCCTGTTTTTTAAATGGATAATGCTTTAACCATCCTTCATGGGAAACTCTTTTTCTTGAAAATACAAATTCCTCATTGTTCACATTTAGATTTACCTTCATGGTTTCCAATTTTGAATTTTCACTGAAAACGCTTATGAACCTGTATACAATCAAACGATAGATCTTTGCCTCATCAGGAGATAGGTTAGATGGCAATACACCAGTTGGGTGAATAGCTGGGTGTGCTGCATCTTCCTTTTTACCTTCATTAGGCTTTAGTTTGGAAGGCAAGTCAACAATATGTTTCTTAAACTCTTCATCCTTAAGAAGACCTGCAAAGATTTCCTTAAATCCTAATGATTCAGGAAGCTTTTGGGATGATGTACGTGGATAGGAAGTGTATCCTCCAACATAAAGGTTCTGAGCTGCAACTTGAGTCCTTTTAGGAGAGAATCCAAAGACTGTATGTGCTTCAGATTGCAATCCACCTAAATTGAATGGAATAGGTGGCTTCCTAATGGTTTCCTTGATGTTGACATCTGTAACAGTTGCATCAGCACCTTGACATTCATCAAATATCTTTTGAGCTCTTTCCTTATCGAAGATCTTATCTTCAACATGATTTGCTATAATGTCAAAATCGGATTTTGCCTTGATTTGCCAATAAGGTTCAGGAACAAATGATGCAATTTCCTTTTCCCTATCCACTAAAATTGATAGGGTAGGAGTTTGAACACGTCCAGCAGACAAGCTTATGCGCTTATAGCTAGCGGATCTGACTGCATCCATTAAAGCTGATGAAATGTTCATACCAAAGTAATAGTCAAGCATATGCCTTGCAATTCCACTGTCAACCTGGTGAGGGTCAATGTCAATCATATGGTCATATGCATCTACAATATCCTTTTTGGTCAAAGTGGAAAACTTCATACGGGATGCCTTTGCCTCTGCATTATTTCCGCAAGCATATTTCAAGGCATTGTATCCGATTAATGTACCTTCCACATCGTAATCGCAAGCATGAACAAATTTATCTGCACCTTTAGAGAGCTTTTTAATTGCATAAACATAATCTCTAACATAGCCGCTGTTCTTTTCAACTTCATATGCTGGAACCCATGTTAAATCAAAACCTAATCTGTCTCTTGAGCTAGCAGATGTTAAAGAGTAAAGGTGACCTACTGCAGATAAAACAGTGGTCTTTTTACCGTTTTCTTCAAATTCCCAATAATTGATTTTCCTACCATATTTCTTTTTTTGGGCTTTTGAAGAAAGAGCCTTTGCTATCTTCTCAGCAGATTTTGGTTTTTCTGAAATAATCACTTCATGCATATTTATCACAAATAATAAAAATTGTTAAATAAGAATAATAAAACTTAAAAAAATTATTAATTAATATATTAATAAAATTATATGTTTTATATAAAAATAGAATTCTATAAAAATAGTTTTTATAAAATCTAACAAATAAATTGAAAAAATTGAAATTTTAAAAGTTATTTAAAATTATAAATACTTTATACTCAACAATCATATTTAATATTTTCGATTTGAAAAAATTGGAATTTCAAGACTAAATCAATATTAAAATTTGAAAATAAAATTTAATTTAAAGTGAAAAATTAAAAGATAATTGAAAATTTTACTAAACTTTAAAAAAATAGGAAACTGTTAAAAAAATAGAATTTTAAATGAAATTAATAAAATTATAAAATTATAAAATTGACAAAATAATAAAACTGAAAAAATGAATTAAAATATAAAATTAATAAAAAAATAAAATTATATAATTATAAATTAAATAAATTAATAAAATTAATAAAAATAAAATAAAAATTTATTTATGCAAAATCAGATTGTCCGAAAAAAGTGAAAAAAAATAAATTATTCCTTATCCATAAGATCTTCCTTATAAAATCCATAGAAATTAGAGCAGTAGCCACACATTGGATATTCGCCATAGTGATAATGAGCGCCTTCATCGCTGTTCATATCAAATTCCTTGCCACAAGTATAGCAAACCTCTATTTTCTCTTCCTTCTTTTCATCATTAGAATTATTATCATTATCTGCCATAATATCATCTCTATTAAAAATAATTATTATTTAATAACATGTTTCAAAAATGTCTCATAAAATGTTTCTAAAATATACCATACAGTTCATAACATCTTATAACATCTCATAATATATTATAACATGTCTCATAAAATATTTTCTCTTTAATTATAATAAAATTAGATTTATCTATTATATATATTTATGATTTCTATACATGAATTGCAATTATACATTTTTATGATTTCTTATGCCTGAATTGCAAATTTTCAAGCATTGTTTTATTCAGTACATTGTATGAATTTATCATTTTTATTCAAAAATTTGTATGAATTAAATTAATTCATTCAATGCTTCACAAAAATTTAAGCAAAAATTCCCTATTGTTTTAGTATTAACAAACAAAACCCATTTTTTAAAATCCATTAAAAAAGATTATCCCTATTTTTACTCACCAACACCACTTAATCAAAAAATATTATGATTTAAAATCCTTTAATTAGACTATAAACGATTAATTATCCTTATTTTTTAAAAATAAGATGCAATCAACCACTTGCATTCGAAAAACTTTATATATGACCCCCAATATACTATGATTAATTGTGATTAACTACACACAAAAAAGTTACTGTGATTAACTACACACAAAAAAGTTACTGTGATTAACTAACAAAAAAGTTTCTGTGATTAAGTCACATCAAATCAAAAGGTGATTAAAAATGAAAAAAATAGTTCTTTTATTTATGACTTTATTTGTATTATTAGCTGCTGTCGCAACAGCTTCAGCAGCAGATGTAACCAGTGCCGTTGCAGATGACGGCGCTATCGTTGTTGATGATGTTGATGCAATGGAAATCGATTCCATTTCCGAAGATATAAACGAAGTTGAAGCTGAAGTTGAAATTGACGATTCCACTTCCCCAGATGCAAAAATCATTGAAACCGATGATCTCGTAACTGAAGACGTTGAAGTTAAAGACATCGTAAGTTCTTCTGACTCCAACACCACAGTAGAAGAAGAAAACGATTACATGTTCTATCCTAAAAATAAAAAAGGAATATACGTAACCAAAGAAAAGAAAGAAGCTCTTCAAAGTGAAATCGACAGATTTTATACCTCATTGAACAAAAAAATATTCACTCCATTAACCCAAGACCCAAACGGTCCACGTTACGACACTTACGAATTTATAATTGAAGTTTACATGAAACACACCTACGAAGACACTGTAATCATTGTAAACGAAGTATACAAAAAATGCCATTACATTACATCTGAAAATATGATTGAAGATATAATGAAACAAATGCGTAATGGAACCGTAGAAACTAACGAACATACCCTTCCTGCAGTCACTTACAAAATGTTAATGATAGGAATCGAAGCTCTTCACGAAAAAAACAATTATCGTGATTTCAATTTTTTCTAATTTTCTAATTTTCTATTTTTTTTAATTTTATATTTTTTCTAATTTTTATTCAAAATCTATTTTTTTCCAATTTATTATATATTCTAAATCCAAATTTTCAAAATCCTAAAAAAAACACTACTTTTAATTAATCCATTCTAAATCCAAATTTTCAAAACCCTAAAAAAACACCGATTTTGATCACCATATTCCAAATATATTTTTCCAATTTACTAAAATCACTTATTCTTTTATTGCAAACCTACCCATACGAGCCATCTTTTTTCAAATTTCTTAAAATCAGTTATTAATTTATGCCTTTTAATTGTTTTTTGCGTTAATAATTTTATAATTTCAAACTTTTCATATGATTTAAATTAACCATATATTCAATATTTGCATCAAGTGTTAATAAATGAAAAGTTATGCGATTATGCATCCACCATATGGCAATAAACATTATAACGCATATTAAAAAAATGATTAAAAAATATAACTTTTGGACAGGCTCTATTTCAAAAAATAATATGTAAGTAAGCACTTACACTCGGAATATTTTATATATGTCCTCGGATATACAACTACTTAATTTTATAAAATTATATAAATGAGTGTGAAAAATGAAAAAAATAATTTTAACATTATGTTTAATAATGATCGCTCTTTTAGGAGCAAGTGCAGTAGCAGCATCCGCTGATGCTTACAATGCAAATTATGCAGAATCAATAGACGGATGTCATTTTGATGATATGATAACCAATGATGAATCATCCATACAAACTGATAGCATAAACATAAGCTCTGACGATAAAGGAAAATGTAAGTATATATATCCCAAAAAAGGATTCAGCTTATAACCAATCAAAAGAGCCAATCTATAGACACGAAGGACATCCCAACTTTGAAAAGGAAATAGCAAAACTCCTCGAGGAAGCAATAAACACAAACCAAACTAGCGAAAAAACACAAAACAATAATAACTGTATCAATTATAATGATAACAATTCCCTAGAAAATTGTACTTTCTCAAACAACAAAGAAAAAAATTCCCATGCAGTAAATTACCATGATAATCTTAATGAAAATACTTGCAAATTCATAGATAATTCCCCAAATCCATTATATATATCAATAATGGATGTATTTACCAAACATAGTTATGGAAACCTCTCAGATGAAGAAATCAATGCTGTTAATACTGCATACCAAGAGATCATTAGTCTTTACAAAGCAGGACATTCAACTCTAAAAATTGCAATAGAGTATGACATGGCCCCAACACAAATTCAAGATATTGCAGATTTAGAAATCAAAGAAATTCAAATAGACCCAACAGCTAATTTAATCTATAAAATGTATGGTTCCTATACTCTCGATGGAATCTGTAATCACTTAGAAATAAGCAGTGCAACAGCTAAAGATATTATCCATAGAATAAAACTTGGTAAATACGGAGACAGCTACAAAAAAGTGCTCTTAAAACGTGACATGGTATCCATGAATTTAAAGATGGATGAATATGTTATCAACTAATCATTGTAAAAAATGCTCTAATTGAAAAATTAGGGCTAAAATCTTTTTTTTTAATTTTTTTAACTTATAACAACCAAATCACTTAATATTTTATTACAAACCTAGCCAATACTAGCCATCTTTTTTCAAATTTCTTAAAACCAGTAATTATTTTATGCCTTTTAATTGTTTTTTGCTTTAATAATTTTATAATTTCAAACTTTTCATATGATTTAAATTAGACATATATTCAATATTTGCATCAAGTGTTAATAAATGAAAAGTTATGTGATTATGCATCCCCTATATGGCAATAAATATTATAACTAATATAAATAAATGATTAAAAAATATGAGAACAATAAAATTATTAAAAATAATAAAAGAATCAAAATAATTTAAAACAAAATATAATTAAAAATAATAAAAAAAGTAAAATAAAAAAATAATTAAACAAAAAATAAAAAAGAAAATATTTAGATCAAACTTCTAAAAAAGTTTGAAAAGAAAAAAAGAAAAAAATTAATTAAATATAATTTAATTAATTAATATCGTATTTTTGCAAGAGTAAAAGCTCTTCGGTAGATAATTTTTTACCGTTTTTGAATTTATCAAAGATACTTTCAGCTCTTTCTTTTTCTTCACGATTTTTCTTATTGCTTGAAGAACCGCTAGATTTATCAGATCTGCGTTTTCTGTTTTTGTTGCTTCCTAATTTTTTATTGATTACATGAATTTCACTTAAAACCATTTTAAATTCTTCATGTTTTGCAGAAGCATTCTTTCTTGCTTGGATGAATAATTTGTGTGCTTCATCAGCAGCAGTTCTGATTTCATCAGTTTTTCTGAAGTAAGAAAGCATTTGTTCGTGAGCTTCTTGTGCTTGTTCTGAAAGCTCTACCACTTTAGCATGGTATTCTTCAGATTGTTTCTTGAGTTCAGCAACTTCTTCTTTGACTTTGTCGTCTTCTTTGATTTCTGCAAGTTCTTTTCTTAAGTCATTTGCATTTTTAACAAGTTGATTTTCTTTCTTAATGTCTAAAACTCTGGTTTCAATGATTTTGTCAATCTTTTTGATTTCAACTTCGATTCTAACCTTATCTTTTTTACCAGAAGACCATTCGAGATTTTTAATCTCTTCGTTAACTTTATTACGTGCTTTTTTGTTTTCCTCAACTTGTTTGTTGATCTCATTACGTTGATCTCTGAACTCAATAGCTTTAGCTAAGTTTTCTTTTAATTCAGAATTTAATTCATCACGTATTTTACGTTGTTCTTTAGCTTCTCTGCTTGAGCAATAAGCTCTTCTCTTTCATCTTTTTGAGCTCTTACACCTTCAATGGTGTCAGCTAATTCGAAATCAGGTTCAGGAAGAGTGTTTTTCTTTTTAGATTTTTTAGGTTTAGCTTCTTCAGCAGCATCTTCAGTAGCTTCTGCTTCTTCCTCAGCTTCTTCCTCAGCAGCTTCCTCTTCAGCTTCCTCAGCTTCTTCCTCAGCAGCATCTTCTTCAACTACTTCCTCTTCAGCCTCTTCAGCTCCAACAACGTCTTCTACTTCTTCGGTTTCTTCAACTACTTCTTCAGTTGCATCTGCAACTTGTTCTTCTTCTTGGTTTTCAACAACTACATCAGTAGTTTCAACTACTTCAGTTTCTACAGCAACTTCTTTATCCACGTCAGCATCTCCTTCAGTGTTTTCAGAGTTTAAATTGATAACGACATTTAAAACGTCAGTTAAGTCACGGGTTTCTACAATAATGTCTGCATTTTCTTTTAAAGCAGGTTTAGCATTAAAAGCAATCCCATATCCTGCAGATTCAATCATAGAAATATCATTAGCCCCATCTCCAACAGCAACACATTCATCTAATGAATATCCTACTTCTTCAATGTATTTAGACAGAACATCTAATTTTGAACCAGACACTAATGGTCCTGTTACTTCACCAGTCAAGACCCCGTCTTTCTCAACTAATGAATTAGTGAATACATTATCCACATTAAGTTTTTCCTTAATAGTATCAGCGATAATATCAAAGCTACCACTTATAATTGCTACATCAAAACCATTTTCCTTTAAAGTGGAAATTGTTTCTTCAGCACCCTTCATTAAAGGCATTTCTTTAGCTAATGTTTTAATATCTTCAGTAGAAGCTCCTTTAAGAAGTCCTACTCTTTTCTTAATGGATGTTTCGAAGTCGATTTCACCTTGCATAGCTTGCTCGGTGATTGCTGCAATTTGATCTTCAATATTTACTAATTTTCCAATCTCATCTATACCCTCACCATCAATAATAACATTATCTAAGTCAAATACTACAAGTTTAATCAATATATCACCAATTATATTAAGTCCAATTCGCTAAGTCTTGCTTTTGCGTTTTCCACACCTAACCTAGCATCTTTTTTGGTTTTAGCACCGGTACAAACAACTTTTCCGGAACCGAATAATAATAATACAACTTTAGGATCAGATAAACGATATACTAAACCAGGGAATTGTTCCGGTTCATATTCAGTGTTTTCCAATTCCAAAGCAACTGCTTCTAAATTTAATGTTGATTGTAAATTTGCAGAAGCAACAATGTTTTGAATTTTAATATCAAACTCATGAGGAATTTCTGTATCAATAGTTCTCATAAGATCGACGGTTTTTTTAATAGCTAACTTTGAGTCGTCGATAGATTTAGCGCCAGTACATACGAGTTTACCGGAACTGAAAATTAAAGCAGCAGTCTTAGGATCTTGAAGTTTAAAAACTAATCCAGGGAACTGTTCTTTGTTAAAATCGACACCTTCTAATGCTTGAGCAACATCAGTGAGTACAATATCCTTACCAATGCTTGCAGAAGCAACAATGTTCTCTATTTTTATATCAACATCGGTCAATTTATTACCTCCAAATTATTTAAAAAAAAAAGTAAGTAAATATTTTAAAAAATTAATATAACTTTAGTTTTGACAAATAAAAAAAAATTGACAATAAAAACAGTTAAAATTAATAATTTTTTTATTAAAATTTTTACTAATAAAATATATCATTTATATAGTATATAAAGTTAATGCTTATAAACCATATAAATGATAATAATTTTTAGCAAATTAGTATTAATAATTTTTGAACACAACCATTTATAAAGGTATTTAAAACAAATATACAATTGAATTAAAAATTATAAAGAATTTTTACATAAATGCAAGTGAGACTAAAAACATGATAGAGGTAGAAGTGAAAGCTAAAATCAACAGCTTCGATGAAATGAGAGAAAGGCTTGATGAAATTAATGCAACTAAAGTCAAAACAGAACATCAAGAGGACAGATATTTCAATAGTCCAGTAAGGGACTTTGCCCAAACTGATGAGGCATTGAGAATAAGGGAAACAAAATCCGATGAAAAGCATAACTTATTCATAACCTACAAAGGCCCAAAGATAGATAAGAAAAGCAAGACTAGACAAGAAGTGGAAATGGAAATTGAAGATGCGGACAAATGCAGCAAAATATTTGAATTCTTAGGATTCAATGAAGTAAGAACAGTCATTAAAGACAGGGAATATTACAAGTTGGAAAACTATGAAATAAGCTTGGACAATGTTCATGGATTGGATCCATACATGGAAATAGAAATCAGTTTAGATGACGGTGCAGA
The DNA here is from genome assembly GCF_902769175.1 of uncultured Methanobrevibacter sp. Taxonomy (GTDB): domain Archaea; phylum Methanobacteriota; class Methanobacteria; order Methanobacteriales; family Methanobacteriaceae; genus Methanobrevibacter. The sequence goes on from NZ_CACXNW010000042.1 coordinate 9,696, forward strand.
TTATAGCAAGGCACAAGAAAGCATTTTTGAATTATTTGAAAAATTAGGAATTACCGATGGCTTTGAAAGAACTTCTTATTTAGAATTATTGGAAAAACTGGACAAATAGTCATTTAAATTAATAACAAATATCATTGATTTTAATCCAATGGAATTAGATAAATATACAAAAGTTTATAAAAAAGAAATACAAAACTTATTATATTAATTTTAAACTAAAGAGATAAAATTAAAAAACTATAGAAAAACTATACAAAACTATACTTTAACAGAAGACAAAGAGTTGAGAAAAAAATGCAATATTATACAAGTCCTTTCAACAAGGAAGAGGAATACAAATTCCCTAAAAATATTACAATTTATGATACTACTTTAAGAGATGGAGAACAAACTCCAGGAGTCTGTTTTTCACAAGAAGACAAATTGGAAATTGCAAGAAAACTTGATCAATTAAGAATCCATCAAATCGAAGCAGGATTTCCTATTGTATCCAGTAGGGAAACCAATACAGTTAAGGCAATAGCTAATGAAGGATTGGATGCTGAGATTATCTGTTTGACAAGAACCAAAAAAGGAGATATTGACAGAGCCCTTGACTGTGATGTTGATGGAATAATCACTTTTATGGGAACTTCCGATATTCATTTGGAACATAAGATGCATATCAAAAGACAGGAAGCATTGAATATCTGCATGAAATCAATTGAATATGCTAAAGACCATGGATTGTTTGTAGCATTTTCAGCAGAAGATGCAACCAGAACCGATTTGGACTTTTTAAAAAGAGTCTACTCCAAAGCGGAAAGCTATGGTGCAGATAGGGTGCATATTGCAGATACTGTTGGAGCAATCACTCCTCAAGGAATCACATTCCTGATTAAGGAACTTAAGAAAGTCACTAATGTTGAAATAGCTATGCACTGTCACAATGACTTTGGAATGGCTGTAATAAACTCAATTTATGGATTGCTTGCAGGAGGAAGCGCTGTTTCAACCACAGTAAATGGTATTGGCGAAAGAGCAGGAAACGCTTCCCTTGAAGAGTTAATAATGTCATTGAAATTATTGTACGGAAAAGACCTTGGATTCAAGACCAAATACATCCAAGAGCTATCTGAATTAGTCTCTAAGAAAACAGGATTGGAAATTCCATACAATAAGGCTATTGTAGGTAAAAACGTATTCAGACACGAATCTGGAATTCATGTTGATGCAGTTATTGAAGAGCCTCTTACCTATGAGCCATACTTACCTGAACTTGTTGGTCAAAAAAGACAATTGGTTTTAGGAAAACATTCAGGCTGCAGAGCAGTTAAGGCAAAGCTTGACGAATGTGGATTCAAAGTAACCAATGATCAGCTCTGTGAAATCGTTAAAAAGGTAAAGGAAAGCAGAGAAGAAGGAAAATACATTGACGATAATGTATTTAAGGACATTGTAAGAAGCATTGATTCAAATTATGTTGATTTATAAAATCAACATTTATTTCTTTTTTTATTTTATATTTAATTCTTGGCAAAAACTATTTTTTAATATGATTTTAAACTATAATGATAGAAATTATTTAAAAAAAAACTATTTTTCATTAATACTGATTTTAAACTATAATGATAGAAATTATTTAAAAATAAATTTTTAACTTTAATGAATTTGAATTTTTATAATAAACTTTCAACACAAATAAATAGAAAACCAATATAGAAAATCTTTAAAAATTAATGAATTTGAATTTTTTTAATAAACTTTAAACACCAATAAATGGAAACTATTTTAAAAAATCTTTAATGAATTGAAATTTTTATAAATAAGTTTATAAATCTAATGAATTAAATTATAAAAATAGATAAAATTAAATTAAAGACAATGATTGAATTTTTAGGAGATTAAATTTGAACATTTCAGAAAAAATATTATCTCAAAAGGCAGGGCATGAAGTTAGTCCTGGAGAAATAATAGAAATTGACGTTGATTTAGCTATGTCACATGATGGAACTTCACCTCCTGCAATAAAAACCTTTGAAAAAATAAGCGATAAGATCTGGGACAATGAAAAGATAGTAATTGTTTTTGACCATAACATACCTGCAAATACAATAGGATCTGCAGAGTTTCAAAAGGTGGCAAGAAATTTCATTAAAACCCAAGGAATTAAAAATTATTACACTCATGGAGAAGGAATCTGCCATCAAGTGCTTCCTGAAAAGGGACATGTTGAACCTGGAAAGGTTATAGTTGGCGCAGATTCACATACTTGTACATATGGAGCATTTGGAGCATTTTCAACAGGAATGGGTGCTACAGACTTGGCTATGGTCTATGCCACTGGAAAAACATGGTTTATGGTTCCTGAATCATTCAAGATAGAAGTTGAAGGAAAATTGAATCCTGGAATCATATCAAAGGATTTGATTTTAAATATCATTGGCGAGATTGGAATAGCTGGAGCTACCTATAAGACTGCAGAGTTCTGTGGGGAAACCATTGACAATTTAGATGTTGAAAGCAGAATGACCATGACAAACATGGCAATAGAAATGGGTGCCAAAAACGGAATAATGGAACCTAATAGGGATACCATTAATTACATTTGCGAAAGAACCGGCAAAACAGAAGACCAATTGAATATCTTCAAGTCTGATGCAGATTCAGTCTATGAAAAGGAATTCCTGTTTAATGTCAATGATATGGAAGCACAAATAGCCTGTCCAAATGATGTAGACAATGTAAAGCCATTATCACAAGTTGCTGGAACCCATATTGACCAAGGTTTTATAGGTTCCTGTACAAATGGAAGATTATCTGACCTTGCACAAGCAGCAGCAGTCCTTGAAGGAAAACAGGTTCATGATGACGTTAGATTAATCATAATTCCTGCTTCAAAGGAAATCTATCAAAAAGCTATGGATTTAGGATACATAAAAACATTCTTAGATGCTGGAGCTATGGTATTGAACCCTGGCTGCGGACCATGCTTAGGAGGACATATGGGAGTATTGTCTGAAGGGGAAACAAGCATATCCTCTACAAACAGAAACTTCAAAGGCAGAATGGGAGATCCAAATTCATCTGTCTACTTAGCTAATGCAGGAGTTGTAGCGGCATCTGCAATTTCAGGATTTATTGAAAATCCAGATAACTTATAATCTATAATCATAACTTTCATCAAATTTCTAAACCTTATAAGAACACGGAGAATAGATTATGTCAAAACCAACAGACAATGACATCAATGTAAGATTGATTGAAAAAATCAATCAGGTTGAAGAGGAATACGATAAGAATTTTTCAAACACTCAAAAAATTCTAATGACTACTGATGGCTCAATTACAGCCATTTTAGATGTATTATATGGAAAAATCGCTTTAAAAACCTTAGAGCAACATTTTGAAGCGGCAACTGAAGAAAGCGCCAAATTGGTAAATGTTGATGCTGGAGATGAAGTGAACTATAGGGAAATTGTAATGCATAAGGATGATTATCCTTTAATCTATGCAGTTTCTTACATTCCATTAAAAAGATTAAGCAAGGAAATGAGAGATGACTTGGTTAGAGCAGATATTCCTATTGGAAGAATCCTAAAGAAATACAATGCAGAAACCAGAAGAGAAATAAATGTCATACAAATAGAAGAGGCAAGCGACAAGCTTAAGGAGCTTTACAATACTGAAGAGGATTTCCTGACAAGAGACTACACCATCATTATGAATGGTGAGATTCTAATGTGGATTAAGGAATTCTTCCCAATAGATTATTTTACTGAAATATGATGCTGAAAATAAACTTTTTAGTAAAAAAACACTAAAAAGCCATAAATAGTAAACTATTTTAATACAAGTAAAATCTAAAATACTAACAAATAGTAAACTATACATAAAAATTAGTTTTCAAATGCTCTATTTCACAAAATAAATATATTATTATAGTCCAATAATAAAATAAAGCCAAAATAGCTAAATAAGAAATAATGATTAAAAAAAATGATAATTCAAGGTGGATGATATGGGAGTAAAATTTAAGGACATAGTTTCTCCAGAAGAAATTAGCCTAAAAGATTTGGAAGGTAGAACAGTTGCAATTGATGCTTATAACACCATTTATCAATTCTTATCTGGAATTCGTCAAAGAGACGGCAGTCCATTAATGGATCAAAATGGAAATGTTACCTCCCATTTAAGCGGAATCCTTTATAGAACATCTGCAATAGTGGATAAGGGTATAAAGCCAATATATGTTTTTGATGGAGACAGCAACGAACATAAGGCAAAAACCATTGAAGAAAGAAGAGCTATAAAGGAAGAGGCACTGGAAAAATGGGAAGAGGCAAAAGCTGCAGGAAACATTGAGGAAGCAAGAAAATTTGCAATAAGAACCTCCAGAATGTCTCCATATATCCTTGAATCCTCTAAAAAATTGCTTGAATATATGGGTATCCCTTATGTGCAAGCCATAGGTGAAGGTGAAGCACAGGGAGCTTACATGGTTGAGCAAGGAGATGCATGGGCAGTGGCTTCACAGGATTATGATTGCCTCTTGTTTGGAGCTCCACGTATCGTAAGAAATCTCACATTAAGTGGTGGATTGTCAAACCTTGAATATTTAGAGCTTGAAAAGGTCTTAAACGAAATAGATGTGACAAGAGAACAATTGATTGATGTTGCATTGATGGTAGGAACCGATTTTAATGAAGGAATTCATGGAATCGGTGCAAAAACAGGACTTAAGCTAATCAGAAACAATAGCTTAGAGGACATCTTGGTTCAAAAGGGAATTACAGAAGTGGATGTAGAACCTGATGAACTTAGAGACATTTTCCTAAAGCATGATGTTAACACTGATTATGATATCAAGTTCAAAAGTGCAAATAAGGACAATCTTGTTGAATTCATGTGTGAAGAGCACGGATTTTCCGAGAGCAGAGTCTTGAATGTAACAGACAAACTCAAAAAATTAAGTTCAACTCAAAAAAGCTTAGAGGATTGGTTTTAACAACTGAATCCTTATTTATTTATTTTTTTAATCTTGATAAAAATAGTTATAATGAAAAATAAAGCGTCAATTCTTTTTTCGTAAAATTACTTCTTAAACACTTTTTTTAAAACGTAACCTATTAATGACCATGAATTTATGAAAATGATATTGTTGCCACATGCAATACATCCAATAAACGTATATTCTGCTTGATTGCCCCTAAAACAGTCAAAACAAAACATATTGTCAATATGCCCATGTGGCAACAGATGCCTAATTTAAACATGAAATTTTAATTTATAATTTAATCAAATTAATCAAATTAAATTATTTCGTTACTTTTTAATCAAGTTATCTCGTTTCTTTATTCATTCAATCACCCAAAATATTTATTTTAAGCATGAAAACTTTATCTCAGTATCCTTTCTAAAATTTTTAGAATTTTCTCTTTGATTCATTAAACTGAACTTATTAGAAGCACTAGCTACAAAATCTGCAGTAGTCTTATACTCAATAACAGCATTAAACTGAACTTATTAGAAGCACTAGCCTATAATATGCTCTTTCAAATCATCAAAAAGACCAAACGAAAATAATAGCTTATTTCTCTAGTCCTTTAAAAAATATTAATCCTTTAAGAAATACTAATCCTTTAAAAAATACTAATCCTTTAAAAAATACTAATCCTTTAAAAAATACTAATCCTTTAAAAAATACTAATCCTTTAAGAAATAATAATCCTTTAAGAAATAATAATCCTTTAAGAAATACTAGTCATTTGTGAAATAATAGCTAATTCCAGAAGTTAAACCAGTAATACTGACAATTATTCCAAATAGCTTGAACGCTCCAGGGACAAAAACTTCGTTTACCATAACATATTTCACAATCTCCCAATTTGTGCGCTGAGCCATAATATTATTTTCTACAATACGTGTATACTCCAAATTAAAGCTTTTTGACATAGCTCCACCCATTAATCCTCCCATAACACCAGCTATAGCAGAGGTGATTGTTAAGGAAAGTATTGTGTCTCGTCTATTGTAATTTACATCATAATGCTCTGAAATAATCCATGCTGCTGATGCTCCATCTATTGCAACACCTATTACAAGACCAACTCCAACACCAACAAATGGATTGCCTGTCATAAATCCAAAAGCAACGCCCGCAAGGGTAGCTACCATAGGAGTGAATACTGCAATTATTGTGGAACTTACAATGGACATGCTTTTTGCGAAGTGAACTGTTGAAACTTGATCATTCCCTGTAATGTTTTCACCATTATACATTACCTTTCCCCCATCACCAACACAGATGCATGGCCCCTCACCATATGCAGTATTGTTTCTGAAATGGGAGTTTTCCATAACTAATGTTCCTTGATTGAATATTGCTGCCCCGTTTTTAGCATAATTATTTGTGAAAGTACAGTTAACGCAGTATACCCATCCTGTGCTGAGTATTGCTGCACCCCAATCTCTGTCAATCACATATTTCATTCTGTTTTCGTTGAAAACCACATTACTAAACATACATACTCCCCCATTATTTTCAACAGCCATATTGAAACCTACAAGGGTCATGTTGCTTACGGAAAATACTTTTCCTACAGTTATAGTGGCCCATTTCTCTTCAGCTATATCGTCAAATGAACCTCTAATCACTGAACCGCAACCTTGAATATTGACGCAGCTAAACTGAGCGTGTGTTGATAAGTCCCATGTATTAGCACAGTCTATTATGAGACTTTTAGTGAATACAATATTTAACACTCTAGAAAGACAGCCTTGAGGAAAGATAGTTAATCCACTATCCTGCAATAAAATATTGGTTATTGGTTTTAATAAGTCCTGTAAATAAATTTTTTTCTGAATCATATCCAATAATCGGATATGCTATCAACATATTGTGTCTTTGTAATTGTAAATTTGATTTCATAATCCCCATCGGACAACTTTTTGAAAAGGTCATTAGTAGTGGAGTTAAACATGTTTTTGAAGACAAAAGCCTTTGCAATATGTGATGTTAAAATCACGGAATTCTTTAACTAAATTGAATGTAAATTCCCCGTTTTCAGAGTTGTAGTTGCCATAGGAATATAGGTCATCATTGTAATACTTAACCCCTGCATTCATATTGGCAGCATAAACAAGCGGATAAAGATTAATATATTCATCAGCAAAACCTAATACACATTGATATGTGGATAAATAGTCTAAATCTATGTCATTTACATATCCGTCAATGAAGCTATGGCTACCTTCAAACAGGACATCTTCTAAAGAGAAGTGTTTACGTGTGTAATTAATATAGATTGCCTCGTCAGCTATATTGGCACCTGAATTTTCAAAGTAGCAATTGCTGATTTTGTTGTTTTCGCCTCCAATAAAGATTGCACCCCCAGCATATAAAGCGCAATTGTCAATGAATTCATTGTTATCAATAATTCCATTGTTTCCAATCCAGAATATCGCTCCACCGAATTCTGCAATATTTCCAATAAAACTACATCCTGTAAGGAGGCCATTATCACCGATCCAGTTGATTAAACTTCCATTTCTTAAGTCATCATGTGCCAATATAGTCAATCCATTGATTTTAATGTCATTGCCTTCAACATGGATTATTGATTCATTCAATATGCCTCCATACACATAAAAGACATGACCATTACCATTAATGCTTATATTGTCATGATTGATTACAAGTGAATTGGATGGGGAAAAGTAATTTCTATAAATGTCATAGACTCCACCATCCTTGAGATTTGATATCTCATAAAATAAGTCATCAATAGTGACAGGAATTGGTTTTCCATCAATAATTACATCAGAACGATCTTCAATCCAAATTTTAACTGCATTTTCACCTTCAAAAGAACAGTTATCAATTGTCAATAATCCCCTCTTATCCAAATTTCTATAAATGTAGCAAATCACTTGATTATTATGTGATTCAGAAAATGTATTATTGAAAACACAACTGCGGATTGCATTGTTGGTTCCATCCATTGAAATTGCTCTAGATGTGTTGTTTATGAACACACAGTTATCAATTAGACCATTGTCACCATTCCAATTTACGGTTCCGCCAACTTTTGCGGCATTTCCCATAAAGGTACAGTTTACAAGCATGCCATTATTTCCATTTATGGTGATAAAGCTTGGGCAACTGTAACATTGGGACATGAAATCAAATGTCAAGCCAATGATTCTGACATTGTCTCCAAATATATTGAATAGGCAAGACAATGAGTCATTTCCATATATTTTGTAGCCGTTGCCGTTGATGGTGATGTTGTTTGCATTGATAGTCAAATCACCATCAATTTCAAATAAGCAATCCCTATCGAAATCGAATGTATCGCCATCTTTTAATTGTTCTAAGAGTTGACGCAATTCTTCAAATTTCATTGCAGGCAACATATTATGCGGAACAAATCCCTCATAAATCACTTCACAGCCATTTTCTGCATCAACAGTTTTTGCACCTTGAAATGTACTTCCAAAAGTGCAGTTGTTTAGTGTAAAATTGGATTGTCGATGTTTTTTAAATATATTGCTTCGTAATGATTTGTAGCATATGAGGCATTAAAGATGCAATCGACAAGATCATTCATGTTTCCTGCAATATAAACTGCTCCTCCAAAGAGTGCTGCATTTTCATCAAATACACATTTTTCAATTTTTCCATTGTTTCCAGTCCAGTAAATTGCTCCTCCAAAGTCACCTACATTGTCCTGCAATAGGCAATTTGAAATGAATCCATTGTCACCATGCCATTCGATTGGACTTGTAAGATGGTTGTAGTTATTTCCATAAATGTTTTTGCTTGATTTTATGTATTCAGAGTCATATGCTCTGAAATTGAGGATGTTTAAATTAAGTATCTTCACATTGTTTCCGGTTATGTTGAAAAGAGCAAAGAATTCTCTGGCTCTGCCACCATTTATGATGTGGCCGTTACCATCAATTGTTACATTATCTGCAGCAATGTTTATTATGCGGTTTCTTGCAAGGTCTCAGATAGTGTTTGAAACAACATAGTCTCTTTCTAAGATGTAATAATCTCCGGACTTTAGGTTTTCAATCTCCTTGCATAAGATATCAAAGCTTTCATAGCTGAGGTCAACGCCATCACACAATACAATGCATCCTTCGTCCCATAAGACTTTTATAGGCTTATCGCTTATCTCCTCGTTACTGAAAACAGAGCTTTTAATGTTTAATACCTGTTCATTTTTGCCTGAGAAATATATTGCCTCATCGCTTAATGGAGATATGAATTTTCTGAATGTTGTGCTATCCATAGTATTGTTTCCCCCTGTAACATATATTGCTCCTCCACGATTTAAAGCAGTATTGTTTTCAAAATGACAATACTCTATGTACCCCTTGTTTCCATTCCATGCTAGTGCACCCCCATTTGGTGCAATGTTATTGTAAAATCTACATGAAACAAAGCATCCATCGTCCCCATTCCACAGTATATGGCTTGTATCTCCATTTCCGCTTGCATTGAAGTTTTTAAAGATTAAATCATATATGATTACATTATTTGCGCTTACTATGAATTTTGCCAAATCAGACCCATTGGCATCAATGGTGTGTCCATTTCCATAAATTGTCACATAACTTGTATTTATGTTTATTATTGATTTTTCATTGTCTGATTCTCCATTAAAGACATAATCCTTTTCAACATAGTAGTGGCCATCTCCTTCCAAATTTCCAAAATCTTCATTCAAATCATTGAAGGTCCCTACATCATCTTCAATACTATTTCCAACTAACTTCTCGCCATTCATTTGATTTGAAGAGATTGCTAAATTTCCATCAGCTATATTATCTAGAGGGCTTGCTAAAGCTCCACTAGATACTGCATCATCAATGGATGTTACATTGCCCATGCCATTCATTTCGCTTGCACTAACACAAGAGATAGTCATTAAAAGACATAAGCATGCCATTAAAAACACTACAGGTTTAATATTTAAATAAGACATCATTTTATCACCTAAAATTAGAATTGCAGTCATTATTAGACAATTTAAGATGATTTTGTCCAATTATGATTGCTGCATTATTAGATATAGTTTTTAAATCATCAGCCCCAATTAGAGAAGCCATTCTTTTATAAAAAGCAGTATTGTTTTTAAAAGTGCAGTGAAGTGCACTTAATTTTTCATAATTATCGAAGTTGCTGTAATTTTCAATTAAAAAGTCCCCAAAACAATTAAAGAAACAAACATTAAATAAAAAGTTCCCATAAGAATTAAAGAAACAAACATTAAATAAAAAGTCTCCATAAGAATTAAAGGAACAAACATTAAATAAAAAGTCTCCATAAGAATTAAAGAAACAATCATTAAATAAAAAGTTCCCATAAGAATTAAAGGAACAATCATTAAATGAAAATTCTTGATTAAAAATAGATTCAATGTTTAAAATTGAATTGTTTTGATTTGCGTTTGGTGTGATGTTTTGGGTTGTAATAAAAAGTAAATAGTTGTTGGCAGGTGTATCTTTAGCATTTAAACTATCGATAATTAAATCAGGGTTTGTGAAAATATAGTATTCAAGATTAAAGTCATTATCATTCAATTTATCAGAAATTAAATTAATTTCTAAACCATTGCAATTGAAAAAACAATCAGAATAATTAATAGACAAATCTTTAGCACCCATATCTAATTCTGAACTAAAATTCTTGAAATTATTTCCAATATTAATAAGGTCTAGCTCTTGATTAAGAGATAAAAGGCTTTTGGAATTCTGATCTTTAGAGTTCATTGGATTTTCTTTATTTAAACCTAAAGAGATTAAATCTATTCTAGAAAATTTAATTTGAGTACTGCAATTGTAAAAATTAGTTAAATCATGATTGACATTACCATCAGCAATAACATCAACACTGACTTTTTGATTGTTTTGAAGTTGTGTATTTGGATTATCATTGCAATGATTGTCTTTGCAACAGCAAAACTCCTCATTATTTAATTTAGAGTCGAATTGAACTAGATTGTTAACTGAATCAGCAAGATTTATTGAATCCTGTTTAATTACGACATCGTTTGTAATCCAAATTCCTTTATCATCACCAACGATTGGTTTTTGCAGATTCGCATAGCTAATGTGTCCTTTTTTGACATTAAAATTACTTGAAAACACATTAGGGCAATCATTGACATGAAAATTACTTGAAAACACGTTAGGGCAATCAGTGTTTTTACTGATTTCATTGATGAATCGATCAAATGGATTATAACTGAAATGTTTCTTAAAATGAAAAACCTCATGTGATTTAGTTCCATTAAGTAATCTGCCATTTATATAGTTATTGCCAAGTGCTGATTTAGCATCATAATTATTACCAAGAAATTTCCAATAATAAAATGTCATAACGTCATATCTATAATCGGCAAATGTCCTATTATCAACTACCTTAACGCCATAACTATGACCATCAGATGTCCTATGATCAAATCCACTGTGAGGTTTTTTCTTTACAGCATCCCACCCATCATGATTTTTGCTTTGTAGAGTGTAATTGTTTATGCTGTCATCAGAATTTGCAGAAATGTCTGCATCATTGTCGATAACACTAAAAACGTTTTCTTCATCATTTAAAGGGATGCTATCGACAAGAGTGGAATTGTTTATAACAGCACAATCCATATCATCACTTGCATAAATGCAGGATAGGCTAATAAAAAGACATATGGCTGCAAAGAATATCAATAACCATTTATTTTTAACTAAATCATTTTTCAATTAAAAATCCCCGATATTTTACTACTTTTGTATGAATTAATAATAATTCAATAATTTGATTTTCTTTAATTTTTTATAAAAAGATTTGTGCATGCAATCACTTGCTTGCATTGAATTTGAAAAAAAAGCCGTTTTTAAAACGTTATATCAGGAAAAAATCATTAAAAAAACCAATATCAGGAAAAAAATTATTAAAAAAAAACCAATATCCTGAAAGAATTATTAAAAAAAAAAATTAATATCTAGGAAAATCTAGCCCATAAATTATTTTCACATACTTTAAAGCAAGGTCTGCCTGTTTTTTATAGTCCCTTAATACCCTGTCCTCAAAATCAGCCCTTGTTTTGCTTAAAGTAATCAATCTTAAAAAGGACATGTACTCTCGAACAGACAAATCATGGCTATAATCATATTTAGCAAAGAGTTCATCTTCACTTAATTTCAAGTCTTCCCATCTAAATGTAGGAAACTCCAAAGTCTGACATATGGTTTCCTTTGTAAAATGCTTACGTCTTATCAAAGGAGAAACAGAACTGCATAACACATATTGTCCACAATCAATCAATGGAGGAATTCCATCATTATCAAGTCTTTTTAGGCTTGTCAAGCTCTTGAAATGCTTGATATTGTATGAATGAAGCTCAGTATAAAAGTCAGGTTTATAATAATCAACCAAATCCAATATTTTCTTTCCTTGCTCTGACTCATAAAATTCCCTATGAATCGTAGAGATATAAGGGGTCTTGTCAAAATTATAAATGTAGATTTGGCCTGGAGAAAAATCTTCATAGGACAGAAGCTTGATTAAAGGCAAAACATCCTTTCCCTCATCTCCATGAACTCCTCCAATAAATAATTTTGTAGGACCCTTCCCATTATCAATATAGCGAAAATAAGACATGATATCAATTCATAATTCAATTTAAAAAATAAAAACCAATTAAATAAAAAAAATAACAGTATTTAATCCCAAAAAAATGGAATAAAAATTAAAAAATAATAATAAAATAAAAAGAGATTAAAGAGAATTAGGTACCTTCTCTCCAATCAGACAAGTAATCTTTTTGTCTTTCAGATAAATCATCGATTTCAATGCCCATTGCTTTAAGCTTTAATCTTGCAACATCATCATCAATTGAATCTGGAGCTTTTTCAACACTTAAGCTTAAGTCATTTTCAACGATGTATTTAGCGGATAATGCTTGAACAGCAAAACTCATATCCATGATTTCAGCTGGGTGTCCTTGTCCTCTTGCTGCTGCAAGGTTTACAAGTCTACCATCAGCAAGCAAATAGATTTTTCTGCCGTCTTTCATGGTAAACATTTCAATACTTTCTCTTACTTCTTCAACACTGGTAGATTGTGCTTCTAAGTCTTGTCTGTTGATTTCAACATTGAAATGTCCAGAGTTAGATAACATACATCCGTCTTTCATGTATTTGAAGTCATCTCCATGAATAATGTCGATGTTACCGGTTACAGTTACAACAAGATCTGCAATTTGTACAGCTTCTCTGATTTTCATAACTCTGTAACCATCCATTCTTGCTTCAAGTGCTCTGATTGGGTCAACTTCAGTTACAATAACATTTGCACCAAGTCCTGCAGCACGAGATGCTACTCCACGACCACACCATCCGTAACCGCAGACAACAACGTTCTTACCTGCAATCAACATGTTGGTGGTTCCCATAATTGCATCCAATGAGGATTGGCCAGTACCGTAACGGTTGTCAAATAAGTATTTGGTATAAGCGTCGTTTACAGCAATAACTGGGAATTTGAGTGCACCGTCAGCATGCATAGCTTCCAATCTGTGAACACCAGTGGTTGTTTCTTCACAAGCACCTTTAATGTTTGCTAAAAGTTCAGGACGTTTTTCATGGAGGTACATAATCATATCTGCACCGTCATCAATGATTACATCTGGCTTGTGGGACAATACATTATCAATAGCTTCGTAGTACTCTTCATCAGTTTGTTCTCTCCAACCGTAAATGTTTAATCCAAGAGCAGCTGCACCTGCTGCTGCATCGTCATGAGTTGAAAGAGGGTTACAACCAGTCATAGCTACTTCAGCACCACCAGCTTGTAAGGTTAAACCTAAATTGACAGTTTTAGGTTCTAAGTGTAAGCATGATCCAATGGTAATTCCTTCAAAAGGCTTTTCTTCTTCAAATTGTTTCTTGATGTGTTCAAGAACAGGCATGTGTTTTTGAACCCATTTGATTTTTCTAATCCCTTCATCAGCAAGGGACATATCTTTAACATTACTCATAAATATTACCTCAGTTTTAAAGAGTGGATAATTTTTTTTCATAAATTTATAGATTATAATAGTTTATAATTATATCATTATATAATTATGATAAAAGTATTATAAAAAATTATTGTTAAATCAGTTAAAAAAACCAAAAGTATATAAACAATAAAAGATATAACTTTTATTACTGTCTGATGCCGGGGTGGCTCAGCTGGTTAGAGCGCACGGCTCATAGGGTAACTAAGCGTGCTCTGACTTTTTTCCTGGGATACCGTGAGATCGCGGGTTCGAATCCCGCCCCCGGCATTAACATCATAACTTTTTTTAACTAATTTTATTTAGATTTTAACAGATTAGACTACTTTATAAACTAATTTTAAATAATTTTAAATAATTTTAACTAATTTTATCCAGATTTAAAAACTAAGACAACCTTAAACTAATTCTAACTAACATTATTCAAATTTAAAGAAGTAAGACAACATAATAAAATAATTCTAATTATTTTACCCAATTAAAAATACCTATTTTTTACCCACAGCATTTTCTAAAAAAAAAAAACTACTTAAAAATCATTAAAAAATAATATTAACAAAGAGATATAATATTAAAATATCAATGAGATTGATTTAATAAACTTTATAGGTAGCACAATGAAATATAAAACTTTAGGAAAAACTGGAGAAAAAGTTTCTGTTTTAGGATTTGGAGCTATGAGATTACCTCATTTTGAAAGAGATGACCAAATCAATAAAGAAGAGGCAGATAAGGTAATAAGCTATGGAATTGAAAATGGAATCAACTTCATAGATACCGCTTACAATTATCATGCTCCAAATTTAGTGGATAAGGGAAAATGTGAAGAGTACATCGGGAATTTTTTAAATGAAAACTCCTATAGAGATGACATATTCCTATCAGCTAAAATGCCAAGCTGGAAAATAAAAAGCATAGAGGATATGGATGCTATTTTTGAAAATCAATTAAAGGACTTGCAGACTGATTCTATCGATTTCTATATGCTGCACCATCTTAATGAAGACTATTGGAAAATGTTTAGGCAACTTAATGCCTTCGAATGGATGGATGAACTTTTAAGTTCTGGAAAAGTAAAGCATATGGGATTTTCAGCACATACGGAAATGGATTGGATAGTTGATATCGTTGACGATTATGAAAGATTCGAGTTTGGACTTACCCAGTTGAACTATCTTGATGAAAGATACCAGTCTGGAAGGGAAGGTGTTGAATACTTACATTCCCATGGCCTTGGAACATTGATTATGGAGCCTCTTAGAGGTGGAACTTTAGTTCAAAATGTTCCTCAAGACATTATGGACCTATGGGATACTGCTGAAGAAAAAAGAACTCCTGTAGAATGGGCCTTCCAATACCTATGGAATATGGAAGAGGTGGATGTTGTACTTAGTGGAATGAATAGCTTAGACCAGATCAAGCAGAACATTGAAATCGCTTCAAGAACTGAAGTCAACTCCATCAGCGAAAATGACTTGGAATTGATTAAGGAAGTTGCTTGGGAATACAAGCAAAGAAGAGGAAACGATTGCACTGGCTGCGGATACTGTATGCCTTGCCCACATAATGTAGATGTTGCAAGCTGCTTTAGAGAGTATAATGTAGGAAAAATGTTAAACAATCCTGCAGGAAGCGCATTCCATTATTTCGCACTTGATCCGAGAACAAGAGCAGACAGATGCCTTCACTGTGATGACTGCCTATATCACTGCCCTCAAATGATTAACATATCTGAAGATTTGAAGAAGGTTGAAGAATTCTTCGGCAAGGAAGAGGATTATTGTTTAAGAAAAAAATAAATCCCCAATCATTTTCAATTTAATGAAAGAAAGAAAAAACATTAAACAAAGCATAAAAAATAACAATTGTTATATACTAAAAAAATGAATATAAGAATAGGGATTCAAAAATTAAACAAACAATAAAAAAAAAAAAAAAAAAAAAAAATATTAAATATTATAAACAAAGATTAAATTATGAAAAAGGTGGAAATATGCCAGAAAGATATAAAGGATTTGGATACTGGGATATAGCAACTCGTCAAATGAGTATTGTGACCAAAAACCAACAAACAAGATTTCAAGATGCGAAAGTAGGAATTGTTGGCTGTGGAGGCATTGGTGGAGGAACTATCCTAATGCTTGCACGTATGGGACTTGGGAATTTAACTATAGTTGACAAGGATGAATACGATCTCTCCAATCTTAACAGACAAGCAATTGCAAGTTTAGAAACCATTGGAATTGAAAAAACAGTAGCAACAAAGGAAAGGGTTAGAATTACCAACCCATATACTAAAGTAAATGCATTCAATGAACAATTAACAGAAGATAATGTTGATAAGATATTTGGTGATAGAGATGTGATTATTGATGCATTGGATAACCTTTATACAAGAGTTATAGTAAGCAGATACGCAAGAGAAAACGATATTTCATTTATTCATGGAGCAATTCATGGAACACAAGGACAAGTAAGCGTATTCACTAAAGAAACCAAGTCTTATGAAGAAATGTTCGCCCTTCCATCACTTGGAAAGGAATTAGGTGAAGAAACCAAGGCGGAAATATCAAAATTGACTAAAGGAGTACCTCCAGTAATTGGACCTGTTCCAAATATAGTTGGCTGTTTGGAAGCATTTGAAGCCTACAAATTGATAACTGGAATTGGAGAAGTGACATATGCTCCAAAAATACTTAATTTTGATTTATTAAACTTAGAATCTTTCAGAGTTTTAGAATTATAATATTCTAAAACAAATTCTTTTTTTAAAATCCTATCAAAAAATTTAGAATTATAATATTCTAAAAAAACTTTTTTTAAAAAAATACCTACAAAAAATTTATAATAACACTATTACATTACAAAACTCTTTCTTAAACATTAATGCAAAAATCAAATCCATTTTTAAAAATTCATTAAAATCACAACTGTTTTTTCAAAATATTGTTCCTCATTTATATATGGATAGAACATTGTTCAAAATATTATAATAAAAATAAATTATTTTTAAAATTTTCATAAAAAATTAAATATTCAAATGAAAATTATTAAAAAAAATAAACTATCCCTTAACATTTAAAAAGCATAAAATAGATAACATAATATATTAAAAAAGTTAATATAATAAAATATAGGTGGAACTATATTTCCGAAGAAAATAGTATTATTATTGGTTTTTTAAATTAATATAAGACTTGTTTTCAAATTCATAAAACTATATTTAAATTATATACTAATTTATATTATTCCAATTTTAATGGAGAATGATTTAATGGAAGAAAGAATCAAAAATGTAATTGAAAGAATGAAAGCAGACAATATTAAGTTCATTAGACTTCAATTTGTTGATTTGCATGGAATCCCTAAAAATGTATCAATCCCATGTGAATTAGACAATATGGGAGATTTATTAACTGATGGTATCCTTTTTGATGGATCATCAATCCCTGGTTTTGTTGGAATAGAAGGAAGTGACCTTGTCTTAAAACCAGATATAAGCACTTACTCTGCTTTATCCTGGAGACCTGAAGAGTCTGCATCCTGCAGATTTATCTGTGATATTTACAAACCTAATGGAGAGCCTTTTGAAGGAGATCCAAGAGGAATACTCAAAAAAGCATTAGCTAAAATCAAAGAAGAAGGATACACTTATAACATAGGACCAGAACCAGAATTCTTTATTGTAGACACTGATGATGACGGATATCCAATTCCTCACGATACTGCTGGTTACTTTGATGTAGAACCTGTAGATAAGGGAACTGACTTCAGAAGAGAAATTACAACTAACCTACAGGAATTAGGTTTTGAAGTTGAAGCAAGTCACCACGAAGTAGGTCCTGGTCAAAACGAAATCGCATTTAAATTTGATGACGCTTTAAAAACTGCTGATGCAGTCATCACTTTCAAACAAGCAATTAAAGCAATTGTAGCAAACATGGCAGACTTCGATGGATTCGATTACAGAGTAACATTTATGCCAAAACCATTCTTTGGAGAAAGCGGAAGCGGAATGCACTGTCACCAAAGTCTTTTCAAAGAGGGAGAAAACATTTTCTACGATAAAGACAATGAAACTGGATTATCACAGGAAGCAATGTGGTTTATTGGAGGATTATTAAAACATTCTGCAGCAATCACTGCTGTAACCAATCCTATTGTAAACTCATACAAAAGATTGGTTCCAGGATATGAAGCTCCAGTATACATTTCCTATGGTATTCAAAACAGGTCCACTTTAATAAGAGTGCCTGCAGCACGTGGAAAAGCTACCCGTATTGAATACAGAAGCCCAGACCCAACCTGTAACCCTTACCTTGCATTTGCAGTAATGCTTGAAGCAGGTATGGATGGTATTAAAAATAAGATTGACCCTGGAGAAGCAATTGAATTCAACATTTATGAATTAACCGACGAGGAAAGGGACGAAATGGGCATTGAACTGTTGCCATCCAGTTTATGGGAAGCATATCATACCTTTGAAGAAAGCGAAATCATGAAAGAGGCACTTGGAGAACATATATTCAATGCATTCTTAACTGCAAAGTATGAGGAATGGGACGAATACAGAGTCCAAGTATTCAATTACGAACATAAGAAATACTTAAACTTATAATTCAGTTGCAAATTGAATATTTAGATTTAAGAACATAATAGCTATTTAAAATTAAATAGCTATCTTTATTTATTTTTAAAAACTTGCTTAAAACAAAATCAAAATACTTATTTTTATAAGAAATCCTTAGAAAGTGGGAGATTACATGTCAGAATCTGAACATAGAATGATAGAAATTCTAAGAATCCTTAATGTACAGGAAAAGCCAATCGGTTCAAAAGTAATAGCTGACGAACTTAAGACAAAGGGATATAACCTTGGTGAAAGAGCAGTACGTTACCACATGCAGATTCTTGATGAAAAGGGATATACCGAGAGAAAAGGATATTCTGGCAGAGTCATCACCGAACTTGGAAAATCCAAACTTGAAAAAGGATTGATTTACGACCAAGTAGACTTTACACTTTCAAAATTTGAAGAAAGAATCTATTTGACTAATTTTGATTACAATAAAAGGGAAGGAAAGGTTATTGTAAACACATCAAATATCCTAGACAACAAGGCATTTGACATTATAAAAGACGTGTTTAAGGCAGGAGTCTGCGTAAGCCCATTGATCAATGCTAAAAAATCTGAAATCAAAGGCAAAAAGGGATATGTGATGAAGACCATCTGCGGTACAACAATTGATGGAGTCTTTCTGGAAAATGGAATTCCTTCCATCCCACAATATGGTGGACTCGTTGAAATAGAAGACTACCAGCCTACTAAATTTTCTGAACTGATTTCCTACAAGAAAACATCAATCACTCCATTGGACGCATTTATAGCTAAGGATATGACTTCCGTTTTAGATGTTGTAGAGCATGAAACCGGAACAATTCCTGCAAACTTTAGGATAATCCCTGGAACCAGTGTGGAAAAGGCAAAGGAAATTATCAAAAAGCTTGAAAAGGTAGGAATTGGAGGAGTCTTGGAAATTGGAGAGA
Organism: uncultured Methanobrevibacter sp.; assembly: GCF_902769175.1. Lineage (GTDB taxonomy): Archaea > Methanobacteriota > Methanobacteria > Methanobacteriales > Methanobacteriaceae > Methanobrevibacter. The sequence goes on from NZ_CACXNW010000042.1 coordinate 29,288, forward strand.
CAAGCGAAAATGTCTTAGGCATACCAGTTCCTGAAGGAATGGTTGGAATATCAATCATTGGAGGAATCACTCCATTCTGTGCAGCTCAGGAAATGGATTATAAAGTTGATATCAAAACTGGAGAGGAATTCATCGATTACAATAAATTAAAAGAGCTTGAATCATCTAAGCATAAAATCAGAAAAGCAAAGAAGATAGAGTATAAGCAAACACCTTTCATACTTACAAAATCATTGAATAGGATGAACCAGGTAGATTATGATATTGAAACCAATGAAGGAAATATAGTTGCAAACATATCCTACTTAAATAAGGCTGACCTTGATGATGCATTGACAATAATGAAAAGAACATATAAGACTCTTCCAAAATACATGAATCCATTATTCAATATTGTAGATCATCCAAGTGACGACAGCAAGGTGGGACTGGCTACAGTTTGCAGCTTGTCAATTGACGGCATCCTCATCAACAATGGAATTATGAGCACTCCAAGATATGGAGGATTATTGGAACTTGGAAAACCTCCATTATTTGTGGAAATGATTTCATATGACGGTTCCTCAATAGACCCTCATAAGATATTCATCTTTAAAAATCTCACATTAATATCCAAAAGGCAAAATCCTAAAAAGATACTTGCTTCCATCAAAGAGGTTCCATACATTGCAAGACCTCAATGCGAAGAGATTTTGGATAAGATCAATGAAAACGGATTCCCTATCTTTAAAGTAGGAAAGCCAAGAGAATTGGTATACAATGCTAAAGTGGACAACTACAACTTTGGAATTGTTACAGGAAGTGGATTGAATACAATAGCTGCAATTAAAGAGAAAGGAATACCAATTGAAGCAAAGGCAGTCGAAACTGTTTTGCCTATTGAAGATATGAAATTGATTTATGAACAATAAATCATTTTTCTAAATTATTATACCTATTAAAAATACTAAATTAATTTATATTTATTACACCTATTAAAAATACTAAATTAATTTATAAACAACAAATCCTTATAAATTATCCTACAATAAACAGATATGAAATTGATTTATTAACAATAAATTTTTGTTAAATTTAATAATCAAATCAACTTTTTTTAGATAAAATCATAACGATTTTTATATAATATGAATACATTTTACCAACATTATTTTAAGCATGATCAAATCTCCAAAAATCCACTTTTTGAAGACATATTATAGATATTACACTTTAACTAAAACTCAATATATTCGATTTTTCAAATATTTGACATTCAAAAAATCCTTTAAAAAATATTTAGGTAAAACTAAATATTTAAGGGCCAAAATGAAAAACAAAAGGATTTTATTGATTTTTAAAAAAGTATTTAATTCGATGTGAATAAAATATATAAAATCGATATGAAAATATTTATATATCACTATCAATAGAATTATAATTACTAATCTGAAAATTAAATTATAATATCAGATTGTCAGGGGATGAAGAAAAAAATTTTGCAATTGAATAAAAAAATAGCCTAAGGGTTAATTTTTTATTTAAAGTTTTATAGTTCAAAATAAGAAACCTTTGATCTATATTTTTTAATTGCTTGAAAAACAAGCAAATACTATTAAATATGAAAATAATAAACTTCCATAAGCATGCAAATAAAATATTCTTTTTTCTTTTGACTAATCTTTGATATTGATTTAATGTTTGATAGTGTTTTTTATAATCATTAAAAAGGAGAGCAAATATGAATAGAAAAGCGTTGATTATTGCTGTTTTAGCATTAATAGCTGTTGTTAGCGTAGGTTCAGTTTCCGCAGGTTGGTTAGACTTCCTTGGTGGAGAACAAAACTTAGAAAACCAAACTGTTCACTTAGCTGCAGCTGCTAGTTTAAAAAATGTTTATGACAATGAATTAATCCCTATGTTTGAAAAAAAATACCCTGGTGTAAAAGTTACCCCTACCTACGCTTCAAGTGGGGACTTACAAACTCAAATTGAAAATGGTTTAGAAACAGATGTTTTCATGTCTGCATCTAACAAACAAATGAATGCTTTAGCGGATGAAGGTTTAATTGACAATGATACCAATCTCCAATTCTTAGAAAACAAAGTTGTATTAATTGTACCTGCTGATTCAGATGCAAACATCACATCCTTTGATGACTTAAAAGACTTTAACGGTACCATTGCTATCGGTGACCCAGAATCTGTACCTGCAGGACAATATGCTAAAGAAGCATTAACCAACCTCAAGCTTTGGGATGGTCTTGAATCCAAATTCTCTTTAGGTACTGATGTAACTGCAGTATTAAACCAAGTAGGTGAAGGATCAGCTGATGCAGGTATTGTATATGCTACTGATGCTAAATCCAGCGATAAGGTTAAAGTCGTCTGTGAAGCTCCTGAAAATTCATTAGATACTCCATGTATCTACCCTGTAGCTCAACTCAAAGACGCTAAAGACGCAGATGCTGCAAAAGCATTTATGGACTTCTTACAAACCCAAGAAGCTAAAGATAAATTTGTAGAATATGGATTTACTCTTCACGAGTAAGTTTAGTATGATGCTATTCATGTGAATAATCAAATTGGAAAAAGGCCCAATATAAATTATTCATATGAATAATTCTTTTTTTAAAATTAGATTATTAATTATTTCAGTGAAAACACACTTTTTTAAAAAATAAATCAAGTTAATATTAAATTATTTATGTAAATTATTTACGTAAATTAGTTATGCAAATATTAATAATAGATAAATAGAAATATAATATCTGTTATCAATATGAATAATTTAATATTAATAAGGAGAAATAAGACATGACAGATTGGTCCCCAATTTTCATCTCAATGAAAACCGCAAGCCTATCCATTTTAATAACCTTTTTTGTAGGTTTAATTGTTGCTTGGGCTCTTGTTAAGATGAAAAACGACACAGCAAAAATCATATTAGACGGCATATTTACATTGCCTCTCGTATTGCCACCTACTGTAGTAGGTTTCTTTTTATTATGGATTTTTGGTGTTAGAGGACCTATAGGCAGCTTTTTTATAGAATTCTTTGCATATAAAATAGCTTTCTCATGGCCTGCAACTGTTATTGCAGCAGTAGTGATGTCTTTTCCTTTAATGTATCGTTCCGCTCGAGGAGCATTTGAACAAGTTGATTCAAACCTATTGGATGCAGGTCGTACATTAGGTATGTCAGAGTGGAATATCTTCTGGAAAGTCTCATTTGCAAATGCATTACCTGGAATACTTAGTGGTGGAATTCTTGCTTATGCACGTGGCTTAGGGGAATTCGGTGCTACAGCTATGCTTGCAGGTAACATTGCAGGACAAACCAGAACTCTCCCAATGGCTGTTTATTCAGAAGTGGCAGCAGGCAATATGGGAGAGGCTTTCAACTATGTAATAGTCATTGTATTTATTGCATTTATAGTGATCTTCATTATGGATTACGTCACTTTGCGGAAGGAAAAGCAATGGAGACATGACTAAAATAATTTACTGAAAAATATCTCTATCATTATTAATTAATTTATTAAATAATTTAGTGATTAATTTATTAATCAATTTATTAATTTATTATTCTATTTTTTATTGACGAGGAAGGATTATGAGCAATAAGATGTTAAAGGTAAATATCCAAAAGGAACTTAAGGAATTTGACTTGGATGTTGATTTTGAATTGAAAAAAGGTCGTTTAGGCATTCTCGGTCCTTCCGGTTGCGGTAAAAGTATGACATTGAAATCCATAGCTGGAATTGTAAATCCTGATAGCGGTGTCATAAGCTTAACTGCAGATGATGAAACTGTTTATTTTGACTCCAATAAGAAGATCAATTTAAAGCCTCAAAAGAGAAATGTAGGCTACCTGTTTCAAAACTATGCATTGTTTCCCAATATGACTGTTGAGGAGAACATAGGAATCGGAGTGGAAAAAGAGAATAGGGAAAAAACAGTTCCTGAAATGATCAGACGTTTCCATCTTGAAGGATTAGAGAAAAGGTATCCTCGACAGTTGTCTGGTGGCCAACAGCAAAGAGTGGCATTGGCTCGTATAATGGCTTATGGACCAGATGTCATACTATTGGATGAGCCATTCAGTGCAATGGATACTTTCCTAAAAGAACAATTGCGTCTTGAACTCCTCAATTCACTAAAAGGATTCAAAGGATTCTCAATTATGGTTACTCACGATCGTGACGAGGCATTCCAGTTTTGCGATGAACTTATAGTATTGGATAACGGGAAGATTATAGCAAAAGGAGAAACTTACGAAGTCTTTGAAAATCCAAAAAAAGTTCAGGTCGCAAGGCTTACAGGATGTAAGAACATTTCCAAAGTGGAAATCATAGATGATCATCATGTCAGATCTTTAGATTGGGGACTTGAATTTGAAGTTTCTAAAGAAATTACCCCAAATATCACCCACATAGGAATAAGGGCTCACGATTTTGCCTTTTGCCAACAAGATGATGTTAATGTAATCAATACCATCAATTCAACAATTATAGAAATGCCTTTTGAATGGGAAATAACATTGGCAAATGGATTGTGGTGGAAATATGACAAGCAAATCCACGAGCATGAATTCAAGATTCCAAAGTATTTAAAAGTAGATCCTAAAAATATAATTTTATTGGAAGAGTAATTTAATTTACTCAACTTTCTTGTTTTGCAATTTCTCTTAAATCCGTTAAAAACTAAAAAAAACTAATTTAAAAATAAAACTAAAAAAAACTAATTTAAAAATAAAACTAAAAAAAAAACTAATTTAAAAATAAAAAAAAATTTAGTTCAAACTTTTTCAAAAAGCTTGGTTAAATTACTTCAATATAAACAGACTCTTTAGACTCATCCTTAGGATAGTGATGCAATTCAATGATGTCCTCTCTATATTCTTCAAAGTCAACTTCAATAGTATCAGAAATGATTTCACCATCTAAAGCAATCATAACCCTACAGCTTGGCTTTCCTCTAAAGTCAGAAAGGTCCACACCTAATACATCTCCTTTTGCAGAGACACGGTTGTATGCAATATCAACCTTATCAAATTCTTCAAAATTATTTTTAATGTAATCAAGAACTTCATCAGAAGTCATTGTTAATTCCTTATCTACCATGTTAAGAGCTCCTTTAATTTTTATCATTATTTTTTTATTTTACAACTTAAGTTATTTCAACTTATACATTTAAAAATTTATAAACTTTTCAGTAGCTAAAATATAATATAATGTTTCTAATATATAAAATTATTTGTATTTATTAAAACTAACAAACAGTTTATAAAAAAACCATTAAAAAAATACACAATAAAACAATGAAAATAATAAAAAATTAGATAAATAACATCAAAATTGATTAAAAAAAAATAAGAATAAGACTCACAAAAAAGTGAAAATATTTTGTTCAAACTTTTTTAAAAAGTTTGAACTATAAGGTAGCTTCAACAATGATAAGCTTATCTTCATCTCCACCAGGCATGTGACGGAATTCAATGATTTCATCCTTGACCTTATGCAAGTCAATGTCTACAGCCTGATTCAACAATTCACCATTGAGCTGAAGGGAAATGATCAATCCTTCACCAGTTTCCTCATCTTCTGGAGTAAGTCCAAGAACAGTTCCTGGAGCAAAAACTCTGTTATATGATAATTCGAAAATGTCATCAACCTTTACATTATTTCTTACGTATTCTATAATATCGTCTGGGTCCATCTGTATCTCTTTGACCATATTTTACACCTTTGATATGATACATCATTTAAATTAAAAATATGATTAAAAATCTTATATTTAATGCAAATAAATGATAATTTAATCAATTAAAAAATTAATTTAATAAGTTCAAAATTATAACCAACCAATAATTGATTAAATTATGATTTAATATTTTCATTAAGCTGTAAATTTGAATAAAAACTAAAAAATAAAAAAAAATAAAAAAAAGAAGAAAAATATAAGAAAAAGAGAAAGAGCTTATTGAGCTCTGTATTCTCTAATTGCGTTATATTCGTCGTCTTCTTCAATCCAAGTAGATAATCTGTCTCTGTTTTTCTCAGCATCGATAATTAAGGTACCTTTACCGTTTAAAGCAATGTCCCCTTTGTATTCGATGTATCTACCAGGGTAAACAACACCGTCTAATTCAGGATCGGTTACGATTCCTTGTTCTACGAAACCTTCGAGTAATCTTCCGACTTTTCCGTGAATTACGATGTTACCGTTTTTCATTTGTCCACCAGGCCAACGGTTTACGTTACCATCAATTTCAATGGTACCTTTGGTCATGTGAATACCTGCGAGAATATCACAGTCACCTAAAACGTGGATTTTACCACCGACTAAACATTCACCACATTGTTTACCAGCATTTCCGTGGATAATGATTTCTCCACCAGACATACCTCTCCATTCACCAATGTAGGATGCACCACAGAATTCTTTGGTATTACCCATAATTTCGAGTTTACCGCCTTTCATTTCACGACCAGCGTGAGCTGCTACATTACCGAATACAGTAACTACACCGCCAGACATTTCTGCACCAACGTGAAGGTCTGCATCACCGTTAACAACAACTTCACCAGCGCTCATTTTGCAGCCGATGTATTTTACTCTGTTACAATCTCCGTTTAAAATCATTTTGACTTCAGCTGGAGATTCTGCTTCTCCTTCAACAGTGATGTCAAAGTAATCAGTGATTGGGAATCTGGAGTTTCCTACAGGGACTTTGTATGCTGCAAAGTCTTCTTCAGTCCAAGAGTAAATGTTATCAGTAATTAACTCATCAAATTCTAAAGCAATTGAAGAAGTTTTCTTTTGATCAAAAGTTATAGTTTTCATTAATAAACACTCTCCTTATTTAGCTTCTATGTCCACTCTAGTTGGGTTTGGTACATAGTGGTCGTGTACTTGATAGTTTTCCCATTTGACAGAATAGTATTGGGTAAAGAATGGCATTATACTGTCGATAATTTGTTTTTCTTCTTCTTCGTATCCTATGACGTTAGTCCAAATGGT
>NZ_CACXNW010000043.1 GCF_902769175.1 uncultured Methanobrevibacter sp.
AAGGAAAACTATTCTCAGTTTATCTCTAATAATGTTCGTTGGGAAACATCTAATGAAGTGGCTATAGGTCCTGTAAGCTCTAATTTTGAACCTTCACATGATGAATTTGCATATTTCGACAATGAGGTTCTTATCAGCTTATCCGGATTTTCAGCAGAGGCCACTCACATAATCTTTGTCAAGGATGACCACACTAATGTTTATGGTGTTCCAAAATACAGTGACCGTGGAGTCTTTGCAAGGGTTATAGGTGGAAGAAAGACATTATTCTCATTGACTGATGATGATGAAATCTTAGCTATTGAACCTGTAATAGAGCGCAGTACCGTTAAGGACAGTACTGGAGGTTCCAATTTAGATGAGGTTTTAGAGGAAGGAAATCAATTGTTCACTTATGTTCTTTTTGAACCTAACTTTAACTCTCCAAAATCTGTTGAACATTTGTTCTCACTCATTAGAAATGACAAGATAGAAGTTAGCTTTGAATCTAACTCTTTTGTAGGTTTCTATGAATTGACTGGTTTAACTAAGGATAAAGAGGAGATCACTGAACGTAAAAGAGGAACAGTTACCTTGAGAAATGATGGATTCGGTAAAGGTAGAGTTTATATTTATAGAGAAGACAGAGTAAGAGCTGAAAGCAAGGTATGGAATTGTTTGATATAGCTAAGGAAGGGGACATCATTACTGTAAGAAGCAGTCCTGATAGAATCATGCTTATGATGATGACTCAAAAAGAGGCTGAAGAAAAACTTGCATCATTAGGCATCAAACATATAAGAACTGGAAATGAAGATGATGATGCAATTATCGTAACCCAAGAGCCTGAAAGCACAGTTGGCATCTTGGAAGCAGGAGAAGTAAGCACCGTTGGTCTTGCAAGCAATGAACTCCTTAAGGTCAAATTGACTGACAAGGCTCCAAGAACCAGATGGTACTTGGAAAAGATTACTGGTCTTGCAGAAAAGCCTGTTGGAACATTGAAGGTTTACTTTGCAGTTCCTGACATGAACATGTTCATGTTCCATGGTGACAATAATGAGTCTAAGGGACTTATTCCTGAAAACAACCCAACTGACATTATGAAAGCTGGACAGATAGGTGTAACCAACATGTCCAGAAAGAACTTAGGTCTTGTTGGTATTAGGACCATTGACACCACTGACTTTGGACCTACTGGTGAACCGTTCTCAGCTACAAATGTTGTTGGTGAAGTTGTTGGAAACATTGAAGGCTTGAACAAGCTTAAGGATGGAAGCACTCTTTATATTTATGAAGTTTACGAGGATGATGAATAGGAGGAATGATTATGCCTGCAAATTTATGTATAACTCCAGATTTAGGTAAAGAGGACATGGACGTGGAAGTTTCAACAAGGATGATCATTTTAAGTTCAAAGGCAAATGTAAGTGAAAGCGAGGTTGTAAACTTCCTTCATATGCTTAATTTGCCTATTACAATCAAATGGACTTGTTACGGTGCTATGATTAGTGGAAAGGATAAGTATGTTAGAGAAGCTATTCGTGAACTCCGTAAATTAGACCCCTATGGAATTTTTACAAAGGAAAGAGGTTTTGCTCCAGGTGACCCAAGAAGATGTAGAGGTCACAGATATGGGCCAAGGGAAGGTTTCCACCAAATGGAAAAGGAATTCAGAATTCTTGATTATGTTGGTGAAGCCTTAAGAAATCCAAAAGAAGTTGTAATTGAGAAAAAAGAACCTGTTTCTGTTGAGTACTTCAAAGAAGTTTTAGAAGAATCTTTAAAAGAAGAAAAAAGTGAGGACGATAAGAAATAGGAAGTTATTATTGATTAATGATTGTGGAATTATTTACTTTATTATTGATTAATGATTGTGGAATTATTTACTTGGATTTGAAAAACTTTCTATATTATAATTACGAGGAATGATATTATGGTAAAAGTAGCTATTTATCCCCCAAATTCATTGGTTTTAGCTGATTTGATTGAGAGAAAAGGTCACACTCCTTTAGCTCTTCAAAAACAAATAAGACAAAAGATTAAGGATCCGGAGATTGATTCTCCTCCAATGAACATTACAGAAGAAGATCCTATAAACGGATTAAAGTATGCAGCTATTGAAGTGCCTTCTGGAGTCAGAGGAAGAATGTCCATTATTGGACCTCTTATAGATGCAGCAGAGGCAGCAATCATTGTTGATGGCGCTCCATTTGGCTTTGGCTGTGTAGGATGTGCAAGAACAAATGAATTATCTATTTTCTGTTTACGTAAAAAGGACATACCTGTCTTGGAAGTGGTTTACCCTGATGATGAAGATGGAACAAGGCTTATGGTAAATCAGATTATGGAATTTTTAGACTCCTTGCCTGGTGGCGGAGGAGACTTGGAAGGAGACAGTGATGTTTTAGGTGAACCTATTGCAAATAGAGGAGGAAAATAATATGGTACAGATTGCATTGGTTTCCTGCGGTACTGAATACAGTGGTATCCAAAAGGAAATCGAAAAGGCAGCATTAAAATTTGGAGCAGAAATTATTCTTCCTGAAATTGATTTGGATTACATTAATGAAGCTTATGAGAAATTCGGTTTCTCTGCTCAAAGTTCAAGCTTAAAGCTTATGATTGCAAGGGCAATGTCCATTGTTGAAGGAAAATGCAAACCTGATGCAGTATTCATTGCTACCTGTTTCAGATGTGCAGAAGGTGCACTTGTAAGAAATGAAGTAAGACGTTTCATTCAAAACAATACACGTATTCCAGTAGTAACCTATTCCTTTACTGAAAGGACCAAAGCGGATGAGCTATTTATTCGTATGGAAGCATTGGCTACCACTGTAACACGTAGAAGCATTCTTGCTCGTGAAAAACAGGAAGGCCTTACCCTTGGTCTTGACTCAGGTTCAACAACCACTAAGGCTGTGCTTATGGAAAACAACAAGGTTATCGGAACCGGTTGGACATCCACTAAAGACATTATTGCATCTGCTCAAACTGCAGCTGCAGAAGCATTTGAAGGCACAGGCTACAAGTGGGATGATGTTGACGGAATTGGAACTACCGGTTACGGTAGGTTTACAATGGGTCAGGAATTTGGAGCTGAACTTATCCAAGAGGAATTGTCTGTTAATGCAAAAGGTGCAGTATACTTGGCAGATTGCCAAAAAGGCGAAGCCACTGTTCTCGATATCGGTGGTATGGATAACAAGGTAATTACCGTAAACAATGGTATTCCAGACAACTTCACTATGGGTGGTATCTGTGCAGGTGCTTCCGGAAGATTCCTTGACATGACTTCCCGTAGATTGGATGTGGACATTACCGAGCTTGGTCCTCTTGCAGTGCAAGGTGACTGGAGAAAGGCTATGCTTAACTCCTACTGTATTGTATTCGGTATTCAGGACTTGGTTACCACTCTTGCAGCCGGAGGTTCTAAGGCAGATGTAGCAGCTGCTGCGTGTCACTCAGTATCTGAACAGGTATATGAACAGCAATTGCAGGAAATCGACATTCGTGAACCTTTAATCCAAGTAGGTGGAACCAGTTTGATTTCCGGACTTGTTGAAGCTGTTAGTGAGACTTTAGGTGGAATTGAAGTTATTGTGCCAGAATACTCACAGCATATCGGTGCTGTAGGAGCAGCATTGCTTGTATCTGGTATGGGAAATAGACATGAATAAATAATTGATTATTTAGATTGCTTCTATTCTTATTTAGAAAAAATCTAATTAATTTTTATTTATATTATTAGATAGAGTGATTATATGTATATTGAATCAAATGATCCAGAAGGAGCAAAGGTCTACGATATGATTATCAGACAAATCTTGCAGGATTTGGTCTTGCCACCTTCCATTGATGATATGCGCGCTTATGTAAATCCTGATGAGGTTTGCTTTATCATAGCCATTAAGATGAGAAAGACTTCTCAACACATTACCTTAAAGGAAGTTGCAAAGGTAAACTATGATGCAGATGAAGACACCACTGTTGTTTTGATTGATGATGAAAATTATCTTCCAAACATCCTAAGAGTCCTTTGGAATATCAATGGCCGGGAAAATGTTCATCAGCCAAGCAGATATGTCATTCATATGAACGGAGAGCAGGAAGTGTCTGATTTGGTTGTAGATGATCCACATGAAAACCTTAAAAGAAGAATTTATGATGCAATATTCAGAATAGTTCCTGAAGGATTCAAGATTATGAAGGATATTTCCCGTGATGATATCGTTTCAGTTATAGCTACTGATGAACTTATTAAGGATGAATGGGTTGAAAAGGCTGAAGGATATATTGTAGAATTGAACACTCCTAAAACTTGGGATTAATTTCAAATTTTCGAAAGGATTCAATCTTTTTTAAAGATTTAAGACTTGATGTGTGTTTTTAAGTCTTTTAAAAGATTCAATCTAATTTTCTATATTTTTATAATTATTTTTATGGTTGTTTTAATTTTTTGTTCATTTTTTAACAGTTTTTTTTTAAACAGTTCGCTTATTCCAATAATTTGTTCGTATATGTTAGGAATAACTAGAAAGCTTTAAATAGTATATAGTTTATAACGATAGTTATAAGTTTAATGATAAACGAATAAATTTGTAAACTGTAGTGAGATTAAAATAAAATTGGAGAAACAATTTAAGTTAATTAAAATGATTAGATTAATTAAAATATTGTGTTTGAGGTAATACTATGACTAAAAAAGATTTAACTTGTGGGGGAAGTCATAAAGGGGCAAAATTTGCACACATTACAAAAGTGCATCCTTGCTATAATGAAAAATTGCATGATAAGGTTGGAAGAGTTCATGTGCCAATTGCTCCTAAATGTAATATTGGATGTAACTTCTGTATAAGATCAATTAACACTGACGAAGACAGGCCTGGAGTTGCAGGTTCCATTATGGATGCAGATGCTGCAGTGGAACATGTATTGAATGTAACTAAAGACAGTGCAATCACTGTTGTAGGTGTTGCAGGTCCTGGTGATTCATTAGCTAATGAGGCTACCTTTGAGTTCTTTGAAAAAATCAATGAGGTTAAGCCTGATTTGATTAAATGTATGAGTACAAATGGTCTCTTGCTTCCTAAATATGCAGAAAGGATTGCAGAGCTTGGAGTAAACACTGTCACTGTAACTGTCAATGCCGTTGATCCTGAAATCCTAAAGGAAATCAATGGATTCATTGTCTATGAAGGAAAGGCTTACAAAGGACTTGAAGCAGCTGAAATTCTCTCTAAAAATCAGCTTGAAGGAATCAAGAAAATCACAGATCTTGGTGTAGTTGTTAAGGTCAATATTGTTCTTATTCCGGGATTGAATGATGAGCATATTGTGGAAATAGCTAAAACCGTTAAAGAATGCGGTGCAGATTTAGTGAATGTTCTTCCACTTATTCCATTAAACAAGATGGCAGATTATCCAAGACCTGGATGTGGAGAGATTGAAAAGGCACGTAGTGATGTGGAAGAGTATCTTCCAGTATTCAGAGCATGCACTCAATGCAGAGCAGATGCTTATGGAGTTCCTGGCAAGAAACACGAAGACCATCACATCGGAAATGCTCCTCAGTCTCATTTCTAAGTGATTAAATATTATTTTTAAATTTTTATTTTAAAATAGGATATTTTTCCTATCTTACTTTTTTTATATTTTTTAATATTATTTTTTTAATATTATTTTGGGGCTGTTGAAAACCTTTTTTTAAAAGTTATTTTTAAATCTTTTTTTAACAGTTATTTTTAAAAATTTTTATACAAATTTATAGGATTTCAGCAAAGCAATTATTTTTTTAATATTGGCTATTTGTAAATTATATTTTATTTTTAATATTATTTTTTTTAATATTGGCTATTTGTAAATTATATTTTATTTTTTTTATTCATTTTTTCGATTTTTTTCAAAATTTTTTATTTTCTTTTATGACCTTTATTAAGTTAAATAATTAATGTTCATTATTTTTTTATTATTTATGGATAAAATAATAGTTTATTTTATATTTATCGAATAATTTTCACTTCTCTTTTGATTTTAATGAATATTTTTTAATTAAAATAGTAAGATTTAATATTAACTATGGACATATATTCACATGTAAAATTAAAAAATTTTACTTTAAATAAATGAGTGATTAAAATGGCAGGAACAATGAAAGCTTGGAGAATAAATGAATTAGGAAAACCTCCTGTAATGGAGGAAGTACCTATACCAGAACCTACTTTTGGAGAAATCTTAATTAAAATGAAAGGTGCAGGAATGTGCAGAACTGACCTTGAAGTTATTGATGAAGGATTCATCACCGTTCCTTTTGAAGGACCATTCACCTTTGGTCACGAAAACGCAGGTGAGGTTGTAAAACTTGGACCTGGAGTAGATACTGTTGAGCTTGGTCAAAATGTTATTGTAGACACATTGCATGCATGCGGTAAATGTCAGTACTGTCTTTCAGGCCGTGACAACTTCTGTGAAGTTGCAAGTGCACGTGGTCTTAAGGAAGATGGAGGTATGGCTGAATATATGATTGCTGATGCAAGAGAAGTTGCTCCTTTAGGTGACCTTGACCCTACAGAATATGTAGCATTAGCTGATGCAGGATTATCTCCATATGGTGCTATGCAAACTGCAAAGCCATTCATTCCAAATAATGGTACTGCAGTGGTTATCGGTGTAGGTGGACTTGGATTCTACTGTTGTCAATACTTGGCATTAACAACATCTGCTCGTGTTATTGTAGTTAACAGATCTGCTGAAAAAATGGCTAAAATGGTTAATTATGGTGCTGACGAATTGGTTGTTTTAGATGAAAATGCATACGACAAGATTATGGAACTTACTGATGGAAAAGGTGTAGATGCAGTATTTGACTTTGTAGGTAGAGACAACACTTTAGAGCTTGCAGCACAAATCACCAAGGGATTAGGTCTCATTTCCATTTTAGGTCTTGGTGGAGGAACTCTTCCTGTAAGCTGGACTACAGTTAAACCAGGTGTAATGGTAAGATTGACTCAAGGTGGAACAATCACTGACCTTTATGAAATTATGGGCTTGGCAAAAGCTGGAAAAATCAAGGTTGAGGCTCAACAATATCCATTCAGTAAAGTTCTTGACGCTCTTGATGACTTAAGAAACGGAAGAGTTGAAGGAAGAGCTGTAATCACATTTGAAGAATTTGACGAATGATTTTATGAAGGACTTTATGTCCTTTTTATCTTTTTTTTATTTTTTTTATCATCTTAATTTTAACTTTTTTTATTTAAATTTTTATGTATAGTTTACTAAATCTAAAAATAAGCTTATTTAATCCTTTATTATTTATTTAAAACTTAAATAATTCTTTATTTTCCAAAATATTTATATACTACTTTTTATATATTACTAATCACAAGGTAACTTGTAAATTCTGTTGTGAATATAGTTAAAATAAGATTTTATATAAATCAACAAAATGTTGGATATGTGGTCATTAGAGAGAGGTGATCACATTTGCGGCATTTTTTCTTTTTTTTAAGTTTAATTTTTCATACTTTTTGTGTTTTTTCACATTTGTGAAATTGTGTTTTTTTGCTTTAATTATTTTTTATCTTTAATTTATAGTGTTTTTTCGCATTTAGGCTATTTTATATTGTATTTTCTTTAATATTATATTGGGAACATTCTTTTTATAATTATGATATGGTCTCTCTCTGTCGCTATATAAAAAAATACTAAACGAAGCATAAAAGTTGGTCTTTATATAGTTGAGTCTTGTTTATATGTATTCACAATGGAATATGCTTCATTCGAGATTCTTCTAATGGAGGTGGTAAAATATCCTTGTTAGAAGAAGGAGTTCTATATGTTTTTATAGGGATTCTCCTTATTTTAATCGGATTATTTTTTAAAATCCTTTAGGAGTTAATTTGTAATGGGCTGAAGTTTTTATTAGTTCTTCTGTGTATGCTCTTTATTAATTTTCTTAATCTGATTATTTGGAGGGTGTTCTCACATTCTATTTATACTATTTTCATAATAACTTATTTATTTAAAAAAGACAAAATATTTTATTGTATTTTAACAATTTTTATTTCATAAACCAATATTTTTATATTAATTATTTTCATGTGATTATTATGAGAACTTTAGAATGGGAAGACAATAAATTAAAGCTTATAGATCAAACCAAATTGCCTGATGAATTGACTTATGTCTATTGTAGCACTTACCAAGAAGTCATTGATGCAATCAAGACAATGGTTGTACGTGGAGCTCCTGCAATTGGGGTTTCAGCTGCTTTTGGTATGGCACTTGCTCAGAAAGCTGGCGAAGACATGGAAAAGGTCGCTGAGGAGATGAAAAATGCAAGGCCAACTGCAGTTAATCTTATGTGGGCAGTTGACAGAGTCATGAAAGCTGAGAATATGTTGGATGAAGCAGTGGCAATGGCTGGCGAAGACATCAATACAAACCTTGCTATAGGTGAATATGGTGCTGAGCTTATTGATGATGGAGATACCGTTCTCACTCACTGTAATGCAGGAGCACTTGCATGTGTAGACTATGGTACTGCACTTGGCGTTTTCCGTTTAGCATTCAATCAGGGAAAGGACATTCAAGTCATTTGTGATGAAACCCGTCCAAGGGGACAAGGTGCAAGACTAAGCGTTTGGGAAATGCAACAGGAAGGAATTCCTGTAAAACTTATTCCAGATGTTGCAAGCGGTTATCTTATGTCAATAGGCAAGATTGATAAGGTTGTAATTGGTGCAGATAGGGTGACTCATGATGGTATTGCAAATAAGATTGGTTCCTTTATGGTGGCTCTTGCAGCAAAGAGATTTGATATTCCATTTTACATAGCAGCTCCTTTCAGCACTTTTGATAAGGAGATTTCAATCTTTGATACGGTTATTGAAGAGCGTGATCCTAACGAAGTAATATATTATGGTGGTGCAAGAATCTGTCCAGAAGGAACTGAAGTGATTAATCCTGCTTTTGATATAGTTCCTAAAGACTTGATTACTGGAATCATTACAGAAAAAGGAGTAATAGACTTAAACAATTTAGAAAAGGACTTTAAAGATCTTTTCTAAATCATTTGTTTTTTTTTTTTTTTTTTTTATTTGAGTTTATTTTAAAATTCGTTTTTTTCTTAAAACAAATTTTTTATTTTTTTTCTCTGTTTTTATTTAATTAAGTTAAACTTATTTTTTTAGTATATTTTTTTCTCTGTTTTTATTTTGTTAAGTTAGATATTTTTTTTTAAAAGTAATTTTATTAATTTTTTAACTATTTCTTGTCAGTTACTTTACAATCAATTGCAACATGCCACATTCCAGGGCTTGATGATTTTACTTTACGTGTATTTAGTATCTCAACTTCCTTATTTTGCTTCTCACAAGCTATTTGTGCTCTTTCTATTCCTTGTGAAAATCCATCGGAAAATTCGTAGTAGTGAATGACTCCTCCCTCCTTGCATAATGAAACAGCTAAATCTAAGAATTCTGGTGCTAATCCTGGAAGATTCATAATTAATCTATCGAATTTCTTGCCCTTTAGCTCATTTAATGCAACTTCATTTGTATCTCCACAAATTGCAGTTATATGAGCAAGAGGGGCTAATTTATTTAACTTGATATTTTCATTAAGGTATTTGATAGCATATTCATTAATGTCTACAGCAGTGATGTTTACATTCTTTTCATGAGCGATTACAATTGGAAATGGTCCGATTCCTGCAAACATGTCAAGAATTTCCTCTCCATCATTTGTTGCTTCCTGAACCCTTTTTCTTTCAGTTGCAAGTCTTGGTGAGAAGTAGACATTTTTAACATCCAATTTCAATCTTGTTCCATGTTCCTTATGGATTGTGATTGGATTGTCTTCACCTGCAATAAGCTCAAGCTCTCTGACCCTTGTAACGCCTTTTACTGCACTTTTTTTCATATAAACTGTTTTTCGTTTGGTGAATTGAAGAGTTGCTTGACCTATTTCCTTTTTATGGGCTTCAAGACCTTCTGGAATTTCCACTATGACAACATCACCAATAATGTCAAAGGATTTCTTAAGCTCTTCAATTTCCTCTTCGCTTAACTTGTCTTTAAGAAGTTCAGTTATGCTTCTTGGAAATCTCTTAACAGTTTCAAGGTCTTCCTCTTGGTTTAAATCTATAATTTCGATTGTATAATCTGCATTTTCCTTAATAATTTCTTCTTTACATTCTTCCATTACTTTGGAGAGTATTTCGTCCTCTGTTTCATCTTTAAGTGGGATATGTCCAAAACCATTTTCGACTTTTATCTTATAGTCAAAGTCAATAATCTTATGACTTAGTACAATTTGTCTTGTTGCCTCTATATTTTGCACTGGAATTTTTAGGGTTAACATAGTATCTTCAATTAAATCAGTTTTATACTTGATAATTTTACTATATGTTCCACATAGTTTAATTTTTATCAATCGTTATTTCATTTAAATCCATACTTATTTTTTATCTGATTTTTAGTTTTTCAAATCCTTTTTTCTCTTTTGATTAAATATTTAATTTTTATTATTTTTAATATTATCTTATGTGGTCTTGTTCTCTCTTAGGATTATTGTCTTGATTTTTTAAGTCGTATTTTTTTTTTTTATATGGTTTTTGACTTGTATTTTTTGTATGTGGTTTTTAAGTTGTATTTTTTTTATATGGTTTTTGGGATTATGTTCATTATATATATTAATCCTTAACATTAATTTTATATATATATAAAATTTTAGATTATATATTATCTTGACTTAATATTTTTGAGAATATTTTTGATATAATTATTTTCAGGTGATTTTATGGGTTGTTTTAATAGACAACTAGCGTGAAGATAAATAAGGAGAAAAAGGATCTTGCCAAGTCTAAAGGATTGAAATTGCAGGACCTTTTGGACCATGCCCTTGATGAAGCTTTAGGATTTAGCCATTATCCTATGAGTGAGTTGCGACTTATGGAAATAGACAATGAAATTGAATCCTTGAAGATTCAAAAGGAAAAGGCAATGAGAGATTGTCAAAAGAAGATTGATATTCTTATCAGTGGTTTGATTGAATTTAAAGAAGAAGAAGCTGCTCAATATGATAGGAAAATCAGATAATTGGAATTGGAAAAGGAATATAACAAACAGATGTTGTATAAAGATTGAGGATTATGAATAACTTTTAGATGAATTAGGAGATTAAATATGAAAAATATGGGATTTGGGATGATGAGATTGCCACAGCTTGATGAAAATGATTTCTCAAGTGTAGATTTTGAACAGGTAATAAAGATGGCAGATGTCTATATTGAAAACGGTTTCAATTACTTTGATACAGCTTATCCTTATCATGATGGAGCAAGTGAAGTTGCTTTAAGAAAAGCTGTTGTAGAACGCTATCCAAGAGATTCATTTGTAATTGCAGATAAAATGCCAACTTTTATAATTACTGAAGAGTCTCAACTTGAGCCAATCTTCAATGAACAATTGGAACGTTGTGGTGTAGACTACTTTGATTATTATATGATTCATAATGTAAGCAGCTTTTCTCAAGCGGGATGGAAATATGTTGACACCTTCGGCTTTTGCAATAGGATGAAAGAGGAAGGCAAAATCAAGAAGTTAGGTCTTTCAACTCATGCAAATGCAGAATTCTTGGACAATATCCTTAAGGAACATCCTGAAATGGAATTTGTCCAACTGCAGATCAATTACCTTGATTGGGAAAATGAAGGTGTTGAATCAAGAAAATGTGTAGAGGTTGCTAATAAATATGGCTTGCCTATTATTGTTATGGAACCATTGAAAGGAGGCTTTTTAGCAGACCTTCCTGAAGAGGCTGAAAAGATATTGAAGGATTATAATCCTGATGAACCTCCAGTTTCATGGGCATTGCGTTATGTTGCAGGAATCGATGGTGTCTTTATGGTATTGTCTGGTGCAAGCAGCTTGGAGCAAATGGAAGAAAACATTGGATTTATGGATGACTACAAGCCTCTTAATGATGAAGAGCATAAGATCATTGAAGAGGTTACAGACATCATCAACAGCAATATCGCTATTCCATGTACAAAATGCAATTATTGCATTAGCTCTTGCCCTTCTAACATTATGATTCCAAAATTGTTTGACATGTATAACAATGAAAAGATTCAAGGCTTAAAAGTTGGGGAATTTACAGCAGTAGGTAATGCATATAGAAACTATTCATGCTTAGATGGTGTAGGGATTGCATCTGACTGTACAGGCTGTGAAGCATGCATGAAGGAATGTCCTCAACAGCTTGACATTGCAAGCTTAATGCCTGAAGTGGCTAAGACCTTTGAAACAGAGGTTTATGGTTTCACTAAGAATTAGTCATCAATTCCTTAGTTTCAATTTAATCTTATTTTTTATTTTCAAATTTTTTTATTTTTAAATATTTTTTTCTAACTGGAGTTTTTATGAACGTTTTCAGAAGTTTTACAGATATTTTAAGCGATAAGATAGTGGATGAAAGAGGTTATTTCTTTACAAATAGGCTTTTATGGGTTTTATTCATTCCACTTTTAATTGAACAGGCATTGGAATTCTTTGTAGGTCTTGCCGACTCAATGATGGTTGCTTCATTAGGTGAAGTTGCAATTTCAGGAGTTTCATTAGTTGACTTTTTGGTTCAGCTTCTTATCTTCAGCTTTTCTGCACTTGCAACAGGTGGTGCAGTGATTGCTGGGCAATATCTGGGAAATGATGAAAAGGATAGGGCATGTGATTCAGCAAATCAGTTGGTTTGGTTTACAACTATCCTGTCAATCATAATGGTGATTTTTGTATTGTTTGCCAAATCATTTCTGATTAGTTTTTTCTTTGGCCAAATAGATTCTGATGTCTTTGATGTTTTAAGCATTTACTTAAGCTATATGGCTATTTCAATTCCATTTATAGCTATTTATAATTCTGGAGCAGCTATTTTCAGAACAATCGGAAAATCCCACATACCTATGCAGATAATGTTCGTTTGTGATATCCTAAACATAATTGGAAATGCAATTTTGCTTTTTGTCTTTGGATTTGGTGTTGAAGGTGTAGCTATTCCAACAGTTTTGGCAAGAGCACTTGCTGCAGTCATAATAATCTATTATGCACTTAAGGATAGGTATGATATACATTTTAAAAGGACCTTAAGGCATAGGTTTGATTTGGCTTTGCTTAAAAAGGTTTTGAATGTAGGAATTCCATATGGGATTGAAAATGGGCTTTTCCAATTGGGAAGGGTTTTGATTTTAAGCCTTGTATCCACTTTTGGAACCATTGCTATTGCTGCAAATTCCGTTGGCTATGCAATTGGAATATTTTCAGTATTGCCTGGATTTGCAATAAATCTTGGTTTGACTGCAATCATCTCACGTTGTGTTGGGAATAATGATTATGAGCAGGCGAAGTTTTATAATAAGAAATGCCTGATTATTGTTTTTTTTAGCACATTTGATAATCAATTTGATCATATTCGCTTTGCTTCCAGCATTGTTGCAGATATATCAATTATCTCCAGAAACTGCTAATATGACATCACAAATGGTTATTTGGCCTGGAATCTTTGCTATTTTAATTTGGCCTATTGCATTTACTTTGCCTACAACATTTAGGGGAGCAGGAGATGCAAGATGGCCTATGGCTGTTAGCTTATCTGTAATGTTCATTTGCAGAATTGGATTGTCCTATGTAATTGCAGACTTCTTAGGTGTTGGAGTATTTGGAACATGGATTCCAATGTTTATAGATTGGTATGTAAGGGCAGGATTCTATATTTATAGATACTTTAGTGGCAAATGGATGGAATACCGTGCTGTTGGCAATAATTCTTAAAAAAAGAGTATTTCATTTAATTATTAATTTAATTTGGAGGTTTATTATGGTAATCTTAATGATTACTGGAAGTCCACATAGGGATGGAACTTCAAAATGTTTTGGCATGTGAATTTATTAGAGGTGCAGAGGAATCTGGGCATAAGGTCTATCGGTTTGATTCTGCATTTGAAGATGTGGCTCCTTGCAGAGGCTGTGATTCTTGTAGAGTTCATGGGGGAAAATGTGTTTATTCAGATTCCATGGATAAGATTTATGTTAAGATCATATCTTCAGACATGATAGTTTTTGTCAGCCCATTATATTATTTTGGACTTTCAGCTCAAATAAAAACAGTTATAGATAGATTTTATTCAATAAATTATGAGATTATTGGTTCCGGCAAGAAGTCTGCATTGCTTGCAACAGCAGCAGACGGAAATGATTGGACAATGTCTGCCCTTGAATTGAATTATGATAATATTGTCCGATATTTAGGCTTTGAGGATTGCGGTAAAATATTGGCTATCTTCTGTTATTTAAAGCCAGATATCATTAATTCAGATTATCCAAGCATGGCTTATGAATTAGGAAAATCCCTTTAAGTCTTAAAAATTTTTTATAAAATATGGAAAAAATTGTTGCATATCAAACGAATTTTCTCTATTATTCGTGGAAAAATTTTTTTATGTCAAACGAATTTTTGCTATTATTCATGGAAAATTGTTTCATGTCAAACGAATTTTTGCTAATCTTTAAATATAAGTTAGGTATAAAATATTATTAGCTGTTATTAAAACAGCTACGCTTTTTTTTTTAAAATAAAGTGGTGATGTATGGTGTAAAAAGGGTTGCTTTTTAACGTTCTAGAGCAGGTTTATGGTGGGCCTGTGTTAATTAGCGCCCTTTTTTTTATTAATCTATTTTTATTTTTATGCAGAATTATGATTATTTTTCTAATTTGTTAATTGTTATTCTATATGGATTTTAAGATTATTGGTGATTTTTATAAAAGTAATAATGGTATTAAATGATATTTGATGATATAAAATGATGTTAAAGTGGTTATATGTTTTATTTAGTTGGTTTAGGATTATTTGATGAAAAGGATATCTCATTAAAAGGTGTCGAGGCATTAAAAAAAGTGGATAAGGTATATGCGGAATTTTTCACTTCACGATTATTCGGTTCTAATTTTGAAGCAATCGAAGGAATCATTGGAAAGGAAATCATTGTTCTTGATAGGACTCAGGTTGAAGAGGAATCTATATTCCTGAAAGAGGCAAAGGACATGGATGTTGCATTGATTACTGGAGGAGACCCTTTGATTGCAACAACCCATTCTGATTTCTTGGTTGAATGTGCAAGAAATGATATTGATTTTGAAGTTATCCATGGATCTTCAATCCTATCTTCCGCTCCTGCTATTTCAGGTCTTCAGGCATATAAGTTTGGTAAGGTTACAACCATTCCATTTCCAGATTTGGAATATAACTATTTCCCTAAATCCCCTTATATTGCTATTGAAGAGAATTTGAAAATGGATATGCACACTCTTGTCCTTTTGGATATACAAGCCCATAAGGATAAGTACATGACTGTCAACGAAGGTTTGGAGAATTTGATGACAATTAAGGATAAGCTGGATTATGATGGTCTTGTTAATGAGGATACTTTGGCTATTGGAATTGCAAGAGTGGGATCTAAGGATAATCTTGTTAAGGCAGGATATATTAAGGATTTGATTGATTTTGATTTTGGCGGTCCTCTTCATTGCATTGTCATTCCTTCTAAATTGCATATTGTTGAAGCGGAATATTTGGTGGAAGTGGCTGGAGCTCCTAAAGAAATTTTAGATGGTATTTAATTGTTTTGTTTTTATTTGATTTTTAGAGAATCTATTTGATTCTCTTATTTTTCTTATTTTTTTGATTTCTTAAATTGATGAATAGTTAATTTTTTTTTAAAAAAAGGACCTATTTTTTATTTTTTTATTTCTTAAACTGTGAATAATTATTTTTTTTAAAAAAGGACCTGTTTTTTTTATTTCTTAAACTGAGAATACTATTTTTTTTTAAAAAGGAGCCTATTTTTTTATTTTTTTCATTTAATTAAATGAATATTGTTGGTAATCTATCGAATTAATTGTCAAGTAAAAAATTAGTTTGGATTGTAAAAATTATTAAAAATAACAAAAAAAAGAAAAAATTGGAAAAGAACATAGTATTAGTTAGTTTCTATCTTTTAAATTTTTACATTTATTTTTACAATAAAATCATAAAAATTCCGTTTACTATGTTCTTTAAATAAAAATCATTATAAAAAACTTACAAT
>NZ_CACXNW010000044.1 GCF_902769175.1 uncultured Methanobrevibacter sp.
AACCATAAAATACACAACCTAAATTATTTATTTCTATAATAATAGATTGTACTTCATTGTATATAAATTTAAAGGAAAATAAGTTAAGAAAAAAAGTGAGTGGGGGCCATAATCGTTACACACCCTCAAAAATAGTAAAAAAAATTAGTTTAATAGAAAAAAATAACAAAACTAAACAAAATCAGAAAATCTAAAAAAAGAATAAAAAAAGCAATCTTAAAAATAATAAAAAAAACTTAGTATTTATCGAAAAAAATAACAAAAAAAGGTACTAAAAATCTAAAAAAAAAAGATTTGAAAAAAATAACTAAATTAAAAAAGGTAAAAAAAATCTAAAAAAAAAGATTTGAAAAAAATAACTAAATTAAAAAAGGTACAAAAAACTGGAAAACAAGAAAAATAATAATAAAATAAGAAAAAACAAATAAATAAAATTATAAAAAATTAAAAAAAAAGAATTATTTGGATTGAGCAGCTTCAGCCGCTT
Organism: uncultured Methanobrevibacter sp.; assembly: GCF_902769175.1. Taxonomy (GTDB): domain Archaea; phylum Methanobacteriota; class Methanobacteria; order Methanobacteriales; family Methanobacteriaceae; genus Methanobrevibacter. The sequence continues at coordinate 488 of NZ_CACXNW010000044.1, forward strand.
TTAATTCTTTCTTAGACCTTCTTAAAAGATCTCTTAAAGCATTTGAAGCATTTGGAGGTACTGAATCTTCTTCCTTGTTCAAAATTACTTCAGAAATAGTGTTAGAAAGAACAAAAATTGCATGTTTATGTTCTGCCTTAGTTCTGTGAATGTGATGAGGACTAATGTTCAATGCAAGGTATTCCTCACAATATTCATGAGCAGAATTATCAGTGTCTAAATATTTTAAAACATATACTAAAAATTGATGTAATTGTATCATTTCATCTTTATACATATAATACCTTTCCTATATTTTAAAATTTTTATAAATAATTTCTAAGTAAACAAATCAAAATTTTATTTTTGAATTCCTAAAAACACATAACAAAACCAAATCAAGAGGATACATTTCATCCAAATACCAGGAAACTTACATTCATTTTATGGATTTAAACTACTTGCAACTAAATCCTCATATAAATTTCACAATGAAACATAAATTCTTTTACTTTGATTTATTTTTTGTTAATAGTATTTTAAACACAATTGTATTTAAAATTTATGTTTAACTATATAAATTTTTATATTTAATTTTTTGTATCAAAAATATATAAATCTTTTTGTAGAATTGGTAAATAATAAGTATTTTTTAAAAAATAATAGAAAATTCACAATAAGATATGGAAAAAATTGACAAATATATACTTAATCAAATTAATCTTTAAGTTGAATTAAACAATACAATTTCCAAAAATTGTTTTGAGCTTCAAAATGCATAATGAAAAAAAGATCATAACAGAAAAAATACTAAAAAAATGATAAAAAAATTGTAGATAATCATTATAATATTAACAATGTATATAAAATATAAAAAATATAATTAATTATGTTATAAATTATGCTTATATTAAACTATATGAAATCATATAATGAAATGTGAATATAATATAGCTTTGATATTCGTTTGACTGATGAAATTGATTGAAAAACTCATGACATGGATTTGTCAAATAAGCATTAACAACAAAAACTAATTAAATATATAATATTATTTTATTTTATTTTTATTTAGCAAGAGTGGTAGAATGGAAATTCTAAAGTATGATAAGGAAACTGCAAATGAACTAATCAAAAGATCACAGGCAGACATCAATGAAATCCTATCAATAGTTTCAGACATCCTTATGGATGTTAAGGAAAATAAGGATGAAGCTGTAAAGAGATATACTGCCAAGTTTGATAAGGCTGAATTAGAGGATTTGCAAGTTTCTAAAGATGAAATTAAAGAAGCTTATGATAACTTAGATAAGAATCTTATTGAAGCGCTTGAAAGGGCATCTTTAAATATTGAAAAATTCCATAAGGCTCAAATTCCAGAAGAATGGTTTATGGAAGTGGACACAGGAATTACTGCAGGTCAAATAATAAGGCCTATCAATAGAGTCGGCTGCTATATTCCAGGAGGAAGGGCTGCTTATCCTTCATCTATTTTAATGGAAGTGATTCCAGCAAAAATAGCTGGAGTTGAAAGAATAATTTGCTGCACACCTCCAGGAGCTGACGGTAAAATAATGGATGCCATTTTAGTTGCTGCAGATTTAGCTGGAGCAGATGAAATCTACAAATGCGGTGGCTCTCAAGCCATTGCTGCAATGGCTTATGGAACTGAATCAATTGAAAAGGTTGAAAAGATCGTAGGTCCAGGAAACGTATTTGTTACAGGAGCTAAAAAATTGGTTTATGGTGATGTGGATATTGAATTCCCAGCAGGACCATCTGAAGTTTTAGTCTTGGCAGACAAAACAGCTGTGCCAAAATATCTTGCTCATGACTTCCTTTCTCAAGCGGAACATGATCCTGAAGCATCATGCTTCCTTGTTACCGATGATGAAGGAATAGCTAAAGAAGCAAAAGAATTGATTGAAAAGTTCGCTAAGGAAGCTGTAAGAAGTGAAATTATAGAAGAATCCCTAGAAAAGCACGGACATATCATTCTTTGTGAAAATATGGATGATGCTATTGATTTTACAAACACTTATGCACCTGAACATTTAATCATCAGCACTGAAGATGACAAGGCTGTGCTTGATAGGATTAAAAATGCAGGTTCCATTTTCTTAGGAAAATACTCTCCAGTAGCTGCTGGAGATTACGGTTCTGGAACCAATCATGTATTGCCAACAAGCGGTGGAGCTAAAATGTATTCAGGACTTTCCACTGAAAGCTTTATTAAGAAGCCTACTGTTCAAACCCTTACAAGGGAAGGAATTGAAAAGCTATCCAAAACAGTTATTCCAATTGCAGAATATGAAGGCTTTTATGCACATGCAAATTCAGTGAAGGTAAGATTGGATAAAAACTAAATTTAAATAAATTAAGATAATATAAATTATTATAATTAATTAAACTAAAATTAATGAAATTTATAAAATTATAAAATTATAACCTTTTAAAGCTTATAAAAATTATAAAATTATAAAATTTATAAACCTAAAAATTTTATAAAAATTATAAAATTATAACATTATAAAACTTATAAAATTTATAAACCTAAAAATTTTATAAAAATTATAAAATTATAACATTATAAAGCTTATAAAATTTATAAAACTTATAAATTTAAAAAAAATTATTTAATATAATCGAGGCGATAACGTGGATTATTTATTAGGAGACTTAAGAAGAACTCATTATTCAAAAGACGTAAACCCTGAAATCAGTGGGGAAGAAGTCCTCATTATGGGTTGGGTACATGAAATAAGAGATTTAGGTGGAATTATCTTTGTAATCATCAGAGACAGAGATGGATTAGTGCAAATCACTGCACCAAGCAAAAAAGTAGATGCATCCATTTTAGATGATTTAAGAGCTCTCAGAAAAGAATCTGTAGTTGCAATCAGAGGTACTGTTCAAGATGCAGGAAAAGCACCAAATGGTGTGGAAATCATCCCTGCAGAAGTCATCATCTTAAACCCAGCTAAACAGCCATTGCCAATGGATCCAACTGAAAAGGTAAAAGCTGAAATCGATACCAGATTAAACTCAAGATTCCTTGACTTAAGAAAAGCAAATGTAAGCTCTATCTTTAAGATTAAAGCAAACATGTTCAAAACAATTCGTGACTACTTCTATGAACAAGGCATGATTGAAATCAACACTCCTAAACTTGTGGCTTCCGCTACTGAAGGAGGAACTGAACTTTTCCCAATCACTTACTTTGAAAAAGAGGCTTTCCTCGGACAATCCCCACAATTATACAAGCAAATGATGATGGGTGCTGGATTTGACAAGGTATTTGAAATCGGCCAAATCTTCAGAGCTGAAGAGCACGACACATTAAGACACTTAAACGAAGCAGTTTCCATCGACTGTGAAATTTCATTTGCAGATGATGTGGATGTAATGAAAGTATTGGATGGTGCAATTACCGCAGTACTCAAATCCACTAAAGAAAACTGTGCAAAAGAATTGGAAATTTTAGAATATGACTTAAGCGCTATTCCTGAAGGTCCATTCCCAGAAGTTAAATATGATGATGCAGTAGACATAATCAATGCAAAAGGAGTTGACATGGAATGGGGAGAAGACTTATCCAGAGAAGCTGAAAAAGCTTTAGGAGATACCCAAGAAGGTTTCTACTTCTTAACCGATTGGCCATCAGCAATTAAGCCTTTCTATGCTATGCCTTACGAAGACAGACCTGAAATCAGTCATGCTTTCGACTTAATGTACAAAAACCTAGAAATCTCATCAGGTTCTATACGGGTTCACCAATACGACCTTTTAGTAAAACAAATGCTTAAAAGAGACTTAAACCCTGATGGATTCGGCAGCTACTTGAAAGCATTCGAATACGGTATGGCTCCTCACGCAGGTTGGGGTGTAGGTGCAGACAGATTAGCTATGGTCTTAACTGGTGTTGAAAACATTAGAGAAACTGTTCTCTTCCCAAGAGACAGACACAGATTAACTCCATAAGTTAATGAAGTCATATAAAATAAAAATAAAAACTAAAATAATGAATAAATAACTAAATAAGGATAATCAAAAAATTAAAAAAATGATTAATCTTTATTTACTTTATTTATCTTATTTATTTTTCTTTTATCAAATTAAAAAAAAACTATTTTTAAACTAATTTTACTGATTTTAACAACTTTTTTAAAACTGACTGAAAAAAATTCAAGGTAATAACATGCAGGAATACAAAGTAGCAATTATAGGAGGAGGGCCATCAGGTATGATGGCTGCAATAAAGGCAGCACAGGAATTAGGCCCTAAAAATGTATGCATCTTAGAAAAGAATGATGCATTAGGCAAAAAGCTTCTCATGACTGGAGGAGGCCGTTGCAATATAACAAACAACACCCCAATCCATGATCAACTAAACTATTACAAGAAGAACAAAAACTTCCTGAAACATGCATTATACACATTGCCTCAAGAAAAACTACTTGCAATCTTTGAAGAAAAGGACCTTGAATTTCACCAAGAAGACAATAAGAGAGTCTTCCCAGACAGTAAAGATGCCCAAGACATTTTAGATGTTTTGTTAGAATATCTTGAAGAATTAGAAGTAGATATACATACATCTTGTCCAATTAATGCAAATGATATTGAGCATGAATTAAATGAAAAGATGGAACCAGTATTTTTAATAGAAAATGATAAGATATCATTAAATGCATCAAAGATTATAGTATCTACAGGAGGCATTACATACCCGAGCACAGGTTCCACTGGAGATGGATATAGGATAGCATCAAAGATGAATCACAGCATAACAGACATCAAGCCAGGGCTTGTTTCATTTGATGTTGATGACTTTTTGCTTAGAAGCTTAAGCGGACTGACCTTAAGCAATGTAGAGCTTTCATTTAAGGACAAAAAGAAAAAGATATCCGTTGATGGAGATGTTTTGATTAGCCATTTTGGATTGACTGGACCTGCTGTAATTGATTTAAGCAATCCACTAATCGAAAAGTCAAAGTTCAGCATTTTAGATGATGATTTGAACTTAAAGGATGATGAGGAATTGGAAGAGCTTGAGTTGTTTACAGATAAGATTACAATTGACTTTTGCCCAGATTTAACTGAAGAGGATATTAAAGCAAAAATCACTGAAGATACTCCTAACAAGGGTACATTAAAGATTAAGAATTATATGAAAAAGTTCCTTACAAACAACTTCATTGATTATTTCCTTATGAAATTGGATATAAGCCCTAACAAGACAATGGCTAATATCACTAAAAAGGACAAAAACAAGTTAGCTGAAAACCTTAAAAGACATTCTATTGAAATTGAATCATTGGAAATGGGTCTTGCTAAGGTCACTATTGGCGGAGTCAAATCAAAAGAGATTGATTCTAAAACTCTTCAATCAAGATTTGTTGACGGATTATATTTTGCAGGAGAAGTTCTTGAAGTTGCTGGACCTACTGGAGGGTATAATTTGCAAATAGCATTTTCAACTGGTTATTTAGCAGGTCAAGAAGCTGCTAACAGTTTAAAATAAACTATTTTTATTTTTTTTATTTTTAAAATATCATTTTCCTTTTTTTAATTTATAATATCTTTAATAAAATCTATTTTCATTTTTAAAAAATTAAATACCTTTAAAAAAATCTATTTTTCTAATACTCAAATTTTCATTGAATTAAATTAAATACTGATTATATACTCTCAAATTTTCATCATAAAAAAAACTTATTTTATATCTCTAATATTCATCACAAATAGCAATACTTATTTTTGACTTTTGCTTTAAAAAGCAAAAGAAAACTAATAGAAACGTGAAATCCTAAAAAATTGATTATAGTGAAAAATTAATAAAAGATAGATTTAGTAAAAATTAATTAAAAATAGATAAGAATAAATTAAAAAAAGACAATTAAAAAAATTTAAAAAAAAATAAAAAAAGAAATGGATAAATCAATTGAATTTATCCACCAATAGATTCAAAACCTTTTGTAGCGAGTAAACGTGCAAAGGATCCTTTAGGTTTCATATAGATATTTCCTTTATTATACTCATCTAAAGCTTGTGAAATCATTTTTTGTTTTTTATCTGGATTTTTAGCAGCTTTTGCAAGAGCTTTAACTAAAACCATAATGGCATCTGCCCTATTCATAGATCCTGTCTGAATATTTTCTCTACCTTTATATCCAGCATAATTATCGTTTGAACGAATAATATCAGTTGCACTAAGATTTGTTTCTACACCATCAACTTCAAGAGGTCTTACAGTATCAATAATATTATCTATTCCTTCATCATAGATAAGAACTACTGCATCAATATGAGTTCCATTACGTGCTTCTACAATTTCTTTAGCATAATCCATACCTTGATCCACACCATTCCACATGGAATCGTGGAATCTCATATTACCTCCCAAGCCTCCAGGGGCCGGTTGTGATGGGTGAGTCATACCACCAGGATAGAATGGGTCATAGCTTTTCAAATGTCCATCTTTTAATTTAATGATGAATGCCATATCACATCCACCACCTGGCTGTTCATACTTATCGGCAGCGATAACTAAAATAGTTTTATTTTCTGCGGTTAAGTCAGGACCTCCTACGAAAAAGGTTCCTATAACTATTAATAACCAAATAAGAATAACAGAAAGAATTGCTATAATAAGTTTTTGTTTTCTATTCATAATATTCCTTCCTTGTAATAAAATTAAATTAATTAAAGTAAATTTACATTAATATAATATATAAATTTTCTATATTATAAATATATTTATAGAATATATAAATTTTTAGGTAAAATTAAAAAAAATATAGGTGCATAAATGCTAAAAATATCCTAATTTAGAATATATAAATTTTTAGGTAAAATTAAAAAAAATATAGGTGCATAAATGCTAAAAATATCCTAATTAAATGATTACATAAAATAATATTAATTATAAAAAAAGTAAAAGTATCATAATTACATGATAAAATAAAATAAAATAAAAAAATAGACTAATGAAAAAAATTAAAAAAAAAATATAATTCAATGGAAATTATTCTATTTTATCAGTCCAAAGACTGAATTCCTTAATTTGAGGAGGGATTCCATGATCTCCACATGTTTCAAGCCAACCTTCATTTGATTGGAATTCCTCATCATATTCCACACTGTTTACAAAGTCAATCAAACCTTGATTTCTGATTAAAACATCTCTTGGCTTTAAAGTAGAAGACCATATATAATAAACTTTAAAAACAGTGTCTGGATGATAACCTCCACCTAAATCAATAGATAATACATCACATTTATCAATTGACTTAGCAACTTCCTCTAAAGTCTCATGAAGTCTTACATCCCCACTTATGAATTTGAAATTATCATTATATCTTGAAAGCCTTTCCATAGGTTCTATAGCTTCCGGACTATTGTCAATGCTTGTTAAAGTTCCTGTAGTCAGTCTATATAGCATCAACTCACTGGATTTTCCTACATGGCAACCTAGTTCCACAACATTGTCAGTCTTTTGTAAAACTTCTCTTAAATGCTGCCTATAAACCTTCATATCATAACTAAGCTTTATCATAATATCCCCTTTACTGATTTTTAATCTCTGATTTTAAACTCTATTTAACTATAACATAATTTTTAACTTATTTTTAATATAATCTTTAAACTTTAATTAAACTTTAATTTTAAATTTAATCCCAAATTTAAAAATAATCAATCTTTATTTATTATTTTGATTCCTTCAGTGTTCATTTTATAAAAATCAAACTCATTGTAGTATTCAACTTCCAATTTTAATTTTTGGTCTTCATTTGCTATAGCAAAAACAGTATTTCCAAGCATTGCCATTGAACTTCCAAGGACTCTGCCATGCAATTTATGAACTATTTTTAAGAGATCATCATTAATTAAATGAGTGCTTTTAGCAAACTTTAAAGAAGCATTCATAAACTTTTTAATTGTTTCCTCTTCATTGAATTCATTATCTACCGCAACATTAAACTTGGATTTGAACTTAGATCCGATTACGATGCCATCATCTTTTTTGTTGAATTCCTCACCTATTTCCAATCCGACTTGAGTGATGAGTTTCTTATGCTTAGGGTCTTCTATAATTGAGGCAGTAGATATCTCACCAAGTGTTTTTGTGATTACATAAAAATCTGATTTTAATGATTCAAATACTCCAAAACCTGTTTTTTCATGTGGAACAATGGATTTTGCTTTTCCATAACCTGGAGCTCCAACTTCTGTTCTAAGAACTATGCCTTTAGACAATTCTGAAATCACATCTCCAAGACCTGTTCCAAGTGAAACTTCAGCTAAATGGGCATACTGACCGCATTCTTCCATTGACAAGCCTAAATTGAATTGTTCGTTTATGCAAATAACTGTCCCTAAGGCAGATGCAGCAGAAGTTCCAAATCCACATCCTATTGGAACCTGTATTGTTTGATTCAATATAATATTTTCTAAATTAAAATTAACATCTGCATTATTTAAGTCTTTGTCCATCAGTTCAATTGTTTTTAGAATAATGACCTCATTATAATCATCTTTTTTGCCGTTAATTAAAATGGATAACCCATTTTCACTATTGGACTCCTTATTCAAATCGCAATTTTCTTTTTGGTCAATTTCGGTGATAACACCTTTATCCAATAGCACTCCAGCACCTAATGATCCCTTCAATAAGGGATTTTCATTATCAAAGATACTAAAAAAACCGGTTATATGGGATGGAACAAATACAGAAATCATTTTAACACTTTTTAATTTTTAATTGATTGTAAACAGCATTAATAAAATAATTTATTAATTATAAGGATAAAATTATAAATATCAATTAGATTATTGCAATTAATTATTCAATTAATCATAAGAATTGATTTTTACAATTTAACAATATAAATTAGATTTTTAACATTTATAAAATTTTATAATTTTAAGAAATGATTAAAGAATTTTTAAATGATTTAAAATGATTAATTTAAAAAGATTTGAAGAATTAAATATTGAAAAATTAAATATTAAGTAAAATATTGAAAAGAAAAATATTAACAAGTAAAATATTGAAAAGTTAAATATTAAATATTTAATACTTAATAGAAATTATTATTTTCAATTAAAGGAGAGATATTATTGACTCAAAAAAGAATTGATTTACATATGCACAGTTTATTCAGTGACGGTGAACTCTTACCTTCTGAGCTTGCAAGAAGAGCTCTTGTAATGGGACATGAAGTAATAGCCATTACTGACCATGTTGATTACTCTAATATCCACACCATCTCAGACATAAGTGATGCAATTGATGACATTAACAAAAACTGGGAAATTACAGTGGTTTTAGGTGCTGAAATTACACATGCACCAGTTGAATCCATTCCAGAACTTGCAGAAAAAGCCCGTGAATTAGGTGCTAAAATTGTAGTTGTTCATGGAGAAACATTAAATGAACCAGTAGTTGAAGGAACTAACTTTGCTGCTGTAAACTGTAAGGATATCGATATTTTAGGCCATCCGGGTTTAATTACTAAAGAAGAGGCAGAAATAGCTAAAAAGAATAATGTGGCTTTAGAAATCAGTGCTAGAAAAGGCCACTGCTTAGGAAATGGTCACGTAGCAAATATTGCAAGAGAAGTTGGAAATGATCTTGTAATCGATACAGACACCCATTCTCCAGATGACTTAATTACCTTTGAAAGGTCAATTGAAATAGGATTAGGAGCAGGAATGACTAAAGAAGAAATTCATATGGCAATTGTTGATAATCCTAGAAAAATACTAAAAAGACATGGAATAAATCTTTAATTATTCCAACTATTTTTTTATTTTAAATATTCCAACTATTTTTTTATTTTAATTATTTTTATTCTTAAACTACAATTTTTCTTATTTTTCTTATTTTTACTATTTATTTAATTTTATGCTATTGTTTTTATTAAGTTAGATTTTCTTTATTTTATTCAATTTGATGGATTACACCATTTCATTAGAAAAAAGAAAAAAAATCATTATACAAAAAGACTATTTTTAAAAGATTAATTTTAAAGAAAGATTATCTAAAATAAATAAAAAAAGATTAATTTTAAAGAAAGATTATCTAAAATAAATAAAAAAAATTAATTTTAAAAAAAGAAGAAAATAAAAAATTATTAAAAAAAGAAAAAAGTGAGGGAATTACCATTTAATAGTAATTCTGCTCTTTTTAGAAACAAGGTAATTGCTGTTTCCAGAACTTATAACAACTGTGTGTTTTCCTCTTTTAAGGTTTTTAGTATTGAAACTTGCTATTCCCTTCTTATTGGTTTTAACAGTATATATTCTGTACTTTTTGCCAGTATAGACCTTAAGTTTTAATTTAAGATTAGGAATGACTTTTTTAGTAACTGCATTTTTAACTGTAACCCTAAAGTATTTGGTTCTTTTTACCCTAGCAGTTACATAAGGAGCAGAAACAATGGTTTTTCCTTTAGTGATCTTTACAGTTGCTTTAGCGCGAACTCCTCTCCAAGAGAGATCTTAAGAACCATCAGGGCTAAGGGCAAATGTGACCTTATATGTTCCTACGGCATATTTGGAAAAGTTTATCTTAAATACACCATTTTTATCAGTGTAGAAATCTTCCCAATACGCTTTGTTGCCTTTTTGAATGTAAGCGATTCCAGGGAATCCCTTAAATGGAGCCTTAGTGAATCCATAAATTACTTTACCTGTAAAAATCTTTCCAGACTTATAGCTGGTAGTGAAAGTGTTTTTTACCACAAAAGTAACGTAAGGATAAGGATTTAATGCATTGTTTAAAACAACCACTTCCTTGAATTTTTGAGTGATGTTGTTTCTTGCAACAGTGACTAAATTAGTTGTATCAAGGAATATTACCCCTTCATCTGCAGAGACTGAATTGTTTCTGAAATTGCAATTGAGGATACTTGCTTTTGAATCAAAAATATGAATCGCAGAAGCGCCATTCTTATTTGTATTGTCTGTGAAATTTGAATTGCATATTAAATAAATGCTTGCATTCATATGCAAGTTCCCCATCTATTAAAATGGAAGTTCCTGTATTCTTTATGAATCTGCAAGCATCAATTGTATTGTTTCCACCACAAACAGTTATTCCAGACTTAAGTGCTGTGAATAATGAATTTTTAACAGTTGAATTGGAATTATACAAATACACAGGAGATTCTGTTTTGTTGAAATTACAATTTGTCACAGAACAATTGCTTAATACTGCGCTTATTCCACACATTTTATTATTATAGAAATCGGAATTGCTTAAAATCACTTTAGACTTAAGTGAAGCAATCAATCCATATGGCATTTCCCCATCAACAAGTTCATAATCATCATTTTCATATATGATTTTATTGCCATCAAATCTGCAATTGGAAATCTCTGCACTTGTCTTATTTAAGAAAATTGTTCCAATGTTATTTGAATTGCTTGAAAAGCTACAGTTTGTAATATTGCTGATACCTCCAGTTGCATAGATTGCTGAAAATATAGCTGTATTGTTTATGAAACTGCAATTGCTGACAGCAACACCATTTTTTGTAACGATGACTCCAGTTTCATTGTCCTCCAAGCTAAAGTTCTTAAAGCATATTCCCTTAAATATTACATTTGGACAATTAATTCTAAATCTGACCTTGAAACCGTTTCCATCAAGTATTGCATTGTCAACACCTTGAATTGTAACTGCCCTATTGACTATAACCATATTCTTTTCAGTAGCAGTGTAAGTTCCATTCAATAGGATTGTATCATTTTCACTAGCGTGGGCAATGGCATTTTGAATGGCATCAAATGTTTTTTCATCAACGGGAATTTCTGAATTTGCATTGGAATCAAGATCTGCATCATCTCCATCATCATTTTCTCCTTCAGAGACAATATTTTCCATAATTCCTGCATCCCCCAAGAGATTGGAATCTATGGAAGCATCCTCCTGCGCTGAATCAAAAGAAACATCATCTGAAGCAGAAACCATCCCAACACTTAATATGAATAATAAGAAAATTGAAATGATAATTAAATTTTTCCTAGACATTTTCCTCACCCATAAATTAGTTTTCCTTTTTTATCATTTGACATTATTATATCCATTTAATCCTTATTTAAAATGATCATTTAATTGTGATTCTACTCCTTTTTGAAATTATATAATTGCTGTTTCCAGAACTGATGACAACTGTATGTTTACCTCTTTTAAGGTTTTTAGTATTGAAACTTGCTATTCCCTTCTTATTGGTTTTTACAGTATAAATCCTGTACTTTTTGCCAGTGTAGACCTTAAGCTTTATCTTAAGATTTGGAACGACCTTTTTAGAGGCTGAATTTTTAACAGTGACTTTAAAGTAATTGGATCTTTTAGCCTTTGCAGTTACATAAGGAGCATAAACAATAGTTCCTGCCTTTTTAATCTGCAATGTGGATGCAGCAGTCATGAAGATAACATTTGAATAGCATTTATATGCAAAAGCGCTGATTTCAGCCTTATAATTGCCTACTTTCAATCTGGATAGCTTAAATGATGCAATTCCTTTGGAATTTGTAGTTGCAAAGAAATCATCATACTCATACTTTACTAAATTAACAGTCAAAACAAGCTTTACATTAGCGCATGATTTTCCATTGCTTCCTAAAATAGCCTTAACATTATATGCCTTACCTGACTGATATGTTGTAATGAATTTTACAGGACTGTATTTGACAAAGTAGAAGGACTTTAAATCATTAGTGAAAGAAAGTACCTTGGTGTAATTTGTTGTCCTGTTGCCTTTAGTAATGCTGACCTTATTGCCGCTGATTATAGCTGCTTCAATGTTAGATTTGAAAGTGCAGTTTGTAACCTTCAAATTGCTGTTTTCAGAATAGACTGCTGTCACATTATTATTTGAGTTTGTAAATGTTAAATTGATTAGATTTACTGTATTGTAAACCCAAATATTTAAAGCGGCTTTGTTATTCAAGAAATTTGAATTTTTAATGGTCAAAGCATAATAATCCTCTATCAATCCACTATTATTTCTAAATGTGCATGAATCAATCACACAGTTTGCATTATTGTCAAGGACAAATTTAGAATTGTTTTCAAAAATGGAACCTTTAATGGTTAATTTCCTTTGGGAACCATCATAATCATTAGGCACATTGGTGCAAATCACTTTGGCATTATTTCCAAATATGGAATTCATAATGCTTAAGATTCCCTTTTCCAAATAGATAACTCCATAATCTCCAACCTTATTCTTATTGAATGTACAATTATTGATAATATTGGTGGAATCATTATTGTTCAAAAGAAAATAGAAAGTCTGAACTTCTCAAGTATTGGAAACAAATGAAGAATTTTTAATTGATAATTTTGAAGCGCTTTCCTTAGTGTCAAGGATTGTTATGACTGCCTCATTCCAGCCGGTCACCTTATTTGAGTTAAACAGAGTGTTTTCTATATTTAAAATAAGTTCAACAGATTTTAAGGCCATGTTATTGTTTTTAAAAATACAATTAATTATATTGACACAATCAGATTTTACGTTATTCTTACAATCAAGTGCCAAACATTTATTATTTTCAAAGGTACAATTGATAAAAGTTGCATTGCCTTCAATCTTAATTGCGGCATTTTCCTTAGTGTTCCTAAAAATGATGTTCTTTAAGGTAATTGACTTTTCAGACACAAATATTGAAGACAAGCCTTTAGCATCAAGGACTGAATTTTGTCCATCAATGATTAGGTTCTTATTGACATAGATGAAATTTCCGCTTCCATTATATGTGCCGTTTAATTTTATTGTATCATTGGCTTTGGAAATTAATATTGCATTTTGAATGTCTTCAAATGTATTTCCTGAAACAATTAAATCATTGTCATTTTCATTATCCTCTTCGCCATCTCCATCATTTAGCTCATTGTCATTTTCATTATCCTCTTCGCCATCCCCATCATCTGTTAACTGGCTTTCAGATTGGATTTCCAATGGATTATCTGTTGTTTCAAAGTCAGATGACTGAACTGAAATTATTTCATTTGGACCATTGCCATCATAAATCCCAGAATTTCCATCATCCAATCCAATTTCTGCAGCTGAAGCAAATCCAATGCTTAAAACAAATAGGATGAGGATTGAAATTAAAATATAATCCTTTTTAAAAATAATTACACCCCAACCGATTTTAATAAGTGTTCAACCAAATTTTTTTATAAATCATTTATATATCAATACTTAACTAAATAATTTAAATTATACATTATTTATTTCTTTAATGATATTAATATTTTATTAAATTATTTTTTAAAAAAAATGAAAT
>NZ_CACXNW010000045.1 GCF_902769175.1 uncultured Methanobrevibacter sp.
AATACACAACCTAAATTATTTATTTCTATAATAATAGATTGTACTTCATTGTATATAAATTTAAAGGAAAATAAGTTAAGAAAAATGTGGGTGAGGGTCCTAATCGTTACACACCCTCTTATTTTCTTTTTTTTATTTTATTTTTAATTTTTTTCAATTCTTTTATATTATATTTGAACTATTTTTATTGATTCTAAAGCTTTTTTTATTAAATTTAGTTAAGTTTAATTATAATTTTTACCATATAGTAATATGATAATAAATTTAAGAATGTTTACCAAACATCCTTAAATTAATAGTTGAATAATAATTTTTTAATGGGTGCTTATCATGCAAAGAAAAACACTATCCCGTTTTGATGAAATTTTAAAAATTTTTAGAAAATATGGTATGGATAAGGTTTTAGGCCAAACTTCTCGTAATAAGATAAGTCCATTTAGAAGTGATGCAGAAAATAAAGAATTATTAAAGGAGGATTTTCCTGAAAGATTAAGATTAATGTTTCAAGAGCTCGGAACAACATTTATTAAATTTGGTCAATTATTGGCTTCAAGGCCAGATTTAGTTGGGGAAAGAATAAGTGAAGAGCTTTCACAATTGCATGATGATAATCCACCGATCAGTTATGAAGAGATTGAGATAATTGTTGAAACAGAACTTGGAGGAAAAATAGACGAGCTTTTTGCAGATTTTTCAAAAACAGCTCTTGCTACAGCATCTATTGCTCAAGTTCATGAAGCTAAATTGCCAACTGGAGAACGTGTAGCTGTAAAAGTACAAAAGACCAATGTTGAAGAGATTGTTGAAACTGATTTGGCTATAATGAGATTCATAGCCAATGAATCAGATAGATTCGACACAGGATTCAAGCATCTAAACCTTCCAGCTATTCTCCATGAATTCGATAGAACAATTCATAAGGAAATTGATTTTGACAATGAACTAATGAATATTCGGCATTTAAATGATAATTTTATATACAATGATAAGATAATTGTTCCTACAATATATCCAGACTATTCCACTAAAAAAGTTTTGACTATGGAATATGTTGAGGGAGTGAAATTATCAGAAGTCATTAACGGTGATGACCCAAAGTACAATAAGATTCTAATTGCTGATAGGCTGGTTCGTTCTTACTTTAAGCAAATATTCATTGATGGCTTTTTCCATGCAGACCCTCATCCAGGCAATATATTCATCACTGATGAAAATGCAATTTGCTATATTGATTTTGGAATGATGGGGTCTCTTGATGAGGACTTTAGGCATGACTTGGCAGAATTGATGATTTATTTCTCTGACCGTAATATTGATGGATTGATCAATCAATTGATTAGAATGGATATTTTGAATGAAAAAACAGAAATTAATGTTTTAAAAACTGACCTTAATGATTTGTTTTCAAAGTATTATGGCGCTGAACTCAGCCGTTTTAATGGTATTATAGAGGATTTGCTTTTCCTGATGCAGAAATATGATGTTAGATTGCCAAATGAGTTTGTTTTAATGGCAAGAGGATTGTCCATGATTGAAAACATTGGACTTCGTTTGGACCCTAATATTGATGTTGTGGAATTGCTTAAGCCATTTGCTCGCAAGCTTATGTTTCAAAGGTATAATCCTATTAGAATGGCAGGTAATGCAAAAAACAGTTTCTTTGCATTTGAACATGTCTTAAGAGGATTGCCAAGCCTTATTTCAAAAACAATGTATAAGGTTGAAGAAGGGGAAGTAACTGTAAACATTGAAGTCAAGCACATTAGTCAGATAGCAAACCAGATTTCCCTTGCTATTATTATTGCAGCACTTGTAATCGGTTCCTCACTTGTTATGCTAATCGATGCAGGGCCAAAATTCTATGATATGCCTATGCTTGGTTTTGTAGGGTTTTCTATAAGTTTACTACTTGGTGTATTCACTGTTTTAAGATATTTCATTAGCTTTTAAATAGATTATATCTTCTTTAAGAATATTTTTTAATATTTTTTTATCATTTTATTTTTTTAGTTTTTTCTTTTTTGCTATTTTTTTTGATTTCTCGTTAATTTTTTCTTATTTTTTGCTATTTTGCTTTTTATTATCTCTATTTTTTTAGTTATTTTTTTTGATTTCTCTTTAGTTTTTTCTTATTTTTTTAGCTATTTTTTGATTGTTTGCTTTTAATTGTCTCTATTTTTTTAGTTATTTTTTTTGATTTCTCTTTAGTTTTTTCTTATTTTTATTCTAATTCATGATTTTTAATTTCCTAAAATTTTTAGTTAAATATATAATAAATTTTAATCAATCTATTAATATGATAAATAATAATAAACTAAATATAAAAATAATAAATAAATTAATTATTTTTAAAGATTAATTTTTTTTTAAACTTATCATAAGGATTGTAATAAATGAATCTTAAAATAAAGAACTTTTCTAAAATTAATGGAGCTGTGAAAGCACCTTCTTCTAAAAGCTATAGTCATAGGGCTGTTATTCTTGCATCTTTATCTGAAGGCAAGTCTAAGCTTTTTGACGTATTGTACTCTGAAGATGTCTTATCTACCATCAGAGCATGTGAAGCTCTTGGCGCTAAAATTGATAGGAAAAAAGAAATCATCTTGAAAGGAGATAAAAGCCAGACTGTTGATTATTTGGAAGTTGAAGGAACTGGAGGCAAATTGCATAATATTTGCAAAGACCCTTCCTCTGATATGATTGACCTTGCAAATTCCGGAACTACACTTAGGATCATGACAAGTGTTGCTGCTTTGTCTGATAATGAAGTTATTTTCACTGGAGATGATTCTCTTAAGACAAGGCCTATGGGTGCATTGATTGATGCATTAGAAAGTTTAGGTGTAAAAATAGAATCATTAAGCGGCAATAATAAGGCTCCTTTAAAGATTTATCCTGGATATGAAGGTGGAGAAGCAGATATCTTAGGAAGCATAAGTTCTCAATTCATATCATCTATTCTCATTTCAGCTCCTTTATCTAAAAAAGGAGTGGTTCTTGAGGTTTATCCGGAATTCGTATCAAAGCCTTATGTCAATATGACCATTTCCATTTTGGAAAAATTTGGCATTAAAATAGTGGAAGAGCAATATCAATTCCATGAAACTTGCAAGAAAGAGCATAGTGACTGTTTAGGTGCTAAATTTAATGTAAAGCCTCAAAAGTACATTGCTTCTGATTATATTGTTGAAGGAGATTACTCCTCTGCTTCATATTTACTTGCAGCAACATCTATTGCTGGAGGTTACCTAAAGGTTGAAAACTTATTCAGCGATTCTAAACAGGGAGATAAATTTATTTTGGATATTTTAGAGCAAATGGGAGCTAATGTAACTGTCTTTGATGAATATGTTTCTATAAGATCAAATGGAAATCTTAAAGGAATTGAGGTTAATTTGGCAGATGCTCCAGATTTATTGCTTACAGTAGCTGTTTTAGGAGCAGTTGCTGAAGGCAAGACTACAATCACCGGTGTTAAGCATGGCAGGTTAAAGGAAACTGATAGAATTGACACCACCTGCAGAGAGCTTGAAAAATTAGGATGCAAGCTTGAGGAATTTGAAGATGGAATGACTATTTATGGTCAAACCATAGGTGATGGGCTTGTTGAATCTCATAATGATCATAGATTGGCTATGGCATTTTCCTTGATTGGTCTAAAGCATGATGTTGAAGTGGAAAATGGAGAATGCTTTGATGTGTCTTTCCCTAATTTCATTGAAGTTATGGGAGAAATTGGTATTGAATTGGAATTAAATTAAGTTTTTTCCTAATTTCATTGAAGTTATTGGGGAAATTTGCATTAAATTGGAATTAAATTAATTTGAGGGATTATATGAATGATGAAGAAAGGATAATAGAGATTTTTAAAAGATTAAATGAGGTTTATACTATTCGTACTTTTCATGACCATGACCCTTATAAAGTATTGGTTAGAACAATTTTATCTCAAAGAACAAGGGATGAAAATACAGATCAAGCTGCAAATGCTTTATTTGATGTCTATCCAGACATTTATGCTGTAGTAGATGCTCCTGTTGAACATGTTCAGGAGTTGATTAAGCCTGCTGGTTTTTATAGGGTTAAGGCTGCACGTATCTTGGAAGTTTCAAGAATATTGATTGATGAATATGGTGGAGAGGTTCCAAGAGAAATGGATGAAATGCTAAAGCTTCCAGGTGTAGGCAGAAAAACAGCAAACTGTGTTATTGTATTTGCATTTCAGGATGCAGCTATTCCAGTTGATACTCATGTTCACAGAATATCTAATAGGTGGGGAATTGCTGATACAAAAGACCCTGAAGAAACTGAAGTTGTCTTAATGGAAAAGGTTCCTAAAGAACTTTGGGTTGATTTAAATGACTTGATGGTTCAATTTGGTCAGACTATCTGCCGTCCAATAGGTCCACAATGTGATAAATGTCCATTAACAGACCTTTGTGATTATGATTTAGATAAATTAGAATAAAAACTGATATTTTTTTTTTAAAATTATTTTTTATTCTAATGATTTTTTTTTTTAAATAATTTTTAAAAACCGTTTATTCGGTTATTATGTTTTTAATTTATTCTTTTAAATAATCTTAAAAATAGTTTATTTGATTATTTGGTCTTTTATTTATTCTTTTAAATAATTCTTAAAAATAGTTTATTTTGTTTTTAAGTCTTTTATATTTCTTTTTGTTTAATTTTAATTTTAATCATCTATATAAATGGATATATACGAAAAATTTATTAATATGTTTTTATAAATATCCTTTTATTAATTGTATATTTTATTAAGGTGAAATTTAATGGCAAGTCCAATTGAGGTTATTTTAGTTCCAACTTTGATGATTTTAATAGGTTTTATTTTAAAATCTAAAAATATTTTAAATCAATCTGACCGTCAAAAATTAGCTGGAATAGTTTTGAATATTGCATTGCCTTCAATGATTTTCATTAATCTGCGAACTGCCAATATTTCACATGATATGTTATTTTTACCAATTTTAGGTTTTCTTACCAGTTCAATACTCATTATCATATCTTATGCCTATTGTAGGATAATGCATTATGATAGAAAAACCATGTGGACAATTATAATTGCTTCATCTATTATGAACACTGGTTTTATTGGTTTTCCAGTTTGTTTAGGTGTATATGGTAATGAAGGTTTTTTAAATGCGTTGTTTTTTGATTTATCAACCACTATAATGGTTGTTTTATATGGTATTGTTCTTGCAAAGGAATTTGGAAAAGACCATTATGATGCTATAAAAGGTACACTCACTTTTATGCCTTTATGGGCTATGGTTTTTGGTTTAATATTCAATTACCTTAATATTCCACTTCCATATGTAGTTGAAAACATCTTAAACTATTTTGCCCAAGCAACAATTCCTTTAATCATGATAGCTTTAGGGCTTTCTTTAGATTTTTCCAATGTAAAAAACTATTTGACAGATTCCATAGTTGTGTCCTTTTTTAAATTAATTTTAGCACCTGCAATAATCTTCTTATTGCTATATGCTTTTAAAATAAATGGAATGGCCTTTAATATTGGAATTTTGGAAGCGGCTATGTCAACTGCTGGAAATGCATTGGTTTTAGCTATTGCTTATGATTTGAAAAAAGATATGATGGGATCTTTAATATTTGTCAATGTGGTCTTAAGCGTATTTACCTTAACCGCTATAATATTTTTATTAACGATGTAGTCTTAAGCTAGTCTTTACAGTGAAAATATATTATTAACGATGTAGTCTTAAGCTTATTGTCTTTACAGTGAAAATATATTATTAACGATGTAGTCTTAAGCTTATTGTCTTTACAGTTAGGATATTTTTTATTAATGTTGTAGTCTTAAGCTTATTGTCTTTACAGTGAAAATATATTATTAACGATGTAGTCTTAAACTATTGTCTTTACAGTTAGGATATTTTTTATTAACGGTGTAGTTATATGATAAAAGTTTCAGTTATTTTACCGATTTATAATGTGGAAAGCTTCTTGCCAAGATGTTTAGACAGTTTAATCAATCAGACCTTAAAGGAAATTGAGATTATATGTGTAAATGATGGCTCAACAGATAATTCACTTTCAATTTTAGAGGATTATAGCAAATTGGATTCAAGGATTATAATCATTGATGAGGAAAATCACAATGCAGGTTATGCAAGAAATCAAGGTTTGAAGATTGCTAAAGGAGAGTATTTGTCTTTTTTAGATTCTGATGATTTTTTCAATGAAAACATGCTTGAATTAGCATATAAGCGAGCAAAAAGATTTGATGCAGATATTTGCATATACAAGTCAATTTTATATGATAATTTAACTGGAGAATCAAGGCTTAACACTTGGGCTGTTAAAGACCAATTTTTGCCTGATGCAGATGTATTCAACTATAAGGATATTGATTCTAATATTTTTAGCGATTTCATGTGTTGGGCATGGGACAAATTGTTTAAGAGAAGCTTTATTGAAGAAAATGATTTAAGATTTCAAGAGCAAAGAACAACAAATGATATGTATTTTGTATTCTCAGCTATTTTAAAGGTAGATAGCTTAACCATTCTAAAAGAGCCATTATACTATCAAAGAAGAAATGTTTCCACATCATTGTCTAATTCTAGAGAATTGTCTTGGGACTGCTTTTACAAGGCCTTAATAAAACTTCTTGATGAAATAATCCATATGGGAATCTATGATGATTTAAAGCAGGATTTTATAAATTATGCTCTTCATACATGCATATGGAATTTAAATACATTATCTGATCCAATAGCCTATGAATTATTTAAAAAGCTTAAGGCTGCTTGGTTTTATAATTTAGGCATTGATAATCAGGATAAAGACTATTTTGAAAATAAGAAGGATTATTTGATGTATCTGCTATTAAAAAATATTCATCTCGATGATTTAGAGTCATATAAATTCTATAGAGATACTTGCAAGGACAATATGGATCTTTTAGTTAAGAATAAAGGAAAGATTGCTATTGAACTATCTAAGAATGAAATGTTGACTATTCGTGAAATCTTTGATGAATTGACTTTAGTCAAATAATTATTTTCATCAAACTTAAAGAAGATTTAATAGAATTCCTTTCTATTGTTTTCATTCCTTTAAATCATTTTTACTTTTTTTCATATTTTAGGTAATTTTTTTCAAATTTACCTTTTTCTAATTATTTTTCATTCCTTTTTTAATCTTTTTTTCATTATTTAATTGGCCTTTTTCTAATATTTTATTCATTTTTTAGATAATTTTTTAAATTTAAATTGATTTTATTAATAATATTCATATAAAAACTTTTATTTTATTAAAACATACAATATATTATGAAACAAAAGAGTCAGCGTAACACCAATTTGGAAATTTTAAGAATCATTTCAATGTTTCTTATTATTAGCCATCATTTTGCTGTTCATGGTATGAAAGGCCTTGAGTTTATTGCTTCAAATCCAAACACTTATGTAGTTTACTTTTTTGGTATTTTAGTTAAGATTGGGGTTGTTGTGTTTATTTTAATATCTGCTTATTTTATGATAAATTCAACGTTCACTTTCCGTAAGCTGCTTGTTTTAGGTGGAGAAGTTTATTTCTATTCCCTTTTGTTTTTAGGATTGGTTGTACAATTGACTTATCTATCAGATCCTTTAACTATAGCAGATTGGGGTGTCCATCTTTTGCCTATTAGCCATAGTGCTTACTGGTTTGTTACTGGATATATCGTATTGATGGTATTGTCTCCATTTTTAAATAAGTTCCTTAAGAGCTTATCTAAGGAAACTTATATCAAATTGATAGTGGTTGTAATGGTAATGTGGTCAATATTTCCTACATTCACCCCAATATTTATGATTGGTCCAATAGCAAACAACTTCATTGGATCCAGTTTCCAATATGTTCCATTGATTTGGTTTGTAGTAATATACATAATAGGCAGTTTCATACGCTTGCATGTTGATTTGGATAAAATCAGCTATAAAACCCTAATTGCAACATTTTCAGTTGGTATGATTATAACCTATGCAATATCTTGTATAGTTGGATATTTGGATATTGTTCACACTCAATCCAGCAGTTTGCACATGATATTTGGTTTGCCTCTAGAAGCGGTTTATTATGACACTTTATACTTATGGCCTGCTTTAGAAAATAAGCTATTCTTATTTGTTGCATCTGTAGCATTATTCCTGATATTCTTAAAAAGAGAAGAGTTTTCAAACAAATATCTCAATTATATTGCAGGAAGCGCTTTAGGTGTTTACTTGATTCATGATAATTTATTGATTAGAGCTTATATTTGGCAAAACATATTAGGTCCTATTTCCTATTATAATTCACCATATTTATTCTTCATTGCAATAGCAATGTTGATTGTGGTTTATGTGGTGTGCACTGGATTGGATATAATCAGAAGGGAAACTATTGAAAAAGTATGGATTTGGATTGTTGATAATAAATTGATTGGTGTTTCTAATTGGTTTGAAAGAAAATATAAATCATTTGAAAATTATTTAGGTAATTATTTAAAGTAATATGAAATTTCTTATTTATTCATATTTTTTAAATAATTTATCTATTTTTTTTATCGAAAGGGATGTGATTCCATTTTTTAACTAATTTAAATCATTTTAATTTAAATATTTATTTTTACTTTAAAAATTTTAACTAACTTTTTTTAACTAATTAAAATCATTTTAATTTTTTAAAGATTCATATTTACTTTACAATATTTTAACTATTTCTATATTTTAACAAATTAAACTAATTTTGTCTGACTTGTTTTATCTAAGGTGATAATTGGACTGTCTCCAACTACTTTTCTGTTTTGAATCATAAGCCCATCTAATTCAAGAAGAATTTTTTTAGACTCAAGCCCCTCTGCAACTCCTCCAAATCCTCCAATGGTTCGATCAGATTTAACTGTTCTATGACATGGGATGATAATAGGATATGGATTTTTGGAAAGAGCATTTCCAACTGCCCTATAAGCTTTAGGACTTCCTGCCTCTTTAGCAAGATCCTTATATGTATTTATGCTTCCTTTTTTTGTATTGAATTCTGCTTCCAATACCTTTCTTTGAAATGGTGTAACTTTATCTAGATTTAGATAGTCAAGTGAAAATTTGCAGTCTTTTTCACTAAAATACTTGTCAAATTCATTTAAAACCTTGTTTAACTGTTTTGACTTTTTATTTATGGATAATTCCTCTTCTATTTCATATTTTTCCTTAGCTATTTGTGATGATGTCTTTTCTGGTTTTGAAAGGATTATCTCTTCTATTCTAAATTGAGGTTTTTTTCTCCAGATAATTGTTATTTCGCCAATTGGGCTGTCTTTCATAATGTGTTTAAAGAGAGTCATAATATCATCTTTATATAAGAATTATCATATTATAATCATTCGTTTTTCTAATAAAATATTAACTAGGATAATATTCTTTTTTCAATAATTATGCTAAAAATTTTAGTTTTCATAGAAATATTTATATATCATCATTTATTAACTATTATATAACAATTGTTATATTTTAACTTTTGTTGAAAATTTTTGTATTTTTGTTTTAAAATATTTAAATTATAAATAAAATAACTTATTAAATAAAAGATATGATTTAATCATAAATAAATATAATTATAATTGGCATTTAGAAGGGATTTACGCTAATTTATTTATTTATAGTTTCAATTTTAAAATTAAAAATTAATTAATATATAAATTTTATAGATGTGATAATTATGGTAAATATTCCTGAATTGAAAAGAGGCATAGCTAATGATATGACAGAAGCTATTGGTAACACTCCTCTTGTAAGATTAAACAAATTAACAGAAGGATTAGAAGCAGATGTGCTTGTAAAGGTAGAATCTTTTAATCCAGTAAGCAGTGTAAAAGATCGTATAGCAGTTAACTTAATTGAAACTGCTGAAAAGGAAGGATTGCTTAAGGAAGGTTCAGTTATTATTGAACCAACAAGTGGTAATACTGGTATTGGACTTTCATTTGTAGCAGCAGCTAAAGGATACAAGTTAATTTTAACCATGCCTGAAACCATGTCTATTGAAAGAAGGAAACTTCTTGCAGTATTCGGTGCTGAAATTGTCTTAACTCCTGGTAGTGAAGGTATGGGTGGAGCTATTGCAAAAGCTAATGAACTTG
Organism: uncultured Methanobrevibacter sp.; assembly: GCF_902769175.1. Taxonomy (GTDB): domain Archaea; phylum Methanobacteriota; class Methanobacteria; order Methanobacteriales; family Methanobacteriaceae; genus Methanobrevibacter. Next base: position 10,151 of record NZ_CACXNW010000045.1, read on the forward strand.
TGGAAAACACTCCTAACTCCTTTATGCCACAACAATTTGAAAATAAGGCAAACTCTGAAATTCACAGATTAACTACCGGTCCTGAAATCTATAGGGATACTGACGGCAATGTTGATATTGTAGTCTCTGCAGCAGGTACTGGTGGAACTGTAACTGGTATTGCACAATACATTAAACTTTTAAAACCAGAATTCAAGGCAGTTGCTGTAGAACCTGCAACTTCCCAAACTTTAGGTAAAGGGGAAAAGGGACCTCACAAAATCCAAGGTATCGGACCAGGTTTTGTTCCTGAAGTAATCGATGTGGATTTAATTGATGAAGTTATTCCTGTAAAGGATGAGGATGCAGGAAACACCTTGCTTAGACTTGCTAGAGAAGAAGGTATTTTTGCAGGTATTTCTTCAGGTGCAGCTACTTTTGCAGGTTTGGAACTTGCTAAACGTCCTGAAAACAAGGGAAAAACCATTGTAGTTATATTACCTGATACCGGTGAAAGATACTTATCCACTGAATGGGTATTTGGAGATTTATTCTAACTAATTAGAATTTTCCATATTTTACCATTTATTTTATTTTTTTATTTTTTTATTTTTTTTATTTTTTTTATTTTTTTAAATTGTAAAATAATTTATATACTATAAATTCATAATATAACATTGTTTTATAACTTGTGTTAAGTTTATATTAAATTAAGTATATAGATATAAACATATTAATAATATAAGTTTAGATTATAAAGTTAAAAGGTGAATTTATGTTTGATGCTGTAAAAGAAGACCTTCAAGCCGCAAAGGCAAGAGACCCTGCTGCAAGAAGCAGCCTTGAAATTTTACTTTGTTATCCTGGCTTATGGGCAATTGGTTTTCATAGAATTAATCATTGGCTATGGACCCATCGCTTGCCATTTTGGGGAAGGTTATTTTCTCAAATCAGCAGATTTTTAACAGGCATAGAAATTCACCCAGGTGCTCAAATCGGCAGAAGATTCTTTATTGATCATGGTATGGGCGTTGTCATTGGTGAAACCACCATTATTGGAGATGATGTTTTATTATATCAAGGTGTTGTTCTTGGTGGAACAAGTTTGAATAAAGGTAAAAGACATCCTACTGTTGAAGATGCAGTGGTAGTTGGTTCTGGAGCAAAAGTTTTGGGAAACATTACCTTAGGTCGTTCATCTAAAGTTGGAGCAGGTGCTGTTGTATTGAATGATGTTCCTCCTGGTGCTACAGCTGTTGGAGTCCCTAGCAGAATTATTCAAGAAGACCGTAAGTGCGTTTTAGACTTGGAGCATGAATTCCCAGACCCAGTATCCTCAGCTATTGATTTGCTTTTAGAACGTCAAGAAGAACTTGAAAAGCGTATCAATGTCTTAAGTCAATTCCACGATATGGAACATGTGGAAGTTAGCCATGATCCTGAAATTGAAGGAGTATTCAAAGGTGCTGATGAAAAATTATTTTATAGATTAAACAATTATATTCAAGAGGAATAAAGAAAGATATACAATAAATTAGACAATTGTATTCAAAATGAATAAAGAAAGATATAGAATAATTTAAACATTTGTATTCAAAATGAATAAAGAAAGATATAGAATAATTTAAACAATTATATTCAAGAGGAATAAAGAAAAAATACATTAGGAGGTATTTTATGAAACCACCTTGTGAAATGGTAGTATGGTATATTATACCAGCTATTAGATCTGAATTAGCAAAAGATTTATTAAAATTAGGTATGAAACAGAAAAAGATATCTGAATTAATGGACATAACACAACCTGCTGTATCCCAGTATTTAACTGATAAAAGGGGAAGTGGAATTGTCTTTAATGATGATGTAAAGGCATTAATTCAAGACTTTGCAAATGACTTAAATGAGGGAACTGCAACTAAGTTTGACATTATCCCACGTACCTGCTTTATTTGTAAAAGAATCAAAACTGAAGATGTCATTTGTCAAATTCATAAAGAGAAGGGACATATGCCAGCAGATTGTAAGGCCTGTCTAGGCTCTGAAGCACATCTTTTATAATTTTTAGTGTATTGGTAAATTTGGCCTAATAATTCATTAAAGGATTTATGATTTTTCATGCTTATTCATGGCAAAATTTTACTAATTTTATTCTTATGAATTAATTATCTAGTCTATTTGATAGTCTATTTTTTACTTATTTTATTAAACAAGTTTTAAGGAGATATAATGGAAATTTATAGTACAATGTCAAGGGAAAAGGAAGAGTTGAATACATTATTTGAAGATAAGATCAAGCTCTTTGTCTGTGGCCCTACCGTTTATGATGACGCTCATATAGGTCATGGAAGAACATACATTTCCTTTGATACCATTAAAAGATATTTGGAATTTAAAGGGTATTCTGTATTCTACTTACAAAATATCACTGATATTGATGATAAAATTATTAATAGGGCAAAAGAAAGCGGTGTAGATTCTAAATTGCTTGCTAAGAAATTTGAAAAGAGATTTATTGAAGATATGGCTGCTTTAAATGTTAAAAGCGTAAATTATTTTGCAAGAGCTACAGACCATATGGAGGAAATTTTAGATCAGATTCAAAGATTGATTGACAAGGGCTTTGCATATGTAACTGAAACTGGAGTTTACTTTGAAGTTGCAAAGTTTAAGGATTATGGTAAGTTGGCTAATCGTAAGATTGAAGAGCTTGAAACTCATAGGATTGATATTGACAGTTCTAAAAAAAGCCCTAATGACTTTGCATTATGGAAAAATAGGGAAGCTCCAGAGTTTGCTGGCGAACCTGTATGGGACTCTCCATGGGGTAAGGGAAGACCTGGATGGCATATTGAAGATACTGCAATAACTGAAAAGTACTTTGGACCTCAATATGACATTCACGGAGGAGGTCTTGACTTAATATTCCCTCACCATGATTCTGAGATTGCACAAATGGAAGCAGTGTCAGGTAAAGAGCCTTTAGTCCAATACTGGATGCATACTGGATTCTTAAATGTTTCCGGTGAAAAGATGTCTAAATCATTAGGTAACTTCATTACAATCAGAGATTTATTGAATGAGTATTCCGGTGAAACATTTAGGCTATTTGTTCTTGCTACCCATTACAGAAGTCCAATAGACTTTAGTGAAGTCAGCTTGCATCAAGCAGAGAAAAATGTTTCTAAAATCAAGAATTATCTTGCTGTCATTAATGAGAAGATTGATGAAGAATTTAAAAAGGGCAATGTTTCAGATAATCTAATCTATTTAGCTGATTTAAGCGAAAGTGAGCTTTTTGAAGAATTGCTTAATTTCGATTATTATGAATCATCTTATGCTCCTTTAACTGACGGAGTCAATGAGTTCTTCACAAGTATGGATGATGACTTCAGCACTCCTAAAGCTATTGCAGCTATTTTCTCATTTATAAAACAATCCAATAAGGATTTAAGTGAAGATAAAATAATCATTGATGATCTTTTAGCTATTAAGCATTGGTTTGCTGACATCAGTCAAATTTTAGGTATTGACTTCTTTGCAAATGATGATGAAGTCAGTGGAGACGAAGAGGAATTATTAAATATAATTGCTGATGTCCGTCAAAAGTTAAGGGCTGAAAAACAATATGATTTATCTGATGAAATCAGAGATAAGCTTGTTTCATTAGGTATTGAAGTAAGTGATTAAATTAATTAAAAGTGATTAGTTATTCTAATCATTTTTTTATTTTCTATTTTTTCTAACTTTTTTTAATTTTTTCTTATTTTTCTTGGTTTTCTTTTTTTTCTAATTTTTTTAATTTTTTCTTATTTTTCTTGGTTTTCTATTTTTTCTAACTTTTTTTAAATTTTGTTTATTTTTTTTAATTAGGCACATAATTTTTTCAATGATTTAAATTATTTTTTCATATTTGTTTATTTTTTTCAATGATGGATGTAATTTTTTCAATTATTTTTCTCTTTTTTTAGATTATTTTCTTATTTATATCTTTTTTTAACAATAGGCTTTTTTTATCAATTATTGAGAGGGTGTCACAAATTTAAAAAAAAAAAAATCAAATCCATGACCCCAAATTTTTTTTAATTTTTTCCAAAATCCCAAAAAAAAAATCTTTTACTTTTTTTCTTATGAATTGGATCT
>NZ_CACXNW010000046.1 GCF_902769175.1 uncultured Methanobrevibacter sp.
TTTTTTAATTTCTTTTTTTTTTAATTTCTTTTTTTTTTAATTTCTTTTTTTTTTAATTTCTTTTTTTTTTTAATTTCATAATTTCAATATTGAAGCTGGCATTTTCTTTTATTTATTATTTTATTTTAATTGTCCCATTTGATATTTTTAAAAGTTTTTAATGAAAATTCCTGTTTTGTAATTTTTAAAAGTTGTAATGTAATATCCTGTTTTGTAAAATCTTAAATAATCTATAATAATGATTAAAATCATTTATAAATCAATTTTCATAAATTAAACAAGATTTAGGTTATTTTAGGAATAGTTAAGTAAATCAAAGAATATTTAAAAATATTAAAATAATAATTGTTTAAATAAATCAACCTTATGTTTTATAATGACATATCTAAAAAGATTTAAATAACTTATTACTTATATATATTATTACTATAAAAATTAATAAATAAATATTCAAGTTTTGAATATTGTTTATCTTTAGCATTCAGACTATAGAATTAGAATATTAGACTTTTTTAAAAGATAGAAATTTTTAAAAAAGATTTAATCAATCATATTAATACATTTAAATAATTATAAAACCTTTATAGGTGATATCTTGAAAGTTATTATAGATGCAGCAAATGTTGCCCATTACCAAAAAGGTGAAGGTACAAAAGCTAAATTGAAAAACATTACTTTAGCGGTAAAAGCTTTAGAGGAAGGCAATAATGACTTTTTAATTATAGCTGATGCTTCCTTGCGCCATAATATTGATGATAAAGAGACTTTTGTTAGATTGGTTGATGATGGAATCATTGATGAAGTTCCTGTAGGAACCATTGCAGACCATTATATCCTTGACTTGGCATATGAAGAAGATGCAAAGGTATTGTCTAATGATAAGTTTAGGGATTTCATGTCAGAATTCCCAGACATAAACAGCATTAGAATCCCATTTTCAATTCAGGACAATCAGTTGATTATGGGAAAAACCAAAAAGCCTAAGAAGGTCAAGAATCTCTTGCAGAACATCTGTGATGAAATCCTAAATGAATTGGAAAGAAAACGTTGGGTGGTTTATACAGGTAAGGAAACAACCAAATTCACTCCACTTAATGTTGCAAAGCAATCTATTCTTTTGCTTGATCAATCTGAACAGGATAATGTCTCTTCTAAAATAGAAGGGATCTTTTCCAAATTGCCAATGTTTGATAAGGTTATGGAAATGGTTGATGATGTTGAAACATCAGTTCCATATGTCATTTTCGTTTTAGTTCATCCTAAGGATTATAAGGCAGCTGTTAAGGATGCAGGTAACATTTCAGTTACTGTAGCAGACAGATTAAGATTGGTTCATAAGCCATTGATAGCTGTTCGTAATGACTTATTTATCAAGCCAGGTTACTTTGGATTGAATATAGTTTTGACTGATGAAGTGGAAGACAATCCTCCATACAATATTGAAATTCAAACAAACACTTATGATGAAGTGTTCATTAAGAAGAATTCAAGAAACATTGCAAGTACAGTTGCAGGAAGATTAGGCTCATGGAAGTTCCCATTCGTATCAGTCAAGCCTAATATGATACTTGAAAAGCCAGGTGAATTTGAAATTTACTTGGAGAAGAATTCCAAGAAAAAGAAAAAGGAATAAATGAATTTTACTAAAAATGAAATTTAAAAATCTTAATCAAAATGCAGATTAGGGCATTTTGGTTAATTATTTAAATTTTTTATGTATTTATTTTATAGTGACTGTATTTCAATTATAATCATTTAAAATTCAAAATTATTAAAAAATCATTTAACAATCATTTAATCAATTAATTATTATTTAAAAATTATTTAATCAAAAACTAATAGGAGGGTAAAGAATGGCGGATAATACTTTAATAAGAAAAGTTATTTCCTTAGTTACTAATCATGAGATAATTAGTATAGGGACAAAATATTTCCCAACTACTCCATTAGAAACTGAATATGTAGATATGTTTAATTATACTCAAACTATGCTTATGGAAATTGATAAGGCTCACATTACTACAGAAAGTATATTTACCAACTTAGTGAGAGATGTTGGTCGTGAGAACATTCCAGAAAACCATAGTTTTTATGAATTGCTTCCTGCTCAAGATAGGGTTGAAGAATATGCTCTTGTAAGTAACATTATTATGGGTAGTGACCGTTATATGTATGTAGAGCTTTCCGAGCCTTCAAGCATTATTGATCTTTTCACTGATATCATCTTAAGAGAAAAAGGAGAGATTATCGAAAGAAGTGAAACAGAGATTGTTTCAAAGTTAATGTCTAAGAATGATGCAATCAGAGTAGCTATTAGATTGGTAGGCATTGGATTGGATAATGGAATCCGTGTAAGGGCTGCTGCTGGTATGACTGGTGCTGCCGCTATTGAAAGGTCAATTAAGTTCAATAAGGAAGTTGGAGATTCTCCAGGTGTTGCATTTACTAAATTAGGTGGTGAATATGCGCTTGTATTGGATACTCCTTTCAAATTGGGAGAATCTGAACCTCCTGAATTCCAGCAATACTTGTTTATTGATATTGTAGACTCCACTAACTTCATTTCCAAGCATGGAAGAAACAAGCTTGTTGAATTGATGACAAGTGTGAAAGAGTTTATGGAAGATTGTGAAGGTCAAATTGAAGGATACCGTGAAGGTGGAGATGACCTGATTGCAAAATTCCCAAGTAAGGATGTAGCTATCCGTGCAGGTCTTGATTGTGCATGGTTCATTCTCAATAATGGTGCAAAAGTTAAGATAGGAATCGGCAGAAGCAGAAGAGAAGCAGGAGAGCGTGCAAATATTGCAGAGGGAATTAAAGGATTCGGTGCCTTGTCTTTAGTTGTATTTGACTTGGCTAATGGATTATATGCATATAACATCCCTTCAGACTTTACAAGAACATTTATTGATATCCTAACCAATAAAAAAGGCAAAATGATTACTGCATTTGTTGTAATGTTCATTTTAAGTTATTTATTGGCTATTATGGGTATGGGAATTTATGGTCTATTGCTCTTGATAATTATTGTAGCATATTATACTTTTAAATAGTGCCTTTGGCATTTTAATTTAAGAATTTAGTTATTGGAATTTATTTATGCTTTTGGCATTTTAATTTAAGAATTTAGTTATTGGAATTTATTTATGCTTTTGGCATTTGAATTTTAAGAACTAATATAATCTGAATTTAAATGGATTGTGACTAAAATTTTGTCTAATCTATTTAAATTTCAAATAAAACCTGTATTAAAACTAAAAAGTAATATTAAAATATTTTTGGTCTTTTATGGCTTAAGATATTAAACGTAATTTGTGGTGAAACTAATGGCAAGAAATGGTGGCAGATTTAGGAGATCTAAAAAACCTGAAAATAAAAATGTTTTAAAGACTAGAACTCCTAACAATTCTAGAAATTCCAGGTATTCAAATAGTCCTAGAAATTCAAGATTTTCAGCTAATTCTAGAAATTCAAGAGGTTCTATTTGGTCTAGAACTCCCAACACTATTAAGAAACCTAGAAGCCCTAAGCAAATACTTTTGATGGTAATAATTTTAATTGCCTTCATTTGCGGTTTAGCTTTAGGAATATCCATGATTGTAGGTTTCGGTGAATCAGACTTACCTAATGATGGAGAGGTGCAATATATGAATGTAACAAACAATATTACTGCATATGAAAACAGCAGTTATGATTTGCAGGATGAAAACGGAACTCAAATTTCATACTATGATTTTGATGAGAATGTTACAGAAGGCCAGAATATCACTGCATTCAATGTCTCTAGTTCGGCCAATATATATTGATTTTTAAGGATATCACTTTTATCCTATTTTATTTTTATTTTATTTGTTTTACATATTGGGATTTTTTTGATAATTTGATAATATAGTTATTTTTATTCAGAATTAATGTTTATATGGTTTTAAGTTTATTTTAATTGATTTTTAGGTGAAATATTATGTCTAAGATTAATGTTATTAAAGGTGGAATCTGTGCTGTTGATGGTGTAAAGGCAGCAGGAACTCGTGAAGGCAAGTATGGTCTTGCAGTTATTGAATCTAAGGATAGCAATGCTTCAGCAGTATTCACTTCAAATAAGGTTGTAGCAGCACCTATTATCCATACCAAAGAAATGATAAAAGGCGGAAAGATTTCTTTAGTGGTTGTAAACAGTGGGAATGCTAACTGCTTTACAGGAATTGATGGAATAAGAGACTGTGATAAGATCATTGAATTTGCATCAGAACAAACTGGCATACCATCTAATGAAATAGCCACTGCATCTACTGGTGTCATTGGAAGAAGAATGCCTATGGACATTATTTTGCCTTTAGTTGGAAAGTCCATTTCCCAATTAGACCATTCCATCGAAAGTTCAACAGATGCTGCAAAATCCATTATGACAACTGATACCTATCATAAAGAATTTGCTGTAGAAACCACTGTAAATGGTGAAAAGGTAACTATTGGAGGTATCACTAAAGGTGTTGGTATGATTGCACCAAATATGGGTACCATGTTATGTTTCTTGGCAACTGATGCTGTAATCTCTTCTGAAATGATTAATAAGGCTTTAAAGGCTGCTGTTAACAAAAGCTTCAACATGATTGTTGTTGATGGCGACCAAAGTACCAATGACATTGCTATTTTAATGGCTAATGGCAAGTCTGGAGTTGAAGTTGCAGAAAATGATGAAATAAACCCTGATTTCCAAGAAGCTTTGGATTTCATCTGCATCAGCTTAGCTAAAATGATGGCTCGTGATGGTGAAGGAGCAACTAAATTTATTGAATGTAAGGTTCAAGGTGCTAAATCAGAGGAAGACGCTATTTTAGCTTCAAAATCTGTAATCAGTTCCTCTCTTGTAAAATCAGCTATTTTTGGCGGTGACCCTAATTGGGGAAGAATAGTTGCTGCAGTCGGTTATTCTGGATGCGAAATGGATCAAGACATGATTAGCGTTTCTGTAAATTCTGATGATGGAAAAGAGGCTATTTTGGTGGACCAAGGTAAAATCTTAGCATTTGAAGGAACTCCAAACCTTAAAGATGCTGAAGAGATCATGCAAGAGAAAACAGTTAATATTCTAATTGATTTGTATCAAGGAGATTACACCGCTACTGCTTGGGGTTGTGATTTAACCTATGATTATGTGAAAATCAATGCAGAGTACACTACTTAAAAACAGAATATTTTTTTATTATTTTTTATTTTATAATATTTTTATTATATAATAATTTTTTATTTATTTTATAATTTTTTATTTATTTTTTATTTTTTTAAAAAAAGAAAATTAAGAAGTTATTTTAATTTCTTAATGTTGTTTTATTTTTTTTTAAAATTTTAAACCTTTCAAATCTTTTTTCTGGTTTAATTTTTTAATTATTTTTTCATTTCAAATCTTTTCAAATCTTTTATAGTTTAGTTCTGTTATTTTATTATCTTCTTGAAGCAATGATCACGTCTTTAATTTCATTTGGCGGAACCTCTATTTTTAGGCCTAAGGTTTGAATTATAGCTTCCATTCCATTTCTTTTGCTTGGAACCTGTTCATATGTATTCTTTGGAATAAGAACATATCCTCCAGATTTAACTTTTGACAAGCTTTCCAATGTTAATGTTACAATATTGTCATCAGTTTCTCTCATATAGCTTTTGTTGAGATTGATAAGTACAAAATCAAATTCTCCCCTTACCTTATCAACATCTTTAGGTCGGCTTTGCAATATATCGGTTTCTTCAATAATCTGATCTGTAATTATAAATCCTGTTCCATATTCAGATACTAAATCAAGGAATGGTATAAGTTCCTTCAAATAAGTTTTATCATCCTTTTCAGTTATTTCTTTTTTATTTGCACTTAAAATAAGTGAAAATGCACGTTTTTCAATATCTCTTAAAAAGTTTATGTTGTCTATAACTTCATTATAATCTTCATGAACCAAGTATACGAGTCCTCCGCTTGATTGCAAATCTTCAGTTTTATGGAATAACTTATCATCAACAATCTCTGCCATAGATGTTTTATAATGGCTTTTAAATCTGAAAATTATATTATCCATAGGTGATGATCTGGCAATAATGTCTTTTGGAACGATAAATAGCTTTATTGCTCCATATGCATATAATCTATATGGTTTTCTATAATTTGCCATAAATAGCTTTGGCTTTAGGTATGAGTCTAAAATGCTGTCTGTTTCGTGCTGTCCAGAGATTCTGTTTAAAAACTCCGCTTCCATATTTGCTCCACAAGGGCGGCAATTCACTTCAATCAAGACAGGTCCTTTTTCATCAATCATATATTCTCCATGAATTGGCCCATATTGGATTCCTATTGCATCAGCTACTTGGTATGCATATTCAATCATTTCTGCTTCGCCAATGCTTAATTCATTGACTGTTTCAGAACTATCATATACTATAGCACCATCAGAAGTTTTCATTTTTGTATATTTCCAAATCAAAGTTACCTTATGTTTTCCTTCACAGGATACTGTATTGACTATATACTCTTCACCATTTATATATTCCTGAATTAAGAGCTCAGTATTATAATCTCCAAAACGATTAACATCATTCAATAATAGTTTAACGGTTTCAATCATTTCTTCCCTATTTGTACATATCCTTACGCTGGCAGACCCTGAACTGTATGTAGGCTTTATGACTACTTCCTTTAGGTTTTCACTATCATAATAGTCAATAGCATCATCTAATGAGTAAATCACTTTGCCTTTTATGTAGCGAATGCCATATTCCTTTAGTCTATTATGCATTTCATTTTTTAATGTCATTGCATCAAGATTTTCGATAGGGTTTCCTAAAAGGCCTAAGTCATGGGATAATTTTGTTGTTAGGATTACTCCCTTTTCATTTCCAGCTACGATGAGGAGCGGATCTAATTTTCTAACCATCTCCAGTGTTTCTTCATAGCTGTCCTGTTCATAGATTATGTCAAAATCGTACTTGATTCTTTCATATTCCTCATAAAGGCTTTTTTGGTATTTTTTCCTTCTTCTGTGTCTGTCATTTTCGGCTCAAGCACAATAGGGTTATATCCTCTGTTAATGATGTCTTCAATAAAATTTATTCCAGTTGATTTGCATTCCACAACTATAATATTTCTCATTTGGCCTTTCATCTTATCCCTCGATTTTTCTATCATTTATTAAATTTCAATTATTTTTATAATTATTCTTATTATTATATTTTTTTTAATTATCCTAATCTATATGGCATAAAAATATTTTAAACTAAATTTTTTCTATTCTGAGTTCTAATTTAGCATTTTTATGGGTAAAGTTTATATGTATTAAAAATAAACATTTTATTAGGTTTTATTATTAAAGCTATTTTTATAAAGATTTTATCATATTTTTCAATATGGTTGATTTCTATCTTATTATTTTAAAGATTAATTTATAATCTTATTATCAAAAATTAAAGGAGGATTATTAATGGCAAAAGTTAAAGGTACTAACAAAAGAACCAGACCTAAAAGATCTTACAAAAAGCCTGGTAGTAAAAAAGGTAGAGGAGTAAGACAAACTTGGAAAAAATAATTTTTCCAATTTGATTATTTCCTATTTCAAATTTAATTACGTATATACAAATTTTAACATACATTTTAGTATTATTTAAACAAATTAGGATTATTTCCTAAAAAAATTTTATTAGGTTTTTAGATTTTTAAAAAGTTAATTAATTATTTTTGGTGTTTTTATGGTTGATGAAGACAATAAACGTAAGAAAAAATCAAAAAAACCTTCTAAAAAATTACTCTATTTTTTAATCATTTTAATTGTTGTATTGGCAGAGGGTTTCGTTCTTTGTTATGACTATGCAGCACATGATGAAAGCTTATTGGGAGACTTATCCAAAGAGTATCCTATTTTAAACAAGGTTTTAAAGTATATTCCAACTAATTTGACAGGATCTGAAGTTACAGATATTTCTTCATTGCAAAAGCCTGCTAAAAGAATTGGGAAAAACAGTTTGGGAACAGTAACTGTTGAAGGGCCTTATGGAAATAAAAAATCATCTGTTAAGGTTGCATATATATTAGGTCAGCATCCAAGGGAATCCAATGCTCATGATGCAATTTACAATAGCCTTTTAAACTCATCAGATTCCTTGAATTATTCCTATTATGTTTATAGGATAAATGTAACTGCAGAAAGCGATGATTTCGAGGAAAGCAGAATGAATGGTCAGTTGCTTGCTCAAGAATATGTAGTTAATCACATAGTCAAAAAGGGATATGACTTAGCTATTGACATTCATGCTTCAAATGGTGGATATGTACAAGATCCTTATATATTTGCTCCTGTTTCTACTGATAATGTGGCTTATGGATCTGCAACGAATGTTACTAAGGCTATGAATTATGTTATTTATTATGAGCCTGCAAGCTATTCCTCTCCACAGTACTCAACTATTCCAATTGACGATGGGGGAGTTCCAGCTATTGTATTTGAAATTCGTGGAAATCCTGATCATAGCTTGGAAGCTGAAGCAAATCAATTCGTTCATGTTGTGGATAAATTGTACATATAATTTTTTGTTTTTTATATTTTTTTTTAATTAAAAATTTTTTCTTTTTTTCTATTTTAGATATAAAAATCTAAATATTTTTATTGAATTGTCCAATTTTTAATTTTTCGCTTAATTTTATTAAGTTTGTAAAAATCTATTTAATAATCGTTTGTACATTTATGTAATTTTTTTTTAAAAATTTAAACAGTATAATAAAAATATATGGAATCACTAAACAAGGTTTAGTAATTTTAAGAATTTTTTAAAATATTTAAATATGCTAAATGATAAATATTTAAATAACTATCATAAAAATGATATGTTTTAAAGGTGATAAAATGGGTAAACTAGATGGAAAAGTCGCAATTGTAACCGGAGCAACCTCTGGTATGGGAAGAGAATCTGCAAAATTATTTGCTAAAGAAGGCGCAAAAGTCGTTGTCTGTGGAAGAAACGAAGAAAGAGCAGCAGCAGTTGTAGATGACATTAAAGCAGAAGGTGGAGAAGCAATTTATATTATTGTCGATATGGCAAACTTAGATGAAGTACCAAAAATCTATGAAGAAACCATGGATGCATATGATACCATTGACGTTCTCTTCAACAACGTTGGTGTATTAAGCATGTCTCCATTAATGGACGTAACCCTTGAAGAATGGAACAAAGTATTCAATGTAAACGTAACCTCTGCATTAGTACTCACTCAACTTGTAGCTCCTGTAATGAAAGAAAAAGGACATGGAACTATTGTTAACACCTGTTCTGTAGCATCCTTCGGAGCCCACCACGGATTTGCTGCATACGTAGACAGTAAACACGCTATGATGGGATTAACCAGATCCATGGCATGGGAATTAGGTCCTGAAATCAGAGTAAACGGTATTGCACCAGGTCTTATCCACACTGCAATGGTAGACAGTATTGGTGGTCCTGCTGTATTACAAAACATGATTGACCAATGTCCTGTAAAAAGATGTGGTGAAGGTAAAGATATCGCTGAATTAGCATTATTCTTAGCAAGTGATGAATGCGGTTTCTTAGATGGTCAAATCATTAAATGTGACGGCGGATTTGAAATATAATCCTTTTGTGGTTGAATAATTTAATTTTTAATATCCGATGATGATTATACAATCATCATCTCACCTCTTATTTTTGAATATTTTTAATATTCACTTTTTTTCTTTTTTTATCTAAAATTTATTTCGTCTGTTGTTTTTCTTTTAATTAAATAAAATTAAATCTCCTTTTCATAAATATTCTTGTGTAAAATCTTATTTTCATTTAATAATTATTGTGTAATATTTTATTTTTATTTAATAATTATTGTGCAATTTTTTATTTTTATTTAAAAATTTTCGTGTATTATTTTATTTTTATTTAATAATTATTGTGCAATTTTTTATTTTAATTTAATTAATTTTATGGTTAATATTTTCATAAGTTTCCCAATAAGTTTCTAATTTAAAAAGAGCTTTAATTGATTTAATGTAATATGATATGTTAATCTGTTTTTCTTATTTATGGCATATATATTCGGATACAATTATATTCTTAATTTTAAATTTTTTGAAAAAAGGGTATACTTTGTAATATCTTATTTTTTACATTTTTTTAAAAAAGGGTATACTTAGTAAATTCTTATTTTTTACATTTTTTGAAAAAAGGGTTTATTTTGTGATATTATTAATTTTAACATTTTTAAATAATGGTATTATAACTTTTATAAAAAAATTAAAAAAAAAGAAAAATATATTAGAAAAAATAGAAAAAAGAAAAATAAATAAATAACATAAATGGAGAAAGATTATTTATTATTTTTCATATTTCTAAAAATTTTTAATCAAGTCTCTGTTGCACTTATCACATCATAATAGAATGCATCAGGTTCTTCAGAAAGTTTCTGATTGAACTTAAGATTGAATTTGCCATTAGTGGTATTGTCTATTTTAGAGTCATGGCTTCCTATAAGTTCATTGCCCTTATAGAAATTCACCTTAATGTCAATGTTCTTATAGTCCTTTCCATTTACTGAACTGATGCTTTGACTAAATGAATACTCTTTTTTATCTGCATTCCAACTTGTAGTTGGTTCTATGGAATAATCAAAGAGTTCTGTTTGTTCAGAGCTTTCTGGATGTGAAAAATTGCTGTATGCAAAAAATCCTCCAATGGCAAGAACTGCAATAATTGCAACAATCATTACTATATACTTCTTATCCATATTTCGCCTCCTTAAGATTTTTTCTTAGTTCTATATATGGAATATTAAGTCATATAATTATATGTTTTAACTCATTTTTTTGTCTTTTTGATTTTCGCGCTTGTCAATGCAGCGTCATTTACATAGTAATATTTGTAAATAGGCACCTTTGTTTTCCATTTTCCCCAAACTGGATGATAAGCTTTAACATATTGCCATTGGGAAAAGTGAACATGCCCTCCTCTTACTACAGGTCTTAGAACCCATCCATATTTTTGTTTCCAACCATATTTCCATACAATCTTATAACCAATGACTTTCTTTTTCATTCCTTTTCCAAAGATGTTAAGGCATTGGCTTTTATCTAAAATCTTCATTTTATTTGATATTATCTGATCTTTGATGTCGATTGCATTCATATTGGATAAAACAATGGCTTTTTGAGTGAAATATGAACTGAATTCCTCTAATGGAGGTCTATGTTTCCTTCAGTTGAATCCGCTAAAAAGACATGTGTATCAGTTATATTTTTAATGACGGTCCAATGTTGGCATCCATTGATATTCAAATGGACTATGAAGTTTTCCTTAAGGTTTGTAATATCCAGTTCAACACCAAATGCACTAAAGTTATAGTAGTTTGCAGCATCTATTAGTTATTGCATGCTTGTTCCATTTATGCTGGTGTTTGTATGTTGGGATACTTCCTATAATGAAAGATTAAGTCCATAGCTGTTTAAAACAGTTGCAAGAGATGCAGGACCACAGCTATAGTTGTCATTAGCCATCACTATTCCGGTAGTATCTTTAGATTCTTCTTTTATGGTTTCTAAGATATGCTGGTAGTCATCTACATTATGATGCTGATTGTCATCCAATTTATCTGAATCTTGGTCATTGCTGTTTATATCAGCCTTGTTGCTATAGTTTTCACAGATTGTCAAGTCAGACATGTCATTGCTTTGGGATGGACTTGAGCTTTCAGAACAAATATTCATTTTGTCTAATTCCATTGGATCATTGCTTGCATTTGAATCATTTATTTCAATCAGGTCATTGTCGCTTGCAGTAACTTGGCCCATGATTAAAAATAAAGATACTAAACATATAATTAAAATGCTTCTATTTATTTTTAACATAGTTTTCCTCCTATTTTTTAACTTATTTTTTAGCAAATCCCGAAAATATCTGATTTTCAAGTCAATTGAATCATGATTTTCTTTTTTTATCTAAAATATTTCGATTTCAATAGTTTGGATTCTAAATTTTAGATATTGTAAACTATTTATAAATCTTCTATTTTCTAAACTATTCATTATAAATAGTTTATTTTTAATATAAGTTGATTTGCTTTCAAAATGAAGTTAATATTTAATTTAAAATAAGTTATATTTAAATTTAAAGTTTTTATGATTTTAATTTTACATTTTAATTATAATTTGCACTTTAAATTGAATTTTACAATATAATTGTAATTTTTTAATTCATTAAATTTTTTTAGATAATCTTAATATTTTAATCAATTTAAAATGAATTGGTCTCTTTTAATTTTTAAAAAAGCTCTTTTAAATTTCTAAAAAAACTCTTTTAAATTTCTAAAAAAAAGGATTTATTTTTTTTGTAAAAAATTTTAAAATAGGATATGTTTTTATATAGTATTATTGATATATTATTTATTGATAATTTATTAGGAATTTATGAGTTGAGATGAAATTCCGGATAATTGGAATTTAAAAATTATATTTATCAATTATTAATTAAGTGTGATAAAATGGAAAGAGTAAACATTTTGGTAGAAGCTCTACCTTATATTAAACAATTTTACAATAAAAAAGTCATGATTAAGTATGGAGGCCATGCTATGGTTGATGAAGAGGCAATGGCTTCTACAGCAAGTGATACAGTTCTCTTAAAATATGTGGGAATGCAACCTATTGTAGTTCATGGTGGAGGTCCTGAAATCACAAAATCCATGAAAAAATTAGGAAAGGACCCTAAATTCATTAAAGGATTGAGAGTGACTGATGAAGAGACCATGGCAATTGTTAAGATGGTTCTCGTTGGAAAAATCAATACTGATATTGTTTCTCAAATCTGTTTGCATGACGGAAAAGGTGCTGGATTGTCTGGAAAGGACAATAAATTAATCCAAGCATGCAAAAAGATTCATAGGATAAAGGATGAGGAAACCGGAGAGATTGAAGAGATTGATTTAGGTTATGTTGGTGAAATCAAGAAAATCAATCCTGAAATTCTATGCATGTATACTGAAAATGATTACATTCCTGTCATTTCCCCTATTGGAATCGCTGATGATGGAACTACCTTTAATCTAAATGCAGACACTGTAGCTGGAGCAATTGCCGGTGAAATGGATGCAGAAAAATTAATCATTTTAACTGATGTTCCAGGTGTTTTAAGAGACCCTGAGGATCCTTCAAGTCTAATCCAAAGAATTCATGTTGATGAGATTCCATCTTTAATTGAAGAGGGAGTTATTACTGGAGGAATGATTCCTAAGATTGAAACTTGTGTTGATGCACTTAACAATGGTGTAAATTCCGCTCATATTCTTGATGGAAGATTAAAGCACACATTGCTTCTTGAAATCTTCACAAAAGAAGGAATCGGAACTATGATTTATAAATAGGTTTTATTAAGGGTTTTTCCTTATTAAACTTATTAATTTATTTTTTTTTAAATTTGAGGGTGTGTCACGATTAGGACCATCAGTCACTTTTTTTCTTAACTTATTTTCCTTTAAATTTATATACAATGAAGTACAATCTATTATTATAGAAATAAATAATTTAGGTTGTGTAT
>NZ_CACXNW010000047.1 GCF_902769175.1 uncultured Methanobrevibacter sp.
AGTTGGGATGTTCCAAGTAGTTGGTACTAATGCACTGTAGAAAGCGGTTTTTCCGTCTTTTACTTGTGCCATGTGAATATCAGTTCCTCTAGGAGCTTCAACTACACCGATACCTAATTTGTTGGTTCCTCTTGGGTCGAAATCTGCGAGGGTATTAGCAGCAGTGTCTAATTCATCTAAGAGAGCAATTGCTCTGGAAAGGTAAGTTTTCATTTCACGAGCTCTTGCTAAGTGTTGAGCTACAACACCTTTTTCTTTGTAGCCTTGGAATTTGTCTAATCTTGCTCTAGGACCAGTTTCTACTGCTAAACCATCGTATAATGGTACAGTAGTACATGCTCTTTTACCGATTTCTGGGTCATCATACCATAATTCTGGTACAATTTCAGTAAATCTGTCAAGATCGAAGAATTCTCTTTTACCGTAAATAACATCACTTGCAAATACAGGAGCATTGATTGCACCTAATCCTTCAGGAATGTCCTTTTCAAGGATTAAGTTAGTCATTAATTCAACGTGATTGTCTACTACTGGGACTAATGCTTTCATTCTGGTGTATAATTTTTTACGTGCAAGTTCAGATAAGTTTCTTGCCATACCACCGATTCTGATATCAGATGGGTGGATACCTTCACCAGCTACCATATCTACAACATATTGTGCTGTTTTTCTAATAGTTCCAACACTGTCTACTGCAGTTTTGAAAAGATCTTCAGGTACAAAGTCAGGAGCAACTAAGAAATGGTGAATTGCGTGACTGTTTAAGTTAGAAGATGCAATTGTTAATTCTCTTAACAAAGCAGCTGCTTTTGGAATTTCAATGTCTAAAGAGTCATCCATTGCTTCAACAGATGCCATTGTATGAGGTACTGGACATACCCCACAGATTCTTTGACAAAGAACTGGTGCAGTCTCAGGTGCTTTACCTGTAACCATTTTCTCTAAGCCTCTGACAGGTGTGATACTGAAGTATCTACCTTTGGTAACGATCCCTTCATCGTCAATTTCCATGACTAATTCAAAATTTTAAAAGTTAGAAGCTAACAATAATATATATTATTTTATCATAATATAAATTGTTTGATAAGAGACAAAAAGAAACATTTAAATAGGTTAAATGTTTAGGTAAGCCTAAATATTTGAGATAATTTAAAAATTCATTAAGAATATTCAAAAAAGCATAAAAAGAAGCTATCAGACAGCAGATAAATTGAAAAAAAATCAAAATTGAAAATAAATATCATGATAAATTATGACAAATGAAAATGACAAATTTTTTTAAAAAATTGAAAAATCATAAAAAAATTTTTTCAAAAAATAATAATAAAAAAATGAAAAATAATAACAAATATAAAAAAAGTAATAAAAGTTTCTATATAAAATTATTACATATATGATTTCATCAAAATCAGAGACACATGTTAATACTAGAATTTCCAAAAATAATAATACGATATGAAAATGTAATAATAAAAATGAAAACATTTATAAAATCAAAGGTGCAAATGAATAAAATACAAATTAATTTTTGGAAAGATATATATAAATCTAAAATAGAAATAATAGTAAATATTATAGAAATTTTTTAAAATTCTGTTTAATATTTATTCATGTTTATGAGATTTTTTTATCTCAAATCTTCCAATTAAAGGAGGTGAAAAATTGGATAACTCAAATATTATAATATCTGTTATAATCGTATTATGTATTGCTGCAGGAGTAACTGCTTATGGAATCAGTGAAGGAAACAATGCAGTTTTCAACGATTTAACTGGATTTACTCCAGACAGTTCAGACTCTGGAGACACTGGCGTTGATCAAACAGGAACTGACACACCACAAACAACTGATACTGGAGCTCCAGCAGATACTGGTTCAAGTTCTAGTGGAAGTAGTAGCAGCGGAAGCAGCGGCGGCAGTAGTAGCAGCAGCGGAAGCAGCGGAAGCAGTGGTGGAACTAACACTAACGGAGGTAGTAACTCTGGTTCTGGCTCTAACGGCGGGTCTGGAAATGGAGGATCTGGAAGTGGTGGAAACACCCCATCATCCAATAAGATAAGTGCTGACCAAGCAAAATCTATTGCTAGCGGTTTCATTGGCGAAGCAGGCGCTTATGTAAGCAGTGTAAAAGATGATGGAAGTGAATACATCTGTTATATCTCTGATTCTAACGGAACTGTAGTTGATGCAATAGCAATCAGTTACAGCGGTGCTAACTTAGGAAGAGCATAACTCTTTATTAAATTTTAAAAAAAATGGAATATAATTTAATTATATTCCCCTTTAACTTTTTTTTGATTTTTAAAAAATAAAACTAATTTTTAAAACTTTTTTATTATTCTTTAATAATTAAAATAAATTTAATATTCATTTAAACTTTTTTTATTTTCATTTGTATTTTTAAAGCTTTTTTAGAATCGATAAATATTAATATAAATTTAAAATTTATTTAAACTATTTTTAATTTTATTTATATTATTAAAACTTTTTTAGAATTATAAATATTAAAAATAAAATTAATACAATTTTATACATTTTTAATTTTTTAAACTATCTTTTTAAACCATTTTTATTGGCATTTTTCTAAGAGTTCCAATCCTTTTTAAAACAAAATCAATGAATAAAATAAATAAATTTATAATATATCGATGCTAAATAAGAATATATATTGTCAATTTTAAAAAATTGATAATAATATTAAAAAAGTATTAAATATAATCATAAAATTTATAAAATATTACAAATCTTTTTTAAAATTGTAAAAAGAGGTGGAAATATGGACAACACAAGCATACTTATTTCTGTCGTTATCGTATTGTGTATTGCTGCTGGAGTAACAGCGTACGGATTAACCAATGACCGCAATAATGTATTTAATGACCTTGCAGGTTTTACCCCTGATGATCAAGGTAACACAGGAATAGGAAATAATTCTACTGGATTAAATGGAAGTGGTTCAAGTGGAGATGGAGCTGGAACTGGCGACAGTGGAAGCAGCTATTACAGTTCAAGTAGCAGTAGCAGCAGTAGTAGCAGTTCAAGTTCACAATCAGAAAGCCACAATATCATCCCAGAACAAGCTAGAAAAATAGCTGAAGGTGCTGGATGGGAAGGTTCCTGGTGTTACAGTGTGGAATATAATTCTGGCGGATATTACACTTGCCTTTTAAAGGATGCAAAGGGTAATACTGGTTATGTGCTTGTTGGATCAGGTACTGGTAGAATTTTAGAAGGTGCATGGAGTGGAGAAGTAAACCCTCCTAGCGATGACAAACCTGATGAAAATGACACTAAAAACCAAACTGAGGATAATTCAACCAGCAATAAAACCAACAACAAAACAAACTAAGATGAAAAAATTAAATTATTAATTTAATTTAATTTTTATTTTTTTTAAAATAAAATTTCAAAATATTTAAAAATAATTTTTTTAAAAGAGTTTTAAATTTTTAGAAAAAAGATTAAGGGCTTTTTACCAATAGTTTTATATATTATAAAAAACATACTATTAAATGTTGTATATAGGGCCCGTAGCCTAGCTGGACAGGGCGTCGGACTTCTAATCCGAAGGTCCCGGGTTCAAATCCCGGCGGGTCCGCTCTATTTACTATTTTTTATTTATATTTAAACATATTTTCAAAAATAAGACTATTTAAGATATCTTAAATAGATTTAAATGAAAATGAGATAGGCTTGTAGCCCAGTTTGGATAAGGCGTTAGACTCCTAATCTAAAGACCGCGGGTTCAAATCCCGCCAAGCCTGCTTTTTTATTCTATTTTTAAAAAAAAGATATAAAATTATAAAATGCTAACCCTATTTTTAAAAAAAAGATATTAAATTAAAAAATGCTAATTCTATTATAAAAAACATTTAAAAGTTTAAGATTTAATAAAAAGCATTGAATAAAAAGGTTTTTAAAACTAAAAAATAGTATGATAAAAAAATAAATAAATGTTAAAAATTTTAGAAATATTAGAAATAATCTAAAGTGACTATTTTCTCAGTTTTCTCTTCTTCTTTATCCATTTCTTCATTGAAGGATATTTCACCGTATTTACCACCACCACCTGGAACTACAATTAATGTCTTGTTTCTAAATCCATCTATAGCAATAGCTACTTTTTTATCTATTTTTGAAATATCCTCTAAGGGAGTATTGATCAAGACATCAATTTCTGGACCAAATGCATCAATCAGCTTTTGCCAAATGCCTTGGACTGTTTTAGTGGTGATTCCCTTATCATAAACCATGCTTATTAATTCAGCAAGAGGCATCAGATGAACATATGGTGGCCTATGGCTTGGATGTTTTGGCTCGGAATAATCAGCAATTTCACGAATTCTAAAATCCACACCCTTTTTGATTTTTCCACCACAGGAACATTTCATTTTATTTTCCTTTGCAATGTCTGGGTCTATGATCTTATAGCATTTAGTGCATGCAGTCATATGATACTTTCCCAAATTAGGAGGCAATCCATAATTGGATTTAACGGTTTTGTGCTTAAATGCCTTTTGAAGTGAAGAGAATGAGATGTCTTCCATTTCTATTTGATTGAATTCCCTGCCTAATCTATGAGGCCATGGAGAATGTGCATCAGAATTGCTTAAGAATGCAAAATCAGACAATTCCTTTATGGTATCAGCCATGTCAGTATCTGCAGATAATCCTAATTCAACAAAATCCGGCTTTTTTCCATAACAATCATAAACACTATCATAAGTCTTGAACATACCAGTCCAAGGAGTGAATGAATGGGCAGGACCTATCAAGCAATCATATTCCTTAACAAAATCAAAAAGCTCTGCTCCACTTAATGGGCTTCTTGGCCTTCCATCAACAAATTTATTTGAAGATACCAACTTTTCAGACATTTCACGAGCAGCATCCATATTGGGGATGATGATCAAATGATGAATCTTGTGCTGTGCCTCAACTTCTGTAGTTAGAATGAAGTCACATTCCCCTTTTGAGTAAATTCCATCTCCCTTATATTCAGTGCTTTCCTCTACAATGTCAAGCCACTTTGGATGAAAAGCATCACCGGTACCTACTAGCTTCAATCCCTTTTCAAGGGATTTTGGAGCTATATTATTTATCACCATATCCTTTGAAGTTGCTGCTGAAAAGCAACTGTGAGTGTGTAAATCTGCATTAACTAACATATATTAATCATTTCAATTTTTTAATATAAATAATTTTAAAGATTTTTAATATTAAATAATCTATAAATAATTTTAAAGTCAAATATTCAATCAATTAAAAAATTAATAGTTAACTAAAAAAAATTAATTAAAAATCTAAACTAATTAAAAATTCATAATATAGAATAATTAATTATTTATTAAAAAAATTGATAATAAAGTATAAATTAAAAACTAAAGTGTGATTGCATGAATAAAAAACGTTGCCCTTGGGCTGAAGATGTGGAAGAAATCTATGTAAAGTACCATGATGAAGAATGGGGAGTTCCAACTTACGATGAGAGGGAACTCTTTGAAATGCTTGTTCTCGAATCATTTCAGGCAGGGCTTGCATGGATTACAATATTAAAGAAAAGAGAAAACTTTAAAGAGGCATTCGACAATTTTGATGTGGAAAAGGTTGCCAATTATGATGATGCAAAGATAGAAGAGTTAGTAAACAATGCAGGAATCATCAGACATAAGGGAAAGATAAATGCTGCAATAAACAATGGAAAAATATTTATTGAAATACAAAAGGAATACGGTTCATTCTGCAATTACATTTGGCACTTTACAGACAACAAGACACTTGTAGACAGTGAAGAGAACTACCTAACCAATTCACCACTATCAGATAAGATAGCTAAGGACTTAAAGAAAAGAGGAATGAAATTCGTTGGAACTACAATAATCTACTCTTATTTGGAATCAATTGGAATAATAAAGAATCATATTCATGAATGCTTTAGATACGAGGAATTAAAATGAAAGCAAGAGATTTATTGGAAGAAATAAAGGAAAACATCAAGGACTATGACATTGAAATCTTTGAGAAAAAAGCAAAGGATGAAAACACAGACCAAGCATCCAAACAACGTGCTCTCTTCCATATTCAAAACTATAATGAAATTATGGAATTGAATATTGAAGAAGAAGATGAGAGCAATATGGAAATCGATGATGGACTGATAAATGACATCAAAGATGAATTGGCAAGATTCTTTGAAGGATGTTCACCTGAAAGTGAAGAGATATTTAAAAGATTCATAACATATAATTGCATTTACTTAAGTCTAATAGCTAAAAGGCCATTGCACCCTATTGGAATAGATATGCATAATGGAAAAACCGTATTTGCTGAAGAAAAAGATGGTGAAACAATATACTACTGCGACATTAAAGAAGAACAGGCAAAAATTGCTAAGGATTATTACACTTGCCAGTACTGTGTTTGCAAACCAAGTGAATTAAAATAAGAAACTATAAAAAATAATGAAAAAAATATAATATTTACAAAAAAAGCGAGTTAAAATAATAAAATAATAAAAAAAGAAAAAAGATAAATCTTCTCAACAAGTGAAAATAAAATAATAAAAAAAGAAAAAAGGTCAAACCTCCCAACAAGTGAAAAGATTTTTGATCAAACTTTTGCGAGCCGAAGGCGAGTAAAAGTTTGGAGTGAAGTTTGAAAGGAAGTTTAGAGTTACAACTGAATTACATCATGTTGGACTTCATCATTATCCTTTCCTTCATATAGGATTTCAGCTAATTTCATTAATTTTTCCTGACCTTTAACCTCATCCTTGAATAAAGGAACTTCAGCAACGACTTGGTCCTTGAACTTTTGATCTATCAAGGCTAAACGTTTTTGCTGCAATGTGTATCTTGAATGACAGAAGTCACAATCTGAAATGTCTGGCATTACCTGATTTACGATTATGCTGTCAGTGGTAATGTCATACTTGTTTAAAGCTTCAATAGCTCTTTCTGATTCATAAATGGACATTTCCTCCGGAATTACTACCATCTTAAAGGTAGTTCTTTCAGGGTCAGACAATACAGCCTTAGCTTCATCAATCTGTTTTTTAGTCTCTTCCAATTCCTGTCTTGTCTGTAAATCTTCATCTGCATCCATAAACGGAATGATATTTTTTAATGCATTTGTAGCATTTCCCAATGCAGCTTTTGCCTTCATCAATTTACCTACCCATGAGTCCATGATTTCTGGGAATGAAAGCAATCTTAATGTGTGTCCAGTTGGAGCAGTGTCAAATACTACAACATCATATTCATTGGAAGTCATTACAGATAGGAAAACTTCAAATGCAGCTGCTTCATCAGCACCAGGAGATGCTGAAGCCAAGTCCATCTGTTCTCCTAAGAAATCAAGACCTAATAGCTGGTCGGAAGTTGCCATGGATTTTTTGCTTTCAATAGCTCTTTGCTTTTCTTCCATTGCCTTATCTGGGTCAATTTCAACTGCAAATAGGTTTTCATTGATTTGAACTGGATAATGACCAATATTCACTTCAAGTGAATCTGATAATGAATGAGCAGGATCTGTTGATACGATTAAGGTTTTCTTACCTTGATTTGCCAACCACAATGCAGTAGCTGAAGAAATTGAAGTTTTTCCAACTCCTCCCTTACCACCAACAAATATAAAAGTGGTTTGGCCTTGCTTAAATTTGAATATGTCTTTAAATGCCATAATAAACCTCCTAAGGATTTATAATAATTTTTTTACTTAGAATAATTGATTTATCATAAAAATCATTTTATCAATAAACATTATTTTACTTAGAATAAATGATCATCATAAAAATCATTTTATCAATAAACGTTTTTTTACTTAGAATAATTGATTTATCATAAAAAATTATTTTATCAATAAACATTATCTAAAAAGTTTTAGTAACAATAAGTTATTTTATTCTTATGACATATAAAGTTTATCTTTTTTTATGAAAAAGCATTGTCCAAAATTTCAATGAAGATTATTTTTTAAGAAAAACTACCTATATCTATCATTATAATTCTAATCTATTTTTAAAAAAAAAATTAATAAATGTCTTAAAAAATACTTTGAGCAATGAAAATTTTATATTAAATAAAAATAATAAATATAAATTAATATGATTTATTAATTTCTACAAACTATTAAATTATAATCATAATTATCTAATTATCAAAAAACAAATGGTGATTCAGTGACTAATAACGAAATCGAAAAGAAATGGCAAAAGATCTGGAGAGACAATAAGCTATTTCAATCTGACCCTAATGAAAAAGAAAAATTATTCATAACAGTGGCTTATCCATATCCAAGTGGAGCTATGCATATTGGACACGGTAGAACCTATACTGTACCTGATGTATATGCAAGATTTAAAAGAATGGAAGGCTATAACGTATTATTCCCTATGGCATGGCACGTAACCGGTGCACCTGTTATAGGTATTGCAGACAGAATCAAACGAAAAGACCCATGGACCCTTGACTTATACGAAAGAGTTCATAAGGTACCTCATGACACCCTTCCAAAATTGGAAGACCCAGAATATATTGTAAAATACTTCAGTAACGAATATCACACAGTAATGGATGATATGGGTTATTCCATCGATTGGAGAAGGGAATTCAGAACTATCGATCCAACTTACAAGAAATTCATTACATGGCAAGCAAATAAGCTTAAATCCTTAGGCTTAATCAAGCATGGTGAACACCCTGTAAAGTACTGTCCTCACGATGAAAACCCTGTAGGAGACCACGACCTTTTAGAAGGTGAAGGTGTAGGAGTCAACGAATTGACCTTGATTAAATTTGAAATCGAAGAAGGACTCTTTATCGTACCTGCAACCTTTAGGCCAGAAACCATTTTTGCAGCAACAAACGTATGGCTAAACCCAGAAGTTCACTACATTGAAGTTGAAGTGAAATCCGGCGCATGCGAAGGTGAAAAATGGATTATAAGTAATGAAGCTTTCCTAAACCTTTCCAATCAGCATGACTTGGAAATCATTGGAGATGTTGACCCTAAACCATTAATCGGAAAATATGTTAAGAATCCTCTTAATGGAGAGCCATTGCCTATATTCCCTGCAAGTTTTGTAGACCCAGAATATGGTTCAGGAACAGTATTCTCTGTACCTGCTCACGCACCTGCAGACTATATCGCACTTAGAGACTTAAAGGAAAATGCAGACTTGATTGCAGAGTTCGATATAGCAGATGAAGTAGCTAAGGCAGAACCTATCAATGTTGTAACCGTAAAGGGATACGGAGAATTCCCAGCTGTGGAAGTTGTTGAAAGAATGGGAATTGAAAACCAAAATGACCCTAAAGTACAGGATGCAACTGATGAGTTATACAAAGCGGAACACAACAAAGGTTACATCAGCGCCCACATTAAAAAGTATGCAGGAAAAAGGGTTGCATATATCAGAGATGAAATCAAGGCAGACATGATTGAAGCAGGAAGTGCAGACATCATGTATGACTTTGCAGAAAGACCTGTAATCTGCAGATGCGGTAACAAATGTGTAGTTAAGGTGATGGATGACCAATGGTTCATCAGATATGGTGATGAGGAATGGACTGAAAAAACCCAAAAGCTCCTTGCTCAAGAGACCATCATTCCTGGAGAAATCCGTTCCAACTTTGAATACTACCTTAACTGGCTTGATGATTGGGCTTGCTCCAGAAGAGTAGGTCTTGGAACCAGAGTGCCATGGGATGACCAATGGCTTATCGAACCTTTATCCGACTCTACAATGTACATGTCCTACTATTCAATAGCTAAATATCTTAGGGACATGGACCCTGAAGACTTGAATGAAGCATTCTTTGAAAAGGTATTCTTAGGTGTAGACAGTGATGAGATAACTGTTGCTCCTGAAATTGTTGATGACATTCAAGCTGAATTCAATTACTGGTATCCTCTTGACTGGAGATTATCTGCTAAGGACTTGGTTGGTAACCACTTAAGCTTCCTAATGTTTACTCACGCAGCAATTTATCCAGAGGAAAAATGGCCTAAAGGAACTGTTGTATTTGGTATGGGACTTCTTGAAGGAAACAAGATGTCTTCCTCAAAAGGTAATGTTATCCTCCTTGCAGATGCAATTGAAGAGTACAGCGCAGATGTTGTAAGGCTCTTTTTAATGGCATCAGCTGAACCATGGCAAGATTTCGATTGGAGAGAAAAAGAGGTTAGAGGAACCCAAAGAAGACTTGAATGGTTTAGAGAATTTGCACAAAAGGTCAAAGAAATCAAAGGAGAAAAATTAGACTTGACCAATATTGAAGAAGTGGCTCTTGAACGCAGCATTGACAAATGGATGATCAATCAAATGAATGTCCACATCAAAGAAGCTACTGTTGCACTTGAAGTTTTCCAAACCAGACAAGCATTGCAGCATGCATTATTCTTGCTTAAAAAAGACTTAGACCACTATATGTACAGAGTCAAAGACCTTCTTGACAAGAAAGACCCTGCTGTAATCTATGTATTGTCAACCCTTTTAAGCAACTGGATTAGATTGCTTGCTCCATTTACTCCACACACATCTGAAGAGCTTTGGAGCAAATATGGTGGAGAAGGTTACGTTTCATTTGCAGAATGGCCTAAATACAACGAAGACCTAATCAGCGAAGAGATTGAAAGATCAGAGTCTCTCGTCCAAAACATTGTAAAGGACATCAATGAAATCAAAAACATTGTTGACACAGACCCTGAAAAAATCCACATTTACTTGTCTCCAGACTGGAAATGGGACTTATACAAAATAGCTGATGAAGTTGGAAAACCTGATATCGGCCAAATCATGGGAAGAGCAATCGGTCAAAACATCTATGATAACAAAAAGGAAATAGCAGCTGTTGCTAAGAAGATATCTAGAGAAATGACCAAAACAAGATACATCGGTAAAATCGATGAAGCAACCATCTTAAATGATGCAAAGGACTTCATTGAAGCAGAAGTCGGATCTGAAGTAATTATCCATACCGATGACAGCTACGACCCACAAAACAAGGCAAGAAATGCAATGCCTTATAAACCAGCTATCTTCATGGAATAGGTGGAAAAATAAAATAAATTTAATAGCTATTTCAACTAGCTATTCTTCTTTTCTTTTTTATATCTTAATATCTAATTTTCTAAAAAAATGCTATTTTTAACAAAAGATCAATCATAAAAAATTAGAAAAAAACTAATTTTAACAAAAAAGATCAAACATAATAAATTAGAAAAAACCAAATGAAAATACTAATTTTAACAGAAAAAATCAGACCATAAAAAAATAGAAAAAACTATGAAAAAAAATAGAAATTTAAAGGCTCTAAATATGATTTAAAGCCCTTTAAAATAAATTATTTTAATAAAACATTATCAATAGATTTTTTACAAATAGCTAAAGACTCTTCAAGCTCTTCTTTTGTAATGACCAATGGAGGATTGAAGTACATTACATTACCTAATGGTCTAAGCATTAAACCATCTTTCAAGGCTTCCTTATAGATTTTATACCCTATTCTTTCACTTGAATCAAAGCCTTTTTTAGACTCCTTGTCTTCAACCAATTCAATGGCATTGATCAAACCCATCTGCCTGATTTCACCAACATTCAGATGGCTGTCAAAGATTTCATGGAAGCGATTGTTTAGCCAAATTGCCTTTTCATTTGCATCTTCAAGAACATTATCCCGTTCCATAATCTTCAATGTTGCATTTGCAACACTTGCAGCAAGAGGATTTCCTGCATAGGTGTGACTGTGCATAAAAGCAATATTGTCAGCATAATCACCATAAAATCCTTCATAAATCTCATCTGTGCTAACACAAACTGCCATTGCCATATATCCGTTTGTAAGTCCTTTGGAAATGCACATTATATCTGGGCTTATTCCTGCATGATCCACAGCAAACATTTTCCCTGTTCTTCCAAAACCAGTAGCTATCTCATCTGCAATCAAGAGCACATCATACTTGTCACAAAGTGCCCTAAGCTTTTTAAGATACAATGGAGGATATATCTTCATTCCTGCGCTTCCTTGAATCAAAGGCTCTATTATCATGGCACAGGTCTCATGGCCATACTCTTCAAACTTCTTCTCTGCATCTTCAAAGCATTCACATTCACAGCTATCTCTGTGCTTATTGTATGGACACCTATAACAGTCAGGAGCTTGAACCTTTATTGTATCAACCATAATCCGTTCAAAGACCTTTGAATACTCATCAAGAGCACCTACAGACAATGCACCTAATGTTTCTCCATGATAAGCATCAGTAAAGCACATGAAACGTTTCTTATGCTCTTTTCCATTTTGGGCACAATATTGGAAAGCCATCTTCAATGCACATTCAACAGATGCTGAACCGTTATCAACAAAACTGAACTTATTCAGTCCTTCCGGCATTACCTTAATCAAACGCTCAGATAATTCTATAATTATCTTATGTGAAAAATTAGCAAAAAGAACATGATCCAATTTATCCACCTGCTCTTTTAGAGCCTCACTTACCTCATCATTGCAATGACCAAGCAAATTGCACCACCAGGAGCTAATGATGTCTATATACTCATTTCCATCTACATCATATAGCTTAACTCCCTTTCCATGGTCTATGATTATTGGCGGAAAGTCTTCATAATCCTTCATCTGAGAAGCAGGATGCCAAATATGGGCCAAATCCTTTTCAACACATTTATTACTTTCATTCATGTTAAAACCTTATAATCTGATAATAAAACTTTTATTTTTTATCTTTTTACCACAATATAAGATTAAACTTTATAATAAATAAATTTTTAATGAAAAATTATTTGGAATTGCATAATTTAGTAATATAATCAGAACTTAATCCAGTAGCGAGTGAAGCTTCATCTAATGAAAAGCCCTTTTCCAACATATTACAAGCAGTCTTCTCAACACCTTTCTTCTCACCTTTCTTCTCACCTTCTACCCTACCTTCTACTCTACCTTCTTTAATGCCTATTTCCCTACCTTCTTTCCATGCTAATTCTTCTAAAACTTGTTTTTCATACATATCCAATTTATATAAATCCAATTCATCAAACATTTTACAAAACCTCATAAATTGTTTAAATTCATCTTTATCTAAAACTGTCTGAGCTAGCAACCTTTGATTATTTACAACAGCAATAAAAAGGCCTATATCTTCAATATTAAGTTTTGATGCTAAATCTGCAGTTTTCAATATTAATTTCTTCTTTTCTTCAACATCATCTGTCATAAATGGAATTGAAAACAATATGGCTAAAGCATATTCATCCGGTTTTTCGTTATTTCTTACTATTTTTTCAATAATATTTAAATATAACGATAAATTCATACTGGTTAACGATTTGACATGTGGAGTAAACCCATATTCTATTTTTAATGAATTTCCCTTTCCAGAATCTTTATTGAAATATTCTCCAAATCCAAACAATTCATCAGAATCCTCTTTAGCATCCAAACTAATGACGATTACTATTGTTTCCAAACCTGTTTCCTTAAATACCGAGATTTCATTGATCTTTTCGGCATTATGAAATTGTTTGATTTTTATTGGAAACCCCATTAACTTCATAAAGCCTTCGCCAGCAATAGACATCAGATTTTTAAAGTATTTGTCATAAGGCTTATGAACCCTAAAATCATTATTTTCAATTTTATAACTTGATGATGAGGAATTTGATTGTTGCAAAAAATCCTTATCAAATGTCATAATATCGTGTAAAAATAATTGTTTAATATTAATATATGAAAACTAGTATTTAAATTAGTCAGTTAAAAATAAAATCAATTTTACAAACTAATTTTAATATTTCAAGCCCATTTAATAATCTAAAATAATTATAAAATTATAAAAAAAGTGAAAAATTTAATGAAATGATAATTTGAGGGTGTGTCACGATTATGACCATCAGTCACTTTTTTTCTTAACTTATTTTCCTTTAAATTTATATACAATGAAGTACAATCTATTATTATAG
>NZ_CACXNW010000048.1 GCF_902769175.1 uncultured Methanobrevibacter sp.
CAAAATACCTTCCAGGACCTAAATTATTGTCTAAAACAGCATAGGCTTGACCATTAACCAACCTAACAGCATGTGTAGTGCCTAGCTTTAATGATGAATTTGAACTTGTTGAAGGCGCTGCCAACACTGTATAGTTCGCATTACAGTTTAGTGACTTATTAGCATGGAATTTGACAATAATCTTATCTCCTTCAACAATATCATCAGCTTGCACTGAAAAATTAGGATCATGCTTGTAAACTTTGAAGAAACAGAACCGCAATGTTGTTGCATGAATATCATCCCCAGAATAACTTACAAAACAATAATAATTACCTGGAGCCAACTCTTTATCAAACACATATGAAAAGGAATCATGTGAAGCATCAACTCGAAAGTTTTCATCAGAAAAGTTAGAACTAATGGTAAAATTACCTTTCAATCCCTTATCGCAAGTAACTTTTAAAACCGGATTTTTGCCTAACTCAACATCTTTAACTTCTGCTTTTATCATCGGGCTAAGCTTTTCTACAGTGATAAAATGAGTAATTGTTTTATTATTAAAATAACCATATTCATCAACAAATTTTACAGTGACAGTATATCTTCCAGGAGCCAAACCATCGCTAAGCTTAACTTCATTATAACTTCCCCAAAGACACACAGTAGTTTCATTAGAATAGCCATTGCCAGTAACTGAAATATCAAAATCAGCATGTGAGAAATACTTATTAGTACACCAAATTTTCAAAACAGGACTTTGACCATAAGTGCAATCAGCTATTTCTGCTCTAAATCCTAGGTCATAACCTTTTAGATTTTTGCTTGAATTAGTATCATTTGAAGATAGATTTTTACATTTAACATCATTCTTTAAATCATCAGTTTCATTATTCAAATTGATTTTATCAATACTATCATTGACTTTGAAAGTGTCATTTTCATTTATTTTATCCGTGTTGTTAGTATTATTTACATGAGTGGCATTATTTCCTTGATCTAAATCAATAGCCCCTAAAGGAGATAAGCAAAACAGCAATACAATAAATACACTAATCAATTTTATTCCTAAATTCTTCATATAATCACCTTAAAATAAAACATTATTTTAAAGATGAAAAGATAATAAGTGGGATTCATTATCTTTTCATCCCTTAATAGAACTAATAAATAATTATTAAATTTAATAAAGATAATAGATTGTAATCCTTATCCTATAACAAAATATCTTCACAAACCATTGATGCTAGATTATGCAGGGTTTATTTTAAATTGTGTGGAAGCATGAGCTTCTTTGTATTTATCATCACCTTCACAATCAGCAGAGACAAAATACCTTCCAGGACCTAAATTATTGTCTAAAACAGCATAGGCTTGACCATTAACCAACCTAACAGCATGTGTAGTGCCTAGCTTTAATGATGAATGCACCTGCAGCACTGTATAGTTCACACTACAGTTTAGTGACCTATCAACATGGAATTTGACACGGCCCTTATCTCCTTCAACAATATCATCAGCTTGTACGGAAAATTAGGATCATGCTTGTTTACGTTGAAGGAATAGGAATGTAATGTGAAATCATGAGTCCTATCACCGGAATAGCTTACTAAACAATAATAATTACCTGGAGCTGGCTTTATATTAAAATTAACTGAAAAGGAACTGTGGAGACCAGCATCAAACGGATATACTTCATCAGAAAAGTTAGAAACTATTGTGATATTGCCTGTCAATCCCTCTTCAGAAACGACATGCATTACGGGACTTTGACCTAACTCAATATCATCAATCTCTGCCTTTAAATTAACCTTAAGCTTTCGAATAGTGAATTTTTTAGTAACCTTCAAATTTTCATCATAACTACTTCGTCCATATGGACATCCCTTAAATTCGACAGTGACAGTGTATGTATCAGGCAATAAATCTTCATCATCAAGTTTAAATTCACCACTTTTATAAATATACTTTGTAAATTTCTTAGAATAGTTAGGACTGGTTATTGTAATATCAAAATAGGACTGTACGAAATCATCATCAGTACACCAAATTTTTAAAACTGGTTTTTGACCATAATCGCAATCACTAATCTGTACTTTTAAACCAGGATCCCAACCAAGATTTTTGCTTGAATTGGTATCATTTGAAGATATATTTTTACATTAATATTATTTTTATCATTATCTGAATCAACAACAGTATCATTAACGCTTTTTATTTCCATATCACTATCATTGACTTTGATAGTGTCATTTACATCTTTTATTGTAGCCGTGTTATTGTTTATATTAGTAGCATTATCCCCCTGATTAAAATCAATAGCGCCTAAAGGAGATAAGCAAAATAGCAATACAATAAATACACTAAGTACTTTTATGCCTAAATTATTCATTATATCATCTCAAAAAAATATTATTAAGAGATGAAAAGATAATGAGTGGGATTCATTATCTTTTCACCTCCCATATAATAAGAACAAGATAATAGACAAAATCAATTATCTTTTCACATGTACTATCAACTTAAAAATATTACTATCATTAAATTTAATACTGTCATTCACATCTTTAAAATCACTTATTTATTGTCATTTATATGTGTGCCATTATGCCCTTGATTTAATAAACAGCATTAAAGAAGATAAATAAAATAGCAATATGTCAAGTATAATACAAGTTGATACTTAAATTTTTCAAAAATTTCCCCATAACATTAGATAATATTATTTTTTAAAAGGAACATATAAATAAATTTTAGCAAGCAAGTGGTTACTTGCACATTAAATAAAAAATTAAGATAAAATTAAGGACAATTAAGAAAAAAAGAATTAAAATTTAATTGGTTAAACATTAATGAATATAAATCGAGAAAATAAAAAAAAATTGAAACACCAATGAATTAACATAAATAGATGCGAAATCAAGAAATAAAAAAAGATTTTAAAGTAAATTATAGTTAATTAAACTAAATAAAGAATTTTACTAAGGTAAATATAAAAATAATATTTTGATGATGAAAATAAAAAAATAAACAAAAATTAAAAATTAAAAGATAAATTTAATAATAATTAAAATTATAAATATATAACAATATTAATTTTATATTTTTATTGTCCTGAATAAAAATATCAAATTAAAATATAATTTCAAATATTTTTATTGTCCTGAATAAAAATATCAATAAATTTGAATATTATTTCAAAATAATTTTTATTTATTTACAATTTTAATGAAGTGTTAATATGGAATGTAATAATCACCCAGATAGAGAAGCTGTGGCAAATTGTTCAGTTTGTGGAAAAGCGGTTTGCCAAGATTGTTGTGTGGAAATTGGTGGAAGCATTTATTGTAAGGATTGCCTTAATGAGATCATTGCAAAAAGTGCAGTTGAAAAGCAAGCCCAAGAGACTAAAGAGGCACCAAAACAAGCTATAGCTAAAGAACCTGTAGAAGAGCCTATAGATGTCATTGAACCGGTTGAAACAATAACTCCAATTCAAGCAGAAGAAAGAGAAGTAGTGAAACCTATTGAAAAAGCTCCTGAAAACTTTGAAACAGATTATGAATATGAAACAGAATATGTTGAAACCTATGACGAAGGAGGAGCTGAAGACAGTTACTATGAAAACCCTGAACCAATCCCAGAACCTGAACCGGAATATAGGGAACATCAAAGAAAAGTTAAAAAAGAAGCTGCTAAGAAACAAGCTCCTGTCGAACCAATCCATACTGAAGATATTGATGAAGATTACTATTATGAAGAACCAATTCCTTCTAAAACTCCAAGCAATGAGCTTGAAGCAAAATATGAAAGATATTTAGAAGATTTATATTATGACGAAGAGGAAAGTGTAGTTCCTCAAGAGCTTTTAGATGAAGTAGAAGAGGTCCCTCCTAGATCCAGAGCACCACAAGGCAGAAGGAGAAGACGTCCAAGACCAGAATATGATGAATATCAACAAAGGCCTAGAAGACAAAGACGTCCAAGACCTGAAGACAGAGGAGAATACTACATCAACCCTAGAGAAGAAGATTATGATGAAGAGTATATTGTTCCATCCCATAGCAGAAGCAGAAGAGATGCTGAAAGTTATGAAGATTTAAAAAGAAGAATCGAAAGAAATTATGAAATGGAACAAGAAAGCAAGAAAAGAGGTCGCTTTAGAAAATCCAGAAAACCTAAACGTGACTATGACGAATTAGAAAACATACAAGAAATGCACAGATTCCCAGATGAAATAGAAGAAGACGAAGGATTCACCATAACTGACATCGTACTTGCAGTAATCTTAATCATTTTGATTATAGCACTTATCTTATATGTTGTATACTTATTTAGATTAAGTGGAGATTACGCAGGATTCGTTGAAGCACTTATGGGATTATTCCAAAATCCTGGTGAATTTGTCAACAATTTATTAAATTAAATTTAAATAGAGAAAATTATTTTTCTTTATCTTTTTTATTAACACTTCCAAACTTAAGTTTTTGACCTTAAGTTTGATTAAAATCTTTTTTTCTTATGAGCATTGCTCTTAACTATTTTCTTTTTTTGTAATATTTACTGAATTATTCTTAATTGTAAACTAATTTATGATTTATTCTAATTTTAATGTATTTTGTCTTGATTACACTAATTTAACTGATTTTTACAAAAGAGATTAATTTATACAATATTTTTTATAAATACTATTTTTAAGATCTGAAAAGAAGAATAACTGAAATTTTAAAAAATATTAAAAAGCTCTAAAAATAGCAAAAAGAATAAAATTAAAAAATATTCAAAAATCGTGCAAAATAATAGTAGTGAAAAGTGATATATAAAAATTAGTGTAAAATAGTAAAAATAGCCAAAATAGTAGAAATAATAAAAATAGTTAAATAAAAAATAGCTAATAAAAATAGTTAAATAAAAAATAGCTAATAAAAAAATAAAAAAAAGTTAAAAGTAAAAGAAGAATTAAAATAATTATTCTTCTGCTTCTTCTTCAGCAGGTTCTTCTACTTTTTTCTCAAATTCATCTAGGAATTCAACTTTTTCATAATCCATGTTGTCCCAAATGTCTTTGGAAATTCTGAATCTTGCAAAAGTTACATCCATGTATGATTTTTGATCGAATCTGGTGATTTCATCTAATTTGATGCTTACTTTGTCACCATCGATTTTGATTTCAGTTTTGTCTAAGTCCATGTTAGGGTAGGAGTAGTGTAACTCAATCATACTTTTGATTTTTTCTTCATCATCTTCAATAACTTCTACAACTGAAACATCATATTCTAAGTTTTTACCTGCTAATTCATGGTTGAAGTCTACTTTAACTCTTCCACCATTTACAGAGATGATTTTTCCAGTACCATTATCAGCGGTAATTTTCATACCTCTAACAGGAGTCATTCCTTGTTTTTTGAATTCTTTCATAGGAATTAATTGAATCATATTAGGGTTTCTTTCACCAAAACCGTTTTCAGGAGTTACAGATACATGTACAGATTCTCCAGCATCTGAACCGATAATAGCTTCATCAATAGCTTTTAATAAATGATTTCCTCCAACAATGATTGGAATTGGACCGTAAATTTTATTTTCTACTAAGATACCTGCTTCTTCTGCGATATCTTCGGAAGTAGTATCAAATACTTCATCAGTTTCTTTTATTTTACCAGTGAAATTTAATCTTACAAAATCTCCTTCTTTTATTGCCATAAATAATTCTCCTATAATAATTTATTTGATAACTTAATTACATTTTAAATATAATAACAAATATCTCTTTCATAAATGAATAATTACGCAAAAAATGCAATTAATATAAAATTGAATAGTAAATTAAATAATTTAATATCAATAATGAAAAATTTAATTAATCAAAAATTAGTTTTTAAAATTAATCAAATATTCATCATATATTTTTATTAAATATATTATATAACATTTACTAATAATAGAACAATATTTATTAAAAAAATAGTGATGCAATATGGGATAGCTATAAAAAATTTAAAAAGGAAAAAATCAATTAGAACTTTATTAAATGAATAACTTAAGAAATTACAATATCATTTACAAATCTTTTTTCATTGCATAAGACTTTTTCCTTAAATTCATCTAAGACATCTTCATT
This sequence comes from uncultured Methanobrevibacter sp., assembly GCF_902769175.1. Classification (GTDB taxonomy): domain Archaea; phylum Methanobacteriota; class Methanobacteria; order Methanobacteriales; family Methanobacteriaceae; genus Methanobrevibacter. Next base: position 6,101 of record NZ_CACXNW010000048.1, read on the forward strand.
TTTATAATTTAAAACACGTACAGTGCTTGGATAATTATTAATATATTCTGAAATGACATCAGCATTAACCCTTGTTTCCAAAATGCTTAAAACCCTATTTTTAAAATGACTGCTAAATCCATAAAATATAGACTCTTCAATTTCAGACAGTGATTCAAATGGCTTTTCATCACGCTTACTGATCAATTCATTTGCTAATTTTTCATTGAAGAAATTTAATTTAAGCAATTCATCATAAGACAAATTGTTAGCTGAGTCGATTATAGTTTCCTCATCTCTTAAATCATGCAATGGAGCCCTGTCTTCATTAATTTCCCTTTCCAAAATCCTAGCTGTTTCACTTGGCAACATTGACTTGACAGACTCTAAATTATTTTGCGAACATGCCTTACGAATCAAAGTTCCGCTAACACCTTCAATACGTGGAACGAAGATGAACTTATCCTTAAAATCAAAACCGATTTTCTTTAATGATTTGGAAAATGATACAATCACATAATTGTCCTCTTCCAATTTTCCATTGTAAATCACTTCTTTAGTGTCCATATCTACAATCCGATAAGGCTTTGGAGCGACTCCATGACCTAAGGAAATCCTTTCTAAAATCTTTTCATATCCATCAAAGGGCCTGTATCCTCTTGGAATAAAATCAGTGTTTAATGCTTGAAACATTTTTGTCAAACATAGGGAATACTGTCCAGATCCCATAATTCCCATAGGGGGACCTTCAACAACAATATCTGCACCTACAGCAATAGCTATCTCTGCTCGGGTTCTTCTATGTAAAATATAAGGCAATCCTCGACCGCTTCTTTCAAATAATCCAGGAACAACTGCTACAAACAAACCATAAGGAACCTTAGCCTTAGCTGTTTTCATGCAATGAAAATGCCCATTATGAAGTGGAGAATACTCTGTAAAATCTGCAATCAAAGGTCTTGATTTATCTTCAGATACTTTTGATTCATTATCCCACTTTAAATCAGAGGACTTTTGTGATTTTTCAAAATCATTGAAAAATGTTTTCCTATCTTCCCTTTGAATATCTTTAATAAAATCGATTGAAGGCATAATATATAATATAATTTTAAAATTTATAAAACTATTTAAAATTCTTAAGACCAAATCTTCAAGATAAAACTATTCAAAATCCTCATCAATATTATCTTCTATCCACAAATTAACTGCTTCTTCCATAGCTTTACTGTACCATTTCGGTTCAAATCGAAACTTTTGAGAGGCCATTTTTCTAAACTTGTAATCTAAATTCCTATTGATTACAATTGTAACTCTTTTTTCATCACTTTCATCAGATACCATATAATCACAACTTTAAATTTTAAAAAATATTTACTATATATAACTATTTATAAAAAAACAAGATTAAATCAAGTTTTATTGGAATTACTATAATATATAGTTTTTATAAATAAAAAGATTTTCTATAAAGCTTTAAAATTAGAAAATAAGACTTAATAACAATAATTGATTTAAGATTAGAACAATTATTTTACATTTAATAAAAAATCAAAAAATGCAAACAAAAATAATTTGAAGGAAAAAATTAATCCAAAATAAAAAATTGAAAATCTAAAAAAAAAAAAAAAATAAAAAGATAATGAAAAATAAGGAAAAGTAAAATAATTATGATATTTTGAAAAAAATAAGGAAAAAGCAAAAAAATTATAAAATTCATGACTTTTTGACAAAATAATGAAAAAATAAAAAAATAGAAGATTATAATTAGTCTTAAAAAATAAAGAAAAAGTAGAAAAGAAAATCTACACAATATAATTGAAATAATGATTAATTAAAATAAAATTAATTCAACAACCGTTACAAATATTGATTAGATAGTTAAATAAAATTTACCATATATGAAAAACAACATATTCTGCCATCAACATCTATACATCAGTTCATCATTTTCCATAATTACTTCACCATTCACTATTGTCATAGTGGCTTTTCCCTTATATTCCAATCCATCAAATGGAGAATATTCGGCTTTGGTATAGAACTTTTCTATATCAAAGACTCCTTCCTTGTTTAAATCAATGACAACTAAATCTGCATCGAATCCTTCTTTAATAAATCCTTTATTGCTTAGATTGAATCTTTTTGCAACATTTTCTGAAAAGATTTTAGGAATCAAATTTAAATCCAAGTTGTTTTTATTCACTTCAGTTAGCAACAATGACAAAACTGTCTCTAAAGAAGGAATTCCTGGAGAAGAATCCCAAACTCCTTTGGCCTTTTCCTCTAAGCTATGAGGAGCATGGTCAGTACCGATTATAGAGTTTTCATTCAAATCACTTATAGAAACATTTTTTCCATTTTCCCTTAAAGGAGGATTGGTTTTTATAAGTGTTCCAAACTCGTTGAATGCATTATTGTCATATAGCAAATGATGAGGGGTGAATTCAAAAGTGACATTATTTTCTATTGCCATATTCATAGCATTTTTAGTGCTTAAATGACAAATGTGCAAATCATTCCCATATTTTTTAGAAAGTTCAATAGCTTGAGCGACAGATTGATCCTCTGATTCTGCTGGACGGCCATAACTATATGCAATGGCTTCAGTCTCATCAGATAGGCTATTGGTAGACTCTTGGACAATATTCCTTTTTTCACAATGAACAGTTATGATTGATTTTTTACTTAGATTTGATATGTCCTTGAAAATCTTGTCCAAATCCTCATCTGTTTCCAAATCCATAAAGACTTTAAATGACATAGGATTCAACTCAAGAATCCTTTCCATTTCATCAAGTGTGGAGTAACCTGCATGAAGTCCAAAATTAACAACAGACTTATTCTTAGCCATTTCCAATTTATCTTTAAATGCATTATATGTATTGGTTTTTGGTACTGTGTTTGGCATATCCATAACAAATGTGAAACCACCATGGGCTGCAGCCTGGGAACCTGTCTTAAAATCTTCTTTATATGTCAGTCCAGGATCTCTGAAATGAACATGAGGATCAATTAGTCCAGGCAATACAAATTGTCCATTAATGTCTATTTCTTTATCAGATTTTAGCGGAGTTTTTGATATCTTGGCTATTTTACCATCTTCAATAGCTATATAAAATTCATCAGATTCTCCTACAAGCTTCAAGTTTTTTAATACCAAATCAAACATAAATTCACCAATCATAAGAGTAATAATATATTCATCAGCCAATGAAAAAATAGTTCTTATACTTATTTTTAATTTAATATTTTATAAATTTATTTTATCATATTGGGAATCATTTAAGAAATCATGTTAAAAAAAAAAAAGATTAAAAAAAATAAAATAATTCAAATTATTAGAATGAGAAAAAGGAAAGAGAAAATAAAAATATAAAAAGCAAATAGATAGAAGCAAATAGATAAAAAGTAAATAGGTAAAAATTTAAACACCTATGAAAAAAACAAGTTTCTAGGACTTAATAGTAATCTTTTTGGAAATTGATGCAGAATAATAGTACTTATTACCATTATATTTAACAATAGCTGTCATTTTGCCTTTTTTATAAAATTTACGTATTTTAAATGTTGCCTTACCTTTGCTATTTGTTTTAGCAGTGAAAGTCTTTCCACCAAATTTCAAGTAAAGCTTAACATTTTTCATCAAAGCACCCTTATTGTTCTTTAAGGTGACAACATACTTTTTAACCTTAGTTCTCCTCTTAAACTTCTTATTTTTAGCAATCAGCTTAACCTTATCTTTTTTTACAGTGATTTTTTTTAGATAGGGATACTGAATTGTAAAGGTTATTACCTTTAAATTGGATTTTAGCAGTAAAAGTACCATTTTTATAAAACTTACTCATTTTAAATGTTGCCTTACCTTTGCTATTTGTTTTAGCAGTGAAAGTCTTTCCACCTAACTTTAAGTAAAGCTTAACATTTTTCATCAAGACACCATCTGTAGTCTTTAAGGTGACAGTATAACTTTTAACTTTAGTTTTTACCTTAAAAGCCTTATTATATGAGGTTAACTTAAGATTAGCTTTTTTTACAACAACTTTTATATTGGTTGATGATGGGAGATATTCTTGAGACCCATTAAACCCATTAAAAGATATGGCAACTGCATAACTACCTGGATTTAAGTTAATAGCTAATTTAGCTATACCATCATCATTTGTTTTTTTAGTGTAAACATTGCCTGCTATCTTAATAGACACGTTCTGACCTTTTAAAGCCTTACCATTGGCAGTGGTTAATTTTACGGTTAAATACTTGCCACTTTTATAAGTCGTATTCACATTAGAAGCAATCAATTTAGTTTTGATTGGGATTGGCATATCTGAAATATTAAATCTTCCAAGATAGATTCCATCCATTATGATAGGTATGTTCTCATAAAAAACATATTTTCCATTAATCAATACATCTTTAGATATAGTGGCTTCATTATAACCTGGGAAAGCTATTGAACCATCATCATTGGCAGTATAAATATCCATATATCTGCTTTTAAGACCTTCAGTAATATTTACATAGGAATAATATGTGAAATCACAATTTCTTAGAGGTTTTGCATATTGGTCCATAGCTGCCAAATATCTTGATGCAAAAACATAAAAATGTACATCAGTAACATTATTCAAATCAATATCTATAGTGTAATGGGACATATTTTCTAATTTTTCGCTTAGATTCAAATCGGAAAGATATCCTATTTTAAAATATTCATAACTATTAGGACGAATTATATACTATCCAGGATTTAATGTGCCATTGCCAATTGTCCTACCTACAGTCGAAAAATAATCTGCAAAGGCATAAGTTCCATTTGGTGATTTGACCAAGAAATGTCCATATCCTACACTTTCCTTTAAATCACAAGCCAAATTAATGAATTCTTCAATAATCCGATTCTCATTAATCATAATCTTAGCAAAAGCTTCTAATCTTTCGCTAACATAAGGATTATCACGACCACCATTACCAAATGCCCATCCATTTTCGCTGAAAAAAGCATGCCAGAAAAATGTTTCATCCCCTTTGTACTGAAGAACATTCCCATCATGATTATCAATCATAACACAAAGTTGACTAGATGAATCTACTCTAAATGTGAATGGAAAAGATTCATTATCTATTTGTATAACACTGGAGCAGCATTCATTAGAACTATCCTCAATTCCTATGGAATCCTGAAGATTATTAGCAGAATCAGAGGGCTTGCCTATATAAACCAAAACATCAAAATTAGGATTTTCCACACCCCACCAATTATTGTTATTGAAAAAATTGCCTATTTCCATAACATAAACTACAGTATCATTGTAGCAAGCATCATCATAAGTTATGGTAGAATCATTTATAAGCAAATAATCAAAATAGGAATAGAATAATCCTTTAATCATATTATTGTTTTTAATGGAACAATTTAAAAAGTTAAATTTATAGTTTCGTGTAACATTATCAACACGTCCACTAACTATATAATAAACAGTTCCTGTTTCACCAATATTGTTTTCAATAATATTATTTTTAAATAGAGTTGCTCCTCCAGTAAGGGAATATAAAACAGTCCCATTCTTAGCAGAGTTATTGTAAATTTTTGAATCACATATTTCCATGCCCTGACGACTTAATCTTGAAATTACAGCACCATAAGAAGCATTATTGCCATAGATTTCACTATTATAAATTTTAATAAAATTTGCATTGGAACTAGAAATTGCAGCCCCATATTCAGCAACATTATTAAAAATATAGAAATTGTTAATTAAGGCTAAACTATTGCCGTCATATGAATATGAAGAATGAAATGCACCGCCTTTATATCCTGCTTTATTGTTGTAGAATTGAGAACCATTTATCCTTACCTCTGCTTCTGCCCAGAGGGATCCTCCATACCACCTAGCAAGATTATTATAAAAATTGCTATCATATAAGCTTAATGATGAATTAAATAGGTATAATGCTCCTCCTTCATCAGCACTATTGTTAAAGAAGCTTGAATTATCTATAGTGACATTAGACTCTAGAGCGTGAAATGCTCCCCCTAAAACATATAAATCCTCAACTCCATTAAATGAAAAGGTACAGTCAGTTAAATTGACTGTTGAATAAGAAGAATAAATTGCACTACCTCCTAGATTAGCACAATTAAAACTAAAAGTACAATTTGTCAAAGTTAGATTAGAATTATTCAAATGAATTCCTGCACCATATTCATTGGTAAACCCATTAATGAAAATAATGTTTTTTAAATTAAGATTTGCATCAGAAACGATTAATAAACGTGACTCATTTAAACCATTTATTGTATGGCCTTTACCATCTATGGTAATGGATCTGTTTATTTTTACTCCTGAAGCAATATCTTTGCTTTCTTCAAATGAATAATTATTCTCTAAAATTAATTCCTCTTCAACAGAATTTGAAATAACATTTTCTAAATCTGTAAAACTAGAATCTTCAATAATATCTTTTAAATCAGTTAGACTAGGCTCTTCAATTAAAATACCATTATCTAAAAGATTACTGTTTTCTTCAGAAAGAACAGTATTCATATTGCTAGAACCATAATTCAAATCATCACCATGAGCAAGATCATTTTCACTTGCACCAACTGAAGAAATAGAAAATATTAATATCAATACTAAAAAAATAAAAAATTTATTTGTTAACTTCATTCCCTTCACTATTAACCCTTATAACGAAATTATTAAAATTTCTAAATCAAATTTTATTAAACATTATATTTAAATTATTATAATTTCTAAATCATATTTTATTAAACATTATATTTAAATTATTATAATTTTTGTATAAAATATAAAACAAAATCGTGCAAAAATAAAAAATTTTTTAAAAGAATAAAAAATAGTGGGAAAAATAATTAAAAAAAAGTAAAGTAAATAAAAAAAGGCACTTGACCCCATGCCTAGTGCCTTATACCTGAATTCAGGCTTTTATTTTGTTTTGTGTTTTTAACTTATCTATTTTAAAGTTAAGGATTCAGGAGTACATTTTTCGAGACATTGCTCACAGAGAGTACAGAATCCAGCAATAGGTAAGTTAACTCTGTATGCTTTGTGTAACATATCATATGGACATGCGTCAATACATTCTCCACATTCATCACATTTAGATGGGTTGTAGATGATTCTATCTCTAGATACTACTTCACCATCAATTTCTTTGTCTACATAGTCTAATTTCAATGCATCGTTAGGACATACATTTGCACAAGCACCACATCTTACACACATGGTGAAAGATTGTTCGCCCATATCTTTTTGACGGGAAGGTACTTCCATTCCTCTTTTAGTAACTACTTTTATAGCTTCAGTAGGACATTTTAAAGCACAGCCTCCATCAAAGAGACATTTTTCTTCATCCCAACAAATACCTTCAGAAGCACTGAATTTAGATGCTCCATATTCAACATCTAAGTCAATTGCATCTACAGGACATACATTTACACAAAGACCACATGCAGCACAAGCTTCAGGAAGAGCTACAGTCAAGTCAGATTTAGGAGTAATGAATTTTCCAGGACAAATGTCAACACAGGAATTACAACCGATACATGCATCAGCGTCTAAAGTGAATGATTTCATGTCTTTAGTACGTTTTGCAGGGTTTGCATTTCCAGCGATGAAAATTGCGTTCCATGGACAGGATTGTGAACATACTCCACATTGGATACATTTGTCTTCATCTACTTCGATAGGTTCACCGTAAGCAGATAAGGTGATTGCATCTACAGGACATTCAGCTACACATACGCCACATCCTTTACAATCTTCAATGTATACACGTCCTTCTGGTTCAACAACTCTGCTTGCAGGTTCTTTAACTCCAGGAACTCCGATAACGTCTACAGGACAAATGTCTACACATTTTTGGCACATTACACAGAATCCTTTTAAGAGTTGAGAATCTTCTGCATCTAATTTGAGAGTTTTAGTAGGACATGCGTCTACACAATCTCCACATTCATCACATTTGGTTTTGTTAAAGATTAATCTAACTTGAGTGTTTCCTTCTTCATCAATAGCTATTTCGTCGACTTGTAAAGCACCTTTAGGACATGCTTCTGCACATTTAGGTTCTTCATTACAAGTATCACAGTAAACGATGTGATCGCCTACTTCAATAGCTGCTGTAGGACAAACGCCTTCACATGCTCCACATTTAATACAGCTATTTTCATTG
>NZ_CACXNW010000049.1 GCF_902769175.1 uncultured Methanobrevibacter sp.
GTCTAGTGCGGCTAACTTATTTTCAATACCTTTTGTTTCACCTTCAACCTGGCTTAATGTTGATTCTGCATAAGCTATCAAGCTTTCAGTATCAACATCTTCGACTTCTTTAGGAACTGGAAGGTCAGGACTGATAAAGGACATTAGCATGTCTTTCATTCCCCTTCCTTCTGACAGCGCATCTCCCAATAGTTCGGAAATACCGCTTGTCTTCATAAGAAGTGAAGAGATCTTACCAGTGTGTGGTGTAACTTTAGAAGGTTTCAAAAGTTCTGCTAGCTTAGGATCTTGCTGAATACGTTCAGAAATATCATTTATCTGGACAACACCCTCGTCGTGAAGTGCACTGACTGTAGGACCATCGTATTTGTCCAAAGTTATAACATTAAGCTTACGCATTCTCGCAGTTCTAAACATTATCTCACACTATAAAATATTTTTAACAATAATTGAAGCAGCCTCATCTATATTTTTTCTAGCAGCGTTTTTGATGTTTGCAACATCTTTTTCTGCTTGAGAACTTATAGTTTCAGCTTCTTTCTTTGCATTTTCTTCTGCATTAAAAACAGTAGATTGAGCTTCTTCGCTAGCTTCATTCTTAGCAGTTTCAACCATCTCATTTGCTTTTAATGTAGCATCATCAATCATTGCTTTCGCATCGACTGTTGATTGTTCTACTAAGGAATCAGCATCGCTTTCAGCTTTTTTTATTTGGGTAATAGCTTCTGATATCCCTATATCCCTGCCATAATAAATCACCATGGTACATCTATTTTTATTTTTATTAATATATATATTTTATTAAAATATTGTAATATTATAATTATATAGGAAAATATATTGAACCAGGAAAAGTAAAATAAGGCAGAAAAATCATGGCAATTTTGATATAAAATTTTAGGGAAAATTGAAAAGAATAAAGTTGGATTTGCAAAAAAATCTAATAAAAATTTGAAAAAAATAAAATAGATTAGAATTAATAGAATTCAAAATAAAATGATAAAAACAGAGATTTTAAAATTTTCATGAAAAAGCTTGAAATTACATGAAAAGAAAAATTGATTTAAGAAAATTTTTAAAGAATAGCTGGAAAAATAGCTGAAGAAAGGAAAAAATAAAAAATTGAAATTTGTTTGAAAAAATTTAAAAAAAATTATAAAAATTTTGTAAAAATTATTAAAAAAATAAAGAATTAGAAAAAATTAAAAAAAATAAAAAAATATTGTAAAAATTACTAAAAAAATAAAGAATTAGAAAAAATTAAAAAAATTATAAAACTATCGTAAAATCATTTGAAAAATAAAGAATTAAAAAAATAACTGTAATTAATTTAAAAAAAGGAAAATAAAAAAAATTAAATAAAAATTAAATAAGTTTAATGGAATAATCTTAAGAAAGACTTTGGCAATTTTCCTAGATAAGCAACAATTGCTATTGCAAGCAATATAACACCAAATAAAATGAAAATAATATTATATGGCATTAATAGGAATGTGATTCCTACTGCAAAGAAGATTAAACCATCAATAAAGATTGCTGCTTTAGTCCAACTTGGTTCAAAGACAGTTAATGCAAGTGTCCAACCAACTACAACAAGCACTACAGTTGAAGCAATAACTTCCAAAGTCACTGGATTTGAATCAGCATAATTCCATAATCCTAAAATGATTAAAATAGCTGAAAAAGCTAATAAAATAATAGATTTCTTTGTTAATCTCATAATACCCTCTTTAAATCATTTAAATTTATGTAAATATAATTTATAATAATTTGCATCTATAAATGATATATTCTTAAATGTTAATAAATTTATTCTTATTTTAACTAATCTTGTTTAAACTATTTTAAAAATAGTCTTATTTTGAATAATCTCATTTGAATATTCTTATTTTAAATTAAATAGCAAATAAAAGTCAATCATTCCAATTCAGACAGTTCAATTGCCTTATCCCAAGTAGATTGTTCATAAAAGACTTCCAAATCCCTAACGCTGTCAAACTCTAAAGGATTTCCTTCAGTATCCTTCTTTTCAGTTGTGATTAAGATTACGTTTGACCTTTGAAATATGCTGTAAGCAAAATATATGACATTCACTATGAGAGCACGATAATCAATGAAGATTCCAATTAGAAGAAAAGGAAGATGGATAAGGATGCTTCCATAATTATTTTTCTTTAGCAATACATACTTGTTTGTCTCATCTTTGATGGAATACTTGGATTCTACAAAAAGATCAGACAATTGATGCATTATTTCCTTATCACGTGCATGAACAATTTTTGGCTTCATAATATCAGCAGAGAATAAATTTATTTGTAAATGACCAATTCATCAATGCTTTTTCTTGGAGTGTCTCTTGGCTCTGCATTTCCATATCCTAATGGAGTGAATAATACAGGTTCCCATTCATCCCCTAAATCAAGGAATTCCCTTGCTTCATCTGGCTTGAATGCACCAATAAAACAAGTGTTTAAGCCGACATCTTCAGCTGCAAGAATCATATGGGTCATTACAATGGTTGCATCAATTTCGGCAATGTTCCAATTGTCATACTTTCTAGTCCAAGCATCATCCTTTGAAGCGACTACACAAAGAACAATAGGTGCTTGTGTAAACCAGTCAGGACTGTAAATGGCATTTAACTCGTCTTTATATTTTTTAGCATCAATTACAACAACTTTAAAAGGCTGGAAGTTTACTCCAGTTGGAGCCAATTGAGCAGCTTTCAATATCTTATCTAATTTCTCTTGCTCAACTTCCTTATCTTCAAAGCCTCTCATACTGTATCTTTTTTCAATTAAATCAAAAAATTCCATTTAAATTTCTCCTATTGATAATAGAATATCTAATAAATTTTATAGTAGTTAAACCAACGTAAAGCAATAAATAACTAGCTAAACCAACGTAAAGCAATAAATAACTAGCTAAACCAACGTAAAGCAATAAATAACTAGCTAAACCAACGTAAAGCAATAAATAACTAGCTAAACTAATGTAAAGCAATAAATCGTTAACTAAACTAAGCTAAAGCAATAATTTTATAATTAATCTTCAATATCCCTATTTTTAAAACCTTCGTATACGATATCTTCCAAGTCACAGAAGCGTCTGAATTTCTCTTCCTCTTCCATTTCCTCATATGCATGTGCTACAAGTCCAGGCAATCTTCCAATCATAAAGATGCCTAATCCTAAGGAACTGTCAAAGCCTAAATCAGATAGCAATCCTGCATTTGCACCATCAACATTCAAGCAAATGCCTTTACGCTCTGATAAGATGCTTTCAATGACAAGAGCCAATTTGGTATGTGGACCAATAGAGGATTGCAAAATAGCTAAATCCAATAATCTTACTGCACGAGGATCCTTGCTATGATACCTATGGCCATATCCAGGTATTCTTTTAGATTCGCTTTCATATTTTTCAACAATTTCAATGGCTTTTCGAGCTATTTTCTTATTGATATCCCCTTCTTCGCACTCTTCAAGATTCAAAGATTCTATTGATTTCTGGAATAGTTTCATAGCCTTTTCAATTGCCCCTGCATGATTTTTTCCAAAGGACAATAAACCACCAGCAACAGCATTGTTTATTCCAGCTCCTGAAGATGCAATAAGCCTTGCAGACTGTGTGCTTGGAGGAGTTACAGCATGATCACAAAAAGAAACAAGAATATGGTTGAAAAGCTTAGCTTCCCTTTCATCTGGCAACCTTTCCCTTAGAAGCAAAAAGACCATTTCAGCAAAGCGGAGATTGGTAATCAAATCTTCTTGATTATATCCTCTTGTAGATAAATGATTAGGTTTTACATCAGTTATCTTGGTCTTGATTCTCTGCTCAGGAAATTTAAAACCATTCTTTCCAGGTTTTTGATTATCTTTCATAATATTCTCCTTAAAAAACCATCTAAATTATCATTTTATAATTATAATTTTTTCCATATATAATTCTATTTTAGTTAACTTCAATAACTATAATTCAAAACTCAATTAATTCTTTTAGTAAGCTTTAAAAACTAATATATAAATTCTACAAAAATGTACTTTAGCAAAATATAACATTAATACTCAAAACTGCTGACTCTTGGCTCTACAAAGCATGCAGGTCTTGTTGCAACTATCCGAACTCCACTTGCCCTTTGAGATCCAATGTTTACAAAGGAACCTAAAACAGTTGTCTTGCCTCCAAGTCCCAATGGACCGATATCAGTTTTATTCAATTCTTCAGCAATGTACTTTTCAGTTTCAGACTGAATGTTTAGATTGCCATGAGCCATAGCCCTTAACATAAGTGCATTTGCTTCAAAATGTGTTCTTCCAACTCCAATAGCTGGAATTGAAGGAGTACAGCCTAACATAGACAAGGATTCCTTCAGCCAATCAATCGCTTCGCCAAATACAATATTGGAATCCCTTTTATGGAATACCCTATAAGTTTTTGCTCTTATTTCAGGCCCTCCACCTTCTAAAAGGATTGTAATTCGAATCTTATCATCATCCACTCCAATACGCCTTCCATAAGTGGATTCATCCTTCCATTCAAATAAGAAGGAAGCAGGCTTCATCATATTTGATTCATTATAGAGCCCTTGAGATTGCTCTATTCTTTCTATGTCATTTCCCTTAACTGCCATTGGCCTTCCTGGAAGCTTATCCAATCCTTTAGCAATGCCTATATTTATTTCATTAAAGAAGCTTGATGGAATCTCCCTTTCATTGCCAACTTCAATTAAAACATGAGGAATACCTGTATCATCACATAAGGGAAGCTTATTCTCCTTAGCAACCTTAAAGTTTTCAATCATTTGCTCTAAAGCCCAAACTGCATTTTCATTATCCAATGACTTCTCTAATTTCAAGGCATTTTCATAGGCAATCAATCTATCTTCGCTATATGAACTGCCAGCATTAACAACTGCATTTTGAACTTTTTCAATTAAATCCATAATATCAACAAACAATTTCAATTTAGAAAAAAATAAAGTTTAATTTAATAAAATAATCAATTTCAATAACATGTGCTCGTTATAAATTTAGATTTAGAAATTTCTTAATTATAATTTACTCATAATAAATTCCAGAAAAAACATATAGAGATTACATAATTATAACCTAATAATAAATTCCAGAAAAAATACCAAAGTTAGATAATTATAATTTACTCATAATAGCTTCAGGATAAAACCTTTCAATCACATCTCTCACTAAAGCAACTTGCTTAGCCCTTTGGCGAGCTTCCTTTTCAGTTGTGTCCCAACTGTGATGCTTAGCAACAGATCCTCCAGTCTTTAGGTATATTGGACTTGCTGCCTTAATCATTTCAGGAACTTCATAATGGCGTATGAATCCACCTGTTGACTTAGGGTTTTCAGTATGAATGTCAATAGGAATGTCTATCGCATCCCTTAAGGATGCAAGCATTGGAATCTGAAGGTCCCTTACAGGATTTAATGAATCAAGACCGATTGATTCAAATAGCTTAGCAGAAGCAGGATTGGAACAGCCTGCATGAGCAGAAAGCTTGAACTTAAGGTCATTTGGCAACTCTCCTTCATCTCTCATTTTAGCAAGGGCATAAAGCAAACCTTCATCATAGAGCAAGATGCCTCTAACGCCAAGATTCACTGCTATTTTAACATCTTCAATTGCATATAAAAGGTTTTTATAGCCTCTTAACCTATAGCCTATACGTTTTCCTTCTTCAGTTTGAACAGTGGCACTTGTATCATAAGGCGCTCTTGGCCCAACAGCTAAAAACAATTGGATATTAGCATCCTGAGCCATGCTAACCATTTGGCTGATTTCATCATCTAAGAGGAACATGATTCCTTTTGTTTGAGTAGCCCTATGAATAGTTAAATCATAATCATTGCAAGCATTTAAAAGAGATTCAAGTGCAGAAGGACCTTGTATTCCTGGAACTTCAAACCGGTATTGCCCTCCATCTTCAAATCGCTTTTCGGAAATGTAATCATTAGGTATTTCATTAATTCCTAACTTTTCCAATGATTTTTTAGTTTCATCCATCATAAAAATCACTTTCAATAAAAATATAATCATTTAAATTATTAATTTATCAAACAAATAAAAATATTACATTAAAATTATTTATTTCCTCATAAATAAAATACAATCATTTAAATTATTAATTTATCCAATATTAAAATCTAAAATATTATTTAAAGCATTAATCCAGTTAGATTGATTCAATTAGATTAATCCACTAAGCTCAATTCATTGAAAACCTCATAAACTGAACAATCTTCCATATGTTTAATTATTTGTAACTTATTCATATTAAACTTAGGATTCAAGGTCTTGAATTTATCTAGAATATCCTCATAGGATAATGGATTTTCAACTTCACCTAAAGGATAAAAAGTTGTATTTTCCAAATCAGAACTTTCATCATCATTTAATTTAATAATTACTTTTGAAGGTCTTTTTTCTGGAGTCAATTTATTCAATTCTTCATTATTATTGATTTCAATCTTATTTGCAATTTCCCTAATTTTTAAAACCTTTTCATCATCTGCATTTTCATCAAAAAGACCTTTTTCAACCAATTCGTCAATTGAATCCAAACCTAAATCATCTGCAACTAATGAAATAGCTATAGCATAAGGCAATGATTGCTTTAAATCCTGCAGATTCCTTGGATTGAAATTATCATGCTCACTTGCTATCCTATAGGTTTCTATATCAATTGAAGAAATAAAATCCAAATCCAAATCTAAATCATTCAAATCCTCTTTAAGCACTAATGTTGAATCAATTGCTGAATGAATATGTCTGCAAAATGGATATTTCTTTAAATAAACCTCATTTATATGGAATTTATTTAGATTCATATCAATGAACTGGGATAATTGGGAACAATTGAGCTTTCCAACTTCATCACAATGCCTATCATATAAGCTTGAAGATAATGCTTTAATGAATCCTTCATTTCCATCAATTAAAGATTCTCCACCTGTGAATCCATTCTTAGCCAAAAATGCTGACAATATTCCATTGTAGACTGCATTTCCTGCATGCAATGATTTTCCCATAGTTCCTGCATGATCTGCCTCAAGAAGACCTGATGATTGGGTGGCACATAATCCTAAGCAATGCTCTGTCTTTTCAAGGTCAAGTCCTAAAAGCTTAGATGCAACTGCTCCAGCTGCAAATGATCCTATTGTACCTGTGCTATGAAATCCCTGATTTCTATGGTCCGGATTTACAAGCATTCCAAGTGCAATGGCTATTTCATATCCAACAATGACTGCTTCGAAAAACTCTTGTCCTGAAATGTCCAAGTCTAAATTCCTATCGCCAACCATAGCTAAAACAGTTGAAAATACAACTGTTCCAGGATGCAATTGAGCTAATCTATGACCATCATCCAAATCAAGGCTATGGGAAGCAATTCCATTGACAAATCCCTTATTCAATGAATTGAAATCACCACCATATAATTCATAAATTGTTTTAATGGATATTTTAGAGTTTTCAGATTCCAAACCCCTTAAATAAACAGCCAAATAATCAATAAAACATAATTTAGCCTTTTTAATAGATTCTTTAGGAATATCTTCATATTTAAGATTAATTAAAAATTCAGACAATTGGTTAATTATCATGGTTATTATCTTTATAATTACTACATAATAAATTGATACAATTTTAGAAAGTGCCTGCGAAAATTTTTAAATTATTCAAATCTTGAAAATTTAAAAAAAAGCATCAAAAAACCACTTAAAAATATTAAAAGCAATAGATAAAAAGACATCCGAAATAATTTAAAATTATTAAAAGCCCTAAAATATAAAAAAAATTAAAAGATTATAAATAATATTTTGAACATATGAAAAAATAATGTTAAGAAATAGATTTTATAACGTTTAAATTTAAAGATTTGGAGGTGGAAGGATAGGACATAAAAAATGGAAATTAGTTTTCATTCTAAGCATATTATCGATATTACTTATCAATACAGTCCATGCTACAGATGATATTCCAGTTAATGATGAAATTAGTCCTTCTAATGAAAATCTTAAAATAAGCAATGCAGATAATTTATTCAACAATGAGAAAACTATTGAAAATGATTTGAAAACTATTGATATTGAATCTGATTCAAAATTAGAATCCTCCGAAAGAGTGGAAGCAGACCAAGAAGAGGATTTTAGTTATGTGCAAAGTTTAATTGATAATGCAAAGGATGGAGATTCGATTATTTTGAAAAATAAAACTTATAAAGGTAATGGAACTCCAATCAGCATAAATAAAAACTTAAATCTATACGGATATCAATATGAAAGCAATATCAACACCATTCTTGATGCAGACTTTAAATCCAACATATTTTCTATTAATGAAAATGTCCATATCAATATCTATGGATTAAGTTTAATAAATGGAAAAAACTATAATGGAGGAGCCATTTACAATCAAGGCACTTTAAAAATATATAAATCCAATTTTAAACTTAATGATGGAGAATGGGGAGGATGCATATATAATGGAAAAGATTTGGAAGCATATGACTCCACATTTGATAAAAACACAGCATTTGAAGCTGGCGCTATCTACAATGCCGCAAATCTAAAAATAGAAAACTGTAATTTTACAAGCCAAAAAGTTCGTCATAAGGCAGGAGTAATCTTCAGCAGCAGAAATCTTATTATAAATAATTCTATTTTTAGGCTTACAAGCGGTTCTGACGAAGGAGGAGCAATATTTACAAATGGAGGAAGCATAACTATTGATTCTTCCAAGTTTGAATTGAACAAAGCTTTAAGCTATGGCGGAAGTATTGACAATAGCGGAACCATGACTATAAAAAACTGTGAATTCATCAGCAATAGCGCTTATGGTGCAGGTGCTATAGATAATGGAGGGGAATTGACAATAATAAACTCCACTTTCATAAATAATAAAGCAACTGTAAACGGTGGGGCTATTGACAGCAATAAACATCTAAATATCTTAGGTTCTGTTTTTGAAAACAACACAGCTAAAGGAAATGGTGGAGCGATACTTGCAAGGGGAAAAACAACTCTAAGCCATTCGTCAATCATTAACAATATTGATTCTCAAGGCTATGGGATTTACAGCTACGAGGATAATATTTCATTAGATAATAATTGGTGGGGTTCCAATAATCCTAAATTTGAAAGGATATTAAATATAGAAATTTCAAATGATTTTAGATGGGTCTTAATGAATTTTACAAACATTACTCCATTAATGCAAAGTTCAGAATCTGAATTAATCTTTACTTTCAATCAGACAACTGATAAAAACAAAAATCAATATTCATTAAAAAACAGTTCAAAAATGCCCTATATCCTTGGAAGTTTTGTTTTAGAAGGAGAAAATGGGAAAAAGATTTTTAAAGTAAATGCCACTAATGGAAAACTATTAAAGACCATTTATATCGGATTAGATAAAACAATCACCGCAATTTTTAATGAGGAAAGCATTAGCTTGGATATCTTAGAGAAAACTGATGAGCATAATGAAACAGATAATGAGACAGATGATGATACTTATGAAGATCTTGACTATGGGGATGTGGACAAAAACACTACTCCAAATCAATCCAATAAATCAGATGATTCAATCAATAGAAATAATGCTTCAAATGATTTTAGTAAACAGGAGACTTTTAATTTAGATAAATTTAAAAACAAAGATTTTACTAAATCCATCCAAAAATCTACCAATCCAAAATTAGACAATTCAAATACAAACAGTTCTAATGAAGAGATTTATGATGAAGGAATAAATGAAAAATCTGAATCCGATGATTTGAATAAATATCAAAATTATCTCATTCCAATTGCAATTCTCATATTAGCATTATTCATCATATTTGCTGCAAAACGGAAAAAAGACAATAATGAATGAAGATTAACTTTTAAATTTAGAAAAAAACATAACGAAACACTTTTTAGATAGAAATTTATTTCTATCATTACTTTTTTTATAATTTAAATTAATTCAATAAAAAAAAAAACATGAAAAAACTACTTTTTTTGGCTGTGTAAAAATTTATAGGATTATATTCATTTATCAATTGATCATTTATAAGTAAATTATAAGTTTATAATCTTAGGCCTAGATCTTTTACAGCATCCTTTTTTAAAAAAAAAAAATAATTTAATAATATACTCACTAAAAAAAGACTAGATTCAAAAAAGAGTTATACATGAAAAATTATTTAAGTTTCTTTGATAAATTAAAAAGAAAAAAGGGAACCTAAACCCCCCATTATAGCATAAGGGAGGTTAACATATGTTTAAATTGTTTAAGAGAGAATCTTTCTACAAAATATTTATTCCACTCTTAATTTCTGTAGTGAAAGACTTTGATTGAAAAGATATGCAAATAATGCATAATATGCTGCAATTTGTGGCTGATATTCAATAGCTATAGAACTATCAGATATGTTTTTACTTATTTCCTTAAGATTTTCATTAACAGGCAAATAAATATATTCAAAGCCATAAAACTTACCTGAACATTTAGTTCCGTTGGAATTACAGAAATAGATTGATTCAGTTACTGTTTCATTAACAGAAGCTTGAGATTTATCTAATTCAAAAACAATCTTTAAAGGATTGCTATCACTATGATGCTTATTCTTTTGGAATATGGTAGCTTTCCATTCAACTAACTGATCATTGTTTGAACTAGGATTTTTTCCTGCCCAATAATTATCCCTAATTGTGTCATAATAACCACAATTAAATACTGTCTGTCCTTCATCACCTGCAGAGTTATTCATGAAAATATTATTCCTCAAAGACAAGTGAGAGTTATGTGAATCCAGATAAATTGCGCCTCCTTCATCAGTGCATCTATTGCCTACAAAAATACAGCTTGCAAAGGTAATGCGATTTTCATTTTTGATATATACTGCTCCACCGTCATCACTAATAGTGCCAAGACCTGCACTATTATAAATGAAAGATGCATAATAAACATCAGAACTGAAATAATTTGCATATATTGCACCACCTTTAGAATCATAAGCAACATTTTTTTCAAAATGGGAAGGTGTTTTTTCAATTGCCACTTTATCTGCAAAAACAGCCCCTCCAGAACGACCGGCATAATTTTTACTAAAATTACAGTGATCAATAATAACTTTATTTTTCCCTAAAATTGCACCACCCTCAATATCTGCTTTATTTGAATTAAATGTAGAATTTATAAGAGACAATTCTGTTTGAGAGTATACTGCTCCACCATAGCAATTAGCATAATTGGAGTCAAATATTGAATTTAATATAGTGAGAGAATTATAACCTATATTACAAATTGCCCCACCTCTCTTTTTTAATGCATGATTATTTATAAATGAACAATTATCAATAATATACCATGCATCTTGAGCAATAAAAATAGCACCACTGTCAATACATGCGTTTTTGATTATAAGATTCTTTATTAATATGTGTCCTTTAGTTGATTTAAAACAGCCATGCTGATGGGCATCAAGGGTATGGCCATGACCATCAATAGTTAAGTCCTTATTAATCATTAGGACATGGCCACCGAGATTAGTGAAATCATCATACAAATCAAGAGTCGAACCGGCAGGTGTATCATTTATTTTTGATTTAAGATCATCAAAACTCAATGTTTCTTGAGTGGAATTAGAATCGGCAGTAATATTTTCAGAGCCAATAGCTGAATCCTCATCATTCAATGAAGAATCATCACAATCAACAACTAAAGAATCCCCACCATCCAATGAAGAACCATCACAATCAACAACTAAAGAATCATCCTGCAAATAAGACGAATCAGTACCATCAATTTCAACAGCAGAAATAGATGCCATTGATAAGAAAATTAAAAATATTGATAAAATAATAAGATTTTTTAAATTTATTAGGATTCCCCCATTTTTTCATTATGTATATATTTGAAACTTAATATATAAAAATTTACTCGAATGTAAGTGCTTACTTTCACTTTAAATAATATTAAATTAACAGAATAAACAAAAAAAGACAATTTTATCAAAAAATCAAAAATTAGAGTAAAATATGAAGAGATATTAAAATTTAAAATCTTTTTCTTTGGAAAACAAATATAAAGAAATAACAAAATTGAAAAAGATTCTCTTCGGATAACTTAAAAAGAATAAAAAAAGGAGCTTAAACCTCCTTAATTAACATCAAAGAAGTGCAACATCTCTAAATTTTAAACATCCGAGAGGTGCAAAATCTCTAATTGTTTAAAAAAAATTTTATTTAGCAAAAAAATATTTAATTCACATTTAATCTTTGTTCTTTAAGAGGATAACCATAAAGATATGAGAATATAATATATTTTGCTGCCATTTTAGGATTAATTTTAATAGATATAGAATTATCATCGACATATTTACTTACTTGCCTAAGATTTTCATTTACCTGTAAATAAATTCTATCCAAACCAATAAGCTTACCTAAAAATTTTTTACCATCCGAATTAACGAAATAGAACAATGCATTAACTGTTTCATTAACAGAAACATTAGATTTATCTAACTCAAAAACAATGCTTAAAGGATTGCTATCACTATGATGCACATTTTTTTTGGAATATGGTAGCTTTCCATTCAATTAACTGATCATTGTCGGAACTAGGATTATTAAAGGATTATTAAAACCCCAAAAGTTATTTTCAATTACATCATAATAACCACAATTATATACAGACTGCCCTTCACAAGTAGCAGAATTATTAATGAAAATATTATTCCTCAAAGATAAGTGAGACTTACTTGAATCCAGATAAATTGCACCTCCTTCATCAGAACAACGATTGAACCCAAATAAACAGCTTTCAAAAGTAACATGATTTTCTTCACGGATATATATTGCTCCACCATCTTTACCATATGAATTCAAACCTGCATGATTATTAAGAAACATTGCATTATAAACATCAGTATTGAATTTTTTTGCAAATATTGCACCGCCAATACCGGTATCTGCAGAATTATCCATAAAAACGGAAGGTGTTTTTTCCATTGATACGGATTCAGCATAAACTGCACCACCAGAGATATATGCAGAATTACCACGAAATGTACAGCCATCAATATTTACTGACATAAATGTGCGTACTGCACCACCATAATTATGGGACCTGCTATATCCAAATACAGAATTTTCAAGGAATATATTTCCATTAGAGTATACTGCACCTCCAAATATTGAAGCACTATTATAAAGAAAGGTGGAATTTATTATAAAGAGAGGATTGGTCCCAATAGAGTTTACTGCTCCACCATATTCTCCAAAATTGCTCCAAAATGAACAATTGTTAATAACATATGATGCATTATAACCAATAAAAATTGCACCAGTATATTCAGACGGCCCATATATCTTCACAGCATTCGATGAATTTCCATTTATTATCTTAAGATTTTTTAGGCAAATATTTCCCATATCTGATTTAATACCAAAATATTGATTTAAATCAATAGTATGACCCTTTCCATCAATTGTTAAATCCTTATTTATTGATATGAATGACCCATCCTCATTAATATAATCTGCATCTAATTCCAGAGTTGAACCTGCAGGGGCATCATCTATTAATGATTGAATGTCATGAAAGTTCAATTGCTTTTTAATAGAAACAAAATTAACAACAGAATTTTCAGAGTTGATAACAGAATCATTCACATTCAAATCCTCACAAACAACAACAGAATCATTCACATTCAAATCCTCACAAACAACAACAGAATCATCCACATTTAATGCATTATTATATTCAACTGCTAAAAAATCATCATGCAAAGATGATGAATCAGTACCATTCAATTCAACAGCAGAAATAGATGCCATTGATAAGAAAATTAAAAATATTGATATAAAAATAAGATTTTTAAATTTTATTAGGATTCCCCCATATTCAATATTTTATATTTTTAAAACTTAACTTATAAAAGATTAATTGAATGCAAGTACTTGCTTTCACTTAAAATTTTATAAATTTGACTGAATTAAAAATTAAATAATATTTCTATCAAAACACAATAATCAAAGCAAAAATAGGGATAAACAGCAAAATTTAGACTGTTTTCTCCAGATAATGAAAAAAAAAAATAAAAAAAGGAACATGAACCTCCTTAACTAAAGAGAGAGGTTCAACATACCGACAAAATGTTTAACACTGAATTTTTTTTACAAAAAATATTTAATCCATTTTTAAAACGCTATATTTTTTACAAAAAATATTTAATCCACTTTTAAATTATATCTTCCAAGAGTATGATCGTGAAGAAATGCAAATATAACATAGTTTGCTGCATCTTCAGCCCTATATTCAGCAGTTATAGAACTATCACTTACTCTTTTTTTATTTCCTTAAGATTTTCATTAAACTTGAAAACAACATCACATAAACCATAAATCCTCCCTGCAAATAAAGTGCCATCAGATTTCATGAAATGAAGTGAACTTTTAACTGTTTCATTAACAGAAACATGAGATTTATCAAAATCAAAAACGATGCTTAAAGGATTGCTATCACTATGATGCACATTTTTTTTGGAATATGGTAGCTTTCCATTCAATTAACTGATCATTGTCGGAACTAGGATTATTAAATTATTCGTCAAAATCATTGTCGGAACTAGGATTATTAAAACCCCAAAAGTTATTTTCAATTTCATCATAATAACTACAATTATATACTGATTGCCCTTCATAGCCTGCAGAATTATCCATGAAAATATTAGTATCCAAAGTTAAGTGAGAGTTACTTGTATCTAGATAAATTGCACCACCTTCATCAGTACAACTATTGCCTATAAATACACAGTTTTCAAAAGTAACAGTATCTGCACAGTTGATATATACAGCTCCACCATCCTTAGAATAGGATTCTCCACCTGCATGATTATTAATGAAACTTACTAAAATAACATCCGTAGAGAATCTGTTGGTATATATTGCACCACCATGACCTTCCTTTGCAGAATTATTTATAAAATAGGAAGGAACTCTTTTTAGTGCTATATTATCTGCTTCAACTGCACCTCCACAATTACGTGCATAATTATCCCTAAAAATACATCTACCGATATTTACGTCTTTCCTCGAGTATACTGCGCCACCATCAATTTCTGCATTATTTGATGTGAAATTACAATTTTCAAGATATACGTTTCCATAAGAGTATATGGCACCACCACATCTTGAAGCACTATTGAAGTCAAAAGTACAATTTTTTACAAAGATATCATTGGACCCAATAGAGTTTACTACTCCACCAAATTTTGCATGATTATTTATAAATGAACAATTGTCAAGAGAATATGATGCCTTTTCCCAATAAAAATAACACTATTCTGGAAAGAATCTCCATTTTTTATAATAAGATTCTTTAAGCATACATTTCCAGTGCTAGATTTAAAACCTGCATGCTGATTTAAATCAATAGTATGACCATTACCGTCAATGGTTAAGTCCTTATCAATAATTATGACAGATCCATCGTCGTTAATAAAATCATTTTGCAATTCAAGAGGATAAGATGAAGATGCACTATTTATTATTGATTGAAGCTGATGAAATTTCAATGATTCTGGCTTAGAAACAATATCAGCATCCCTATTTTTAGAGCCAATACCAGAATCATCTACATCTAAATTATCAGAGTCAACAACAGAATCAACTGCATTTAATGCATTATTATAATCAACCACTAAAGAATCATCATCCAAATATGATGAATCAGTACCATCAATTTCAACAGCAGAACTAGATGCCATTGATAAGAAAATTAAAAATATTGATAAAATAATAAGATTTTTTAAATTTATTAGGATTCCCCCATTTTTTCATCATGTATATATTTGAAACTTAATATATAAAAGTTTACTCGAATGCAAGTGCTTACTTTCACTTTAAATCATATTAAATTAATAGAATAAACAAAAAAAGACAAATTTATCAAAAAATCAAAAATTAGAGCAAAATACGGAGGTGTATTAAAATTTAAAATCTTTTCTGCGGATAAAAAATATTAAGAAAAGACAAAATGGAAACCCTATTTCCATAGATAACAAATATTGAGAAATAACAAACTGGAAACCCTATTTCCATAGATAACAAATATTGAGAAATAACAAACTGGAAACCCTATTTCCATAGATAACAAATATTGAGAAATAACAAAATTGAAAATGTTTTTCTTTGGAGAAATTAAAAAGAATAAAAAAGGAGCTTAAACATCCACCAATATAAATCAGAAAGGTTCAACAATCAGTGAAAATTGTTTAAATCTAAATTTTTTTACAAAAAATTTTAAACCGCATTTAATAGTTGTCGTTTGAAATCATGATCTAAAATACGTGAAAGCAAAACATACTTTCCAGCAATTTGAGGCTGAAATTCAATAGTTACAGAATTATCAGTTATATTTTTATTTATTTCATTAAGATTTCCATTAACTATAAAGTAAATATTTTCCAATCCATGAAGAATCCCTGAAAACTTACTGCCATTAGAATTACAGAAATAAATAAATACAGTTGCTGTTTCATTAACTGAAACCTGAGGTTTAGCTAACTCAAAAACAATGCTTAAAGGATTGCTATCACTATGATGCACATTTTTTTGGAATATGGTAGCTTTCCATTCAATTAACTGGTCATTGTCTGAACTAGGATTGTTGCCACCCCAAAAATTATTTTCAATTGCATTATAATAGCCACAATTAAATACTGACTGTCCCTCATCACCAGCAGAATTATCTATGAACATATTATTCCTCAAAGTTAAGTGAGATTTATATGAATCCAAATAAATTGCTCCACCTTCATCACTACATTTATTACCTGCAAAAAAACAATATGCAAAGGTAACATGACTTTCCTTGTTGATATATACTGCTTCGCCATCATCAGTTTCAGCCATTCCTGCACGATTATTAATGAAAGATGCATAATATACATCAGTACCGAATTTATTTGCATATATTGCACCACCCTTACGATTATATGCAACATTAGCTATAAAATGGGAAGGTGTTTTTTCCATTGATACGACATCAGCATAAACTGCTCCCCCATAGCTAGCAGCGACATTATCTATGAAAGTGCAATTACCAATATCTACACCCCTTTGCGTATATGCTACACCACCAGAAAGGGCATAGTTTGATGCAAATCTAGAATTATCAAGATATATCCACCCTTGAGAATATACTGCTCCACCATAGAATGTAACACTATTGGAGTCAAAAATTGAATTTAATATAAAGATAGGATTTGATCCTGCATTATACACTGCTCCACCGTTTGTAGCACGATTATTTGTAAATAAACAATTTTCAATAAAAATTCGTGCATCATTATCACCATAAATAGCGCCACCATTCTCACGATATGCATCTTTCATTATAAGATTCTTTATGACTATGAACCCATTAGTTAACTTTAAACCGTTATGCTGATTAAAATTAATGGTATGGCCATGACCATCAATTGTTAAGCTCTTGTTAATAGTTACAACAGAACCGTATTTATTAATAAAATCATTATACAAATGAAGAGTTGAATCTGCATTGGCATCATTTATTTTTGATTGAAGATCATCAAAGTCCAATATTGGTTGAGAATGAACAACACCAACATTATTATTTTCAGAATTCTCAACAGAAACAGCATCATCTAGCGTACAATCATCATATTCAACTACTAAAGAGGAACCAACATTATTATTTTCAGAATTCTCAACAGAAACAGCATCATCTAGCGTACAATCATCATATTCAACTACTAAAGAGGAAGCAACATTATTTTTTTCAGAATTCTCAACAGAAACAGCATCATCTAGTGTACAATCATCATATTCAACTATAAAAGAGGAATTATGTAAATATGATGAATCAGCACCATCCAACTCAACAGCAGAAATCGATGTCAATGATAAGAAAATTAAAAATAATGATAAAAAAATAAGATTTTTAAAATTTATAAAGATTCCTCCCAACACAAATATAATTTTTTAAAACTTAACATATGAAAATTTATTCGAATATAAGCACTTACTTTCACTTTAAATTACATTAAATTAACAATTAAAAAGCAATTTTATTAAAAAATTAACAATCAGATAAAATATGAAGAGATTGTAAAATTTAGGCTTTGTTGAAATCCTACAAAATTTTATAAAAATCTCTAAAAATAATAATTTTAAAACTATAAAATAAACTTTAGAACTAGGTTATCAACAGCCTAAAATTTAAAATCTTTTTCTTTAGATAAGTGAAAAAGAATAAAATAAGAGCTTAAACCTCCACAAATATAAATCAGGGAGGTTCAACATCTCAATAGATTATTTAACAATAAATTTTCTTAGCAAAAAATTTAATCCACTTTTACCCTTTGTTGTGCAAGAGCATGATCATGAAGATGTGGAAATATAATATACTTTGCTGCCATTTGAGGCTGATATTCGATAGTTATGGAATTATCATCCATATTTTTAGTTATTTCCTTAAGATTTTCATTGATATTGAAATAAACATCATCCAAACCATAAATCTTGCCTAAAAATTTACTGCCGTCAGAATTATTGAAATAGAGTGATGCAGTAATTGTTTCATTAACAGAAACATTATTTTTATCTAAATCAAAAGCAATGATTAAAGGATTGCTGTCACTATGATGCACATTTTTTTGTAATATGGTAGCTTTCCATTCAATTACTTGATCATTGTCTGAACTAGGATTATCAAAGCCCCAAAAGTTATTTTCAATTACATCATAATAACCGCAATTATATGAGGACTGTCCTTCATAACCCGCAGAGTTTCCCATAAAAATATTATTCTTCAAGGACAAGTGGGAATCTTTTGAATCCAGATAAATTGCACCTCCTTCATCAGTGCAGCTATTAGCTATAAATATACAGTTTTCAAAGGTAACGTAATTTCGTTTGAATATGTATACTGCTCCACCATCATAATTAAAGTATCCATTACCTGCATGATTATTAATGAAGCTTGCATAATAAACATCTGTATTGAATTTATTTGCATATATTGCACCGCCAGCAGCATCTGCAGAATTATTTATAAAATAGGAAGGGCTTTTTTTCATTGTTACATTTTCTGCAAAAACTGCACCTCCCTCGTTAGATGCAGAATTATCCCTAAAGGTACATTTATCGATATTTGCTTCTTTATGTGTGTATATTGCACCACCACTTTTCATAGCCTTATTTGATAGGAATAAAGAATTTTCTAGGAATATATTTCCATAAGAGTATACTGCACCAGCAGATTTTGAAACACTATTGGAATCAAAAATTGAATTCCTTATAAATAGAGAATTACGACTAAGAGAGTTTATTGCAGCACCAAAATCTGCACTATTATTAACAAATGTACAATTGTCAATAATATATGATGCATTACTACTAATGAAAATGGCACCAGCAAAGACGAAATTTCCATTTTTCATTATAAGATTCTTTAAGTATACATTTCCACGGCTTGATTTAAAACCTGCATGCTGATTTAAATCAATAGTATGACCATTTCCGTCAATTGTTAAGTTCTTATTAATAACTATGACAGACCCATCGTCGTTAATAAAATCATTGTTCAATACAAGAGTTAAATCTGTAGGAGCATTATTTATTATTGATCGAAGATCAGTGAAATTCAATGCTTTTGGAGTTGAAACAACATCACCACTACCA
>NZ_CACXNW010000050.1 GCF_902769175.1 uncultured Methanobrevibacter sp.
TTTAAAAGAATATTCAATGAAAATGAACAAAAGATCCAATTCATAAGAAAAAAAGTAAAAGATTTTTTTTTTTGGGATTTTGGAAAAAATTAAAAAAAAAATTGGGATCATGAATTTGATTTTTTTTTAAATTTGTGACACCCTCTCTATTTCTAATTATTAAACTATTTTTTGTGTTTTTTATGGTTTAAATGATTTTTTTCATTATTTCTTATTATTAAACTATTTTTTGTGTTTTTTATGGTTTAAATGATTTTTTTCAATATTTCTTATTTTAAAATATTTTGTATTTTTCTATATTTTAAATAATTTTTTTGTGTTTTCTTCCAGTATTCTTATGATTTCATATTCTTCCATATTCAATTCTTCAGCTATTTTTCCAGTTATGATTTTTAGGTTTAAAGGAGTATTTGGTTGGTCCCTTTTTCCTTCAGGGCTTAAATATGGTGAATCTGTTTCTACAAGAATATGATTCATATCTATTTTCTTTAGAGTGTTCCTGATTTTCTTGTTTCTGATGTGTGTGACTGTTCCCCCTATTCCAATATAGAAACCTAATTTGATGAATTGCTGTGCCATTTCAGCAGAACCTTGATAGGAATGAAATGATCCTACAACATCATGTTTTTTTATGGTGTCATATGTGTCTTGAATTGCCTTTCTTGAGTGGACTATTACTGGAAGCTCATGCTTTTCAGCTAAATTTAGCATTTTTTCAAACAGTTGGATTTGGCTATTTCTATTTTCTTTTCCATTGTAGTAGTCAAGACCTATTTCCCCTACTGCCACTACTTTCTTATTATTTAGCTGATTGTCTAATAGGGAAATGTCTTCATCGTTTATCCCATCTGCAAGGGTGTAATAGTATCCTAAGGCAGCATAGACATTTTCATGCTTTTCTGAAAGCTTTAACACTTCTTCATTGCTTTCGGAATCAGTTCCATTTAATATTAGGATTATGTCATTGTCTGCTGCTTCTTTTATTATTTCCTCTGCATTTTCCATTTCGCTATTGTAGATGTGGCAATGTGTATCTATAATCATAGGATTCCTCACTGATGAGCAAATAATTTTTATTCTCATGTTAAATATTCTTTTTACAATTGTGAGCATAATTTTTATTCTTACACTTTAATTATTTTCTTTTTACATTTGTGAGCATAATATTTATTCTTACACTTTAATATATTCTTTTTACATTAACTTTTTATTGTTTTAATCCTAATTATTATATGATAAATAATTATTTGGTGAGCGGATATGGATGAGAAGTTTTTGAGAACAGAAATGTTGATTGGAAAGGAGGGAATGGAAAAATTAAGAAATGCTAAGGTAGCTGTTTTTGGCCTTGGTGGTGTTGGCTCTTTTGTTTGCGAAGGACTTGCAAGAAGCGGCATAGGGAATTTTGTGCTTGTGGATTTTGACAAGGTTGATGAGTCCAATATCAATAGGCAGATAATCGCCACAACAAAGACAATAGGCAGAAACAAGGTTGATGTTATGAAAGAGAGGATTTTAGACATCAATCCTGATGCAAATGTTGAAATTCATAATGAATTCTATCTGGCAGATTCAACATCAGATATCATTAGAGATGATTTGTCCTATGTTGTTGACTGTGTGGATACGATAATTGCCAAGATTGCAATCATATGCAAATCCAAGGAAATCGATGTTCCAGTTATGTCCTGTATGGGAACTGGAAACAAGCTTGATCCTACAAAATTCGAAATAGATGATATTTATAAGACCTCATACTGTCCCCTTGCAAGAATAATGAAAAAGGATTTAAAAAAGAGAAATATAAAGAAATTAAAGGTCTTGTATTCTAAGGAACATCCTATAAACACAAATGATTGTGAAGTAAACCAGAATAATAATAAGTATAAAGTCAAGGGAAGCGTTTCATTCATGCCTCCAGTTGCAGGATTAATGATTGCAGGTGAAGTAATAAAGGATATTGCTAATAAGAAATAGAATTTAAAAAGAATTATTTTAATTAAATATAAATAAAAGAGAATTGAAGATATGGTTAATAGAAATGGAATTTAAAAAGAATTATTTAATGAAATATAAGTAACGGCGAATTGAAGATATTAAGAAATAGAATTTAAAAAAAAGATGTTAGGCTCATGAAGGAATTTCATGAACTTGTTTATTTCTCTTCCACTATCTTACCGCTCATATGCTCTATTGTAATCTCATACAATTCGGTAACATCCAAAAGCCTGTCTATTTCTGATTTTGTTTCCTCTTCAGTTGGGAAGAACTTGTTTCCCATATGAGTCAACTTTTCTATTTTTGTTTCCTTATCCTTGATTGTTTTCATTCTTCCAAAGACAATCACGCTTTTAAAGGTGTACCACCAACTGTCTGATTTCACTCCTTTGTCAATTACGCAAAAGGAAACCTTATCGTGCTTTTCTATTGCATCCCTTTTATGGCTTTCCTTAATGGTTCCATGAAAATATATCTTTCCATCTATATAATCATGACTTAAAGGCACTGCATAAGGATAATCTTCATCACCTAAAACAGCCAATACTCCACGAGGCTCATTAGTTAAAATATCTATGCACTCTTCTTCACTTAAGGCTTGTTTTGCCCTTCTCATTTTTCTAAACATATTAAACGGTTTCCTTTTTTTTAATCAATTTTTGAATCACTTTCCACTTTCTTTCATGTTCTTTAAATTTGTTTTAAGTATACGATAGATGTTTTCTGCACCTATGATTTCCTCATCAGGTACATTCCACTGGGAAGGATATAAGATAAATGGTTCTGTTTGGCTTCCTCCGGCTCCTCCGTGGCTTCCAACCAATTCTTCAAATGCACAGACCTCATCCTTTTCAGCATCATAAAAGCTGTTGACTAAAAGGTCTGGAGTGTATTTGAAGGAACTGTTTCTCTTTAAATGTTGAACTATGTGGTCTCCGAAACCTTCAAGAGGGTTTTCACCTTCTATTTCATCCTTATCCAGATAGTATATTCCATTTTTGCCTATTGCCCTGTCTCCATTTTCAGATGACCTGACTAATATGAATCCTATGTATTCGTTTTTGATGATTTCATTAATCATATCTGGAAACATTTCGTTGATTTCTTCATAGCTTAGCCTATGGCTCCATTTGGTCATATAAATTATTGCAAGATTTCCAGATGCAAGAACAACGATTTCAGATTCTGCTAGCTTTTGTTCTTTATATGCATTTCTTTTGTTTTTAAAGTATTTGATTTTACCTGAAAATGGATTGTATGCTCCAGCAAAACGGTCTTCGTTTGAAGACATTTCAGCATACATGTTCATGTCTTGAGGAAGCAGTGATTTGATGAAATCTTCAAATGATTGTCCATATCTTTGTTTGAATGTTGCACCATTGGTCTGGCCATGGTCTGACTGTATAACGAGATGATATTCTCTTGGAGAATATTTCTTTCCTTCAATCAAATGTTTTATCTGTCTGTCCATTCCTTTAAGGGCAGCCCATACATCTTCATCTCTGACTCCTGAATGGTGGGCAATCTCATCATATCCTAAATATGTGGAATATGCAACATCAACATCCCCTACCATCATGTCTCCAATCAGTGCCTCGGTGTTGATTTCCCTCATGTATACATTGGTTCCTGCTCTTGTTGGAATATATGGGATTCCTCTTGAAATTCTTGGTCTGATATTCAATATCTTGTGTTTCAATTGGGAAATTATTTCATGAAACATATCACCTAAAAGCTGTATGACTATACATGCAAAATAGTTAGGTTGTGAAAAAATGGTAAACCATGCACCGTTATATAGTTTTTTCAAATCTTATTTGAAAATTCGTGAACAAATTGAAGAAGATGAGACATGCACCGTTATATAGTTTTTTCAAATCTGTTATTTTACTGAAAGTGAAGATCACATCATCGGTATCACCTGAAAACAGATTGGATCTGCTCGCTCCATCATCAACAAGCAAACCATTTCCATCAGATATTCTTTCTTCAAGTATTTTAACCTTTGAAATTCCTGAGCATTGCATTATCTGATTGTCATTTTCCTTTTCAACCCATCTGAAAGCAGTAATATCTTCATTGTTTCCATGGAGAATTCCTGCCTGGCTGGCTCCAGTCTGTGAAGACAAGTCGGTTTCCCATTTTTTAAGGGTATGGGTTTTGTTATCAAGCATTGACTTGACAGTAGGCATATCTCCCTTCTCAACAGCTTCACACAAAACATCATATGCAAGACCATCGATTTCCACGATTATCACGCCAGGATAATTCTTAGGGTCGCCTTTTCTTTTCCTTTGAGCTTCTCTTAACATTGCACTGTAATGAGGATTGTTTTCTTCACTTGCAAATAGGACTGATAGAATCATTGAAATAAACGCTATGGTCAATGGTAATATTATCACTCCCCATCCAGGAAATTCTATCCCTAAAAAATGTCCGAAAAATACATATATTCCCCCATTTAAACTAAGGGCAGCTATTCCAAAGGTCCAAACAAAAATTGGCATTAGTAACTTTGTTAGAAATGGCCATACCGCTAAATTGAAAGTTGCAACAGCAAATATGAGTAGCACAACATGGCCTAAATTGCTTAGTGTGAGATTCAATCCAGAGCTGATTAAAATCACTCCCAGCACATTTGAAATAAACAGTATCAAATAGCTTTTTGCTGATAATCATGGTGCTTTCTTAAGTTCATCAATGTCTCTCATAATCTTTACCCTGATTTATTTATGAAGCCCAAATTCTGGAGCTTAAGTTTAACATTTTTTTCATTGTTATTATTTAATTATATATTTAATGATATATTATTTAAATTTTGGACTAAATTTTTGTATAATGTGTAGAAATAGTGGCATAATGTGATTTTCAAATTCGTTTTTTTTTTGATTTCATTTTCAAAATCACTTCTTGAAAAAGGCAATTCATAGCAGTCCTACAATAGACTGGAAGCAAATGCTGTAACAAATTGATTAAAAAGTAAAAATAAATGTAAAAAATAAGTTAAAAATTTAAAGGAGTTTTTTTTAAACTCTTTTTTTAAGATTTAAATTAATCTATTTTTTTTTTAAAATTCTAATTGAAATTATTTCTTTTTTTAAGATTTAGATTAATCTAATTTTTTTTTAAAATTTTAATTGAATTCATTTCTTTTTTTAAGATTTTAAATATTCTAATTTTTCTTTTAAAATTTAATTGAAATCATATCTTTTTTAAAATAAAAACGCCATGAAGAGGATTTGAACCTCTGGTACTTACGTACTTCCGCTCTCAAGGCGAATGCCTTCAGCCTGACTCGGCCATCATGGCAAATGAATGAGTATAAGTGAGGATAGAAAGATTTGAACTCTCAGCACTTGGTCTGGAGCCAAGCATTTTAGCCATTAAACTATATCCTCATTTATTAATGGATAATATGGAGAGCTATTACAAGCATATTATCCCTTAATCTTTATCAAAATAATAGCTAGACGTCTTTAATTCAATAACTTATCTTGGGCCTTAAAGAATTATTTTGATAAGTGGGAGTGCTGGGATTTGAACCCAGAGTCTCCTCATTGCAAGTGAGGGGTCTTACCATTAGACCACACGGCCAGAAATAAAAATTAAATTAAATTGAGTGCTTTAGCTGGGATTTGAACCTAGATGACGCCATTGGAAGTGGCGGGTGTTGCCTATTACAGTACTAAAGCATTTACAGATTTTTTAAGAGTTGGCCTGGGAGGATTCGAACCTCCAATCACTTGTGTATCAGACAAGCGCCTTGCCAGACTTAGCTACAAGCCAATTTGAATCGAATTTTTATATGTGAATCATAAAAATCACATTTCATTTTCCATAAGATTTTTAATGGTGTGAATGGGATTTGAACCCATGTGTGTTTAACCACAAAGGATTAGCAGACCTTCGCCATACCTGGCTTGGCTATCACACCAAATGATTTTCACCAATACAGTTTTGAAACTGCTTATCTGATTGAAAGTTTTGTGGAATGTCAATCATCCACTTGTATAAAGTGAGCCCAAGGGGATTTGAACCCCTGATCTTTCGGTTAAAAGCCGGACGCCTTATCTGGCTAGGCCACAGGCCCATCTTTCAATTTACAATGGGTTGAAGTTATTACACTCCAAC
The DNA here is from genome assembly GCF_902769175.1 of uncultured Methanobrevibacter sp. Lineage (GTDB taxonomy): Archaea > Methanobacteriota > Methanobacteria > Methanobacteriales > Methanobacteriaceae > Methanobrevibacter. Next base: position 6,130 of record NZ_CACXNW010000050.1, read on the forward strand.
CCACACAATGTGACAAATATCGCATATTTTGTAAAGATTAATTCTTTGAGTTATTTTAAGATGCAAATATTTATTTGAGCGATTCTAAGAATGTAAATATCTATTTGAATGATTCTAAGGATGTAAATATTTATTTGAGTGATTCTAAGAATATAAATATTAACTCTTAGGAATTCTAAGAAATTTATCTTTAAACGGTTCTAAGAAGATTCGAACTCCTATTTTCCGATTAACAGCCGGGTGTTCTACCTGTTGAACTACAGAACCAATGAATTAATAAATGGGACAGCCAAGATTCGAACTTGAGTCTGATGCTTCCAAAGCACCTATGCTAGACCACTGCACTACCGTCCCAAAAAGTCTCTGTGAAGGGATTCGAACCCCCATAAACGGCTCTACAGACCGTCGCATAACCATTTTGCTACACAGAGTTTAAAGGAATATATTCTCTTGGAGGTAAATTATGGCATTTGATATTAGGATTGTTTGGTAATTAACGGAGGAAAAAAATGTAAAATTTGATGATGAGAATATATTCCATCTGTTTAAATATAGTTTACAACTATTTTAAATGAGACATGCTGGATTTGAACCAGCGATAAACGAATCTTCAGCTCGTCGCTTTCCCGCTTAGCTAATGCCTCAAACATTTTATAATGATAGTTAGTAAAATTAAGTTAAGGTTAATTAAGCTTGGGTGTGTGTTATGATTAATTAAGGGGGAATTGACTTGGATTAACAATTTGTGATATGGTTGAGAGAATTGTTTTTATTCAAGCTTAAAATTCCTTAACCTAATTGTAAAAATGCATTGATTGGCTATATTCTGGAATTGTATTTCCCAAATAAACTGATGTGTGTGGTGAATGGTTGGTAGGTTGGTGTTGTGTTTGGGGGCTTTATGTTTTTTTGATTTTCAAGTTCCCAACACAAACCTGTTTACCACATCTTCACCATCAAAGGGCTTATAGTTGCATTTAATATTTCCTTGGAAATAGGCATAGCCATAATCCTTATCTGAAGATTTGGGTTTAATAAAATTTTTAATGTAAGTATTCATTTTATCACGTCGTTTTGTCTTATAAGTTGTATTATCTTTATAATAGCCGAGATGGGATTCGAACCCATGATGAGACTAACTCAACGGATTTTGAGTCCGTCGCTTTACCGCTTAGCTACATGGCTATTTGATTTGTTTTTTTTTCTACAATTTAAATTCTGTTTTGTCTTATATATAACTCGAATAAAGTTTTCACTTTATCCAAGATATTGGAAACATATTCAGTTTTCACTTTATCTAAATTATCAGAAAACGATCCAAAGAATTATGGGGATCTTTTGAATTCTGTTTGATAGCTATGATGGGATTTGAACCCATGACGAGACTAACTCCACGGATTCTAAGTCCGCTGCCTTAGACCTGACTTGGCATTACATAGCTCTTTGACTTTTAGATGATTTTGTTTTTCATCATCATATTAACTTGTGTTTTAGAGGGTATATAAATCGCATAAAGCAAAATCTTTATTTAAAAAAGTTTTTAAGATTTAAAGTAGATGAGTAAAAATTAGAAAAAGCAGGATAAGTCTATTAAAATAAGTTAATTTAATAATTATATTAAAAAATATTTAAAAAAGGTATAAAGAGAAAAAGAGGTATTTTTAATAGTGTTTTTTAATAAGGGGCTATAAAAAGAAAAAGAGGTATTTTTAATAGTGTTTTTTAATAAGGGGCTATAAAAAGAAAAAGGAGTATTTAAAAAGTATTTATTTAATAAAAAAAGAAAAAAAGAAAGTTGATTATTTAAAACCAACTTTTAGATGATTCTATAATCTCATCAACAATGATTTCTGCAGAACCGATGTAGGTATGAGGATCCATGATTCTTTCAACATCTTCTTTTGTTAAGAATTGACTTGCATCAGGGTCTTCAAGGATAAGGTCTGCTAATAATAGTTTCTCTTTGTTTGCTTTAATTGCGTTTTTCCTTGCTACTCCATAAGAGGTTTGTTTACCCATTCCTGCTCTGGTAAGTTCTGCCATCAATCTTTCTGCCATGATTAATCCATTGGTGAAATTCAAGTTTCTTTCAATGTTTTCATCATAGAAGATGAGATTGTTCATAAGCTTGATTGTAAGATTTAAGATGTAGTCACAAAGGATACAGGCTTCAGGGAACATGATTCTTTCACAGGAAGAGTTGGTTAAGTCTCTTTCGTGCCAGAGTGGGTTGTTTTCCATAGCTGCATTTACGTAGGATTTAACGATTCTTGCAACACCACAAATACGTTCTGCAGTAATTGGGTTCATCTTATGTGGCATTGTACTGCTTCCAACTTGTTTTTCAGGGTCAAAAAATTCTCCTAACTCTTGAATTTCAGTTCTTTGTAAGTTTCTTACTTCAAGAGCTATTTTGCTTAAGGTTGTTGCTATGTTAGCAAGGGTTGCTATGAATTCTACATGGTTGTCCCTTTGCAATACTTGGTTAGTGATTGGAGCAGGCTTAAGTCCTAAAATTTCAGATACTTTCTTATGAACTTCCCAACCTTGGGTTCCAAGTGCAGCGGTAGTTCCTACAGCACCATCCATCATACCAAGACAAACATTGTCTTTTGCATGTTGCAATCTGTCGTATTGCCTGTGAAGTTCATCTGCCCAAATTGCAAATTTCATACCATAAGTGGTTGGAAGTGCATGTTGGCCGTGAGTACGTCCAATACAGACTTTAGTCTTGTTTTCTTCAGCTAAATTAAGGATGATTTTGGTTAATCTTTCGATTTTTTCCTCTAAGACTTCAATTGAGTCCTTAATCAATAATGAGTTGGAACTGTCTACAATATCATTTGATGTAGCTCCAAAATGAACATATTCTCCAGCTTCACCTTCACATACTTCACTTAATCCTTTTGAAAGGGAAGCGATATCGTGTTTGGTTTCAGCTTCAATTTCGCTTACACGTTCTACTGTAACAAATTTGGTGTTTGCTTTTGCTTTGATTTCATCTGCAAATTCCTTTGGAATGATTCCATGTTCACCTTCAGCTTGAGCCAATGCAGATTCAATATCTAACATTCTTTGTTGCTTGTTTTCTTGTTCCCAGATTCTTTTCATTTCTGGAGTTCCATATCTAAATTCAATTGGATGTATTGCCATTTAAACTCTCCTTATTGTAGATAAATTAATTTAAGAATAATTCTTATAATTTTAATATTGTTTTTTATAAGTTCTAAAAATAATTAAAGCTATTTTTAGACATACAATTTTATTTTTGAATTTTAGATTAAATATATTTTATTAATTTTTATATTTTTTTAGATGGATTTTATGATTATTTAATTATTTTATAAAGTTTTATTATTTTTTTAGCTTATTTTGGGTTGATTTTTTTGATTATTTTATAGAGTTTTATTATTTTTTTAGCTTATTTTGGGTTGATTTTTTTAATATTTTTATAAAGATTTATAAATTATAATAATAAATTATTATTTGATTAAAGAATTTGAGAGTGTGTAACGATTATGACCCTCACCCACATTTTTCTTAACTTATTTTCCTTTAAATTTATATACAATGAAGTACAATCTATTATTATAGAAA
>NZ_CACXNW010000051.1 GCF_902769175.1 uncultured Methanobrevibacter sp.
TTTTTTTTTTTTTTTTTTTTTTTTAAAGATTTGATTTTGCAAGCTCTACTCTTCTTCTATTCATTTTTATCTTTTTTTAATAGTTTTTTATTTTCCATTATTCTCCCTATTTCTTTTAAAATATTTTTTATAATTTTATAATCCGTTTATATGTAAGCAAGCACTTGAATTCGAAAATACTTAATATATTCTTTTTACAAATATACTATTGTTGGAATGATTTAGTTAACTATTTCTTATGATTATGTTAACTTTTCTAAATTTAAAAGAAAATATATTGATCATTTTGTGATGAATCTATTTTCTATTAAATCATTTTGTGATGAATCTATTTTCTATTAAATTTAGGCTTCAGAAAATAATGCTTGAATATGAGGAAACACTTCTAAATTAAAATTTGCAGAATTTAATGAGGTAGTGATAATTTGGATAGTGGAGCAATTTCGAGCCTAAATAAAAGTAACAATAATAATCCTTTTGCTAGAGAAGAAAAGGAAATTCTAATTCAAACAGAAATTAATAATTTTTCAAAATTTTTTAAGGACAATCATGGCAAGTACATAAATGGGAATAATGATGGTCCAAGATATTGTTTTTTTTGATTTGATCTTAGATGTTTACAGATTAAACTCTTTAGAAGACACTATAGTGATAGTAAACAGTGTGCTAAATAATTTAGGATACCCTTCCTCTAAGTGGGCAGTAAAGTTATTTGTAGAAAAGATGTTTAATGGAAAATTAGAAGAGGGCAAAATCTTCTTCACTCCAGAGCATTATAAGCTTTTAATGAACGACATTAAAAAGTCACATGAAGAAGGATATGTAATTCCTCCTATCTATAACATTTAAATGATTAGTTTAGGATTTTTTATATTCTGAATTTATTATTTTTCTTTTTCTTTTTTTAGTTTAGGATTTTTTTCTATTTTGAATTAATTATTTTTCTTTTTCTTTTTTTAGTTGAGGATTTTTTCTATTTTGAATTAATTATTTTTCTTTTTTTGAGACTGTAAAATTTTATAGGCTTATTTTAATTTTATTAGATTTTTTATAAGTAAAAATTATTTATGATTTTAAGCCTAAACTTTTTTACGAAGTCCTTTTTTAACTAAATCTTAAATTTCTTTATTTTATTTTTTTAAGGAATTCTTAAAACATTCTCTTTTTTTATTCACCAAAGTCTTTTTTCATAAGCATTTAATTAAACTATATATTATTTGAAAAACATAAACTAATATAACATAAATTAATATAAAATTTATCATTATTATCAACTAATATACGGGATGTTTAATATGAAAATAGCGATTGTACTTGGAACAAGGCCTGAAATAATTAAAATGGCTTCTGTAATGGATGAGATTGAAAAGAGAGGTCATGAACTGTTATTGATTCACACTGGTCAGCATTATGATAAGGAAATGTCTGAAAATTTCTTCATTGATTTGAAATTGCCTACTCCAAACTATAACATTCATGTTGGTTCTGGCTCTCATGGAAAGCAAACAGGTAAAATGATGGAAGGAATTGAAGAAGTGCTTCTTGATGAAAAGCCTGATATTTTGCTTGTTCAAGGAGATACAAATGCAGTGCTTGCAGGTGCACTTGTTGCAAGCAAATTGCATATTCCAGTAGGGCATGTGGAGGCTGGGCTTCGTTCATTTGATGAGACAATGCCTGAAGAAATCAATAGGCTTGCTGCAGACATTTGCTCTAAATTATACTTTGTTCCAACTGAAGAATCTGCAGTTAATCTTGCTATGGAAGGAATTTCAAGAAAAAGAATATTCATTACAGGAAACACAGTTGTAGATGCTTATTTCAGAAATCTTGAAATATCTAAAAGTAGGGACAAGTCAGAATATGATGAGGGACTTGCCGATTTGGATATTGACAATATGAAAAACATCCTTACATTAACAATGCATAGGGCTGAAACTGTTGATGATAAAGAACGCTTAACCCGTATCATCGAAGCTTTGGAAGCACTTGATGATATGAACATTATTTTCCCTATACATCCAAGAACCAAAAAGACAATGGAGAATTTCGGTCTATTTGACAGGTTAAACGACCTTTCTCATGTTCACATCATTAAGCCTGTAGGATATCTTGATTTCCTACTTCTCATTTCAAAATCAACTATTATACTAACAGATTCAGGTGGTCTTCAGGAAGAGGCTATCACTTTAGATGTTCCTGCACTTACCTTAAGATACAATACAGAAAGGCCTGAAACTGTTACAGCAGGAGGAAATATCCTTGTAGGTTCCGATAAGCAAGTCATACTTGAAAATGCAAGGAAAATATTAGCTGATGAGGAATTTGCAAATAAGATGAAATCTGCTAAAAACCCTTATGGAATGGGAAATGCAGCAGAGCTAATGATTAAGATTATTGAAGAGTCAGATAAAAAGGACACTCTTAAGATGGTAGCTCCTGAAGAGGTAATGTCAAGCTTTACCCGTCATATGAAGCTTATTGATGAGGACATTACTGTAAGTGAGTTTGAAGATAAAAACAATTCATTGATTAAGATAGCATTTGAAGAAGAAGAAATCAGATTCCCATATGATGACTTGAATATTAATGGATTGACAATCATTTATGAGGATTACAGAAATTGATTCATTTAATCAAGAATTATTGGAGCATTAAGGGTTAATATCAATTAATAATTAATATTTAATTAAATTTTAATTTAAAAACAATTATCATATTATTTTATTTATTAGGCGATTCAAATGGTTGATTTAAAAGATGTTAATGATGATTCAATATTGGTGTTTGAGTACTTTACTTCCGCCGGTGTAGAGGATTTATCAATTGTTTCAGAAGCTGTAGAACTTATCAGATCACTTGTCAGTGATATAAAGGATGAAGATATTTATGTTTTGCTTGCAAAGCAATTTAAAGATATCTTTGATGATTTTGACTTTGATGTGAAAACAATCATCATTGACGAGAAGCTGGAGGATTGGTTAGAAAGAGAGGCTTATGTCTTTGATAGGGCTATGTTTATTGCAGCTGAAGGAGACATGAACCTATACAATTTAACTAAATTGCTTGAACTCAAAGACATTAAGGTTTATGGATCTGACCATTATGCTGTTAATCTTACCTCAGACAAGTTTGAAACCTTTGATTATTTGAAGAATAGGGTAAAGCAGCCAATGACTTATAATATTCTCATTAACCCTAAAACCTATTGGAAAAGTGCTATTCAAATCTTCTTTGACAGAATCAATGGAGATTATGGAGATGGCATTGATGATGGAACAGTTCCAATCATGCAGAAGCCTAAAGACATTCCTGTTTTAGACAATTCAGATAGGGATAAAGTTAAAAAGAACAAATTAATAGCAAAGCCACGTTTTGGAGTGGATTGTGATGACCTTAAAGTCATCTCCTCTAAACTGGACATTGATGAGCTTGAAAACATCTATCCTACTGGCTCAAGATTTATAGTTCAGGAGTATATTCCTGGAGATGTTTGCAGTGTTTCTCTTCTCTGTGATGGTAAAGAGGCATTGCTTATTAGCTTAAATAAGCAGATTGTTGAAATAGATGAAAATGGCGGAGAATACCTTGGAGGATACGTTCCTTATGATCATCCTCTAAAGGACAAGGCATTTGAACTAGCTAAAAGGGCTTGTGAATTCATTCCAGGTCTTAAAGGATTTGTTGGTGTTGACTTAATCCTTGCAGATGATGTTTATTTGATTGAAATCAATTCAAGATTTACAACCTCTTATGTAGGTCTTCAAAAGGTTTCCAATATAAACATTGGGCAAACAATCATTGATTTGATTGATAAAAAAATATCCATTGGAGATATTGGTGAAATAGAATTTAGTGATAAGGCAAGCTTCTCTAAGGATGAAAATGGAATGTTAAATATTAAAATAGGGGAATGATTCCTTTATTCAGTTTAATTTAAAAATTTATATAAATATAATCAACTAATAGTTTAATTTAATTATATTTTTAAATATGAATCAAATAAATTATGTTTTTTAATTTTGGTGATAATGTGAAAGTAGCAGGATTTGATATTGGTGGTGCAAACACCGATTTAGCAATCGTTGAATATGAAAATGGTGAAATAAAGGATATTCAAACAGTGTTTGAATATTTGCCTATGTGGTGTCAAAATGAAAGGTTGGGAAATGTCTTATATGATTTGATTGAAAAGGTATGTCCTGTAGATGAAATAGATGCTGTAGGGATTTCCATGACTGCAGAATTAGTGGATGCATTTGAAACAAAAGTTGATGGCGTATTGGACATTGCAACCACTTGTGAAAAGCTATTCGATTGTCCAGTTGCATATATTGGTGTTGAAAAGGTATTGTCACTTGCTGAACTTATGGCAAACCCTATTGAAGTTGCAGCAGCCAATTGGATTGCCACTTCTCAGATTGTAGCTGAAATCGAAAAGGATTGCATCTTTGTTGATACTGGAAGCACAACCACTGACATAATTCCAATTAAGGATGGAAAGGAATGTGCTAAAGGAAGAACTGATTTTGAAAGATCTGCAACTGGAGAGCTTGTTTACACAGGAACCTTAAGAACCAATTTGACAAGCTTTGTAGATTCAATTCCATTAAACGGAGAAAACTATAGGGTCGCTTCTGAATTGTTTGCAAGTACTGCTGATGTTTATAATGTTTTAGGATTGATTAAGGATGAGGATTATGTCTGCGATACCTGTGATGGTGCAGGTAAATCTAAAGAGGAATCTGCAAGAAGAATCTCAAGGGTTGTATGTGCAGATTTGGATATCCTATCAATTGATGACATTAAGGTAATGGCTGATTATATCCATAAGGAACAGGTAAAGCAAATTGCATCTGGCCTTAAGGAAGTAAGTGATAGGGAAGGATTGGATAAGGTTGTTGTTACAGGTCTTGGAAAAGACATTTTATGTGCAGAAGCAGCTAAACTATTAGGGCTTGATGTCAAGTCAATGGGTGACTACTATACTGATGATGAATGTACAGTTGCTCCAGCTATTGGAACTGCAATCATGATGAAAAATTATCTTGACTAAATGATTTGTTTATATCTTAAAGTGAATATCTTTGGAAAATAGATTGAATAAATGTTTTGTTTATATTTTAAAGTGAATATCTATTGGTTAATTAATGGTGTAGTGTAACTATGGGTAAAAAGGCAAAAATCATTATTATAAGTCTGATAATTATTCTTGCAGCTATTTTAGCATTTTTTGTATTTTCAGAAGGGAGTTCTGAACTGGTAGGAGAAAACAGTTTAGGTACTGTAACAAAGGTCAATTATACTCATACTGATAATCCTAGAATAAAAATTGCAGTTGTTTCCGGTATGCATTCAAGAGAAAAGCTTCATCTATTTGTTCTTCCTCTCGCTTGCAGATTCTTTGCAGTAACACATGGAGATGCAGAAGTGATTAATTATCGTATTAAGGTAACTGATTCTCCTGAAGACTTTAACAAAGGCAGAGCTAATGGTGAGTCTCTTGTTCACGATTATGTTGTGAATGAAGTGGCAAAATCAGATCCTGATTTGGTCATTATAGGCCATGACCATGAGCCTACTTATGGTGAAGGATATTATATAGCCACTCCAACAATGGATAATGCTTCAGTTGAATTGGCAGAAGTGGTCACTAATGAAATAGGATTCAACCATTATAAGAGAAATAAGACATTGCCTACTAAAAGTACTTCAATCCTCAATGTTGACAATCCGATAGTTCAAACAGGAACAAGAGTATTTGTTTATGAGATTCCTGAAGTGGATACTAGGTCTGAAGCCTTCGTACAATCCTATAGGCTATTGGAATCTTCTTATAATCATTTGATTAACCAATGATTCTTTTTTATGGCATTGTTTTAATCATTTGATTAAGCAATGATTCTTTTTATGGCATTGTTTTAATCATTTGATTAAGCAATAATTCTTTTAAAGTGCATATTTTTAATCATTTTTGATTAATCACTTATTTTTTTATAGTTATTCGTTATCATTTGATTATAAATGATTTTTTAATAAGATTTTTTAAAAAATAATAGAAAATAAAAACTTTTCATGCTTAAATTTATAAATAATTAAAAATAAACAATTAAATGTATAATTTTATTGAATTTAGTTTTGAGGCAAATAATGGATTCTGAAATATTTAAATTACTGATTTTTATTTTAGGTACAGTATATTTCATGCTACCTGCTTATGTTGCTAATCTAAGCGGCCTTGCTTTTGGCGGTGGAACACCAGTTGATGGTGGAAAGAATTGGTCTGATGGTCGCAGGATAATCGGTAATGGAGTAACATGGAAAGGTTTACAAAATGGAACTATACTTGGAACTCTTGTAGGGGTAGTTTTAGGAATAATAGGAACATATTATGGAGATTTAAGCGTTTTAACTGGAGGAGTGATAGACCTTCCTGTTTATGGCAGCATATTCGGTGGTTTAATATTAGGTTTCCTGATGGCTTTTGGTGCATTGTTAGGTGATGCAGTTGGAAGTTTCTTTAAAAGAAGAATGGGTCTAGAAAGCGGACAGGCAGCTCCATTTATGGATCAATTGGATTTTGTTTTAGGTGCACTTTTATTAAGCCTGATAGTAGTTAGAATTAACTTGCAGCTTTTCATAACCATTGTATTGCTTTCACTTATATTGCATTTAGGTTCCAATATTGTAGCTTATTTATTTGGAATCAAGGATGTTTGGTATTAATCCCCGCTTTTCCATTGCTATTAGCAATGCAAAACCTGGACCAAAAACTTTTTTTTTTTTTTTTTACTTTTGTGTTAATTCTTTTTATATATTTAAATGAAAGCATATCCTTTTTTTAATTAAAAATTAAACTATTTATTAAAATATCTTTTTTTAGCTTTTCGCATCGAAGATATCTGATAGTGGATTTTGTTCTTTTTTTAGCTTTCGTCATCGAAGATATCCACTAATGGCTTTTGTTCATTTGTTTTTATGATTGGAGTTTCTTCTCGTCTTTTTCCTTTATCATCTCGTTTTTTAAATCTCCAGCCATACTCTTTCAATACTTTTTCACTGACCCCATATTTATTGGCTACCCATCTTAATCCATGTTCTTCAACTTCCGCTTTAACATCTTCTGGATCATTAAAGCTTATTGGGTCAATGCTTTCATAATACTCAAGAACTTTTAAGATTCTGTTATTTGGAATGTTGTTTTCTTTAATCCACTCGCTTAACTTCATATGATGCACCTAAATGTGATATTTCTTAACAAACTTAATTAATACTATTTATTTATGTTCTATTACTTAATATGTTCCCTATCTATTTATTGTTTTAGTTTTTTCCCATAATCTTCATTTTTCGTATTAAGAATTTTTTATTTTTCTCTTTCTTTATTTTTTTATAATAGATTACCAATTTTGTTTTTATTTTCATTGTTTTTATATATTATATTTAAATATTATGAAAAATATATTAAGATTATTATGTTAATATAAGATATATGAAATCTTTAAGTTTTCAAATCTTTTTTGAAAAACATCATTTTATGATTTTTCTTATATTGCTTAAGGATTTTATATAATTTTAAAAATCATAATTACTGTTTATGAAATTTTATTTTTAAATTAAATAAAAAAATAATGATTAATTTTACACAGAGTATACAGATTCAAAATCGATTGTGGTGAAAATATGCATATTAAAAATACAACTAGTTTATGTCCTATTTGTCTTAAACCTTTAGATGCTGAGGTTTACGAAGAGGATGGAAGAGTCTGGATTAAAAAAGAATGTCCAGAACACGGGGAGTTTAATAATACTTATTGGAGTGATGCAGAATTATATGACCGAGTTGATCAATATGATTCTCTCACTAAAGATTTAGAAAATCCAATGGTTGATAAGGTAGCAAAATGTCCTTCAAACTGTGGTATCTGTTCAGAACATGAATCATTTACTGTTTTAGGATTAATTGATGTAACAAACAGATGTAACTTAAAATGTCCTATTTGTTTTGCTAATGCTGCTGTTTCCAAAAAGTTATTTGAACCTACTCAAGATGAGATTCGTCAAATGCTTAGGAATTTAAGAGATGAAAGACCAGTTCCTGCTCCAGCTATTCAATATGCTGGTGGTGAGCCAACTGTAAGGAAAGATTTACCTGAGTTAATTAAAATCGCTAAGGAAGAAGGATTTTCACATACTCAAATTGCAACTAACGGTATAAGAATTGCTAAAAAAGAAGGTTATGCTCAAGAATTAAAAGATGCTGGATTAAACACTGTTTACTTACAATTTGATGGTGTTACAGAAGAGCCTTATTTAATAGCAAGAAGCAAAAACTTGTTAGATGTAAAATTGCAAGCTATTGAAAAATGTAGAGAAGCTGGTTTAGGTGTTGTAATTGTACCTACTGTTGTAAAAGGTGTAAACGACCAACAAATCGGTGACATCATTAGATTTGCTATTGAAAACATTGATATTGTTCACGGTGTAAACTTCCAGCCTGTAGCTTTTGCAGGAAGAACCCCTTCTGACCAAGTGGAAGAGCAAAGAATCACCATTTCTGATTTCTTAAAATTAGTGGAAGAGCAAACTGAAGGCCAAATAGCAAAAGATGACTTCTATTCAGCTACTTCTGTACAACCTGTATCTGAATTCATTGGAGCATTAAGAAATGAAGAGCCTCCAGTAACATTAAACTGTCACCAACACTGTGGTTCAGCTACCTATATATTTATGGATGGAGACAAGATTATTCCTATCACTCGTTTCATTGATATTGATAGGTTCTTGGCATTCTTAAACAAATACACTGAAAAATTGGAAGATGGTGGATTCGGTATTAAATCAAGAGTTCTTGCAAGTGCTACCAAAAATATTAGAAAAATCATTGATGACTCTTTAGCTCCATCTGGCTTAGACATGAAAAAGATTTTATATGGAATCTTTAAAGACCAATCCTATGATGCTTTAGGTGAATTCCACGTGAATTCATTGCTTATTTCATGCATGCACTTTATGGACCCATTCAACTTTGATACTGATAGGGTAAAAGACTGTGTAATTCACTATGCAGTTCCTGATGGAAGAGTAATTCCATTCTGTACCATGAACTCAATCTACAGACAAGGTATTGAAGATGAATTCTCAGTTCCATTAAATCAGAAAATGACTGAATACAATGATAAAACTGGAGAAGAAGACGAAGATTCTGAATAATTTTCCACTACTTGGAAAATATTCTTTTTAATCTTTTTTTAATCTTTTTTTCAATTTCTTTTTTTGTTGAATTTTTTATATTTTTATAGGTTTTTTTTTAATTTCTTTTTTGTTGAATTTTTTATATTTTTTTAGGTTTTTTTTTAATTTCTTTTTTGTTGAATTTTTTATATTTTTTTAGGTTTTTTTTT
>NZ_CACXNW010000052.1 GCF_902769175.1 uncultured Methanobrevibacter sp.
TTTCTATAATAATAGATTGTACTTCATTGTATATAAATTTAAAGGAAAATAAGTTAAGAAAAATGTGGGTGAGGGTCATAATCGTTACACACTCTCAAACTCGAAAAAATAAAAAATTTTTATCTTGATATTTCGTATGTTTTAATAGATATTTAATTATTTTTGCAAGTAAGTACTTGCAAACCCTTTAAATTTAAAAAACAGTTGATTTATCTTTTTATTTTTATTTTTAGGTGTAAGTAAGCACTTACATGCGAAAATCTTTATATATATTTCTTTTTATAATATATATTAAAAATAGAAATGGTGAAAAATGATGAAAAAATTTATATTATTTACAACTATATTTTTTATGCTAATTTTATCTGTTAGTGCAATTAGCGCTGCAGATTCAATTGTTAATGGTACTTCTTCTGTTGATGGTTCTTCAGATTTAGTTGTTAATGGTACTTCTTCTGTTGATGTTGATGGTTCTTCAGATTTAGTTGTTAATGGTACTTCTTCTGTTGATGTTGATGGTTCTTCAGATTTAGTTGTTAATGATACATCTGATAAAGAAACTTTAGATAATGAGACTTTAGATAATGAGACTTTAGATAATGAGACTTTAGATAATGAGTCTTTAGATAATGAGTCTTTAGATAATGAGTCTTAGATAATGAAACTTCAGATAAAGAAACAGAAGTTATTGAAAATTCTAAGAATACCTTATATGATCTTCAAATGGAACTTGAGGAAAGTGATAATAATTTCACTTTAAAAAAGGATTATTCTTATGATTTCGATTTATATTCAGATTTTAAGGCAGTACTTATAAATAAGGAAAATTTTGTTATTGACGGTAAAGGACATAAAATTGATGGTAAAGGAAAAACTTCACTATTTTATATTGATGCTGAAAATGTCACTTTAAAAAACTTAATTTTTGTTAATGGGAATTCTATAAACGGTGGAGCAATAGAAATATCCGAAAAAGCTAAAAATTTTAAGTTCATTAATTGCCAATTTTTAAATAATGGTGCAACAAATGGTGGAGCAATTTATACATACGCTGCTGGTGGTTTATTGGAAGATTGTGTTTTTGATGGAAATCAAGCTGAATTCGGTGGTGCAGGATATTTTGAATGTCCGGTTAAAGTAGTCAAAAATCGTTTTACTAACAATCATGCAAATTATTGTGGTGTTATGTTTTATGGTGGAAGAATTCATTTTGATGAAAAAAAAAAACAATTAAATATATTGACTTCTGGTAGAGATTATTGTGGTGATTGTGTTGGATCAATTGAAGACTGCATATTTGATAATAATTCTGCAGACACTTCTGCTGTAGGTCATTATTTTGTCGATATGGCATTTAAAAACTGTAATTTCACTAATAATCATGCTGAACAAGTAGGTCTCTTTCAAGTGATACCAGGTGGGGCTTATGGAGTGACAATTGATGACTGTAATATGATAAATAATTCTGCTAATAAGTGTGCTTGCATTCATGGATCATGCAAATTAAACTTAAGGAACAGCAATATTATTAACAACTCTGCTGATATGAGAGGAGTAATATATTTGTCTCACATTGACAGTATCGAAAATTGTAATTTCATAGGCAATCATGTTAATGAATCTGGTGGAGCAATAAGTACTATTTATTTTAGGCTAATTAAGGAATGTAATTTTGAAAATAATACTGCAGGAGAATGTGGTGGCGCTATATTCATTCCAGAAAATAGCGGTGAGAAATTATTTATTATTGGTTCTAACTTCACAAACAATATTGCAGGAAAAGGTAATTCCATCTATTCTGAAAATAGTATTTGGACCCATAGCAATCATTTTAATGATGATGCTGATAGGGAAAATGAAATCTTTTTAACTGAAGGATGCCAATATTTCGAATTTGAAGATCAATATTCCATGGATATGTATTTCTTTAATAAATTCTTGGAAGAAAATGGATATGTATAATTCCATTTCTTTTTCATTCTTTCTTTTTAATGTGTTAATTTTGGAATATTCTTTTCATATCCTTTCTTTTTTATATTATTTTTTGTGTTTTTGTTTTTTTTTTTTTTTTCGATTTCTTTCTTTTTTGTGTTGTTTTTAATTATTATTCTTTTTTTTTTTATTGCATTATTTTTGAATCTTTTTTATTTTTTCATTCATTAATGCTGGAATCCTTTTTTTCATCATAAATTAATTTCATTAATGAAACAAATCCAATGATTGCAGTAATTATTTGAGTGGCACAGGATACGAAATCATAGATTCCTATAAAGTAAACCGCATAAATCAATAAATTCACTATAAATGCTACCTTAATCCATTTGATTGTTTTCATATAGTAGTTGCAGATTGTAAGCTGTATGATTCCAACCATAGGAAGAAGGCCAATCCAACCCATTGTATTGATTATAGGACAAATGATAAGGGTAATTATTATAAACATTATAGCTAATTTAGAGCTTAGCTTTTCATTCATCACCAAATAATTCCTTGCAGCAGCAATAATCATTGTAAGTATTCCAGTCCATGATAGGAAGAAAGCAGATGAAACAGTAAGTATTAGTGCTTCAATTACCTGATATTTGTAAGCTTGTCTTTTGTCATTGACTACACAACTTAATATGAGCACAATGGAAGCAAAAAAAGATATTATATTTCCTAGGATGATGTTAAGTGGAAGATTTAAAAAATTCATTCAATTGTCCTTCTATTTGTTTCTTATTCAAAAAGTTTTATTTCAAGTTTATTTTGATATCTTTGATTCTTGTTCAAAGATTTTTTTTCAAGTCTATTTTGAAATTTTTTGTTTCTTATTCAAAAAGTTTTATTTCAAGTTTGTTTTGAATATTTTTGTTTCTTGTTCAAAAAGTTTTATTTCAAGTTTGTTTTGAATATTTTGATACATTAACTAAATTTAGTTTTAAAATAAATAAAACTTATGATTACATTAAGATTTATATATATTTAAAAAGAAAATATGTTGATTGACATGACACTTGTTTTAATTGGTCTGGTATGTGAAGATTTGATTATCATTGGGGATGAAAGGTACTCGAAAGTAGGTGGAGCAAGCTATTTTCAAAGCTTCGTCTATGAAAAGTTTTTCAAGGATTATTTAGCTATTGTAAATGCTTCCAATCCTGATTTAATCAAGGAATTTCCAGATGAATCAAAGGTAAAGCTTATTTTAAAGGATAATACTCATCATTTTATAAATGAATATCCTAATAATAACAATTTAGACATTAGAAAGCAATCAACTAATTTTGCAAACATTCCAATTAAAAAGGAAGAACTAAAAATTATCTTTGATGAATATGATATTGATGACGATAGCATTGATGCATTTGTATTGACACCACTTAACAGCAATGACTTTCCAAAGGAAACATTGGATTACCTAAGATCATTTGATGTTCCAATTTTCGTTTCACTTCAGGGATTCCTGAGATTTGAAGGTGAAGATAATTCGATGATACTAAAACAATCTGATGATTTGGATTATTTATTTTCAATTAGTGAAACAATTTTCTTGGATGAAGGTGAATTTGAAATCATAAATGATGTAAATTTTGAAGGTACCAATTTAGTTATTACAAATGGAAGTAAAGGTTCAAGAATTTTAGGGGTTGATGGTACAAGTATTAAAATAAATTCAGTTCAATGTGAAAATATTGTAGATGCTACTGGATGTGGTAATTCTTATATGGCCGCATACATATCAACCAGGTTAAATAGCAAAACTTTGATTGAATCTGGAAACTTTGCATCTTTGATAGCAAGTGAGAAGCTAAAAATGTTTGGACCATATAGAACTGAATAATTTTCCAACATATATTTTTAATATCTTTTTTTTTTCAAATATTTTTTAAACATATTTTTTCAATATCTTTTTTTTCAATTTTTTTCTAATCTTTTTTTCAATAATTTGTTTTATGCTTATTGAACAAAATTAGTAACTCTTATTAAGTATAAAAAATAAATTATTTAACATAGTTAACGAATTTATGTATTTTTTTAGAAAAATTTAGTTAATTATGGGGTGAGGAAAAATGAAAAATATTAAAGTGCAAACGAAATATTTGGTTATTCCTATCTTATTAATTTTCATATTAAGTTTAGGAATCGTTTCCGCATCATCTATTGACACAGATGATTCATCAGATATTGGTTCTATAATATCTGAGGATCCTAATGAAATAAGCGTAATGGATTCAGTTGAAATAGGAGAGGATAGCTCTTCAAATGTTCTCAATGATGAATCCGATGATGAAGTAACTGAAAAGACATTTTCAGAACTTCAAACAGAAATTGGCAATGCTGAGGAAAATGGTACTATATAGCTTAGTGGTACTTATTTTGGTAGTGAATACCTTACAGTAAATAAATCCTTAACATTTGTAGGTAAAGGAGATAAAGCAATTATTAAATCTGATAAGTTCGGAGATATTTTTAATATTCCATATTCTGAACCTCCAGTTGTAGAATATTTAAATTTTGAAAATATTAAATTCATTTCAAATTCTACAAATATGAAATCTTGGATATCCACAGATTATCCTTTCCTTTATTTTGAAGATTGCATTTTTGAAAATATTGCTGTAGCTTCACTTTTCGCAGATGTTGAAGTAAATAATTGCCAATTCATTCATTCTACTTTAGGTTTGGATCATGCATGGGGAACTATAGACATTTCTAACTTCACTAAGGATTCATTCATTCGTGTTTCAAATATGGCTTTAGCAAATATTTATAATTGTAATTTTGAAGATGGAAATGATTCTGCCATTTGGACATATAGTTGTGATGCATATATTATCAATTGTACCATTAAGAATTATACTTCTCAAAATGGAGCTGCAATATTTGCTGATGGAGTGAATAAGATTATCAATTGTGTTTTCATTAATAATGTTGCAACTGAATACGGTGGAGCTATTTATTTCAATCCATGGAGTGGAGGAACTACAATTGAAAATTGTAGCTTTATCAATAACTCTGCAAAATATGGAAGTGCAATTGCTTGGAATTCAAGTGATAAAACTATAATAACTAATTGTATCTTTGACAATAATAATCCAGTAGCTTCAACATTATATTTCATTAATGATTGTTTGCCTAAAATAGATTTCTCTAAATTAAATATCACAGCAAACAATAACTTTTGGGGGTAAAAATGATGTTGTTATAAGTGACATCTTCAAGTCTAAAGCAGGAGAAACATTTAAATTATCAAATGTTTTAAGTCTAAAATTGAAATCCGATGGAAATGACTCCTACACATTGTACTTTGCTACAAGTTCAGGATCTCAAGTTAGCAAAATCCCTAATTACACTGTTACCCTAAAGGATAGAAGAGATGGCTCTATTATTGTAAAAGACTTATTATTGGTAAACGCTAAAGCAAGCTTTAAATATGCAAAATCCTTGAATATGGATGTTATTGACATCATTAACCAAGGTGGAAAATCTGTTACTAAATTATCCACAAGCGTTAGAAGGGCTAAACTTATCACCTACTATCGTTCTGGAAGAACATTTAATGTAAAAGTTCTTGATAAATATAGTAAAGAACCACTTTCCGGCATAAAGCTAACTTTAAAGGTCTATACCGGCAAGAAGTATAAAACATACTATGTGACTACCAATTCTAAAGGAATAGCAGCATTTAAAGGCTCTTCATTGTCTATTGGAACACATAAAGTTGAAGTAAGTTCATCAAACAAGATATATGATATTGCTAAATTTACTTCTTCAATTACACTCAATAAGGCAAAAACTATTGTCAGTGCTCCTAAAGTCAGTGTAAAATACAAAGCTAAGAAGTACTTTAAGGTTGCTGTAAAGCATTACTCAACTAAAAAGTATATTAGTGGACTTAAGCTCAAATTAAAAGTCTACACTGGCAAGAAGTTTAAAACATATTATGTCAAGACCAATTCAAAAGGAATTGCAAATTTCAATACAAAATCTCTTAAAAGAGGAAATCATAAAGTTGTAATCCTTTCTGCAAATGGCAATTATATTGTTTCTAAAACTTCCAGCATTAGAGTCAGATAAAAATAAAAATTTTTATTTTTTTATTTTTTCTTTTTTTTATTAATTTCTAATTATTTTATATTTATCTTTTTTTTACTATTTTGATTAAATATGATTTGATCTTTTTAATAAGGATTTAGAATGTTTATTTTAAAGCTTTTTTTATTTGTTTTATGTTTTTTTTTAAAATAGGTATGTTGGTTTATTTTAAAGCTTTTTTAATATATTTTAAGTTTTTAATTAAAAAATAAGTAAAACTTTAGCTGTATTAGTGAAAATAGATTATACAAAATATTCATGCTGAAAAGATAAAAAGAGTTTTAAAATAAAAAAAGTATGAAAGAATTCATTACTGAAATGAATAAAAAGAGTTTTAAATAAAAAGAGCATGAAAGAAGAGATAATGCATTAATTCATTTATGCTCTCCTTTAATGTCTGATTCATCAATAATGATGAATATATAATTTTTCATTTATCCAATACATAAATTTCCTGAAAAGCCTACTGGGAAAGCATGATTTTCAGCTGGGAAATAAAGGAAAACTCCTCCTTTGTCCATAGTTACTTGTAAAACGTATTGGAATTTATAGACTATTATACGTTCGCTTCCTACTGCAGTTATTTTTACAATATTTTTGCCTCCGGAATAATCTTTCATACCATTTATTCTATATTCAATAGCCTCTTGGATTTTTAATTTTTCATTTTGAACTAATTTTTCATATCTATTTTCCCATCCTCCTTGGTTCTTATTTGATTTGATATCTTTTATTTGATAATCATTTTCATCTACATAGTTATATTCAATGTTATTGATTTTGCATTGTGAAGGACCTATAACTGATGCACCAATCATTCCTGCTTCTATGCCTAACACGACACATCCTCTAATAAGTTGTATGGCTGTACTTACCCTATCATATGCTAAATTATATCTTAAATAGCTTCATTAGCATTGTAGAGGATTATCAATGTACTTACCCTATCATATGCTAAATTATATTGGCCGGAAGTAATTGCACGGGCTGCAGCAGTTCCAACAATACCTCCTATAGCAGCACCAGCAGCAACACCAACGGCAACTGCAACAACAACATTGCCTCCACTTAATACAAAAGCAATTGCACCTGATGCTACACCTAAAAGAACTGTTCCAACACCAACAACAGCAGATATTAAGGCGGTAGCTGTATCTGATATGCTTTCAACATAAGTAACTGTTCCTTGTGATCCTTTTATCTCTTTGCCATTTATGAATACGGATCCTTTGTCTACATTTAATATGTCGTTTCCTGTTCCGTAACCTGTGTTGTCATTATATGTGCAGTTATTTAAGATTAATTGTCCTTGGCTGAATATGGCACCGCCGTTTTTTGCATAATTGTCGGTAAAAGTGCAATCATTAGCTATTACAAAGCCACTGTTAAGCATAGCTGCACCATCATCTCTTTCACAAATGTAATCCATTTTGTTGTTATGTAAGGTTACATTGTTTAAAATGCATATTCCATTATTCACGATTGCTGTGTTGAATCCTTCCACTTTAATGTTGGATGCTGTTAGAGTATAATCTCCTTCAGCAGTAATTGCCCATTTGAATTCTTCACGAGGTTTGGTTTCAGCATGGATTGTTGAGCCGTTACCATTGATGTTGATTACATTGTATCCTAATTCCTTTAGGTTCCAGCAAAATGTTGATTCAACAAGAATAGGTTTGGAAAAGACAACATTCAATGCCTTTGTTTGGTTTTCACAATTAATATTTAACATGCTTGGAATTGCTTTCTCTTTTGTAAAGATTCCTCTATAATCATCTACGCTAGTGACTAGCACATCTGCAATTTGAGTGACGGAGGTGCTATAATTATGATTAAATAATGATTTGTAAATATCATTATAGCTAGTTATATTAAATATATAAGTTTGGATGAGTTCTATTCCTTCTCTTTTGCCGCCACGAATGTCAGTATGTACTTTAAATGCAAATTGACCAGTCTTATTATCATATTCATAGTAATATGTATGGTACTCGTCACCTGCAATTCCTAATGTGAGGGTTTTATACATTATTGGGGCCATGTCTAATATTCCGCCCATGTTCAAAATGCCAACACTTGTAAAATAACTGTAATACAAATTGTTTACATCAATATTTATATTGTTTCCATCGATTAATAGGATTGCATCCTCTTCGATGGCAAGATTCTCACATTTGATGTTTTTCCTGTTTCGGTCAACATATATTGCCTCACCAGTCAGTA
>NZ_CACXNW010000053.1 GCF_902769175.1 uncultured Methanobrevibacter sp.
CACAAATATTAAATCATTACATCACAGACATAACAATCAAATATCACCACATCTACTTAACCAACATCAAACACTAAGTTAAACTTAGGTTCTCACGAAAAATTATGATAAAAAATGAATTGATATCATATAATCATAATCATGCTACATTGTAGCACATCTATTAGGGAAAGTTACAACATTTACAAAAATAAAAATTAAATATTGCAAAAATTTAAAAAATTTAATTATTCCAATATTTTATTTTATAAATTTAAAATAAAAGACAAAATGAATACTATAGATAAAATAAAATACTTTACATACAATTTATTTATTAAAATATTTTTTTGTTTGGTAACATTAAAACTAAACCAGAAATTGTTTTTACTGATCTTTTGCCAATGAGCAAAAAAATGGAAAAAATTAGAAAAATATAGAAAAGTTTATATATAAGTAAATAAAAAAATTTAGAAAATTGAAGAAATAGGATTAAAAAGTAAGGAAAATTGAATAAAGCATAGAAAAATTATAAAATTAATGAAATATAATAGGATAATTAATATTTTCTTTAAATACTAATTAAAGGAAATAAAAAAAATTCTTAAAAAAAAAAAAATGAATAAAAAAATAGAAAAATGGAATAAAAACTAAATAAAAATATGAACTTTCGAAATCAATGAAAAAAAATAAAAAAAATTAGGAAATGATTAAATAAAAAGGAAAAATATCAAATGGATAAAAAAAAATAGTATTATAAATTTAGTATAAAAAAAAATAGTATTATAAATTTAGTATAAAAAAATAGTGTAAAGAATTTAGTATAAAAAAAATATTTTATATATAATATAAAAAAAGAAAAAATAAAAAATAGATTAATAATAATATTAACCTAATTTAATTTTAATATCTAATGCACTTGATCCTTTCTCATATACAAAGATAGGATTTATATCAAGTTCTGAAATTTCAGGGAAGTCTAAAGTTAATCTAGCAACTCTGATAATAGCTGATTTGACAGCTTCAATATCACCAGGAGCTTCTCCTCTGAAACCTTTAAGTAATCCAATTACTTTAGTGTCTTCCATTTGTTCAACAATTTCTTCGGTAGTTAAACCTCTTGCCAATTTAAATGAAACATCTTCTAAAAGGTTTACAAGAACTCCACCCATACCAAATGCAATCATAGGACCAAATTGTGCATCTCTAATCATTCCTACAAGAACTTCTATACCAGAGTC
Organism: uncultured Methanobrevibacter sp.; assembly: GCF_902769175.1. Taxonomy (GTDB): domain Archaea; phylum Methanobacteriota; class Methanobacteria; order Methanobacteriales; family Methanobacteriaceae; genus Methanobrevibacter. The sequence goes on from NZ_CACXNW010000053.1 coordinate 1,221, forward strand.
CATCATTTTTTGAACTTCTACACCATTTGGAATAATGTCTGGATGAGCTTTCTTAGCATTAGCCATAATTTCTTCGAATACTTCTTCTGCTTCTTCTTTAGATTGGATACCTACTTTTACACCACCAATATCGGATTTGTGTAAAATCTTATCAGAAGCAATCTTAAGTACAACTGGGAATTCCATTTCTTCAGCAAGAACACCTGCTTCTTCTGCAGAAGTTGCTAATTTAATAGGAGCTGCTTCAATGCCATATGCTTCAACTACAGCATAAGCTTCACTACCAAGCAAGGTGTCTCTTTCTTCTTCTTTCACTTTTGCAAAGATAGCCTCAACTGCTTCCTTATCAACATCATTAACTTCTCCAACAGGGTCATCATAATGTCTTTCTTGAACAGCAGCAAATCTTGCAAGATAGTCAAATACCTTTACAGCAGTTTCAGGGAATACATAGGTAGGAATTCCATTGTCTCTTAATACATCGTTAGCGTTTTCAAAGGTAGGTCCACCCATATTTACAGCAATAACAGGTTTGTCGAATCCACTTGACCCTTCTACTAGAGCTTGTGCAATTCCATCAGCATCTGCAGATGCAGTAGGACATACCATAACAACTAAACCATCAACATCATCAGAATCCAATACAGCTTCTAAAGATTCCTTATATCTGATAACAGGAGCATCACCTAATACATCAATAGGGTTCTTAATACTTCCTTCTTCAGGTACTGCTTCTTTTAGTCTTGCATTAGTTTCCTCATCAAATTTAACAAGATCCAAACCATATCTTTCCATAGCGTCTACAGACACTACACCTCCACCACCTGCATTTGTAATGATTGCAAGGTTACGTCCAGTTGGCAAAGGACATTTGGAAAATGCTAAACCTACATCAAATAATTCATCCATAGTTGTAACTCTAAATACTCCAGCTTGCTTAAATGCAGTGTCAAATGCAATGTCACTACCTGCTAATGCACCAGTATGTGAGGATGCAGCTTCAGCACCTGCAGAACTGGAACCTGATTTCAAGATTACAACAGGTTTTTTGTAAGATACCTTTCTTAATGTTCTTATGAAGTCTTCATCTTCTGCAATTGATTCAAGATAACAGATTACAACAGCAGTGTCATCATCATCAGCTAAGAATTCAATCAATTCTATTTCAGTGATTCCAGCTTTATTACCTAAACTGATAATTTTACTGAAACCGATTCCTGCAGTTACACTCCAGTCAATAATAGCTACCATCATAGCTCCACTTTGGGAAATGAATGCAATATTTCCTTCAGGAGGCATGATCTGTGAAAATGAAGAGTTTAGAGGAGTGTGTGAATCAGTAGTACCTAAACTGTTAGGACCAATAATATTTATGCCATATTTTTGGCCAAGAGCGACAAGCTCATTTTCTCTTTCTACACCTTCACCACCGATTTCCTTAAATCCAGCAGTGATGACTACCATATTTTTTACTCCAAATTCCCCACATTCTTCAACAACAGGGTTTACTAATTTACTTGGAATAGAAATAATTACAAGGTCTGGTACTTCTGGCAAATCAGATACATTTTTATATGCTTTTAATCCTTGAACTTCATCATCTTTTGGGTTTATAGGATAGATATTTCCTTTAAAACCATCATTGACTATATTATTTACAATAATATATCCAACTTTTCCTACTGAGTTAGAAGCTCCAACTACAGCTACAGAGTCAGGATTAAACATCTTAGTAAGATCAGTCATAGATTTTAACTCCTTTCAATAAATTAATTAATAAATTTTATTTAAAAAAATTCATCATACAATATAATAATTGTTATTATAATATATTATTTGTAATTCATCATATTTATAATGATAAATAATTAACAATTATTTAATTTCTTAAAATAGTTTAAAAAACATGATATTTATAATTATCTAAAATATTTTTTAAAAAAAAAATATTCGAAATTAGACAAAAATGAGATATTGTTAATATAAAATTAAGAAATATAAATTATTTTAAGTATGATTGAATTTTTACTTATTATATATATTATATTTTTAAAAAAACTAATATATATTATTTATTTTTTAATTTTAGAATAGTTTTAAAAATATTTGGAAAAAATAGCTAAAAAAGATAAATTTTGATAATAATGATAAAACATTAAAAATTGATTGAAAAAATAAAAAAACAGGATGAAAATTAAAAAAAATATAAACATAATAGATTGAAAAATAAAAAAAAAAACAGAATTAAAATTAAAAATTAAACCTAAAAGGGATTGAAAAATAAAAAAATAAGAAGAAGAGAAAAATCCACTAAAAAGAAAAGAAAATTAAAATAAAAAAATACAAAAAAATGGATAAAAAAAACTAAAAAAAAGAAAAAAGAATAAAAAATAAAAAAATATATCAGACAAATAGAAAGATGAAAGAAGGAAAAATATCAAATAAATCCTTCTACTTTCCATTTAACTAAACTAAAAGAAGGAAAATATCAAATAAATCCTTCTACTTTCCATTTAATTAAATTAAAAGAAGAGAAATATCAAATAAATCCTTCTATTCTCCATTTAATTTAAGCGAAACCAAAGAAACTAAATTATTTTAAGTTTTTTAGCAGTGTTTTGATCAACACTTCCAGTTACTTGCAATTTTTTAGCTTTTTGGAAGAGTTTAACAGCAATGACAGTATAATAACCATATACGCCATCAACTTTTAAGCTTTTGCCTTTATAAGTGACATAAAACTTATTGTTCTTTAAAGCTCTTTGAATCTTTTTTACCATAGCTGTTCTTTTGTTTCCTTTTCCAATGGTAGCAAATTTAACAGTGATTTTAGATTTAGAACTTATTTTATTATAGTCTTTGTCACCAGCAAAACTAATGACTGCATTTTTAGCGCCTAATTTAGTCAATTTAGTCATTTTAAAAGTTGCAACACCTTTTGCATTGGTTTTAGCACTGTAAACTACACCATCAACCTTTAAAGTTACCTTTTTATTGCTTAATACTTTACCTTTATTTTTTAAGGTAATAAAGTATTGTTTGGTTTTTTGGGTATCAAGAAAGGTTTTTGCACTTGCAGTAATTGTTGGAGTTGCTTTTTGAACTGCAAATTTAGTGGATTTGGTACTGTTTTTAAAGACATCATCCTGTTTGAATGTTGCCTTTACAGAATAAGTTCCTATTGCTAAATTAGGAATAGATACTGATCCTTTACCATTAGTCACTTTAACAACATAATTTTTAGTTCCTACTTGAACATCAACGTTTCCAGTGAATCTGGTGTTTGTGCTTAAAGAAACAACTGCATTATCAACAAAAGTAATGTTTTTTACTTGAATGTTCATATTAGGATCTATTAAAGCAGATGCCTTATCCTTTACAGTGAATGGAACAGTTTTTTCATCAGCTAAAAACATGCTGTCACCATTGAAACCAAGAGTGGCAGAGTATACACCAGGAGTGAATACCTTATCAAGTTGGAGCTTTGCAGAACCATTAACAACTTTAACATGATAAATTTCATCAGAGTCGTTCAATTTAATTTCCACAAATCCATTTAATCTGCTGTCTGCCTTAATTTCAATAGCTAATTTTTCTGTTTCAATAATGTCATTGATTTTTAACTGGAAATCTGGACTGTTCTTTTTAACATCAAAACTTACAGAAGCTTCATCATCCAAGAACATATCATCACTTGCAAAGCTAGCAGTAGCAATGTAACTGCCTGCAGCAAGGTCTTCATCAATAGTTAGATTTCCATGACCATCAACCACATTTACAGCAAATTCAGAATTTGAATTCTTTAAGCTAACTTTAACAATACCATTTAATCTCTTGTCTGCTTGGATTTCTGCAACAGCTTTTTCACCTACTTTAATATCTTGAACTTTTATCATTAAATTAGCATCATTCTTATTTACAACAAAAGCACCAGTTTTTTCACTAGGTAAAAACTTATCGTCACCATCAAAGCTAGCAGTAGCAATGTAATTGCCTGCAGCAAGGTCTTCATCAATTGTTACAGATCCAGCACCATTGACAAGTTTTACAGTATAAACAGCATCAGAGTTGTTTAATTTAATATTTACAATTCCGTTTAAACTGCTGTTTGCGTTAACATTAGCAACATCTTTTTCGCTTACATGAATATCATTGACTTTTACGCTTAAATTAGGGTCAAACCTATTTACAGCAAAGTTAGTGATTTTTTGTTCTGCTCTGAAATTTTCATTGCCATTAAATGTGACAGTAACGGAATAATCTCCATATGGAAGATTAGAGATTTTTACAGTTCCTTCACCATTAACAAGTTTTACAGGATAAATAGTTTCAGAATTGCTAAATTTAACTTCAACATATTCATTTAAACTGCTGTTTGCTTTAATTTCAGCTACTGCATCTTCACCAACATAAATATCATCTACAGATATGCTTAAATCAGGACTGTATTTCATTACGGTGAAAGAGGTGGTTGTCTTAGATGCATAAAATGTATCATCACCAGCATATTTTGCAGTAATAGTGTAATTTCCTGGATTGAGAGATTCAGCAAATTTGACACTTCCAACACCATCAACAACTTTTGCAACGTAATCGGTAGAGGAACCACCCATTTTTACGTTTACATAACCATTAAAGGAACTGTTTGCGGTGATTTTAGCAACAAAATCTTCACCATAAGTGATATTTTCAATTGACACTTGCAATTCAGGGTCTTGTTTAACAGTGAATTCAACACTATCTTCTCCTGCCTTAAAGGTATCATCACCAATGTAATTGACAGTAGCAAGGTATTTGCCTGCTAAAAGGTTTTCAGTGATAGTTACTTTTCCAACACCATCAACAACCTTAATCGGATAAACGGAACCGGAATTATTTAATTTAAGTTCCATTATTCCAGATAAGCTATCATTAGCATGGACTACAGCAACAGCATGATCACCTTTATTGATGTTTTCAATTTCAAGAGTGATCTTAGGATCAGTTAAACCTCTTGGGTCTACATTAAAGGAAGTGGATTTTTCTTCAGCTCTGAATTTTTCATTACCTTCAAAGCTAACAGTAGCTGAGTATTTTCCAATAGCTAACTCTTCATCAATGGTTAAGTTACCATAACCATTAACAATTTTAGCAAAGTAAGATTTGTCAGAATTGCTTAACTTTACTTCTACAATCCCATTAAGAGTGTCATTAGCATTAATTTCAGCAAAAACCTTATCTCCTCTGATAATGTCATCAACTTTAATGCTTAAATTAGGACTCTCTCTCATAACTTTGAAATTTGTGCTATCTTCACCAGCCATAAAAGTATCGTCACCGCCATAGCTTACAGTTGCAACATAGTCAGCTGGAGCAAATTTATCGGTGATTATGGTTTTTCCATAACCATCAACAACCTTTACAGGATAAGCATCACCAGTAGAGTTTAATTTAACTTCCACATAATGATTAAAGGTATTGTTTGCCTTAACTTCCACAACTATATCTTCACCTTGAGTAACATCATCTACTTTAATGTTGAGAGCGGGGTCTTCTTTAACAGTGAAAACAGTGCGGTCTTCAGCAGATTCAAATGTGTTGTCTCCATCAAAGACTACGGTAGCACTGTATTTTCCAGGAGCAATATTTTCATTAATTGTTACATTTCCTACACCATTAGTAACCTTAACAGGATAAACAGTTGCAGAATTATTTAATTTAACATCCATAAATCCAGACAAGGTATTGTTGGCATGGATTACAGCAACAGGCTTTTCTCCCTTGTTAATATTAGAAACAGAAATGCTTACACCTGGATTAACTATTCCTTTTTTCATTACAGTAAATGTAGTGCTGCTTTCACATGGCATAAATACATTATTACCGCCATAGCTTACAGTTGCAGTATATTCACCAGCAGGAAGAATGTCAGGTATTTTAATGTTTCCAACACCATCAACAACCTTAACAGTGTAAATAGTGTTAGAATTGTTTAATTTAACTTCCACATACTGATTAAATTTATTGTTTGCCTTAATATCAACAACTGCATTTTTACCGTGAGCGACATTTTTTACATTTATCTTTAATTCAGGATCTTCCTTAATAGTGAAAGATGTGGTATCTTCAGATGGTTTAAATGTTTTATCTCCATCAAAACTTACTGTAGCACTATAGGTACCTGGCTTAAGATTTTTGGTAATGGTTACATTTCCAGCACCGTCAACAATCTTAACAGGATAGATTTCATCTGAATTGTTCAATTGAACATCCATAAATCCATTTAAAGAACTGTCTGCTCTGATTACTGCAACTGGATTTTCACCTTTATTGATGTCTTTAACAGATATGCTCAAATTAGGATCAGCTAATTCCTTTTCAGTTACTTTAAAGTTTGTTGTTTTTTCAGAAGGTTTGAAAAGTTTATCTCCTTTAAAATTAACTGTTGCAGAATAGTCTCCTGGCTCTAAATCTTCGAGCTGTTTACTTTAACAACTGCAACACCATTTAAAGAACTGTTTGCAGTGACTTTAGCAATAGGCTTTTCACCTTGAGCAACGCTTTCAACTCTGATATTTAAACCAGGGTCAACTTGGTCTTTTACTGTGAAAGTTTCACTAGCACTGCTAGGCAAGAAACTACTGTCCCCATCAAAATCAATAGTGGCAGTATATTCTTTTGGAGCTAAACCATCAATAGTGATTTTTCCAGAACCATCTTCAACTTTCACAGGATAAACCTTGTCAACACCAGTTAATTTAACCTCAACATTTTGAGTGAAAGTTTTATCAGCGGTAACTTCAACAACAACACTTTCTCCTTTATAAATATCTACAATATGAAGATTTAAATTAGGATCACTATCTTTAGTATCTTTAATATCTTTAGTCTCAACAGTCTGATTCTTTACTTCTACAGATTTGTCATGATTTGTTTTGTCATCATGGTCAACTATAGTATAATTTACATCATCGCAATTAATACTATTTGTATCTTTGCTAACACCCTTAGTATTATTATCTTCCATATCTAAATGTGCTGCACCTAAAGGTGATAGACAGAACATAATAATAATAAAAATACAAGCAAGTTTCAAGATTTTTCCTTTCATAAAAAACACACAATTAATTAATTAATTCATTATGCATAAGAATATTTGACATGAAAAATTCATAAAAAAAGTAACTCCCCATAAAAATACAAAAAACACTTTCCTCATACAAAATATAAAAAAGTCATTCATCATAAAAATATTAAAAAGTTTTTCCTCATAAAAATTCCACACATAAATACTTTACACATAACAAATAAATTTTTAAAAAAGGACATATATATAATTTTCGCATGTAAGTACTTACTTGCTTTTTAAAATTAAAAATAAGAGGGTGTGTCACGATTAGGACCATCACCCACATTTTTCTTAACTTATTTTCCTTTAAATTTATATACAATGAAGTACAATCTATTATTATAGAAATAA
>NZ_CACXNW010000054.1 GCF_902769175.1 uncultured Methanobrevibacter sp.
CTATAATAATAGATTGTACTTCATTGTATATAAATTTAAAGGAAAATAAGTTAAGAAAAAAAGTGACTGATGGTCATAATCGTGACACACCCTCAAAAAAAATAGAACCAATTAAAATTAATTAAAAAAATAGAGTTAAATAAAAAAAAATAGAACTAAATAGGACTAATTAAAAAAATAGTGCTAAATTAAAAAATAGTATATCAAAAAGAGTACAAAAAAGTTCTTAAAAAAAGCAGATAAATATAACAATTGTTAAATTAATAAAGCTAAAAAAAAGAAAAAATTAAAAAATTAGGAATTGTAGCTTCCTTAGAAGCTAGCAATTACGTCTCCTAATAATTTAATAGATTCTTCTACGTTTTTACCTACAGGAGATCCTGCTACGTATTGGGTTACACCCATTTCACCTAATGCTTCAATCTTAGGAATGAATTCATCAGGAGTACCACATACGGAGAATGCTTCGAGTGCTTCGTCGGTTACAGCGCCAATAGCTCCACCGAAGTCACCTTTAGCTAAGAATCCACCCATTTGTTCGTTGAATCCTTCAGGTAATCCGTGTCTTGCAATTACTGGAGGTGGGGAACCTGCTGCGATAAATGCAACTACGATTCTTGCAGCGTTTTTAGCTGCTTCAGAGTCAGTACCAATGGAAGTAGCAGTGTATGCAGCTACATCGAAGTCTTTTGCTTGGTCGCCGATTCCTTTTTTGATCATAGGCATAGCAGCTTCATAATCTTTAGGGTTGGAAGCGTTAATTAATACACCGTCAGCGATTTCACCAGCAGTTTCTAACATTTTAGGACCTTGTGCACCCATGTAAATAGGGATTGCATCTTGTACTTTTTTAGCTCCACCTAATGCTGCACCAGCTTCAGTTTTTCCACCGTCTAATAAAGTGTTAATGTCTGCAATAGCTGCTTTGATAGTGGATACAGGTTTTTCCCAAGCGATACCTAATGCGTCAAAGGTTGCTTTGTCACCAGGACCAATACCAAAGGTTGCTCTACCATTAGAAATTTCGTCGATAGTAGCGATTGCGGAAGCGGAAATTGCAGGGCTTCTTACGTATGGGTTGGTTACACCAGGACCCATTTTAATGGTTTCAGTGTTTGCTGCAATTAATGCTAAGGTTTCGTATACGTTTTTGTTGTTGTAGTGGTCAGTGATCCATGCGTATTCAAAACCAACGTCTTCTGCTATTTTTACTAATCTTACGAGTTCATCTAATGGGATTTGAGGTACGAATTCTATACCAAATTTCATATTTATCACCAATCTTTATTATGTTATCTAGCTTATAAAGTATTTGTTATTTAAAAAATATAGAAAGATTTATATATTAAATAGTGTTTGTTTAATTTATTATAAATTTATTGAATAATCAATTAATAATTATAAAAAAATATATATAAAAATGAAAGATTATTAATGAAAAATGAAATAGGAATTATGTAAAAAAATTGAATAAACAAGTAATAAGAGTTAATAAAATATAATAAATATAATAATTTGTTATAAAATATTAAAACAAACAACATATTGTTTAATAAATGAAAATTAAAAAACAATGATTTAATTTTTATAACATAGAACATTTAATATTTTTCAAACTAAATTTTAATTTAATATAATTTAAATAAATAAAAATTAAAAGTCTTAAATGGAAAATAAGCTTAAAAATCAAAAGGATAATTAAAAAAGTAAGGCAAGCCTAAAAATTAAAAATAGAAGATAATAATTATAATGCAATAAAGACCAGGCAGAATTTAGTATAATAATAGAAGATAATAATCATAATGCAATAAAGAACAGCCAGAATTTTAGTATAATATGTACCGCATGATAAAAGTTATGAATGAAAAATATGAATAAAAAATATAAATAAAAACTAAAATAAATTAAATAATATATAATGATATATAATATATTTTATCAATAAATTAATTTTATCAAAAGCAATTTTAGGTTAAACAATGGAAATTAGAGAATTAACAAAAGAAATAAGAGATAGGTCAATAGAATATGCCAAAATAAGAGAATTGGATGACCTCTCTGCAAGTTGGTATCAAGAGGATCTTTTATATTCTGGAAAGGGAAAAACCATATTTTTAATCTTGCCTACACCAGGCTGCTCTTGGGCACTTGGACCAAGCGGAGGATGTACAATGTGCAGCTATATCTCAGACTGTTACCTTAAGCCAATTGAAAATTCAAAAATCATTGAATTATTCGAAATGGAAATGAACAAATGGGATTTCCACCAAGATTATGAGAATGGAGATAAAATAGCTATAAAACTCTTTGCATCAGGAAGTTTCCTAAATCCAGATGAAGTTCCAAAAGAGGCAAGAGATTACGTATTAAACAAATTAGCCAATATGGAAGAAATCAGTGAAATAGTTGTAGAATCCAGACCAGAATATGTTAAGGAAGAGGTTTTAGATGAAATCTTTGATATAATTGGAGACAAATTGTTTGAAATCAGCATAGGTTTGGAAACCTCTAATGAAGAGACCAGATTAAACAAAATCAATAAGGGTTTCAACAATAAGACCTTTGAAAAGGCAATTAATCTTATCAAAGAATATAAGAATAAGCACAATATTAAATCCAAGGCATACATATTTGTAAAGCCTATACTAACCTCTGAACAGGAAGCAATTAATGAAGCGATTGAAACTGCAACATACTGTGAAAATATTGGCGTCGACAGGGTTTCATGCTGTCCTGCAACAATCCACAGAGGAACACTAATCGAAAGACTTTGGAGAAGAGGATCATACCAGCCTCCTTGGATTTGGTCAACCGTTGAAGTCATCAACACAATCAGGCAAAACGTCAATATCCCTGCATTGATGGACACTTCAGGATTCGGTTCAAGAAGAGGCCCTTACAATTGCAAAAAGTGCAATAATGAATTGAAACACAAAATCATCGATTCAAACTTCGACCAAAGCCAAATAGAATATGACTGCGAATGTAAAAATGAATGGATTGCAGAAGTTAAATCCTCTGATTTGAACAAGTCCAAAACTGCTGTAAAACATTTGCCTTTATATTAGAATATTTTCAAATATTTTTAAATAATAAAAATCATAAAATAATAAATACTATAAAAATACTAAAAATATTATAATAATAATGATTTATTAAATATTTAAGAAAATTTTATAAAAAATATGAATTATTAATATTTAAGAAAACTTTATAATAATGATTTATTAAATATTTAAAAAATTTTTATAAAAAATATGCATTATTAAATATTTAGAAAATTGTTTAATAATATGAATTATTAATTTTATTTAAGAAAATTTATAAATTGAAATAGGAGGAAAGAACTTGCATAAACAAACTACAGTAAGCCTAATTGCAATCATATTAGGAATCATTACAATTGCATTCCCAATGTTTGGAGTAATTGCAGCATCTGATATTCTTGGATTATCTGTTTTATTGCTTGCAGTCTTCTTATTAACCAATGGAGTTAGTGAAGTGGAATACAATGCAACAAGAGGCTTATTAAATGCCATTTTAGGATTAATAATGTTAATAATAAGTTTAGGATTGATATTTAACCCAAGCCTATTTTCATTTTTAACCGCTTTGACTATCTATTTAGCAGGAATATTCCTAATCATAATCGGACTTATCATAATCGTTGGAAACAGAGACAACAAATATGGATTCTGGATGGGAATATTAGGAATATTATTAGGTGTAATATACATAATCATAGGAACTTACATCAATAATCCAGTTATTCTCGGTTCCTTAATTGGAATTTGGTTATTGGCAACTGGAATATTAAACTTATTAGACAATGGCTATTAAATGCCATAAGATTTGAAAATATTAAACTTATTAGACAATGGCTAAAATGCCATAAGATTTGAAAATATTAAACTTATTAGACAATGGCTAAAATGCCATGAATTTGAATAAATAATAATTTAAAATTAATAATGAATTCAAAGATTATTATTTATTCATTAACTAATTTTTATCAATTAATTTTTAAAAAATTCAAAGCCAATCATTTATAAAAAAAACTAATTTTTTATCAATTAATTCTTAAAATAAAGCTTTTTTTAAAACTATTTAACAGATTATAAATTTTAGGAAACAAACCATGATAGCAATCAGTGCAGATTTTGATCCTGTTCACAAAGGACATGAAGAACTAATTAGAAGAGCTAAGGAAATAGCTGATGAAAAAGGAAATGAAGTAGTCGTATATTTAAATAAGGGATACAGTGCAAATCATGCTTCTTTTTTCACACCTTTTGAAGCAAGAAAAGAGATGGTTCTTGCATTAGGTGCAGACAAGGTTGTTGGAATTGAAGGATTGCACCATAGACTAATCTTATCCTATAGTGTCCCTATCCGTCTTGCAAAAATGCATGAGGATGGCGTTACAGACTATATTACAGCTGCAGACATCTCTCTAAAAGAGGTTCAAAACTATGCAGAACGATTTATTCAAGAAGGAAGTTTCCTTGGAATGCCACAGGATTTTCCTAATAGAAATGTAATCAGATGGTATGCTATAAATGAATTTTTATCTCAAAAGTTCGATAGAAAAATCGATTTTCACCTTATTCCTGAAGTGACCAATCCTAAAAAGATATCTGGAAGATTCATCAGAAAGGATATCCTTAAAAATGATTTGACAATAACCAAAGATGTTAGAAAATTGCTTCCAAAAACAACTATAGAAATATTGGAAAGAGAGATTGAAAAGGGAACAATACCTGGAAAAAGGAACATGAAAGTTCTCAAGCATAAGATGAACACATATTCAAGGTCAAGCTTAACAAACATCGCTTACTTGAATGGAAAGGTAATCAATAGGATTGTTGAAGGGAGATTTTATAAGGATGATGATGAATCCATTTGGGCAAGCTTTAGAAGAGGAGATTACGGTCCTGTCATGACTCGACTTGCTGCAAGCTGCATAGAAGAGGAAGTGACAAAGGATGAAGTCTTGAAATTAATGAGACATTATGAATCAAAGGGAGTCATACCTCCAGAACAGAATGTTGACAAGATCATTGAAAGAGCATGGTATGTTGCAGAAGAAGTGGATAAGGGAGTTTCTGCAAAGGAAGCCAATGAAAAATTCAGAAAGAGACATGATTTGAAAATCAACCCATTAATGACACTTGAAGCAGGATTGAATCTTACTAAATTTGAAGCAAAAAAAGTTCATGAAGGACTTGAAGCCAAAATATTTGTTGATAAGGACAATCTGATCTCATGTGAGATAAAAGAGAAGAAGATAAAGATAAAAACAAATTTAAAGCTTCCTTCAAAAGAAGTGACTTATTTAAGATATATATTAGATTCAAGATATATTCCAGTAAGTGGAGAATTGATTAAAAACAAAAGAAATGATTGGAGAGTAAAAATAAGCATTCATGACCACTAATCAATTCCAATCATATATTAATTAATTTAAAATTTCTAAGGCAATGAATAATTATTTTCTCTCTTTTCTATTTTTAATTCTCAAATATTAATGATAAAAAAATAATTACTTTCTACATTTTTTCTATTTTTAATTCTCAAATTACTTTATGATAAAAAAATAATTATTTTCTGCCTTTTCTATTTTTTAATTTCTCAAATTTATCCTTAGTGGCTATAGCCATGATTTTAGACTTTCTATTTTTATTAACACCATCCAAGAATTCCATAACTTCTACCAATTCCTCATATTTCCGTTTGGATTTTCTCTTAGAACTTGATATACGTGATTTGGAAGAAGTTTCAAAATCCCTATTTTCAGTTAATGCCAATATTTCCCATAATTCATCGTCCAGTCCCAATTTTTCAGCGGTTTCAAATGTTTCAACCAATAGGGCTGAAACTCCTTTTGTATAAGAGCTTCTGAGAATCTTTAATTTGGAAACATCACCAATTTCATCACTGACAACCTTAATGTTCACTTCAACATCTTCTGGAGCATCATGACCCTTAATGTAGTTTCTCATTCTTTCTACAAATTCTTCAGCCTTTCTCCCTGAGAAATAAAGATTTAATTTATCAGAGCTTACTCTACCCATAATCGCTGAATCAATAAAATGCTCATCGCTTATATAATTCTCAATTTGCTTTGCTGTATTAGGGGAGATATTATTGAAGTCCAGGAATAATCCATCAGTCAATGAGCCATACTTTAAAGCAACTGCCAATGCACTTTGAGGACTGTTTGCTGATATTAGAATATCTGACTCACTGGAAACATCTTCAAAACTATCCAAAACAGTTATATCAATTGAATTAACCAATTCTTTGGTCTTATCAGACCTTCCTTCTATAGAGGTCATGACATCAAATCCATAAGACAACAATATTTTTGATAAAGTGTATGACACTTCTCCAAAACCTATAAATCCAAATTTCATAACTAATCACCCCAAAGATAAATTAACATTCTATCCTTATAAAGTCTTTAAAACATGTGAACCTTCCGCAATTCCCAATTCCTTGGAAATAGCTGGACATTTTGTACATAACAATACAAATACATCCTGTCCCTTAAAATTCATTTCTGTCAATCCTTCAAAATTTCCCATTCCTTTAGCGATAACAAAAGGGGAATTGTATAGTGTCTCTTTAAATTCATCGTTAATCATTGATTCTACAACACCTACAGAATCAGATCCTGTAGTGATTAAAGTGGCTACCTCATCCAATCCTGCTTCCAATGCCTCTTCCATACATGCATCATTCAGAATAGGCCTTTCCTTAACTGCTACAGTAATGTCAACATCATATTCCCTGATCTTTTCAAGCAAAAGCTTGTCAAATACGATTTCACCAGTATTGTCCACTAAATAAAGAACATTATCATACTTTCTTAAAGCCTCTTCAAATTTATCAATCTCATTTATGGCTAATTCCTTATTTAATCCTTCAAAAATCATTGATTCAAATTCAGTGCCTAAATGAAATGTGCCAAAATCAAGAATATTTCCTACAATAGCTATCTTAACATAAGCCTCTAAGCTGTCATCGTCCTTTAATATTTCCCTAACCTTTGGCATTAATGACAATGCAATTTCATTTCCCTCTTTCTTTTGATTTAAATAAGGGTCATAGCAACCGGTTTCCTTTTTAACATATTGATGAATCAGTGATCCAGTAGCATTTGAAGACATGTCTTTTGAAAAGTTTTCACCAATATATGATAAAATGTCCTGAATCAATCTGAACTTTAATTCCTCATCATCTGTTGAAAGTTCAATGGCTTCTTTTGCTTGTCTTAAAAAACATGGCCCGCAATTGTAATAAACTTTAATAGTATCACCTAAATTGAAAAACGAATAATAAATTAAATTGGATATTAATATATTTATAAATTTAAATTATTAAAATTATTGAAAAAGACAGTTAGAAAAAAAATAAAATCATAAAAATATTTAAAAGAACAGATTAAAAAAAAAAAAAAAAAAATTAAAAAAAAAAAAAAAAAAAAAAAAAAAAAAAAAAAAAAAAAAAAAAAAAAAAAAAAAAAAAAAAAAAAAAAAAAAAAAAAAAAAAAAAAAA
>NZ_CACXNW010000055.1 GCF_902769175.1 uncultured Methanobrevibacter sp.
GGTGATTAAACCTTCGTCATCAGTTGTGTAGTGGTGGATTAAAGTACCACGAGCAGCTTCTACAATACCTGCACCTTCACCAGCAGTTCTTTCTAATGCATCTGGGAATTTGTCACCGGATAAGTCGCCTTCTAAAGCGTCAACAGCCATTTCAGCAGAAGCTAATAATTCGATTAATCTTGCCCAGTGGAATAATAATGGGTATTGTGCATAACCGAATTTGTCTCTGAAGTCTTCTAAAGCACCTTGTGCTAAAGGAGCTGCATCAGGCATTTTGTCACAAACATTAATACGAGATAATGGTGCTACTCTGTAAATACCTTCTGGGTAACCTAATTCCTTAATGTAAGGGAATTTTAACCAGGAGTAAGGTTTTACGTGTTCAGCAACAATGTCTTTGTATTCAAGGTTGTTATATTCAGTGTAAATAGAACCATCTTTGTCTTTTATTCTTACTACACCGTTATATACATCCCAGTCACCATTGTTAACGAGACCACAGTGACGGGTGTCACCGAAGTAACCTAAGGTTTTGACTAAGTCAATTTTTTCTTCTAAGATAGGTACAGCTAATTCAATGGTTGCTTGAGCTAATTCTACGTTTTCTTTAGCTTTTGCTAATAAGTCAGCTTGAGTTTCTTCATCTAATTCAGTGGAAATACCACCAGGAGTAGAGGAAGTTGGGTGAATTGGACGACCACCAGTTGCAGATACAATATCTAAACCATTTCTTCTGATTTTAATAGCTTGTAAAGCAACTTCTGGCATATCTTGGATAATTTGGAAAACGTTTCTAGTTTTTCTGGTTCCATCAGGAATGACTAAATCAGGTGCTGCTAAGAAGTAGAAGTGGAGAGCGTGAGAGTGCATGTAAGATCCCCAGTTCATTAATTCTCTCATTTTGTAAGCAGCAGGTAAGATTTCATCATCGTCAAATCCATAGATTTGGTCAACAGCTTTAGCAGCTGCTAAGTGGTGTTGTACATCACAAATACCACAGATTCTAGGTACAATACGAGGTACTTCCTCAGCTGGACGTCCTTGTAAGAATTTTTCGAATCCTCTAAATTCCATAACATGTAATCTAGTGTCTTCTACATTTCCTGCTTCGTCAAGGTGTACAGTAATTTTTGCGTGACCTTCAATACGAGTTACAGGTTCCATAGTAAGTTTTACCATATTATTTTCCTCCTTTTTGCATTTTAGCAGGGACTAAAGCAGCTGGTAAAGTGTAAGTGTAGAAAGTACCTACAATATCATCTAATTGATCAGCTACTTGTTCAGGGTCTACGGTTTTATCTTCGTTAATACCGTAGTCAGATGCAATCGCAGAAATCATTTTTGCACCTGCATCGTTTACTTTAGCAGTAGGTCCGTAGCATCCTCTACATGGGATAGCAATACTTGGGCATTGTGCACCACATAAGGATACGGTTGCAGGTCCCATACATACTAATCCTTGAGCAATTAAACATAAATCTTCTTCTGGTTTACCAACTTCAAATTGTCTTTTAATGAAGTCCATAGCGAGTCCAGCAGGTGGTTTTTCTCTAGGACATACTTCACAAAGGTTAGTGGTTGGTAATTCGATAGTTCTTCCGTTTAATAAGGTAAGAATAGCTTCTGCTACTACGTCAGATTTTGGAGGGCAACCAGGAATCAATAAGTCAACTTGAATTGCTTCGCCTAATGGTCTTACTCTGCTTTCTAAGGTTGGTACATCTTCGTTAGGAATGATACCTTCTGGGTTTACGGTACTGCAGGAGTTGATGTAACCTTCAGTAGTTAATTCTTCAACAGTGTGTAAGTTACCGAGACCAGGAATACCACCGTAAGCTGCACAAGTACCATATGCAATAACGAGGCCAGCTTTTTCTCTTAACATTTCTGCTAATTCTCTGTTTTCTTCGTTTCTAATTCCACCTTCTACAATGAGTACGTCTAATTCATGTACTTCATCATATTTAGTATCACATAATACTGGTGAGAATTCGAATTGTGCTAATTCTAAAACATCTAATAAAGATTCGTGAAAGTCCGCAATGGATAAGTGACAACCAGAGCATCCTCCGAGCCACATAGTTCCTACTTTAGCTTTATCTACCATAAATAATCCTCCAGTTAAATTTATCCTTCAGCATCTAATTGTGCTTTTAATGGGGAAGGTCCTAAATCTTTAATTCTGTTTACCATCATTTTTACAGAACTAGCGAATTTTTCACCTTCAGAAGCAGAAATCCAGTCGTGGTGGACTCTTTCTCTTCCGATTCCCATATCTTCGACTAATTTATAAACTAATCTCATTCTTCTGTCAAGTTTATAGTTACCTGCATCGTAGTGGCAGTCACCCATGTGGCATCCTGCTACGAATACACCATCAGCACCGTCTCTGAATGCTTTTAAAATAAACTGAGGGTCAATTCTTCCAGAACACATTACTCTAATAACACGAATGTTAGGTGGGTATTGCATTCTTGCAGTACCTGCAGTATCTGCTCCACCATAGGAACACCAGTTACAACAAAACATTACAATTTTTACATCTTCAGACATAGAGTTTATCCTCCTCTATTAAAATATTTAGTTTATAGTCCTAAATTAAAATTTAAACTTTTATTTTAAGACTCATCCAACTATTTCAATCCAATAACCGCTAAATCATATCATCAAATCAAAACTGATATGATTCAACTAATTTAATACCGATTGAAAATATTAAACTTTATTAAAATTGAAATAATTGAGATACTCAACCTAAATAGTTTTCACTATTTTTAATCTATAGGAATCCAAATCAAAAAATCCCAATAGATTACCTTCTTGAATCCAAATCAAAAAAATTAAAGAATTCCGTTTAACTTTAAAAACCCAAATCAAAATTTTCAAAGTTAATAGATTTCAATCTAATTTCTTTTTTAAAAAAGTTTTTCAAATCTATATTAAAGTATGTTAAGGCATACCTTAATCTCAAATCATCGTACGCTAATGAGCTAGCTCAGCTTAACATTAATGTACTGATTATATATTATATGTAAAGACAAAAGATTTAAATACTATAATACTTTTTCTAAAAAAGATATTACAAAGTCTAAAATTTAATTTCAATTTATACGAAATATAATTGAAAAATAAGGAAAAATAAGAATAATTTCATTAAAAAAATACATATTTTCTATTAAAAATTAATATAAAGTAATGAAAGAAATACAAATTAAGTTATAATGTATTAAAACAATTCTATAAAATTAGAATGAAAATGAAAAAATCCCTAAAAATTAAGGAAAGCCTAAAATAAAGAATTTGCTTGAATTTATGAAAATTGAAAATTTTAAAAAAATATAAAAATGCATGAAAATGAAATAAAAAAATAATAATAAAATTAATTTAAAAATAATAATAAAATTAATTTAAAAATAATAATAAAATAATTTAAAAATTATAATAAATTAAATTAAAAATATAAGAAATTAATTTAAAAACTATAATAAAAAAATAAAAAAATAAAGGGCCTGTTGAAAACCTTTTTTAAAATTTTATTTTAAATCTTTTTAACAGTAATTTTTAAAAATTTTTACATAAATTTATAGGATTTCAACAAAGCCAAAATAAAAAAATGTTTGAAAAAAAAATCAATTTCTATTTTGGATGACTTCAACAATTACACAGATTACAGCTACAAATAAGATTACTGCAGATAATCCGAATAACATACCTGAGAATCCAGGGTTTGAAGCTTGCATCATTGCTGCAATGATTGAAACAATAAAGTCAAGAATAATTGCTGCATTCTTAATAAGATTCATGTCCATAATGCCCCTCCTAAAATCTAATTTTGTTTAAAAAAAAAAACTAAAATCACACAAATTATACAAATTCAGCCTTCTTTATGAATATTTTAAAAATAGCCCAATATAAATATTTGCGAAAGCAAGTGCATACATGCATTTAATTTAAAAAAAAGACGAGACATGAGAAAAAATAAAAAAAAGAAGAAAAGATAGATTCATCTTATAGAAACTCTTTTAGTTTGGCTTAAAGGAATATAATACTTAGTGCCTTTAAAACTGATTTTAGCAGCGAATTTACCTTTTCTGTAAAATTTACTGATTTTAAAGATTGCCTTACCTTTGCTATTGGTTTTAGCAACAAAAGTCTTTCCGCCAATCCTCAAATAAAGCCTAACTTTTTTTATCAAAACACCTTTAATAGTTTTTAAAGTAACAGAATACTTTTTGATTTTAGTCCTTACCTTAAAAACCTTGTTTTTAGCAATAAACTTAACCTTATCTTTTACTATTGTGATTTTTTTAGATATGGTTAATTTATTATAATAATTATTGCCTTTAAAAGTGATTTTAGCAGTGAATTTGCCTTTCCTATAAAAATTGCTGATTTTAAAGGTTGCCTTACCTTTGCTATTGGTTTTAGCAACAAAAGTCTTTCCGCCAATCCTCAAATAAAGATTAGCATTTTTCAACAAGACCCCTTTATTAGTTTTTAAAGTAACCACATAGTTTTTAATTTTAGTTATTATTTTAAAACCCTTGTTGGATCCAATCAATTTGACATTAGCTTTTTTAACCAGGATTTTTATGTTTTTTGATGAAGGAAGATAGTCTTGAGACCCATTAAATCCATCAAATGATATGCTTACTGCATATGTACCTGGATTTAAATTAATCGCTAATTTAGCTATGCCTTGATCATTTGTTTTTATAGTATAAAGCTTATTGGATATCCTTATGGATAGATTTTGATTTTTTAAAACCTTTCCACTGACATCTGTCATTAATTTCACAGTTAGATAACTACCTGCACCATAAATTATATTCATATCTGAAGCAATTAATTTGGTTTTTATTGGAATAGGTGAACTTGTAATATTAAATCGGCCAAGATACACTTGGTCCATTATAATAGGTATAATCTCATAATAAACATATTTGTCCCCAAATAGCACATCCTTAGAGGTTAGAGCCTCATGATAATCTGGAAAAGCCATTGACCCATCATCATTGGATATGTAAGCATCCACAACTTTAGTTTCATAGCCTTCGGTAATCTCTGTATAATAATAAAATGTGAAATCACAATTTCTTGTGTTTGTACGGAATTTATCCATAGCGGTCAAATATTTTGCTGCGAAAACATAATCACTTACATTGAAAACCTCATTCAAATCAGTGTCTATGGTATAATGAGATAAATTTTCTAATTTTTCACTTAAATTCAAATCTGAAAGATTTCCTTTAATATAATAGTCATAATTGTTAGGACTGATTATGAATTCTCCAGGATTTAATACACCATACTCAATTGTTCTGCCTCTAGAAGAACAATAATCCACTGCGACATAAGTTCCATTTGGTGCTTTAACTAAGAAATGCCCCAAATCTGCTACTTGTTTTAAATCGCAAGCTCTTTTAATTAATTCTTCAATAATGCAATTTTCTTTAGCCATGATTTTTGCAAAAGCTTCTAATCTTTCACTGCAATATGGGTCATCATTACCTCCACTTCCAAACACCCATCCATCATCACTGATATATGTATGCCCGAAGTAAGTCAAATCAGATTTACGCTGAAGAACACCGCCATCCTGTTTAATAATATTAACGCAAAAGTGATCAGGAGAATCTATCCTAAATGAGAAAGCAAAAGATTCATTATCTATTTGAAGAACAGCGGATGTGCAGCCATTAGGAATATAATAATCATCATCAACTTTATTAGTGCCATCAGATTTATTATTAATATAAACCAAATCATCAAAATCAGGAGTTTCCACACCCCACCAATTATTATTTTGGAAAAATTCACCTATTTCCATTATATAAATAATTGTCTTATTGTAACATCCACCATTATATGTTATAGTGGAATCACTTATATTCAAAATATCAAAATAGGTGTAAAACAATCCTTTAATTGCATCATTATCTTTAATAGTACAATTGATAAAGTTAAAAGCATAGTTAGATGTTATATTATTTATACGCCCACTAACTATATAATAAATTACTCCAGTTTCCCCAGTATTATTCTCAATAATATTGTTTTTAAATTCGGTTATTCCTACAGTAAATGAATATAATATAGTTCCATTTTTAGCAGTGTTATTGTAAAGCTTAGAATCAGTTATTTCAATAGCATTACGGCTTAATCTTGAAATAGCTGCCCCATAAGTAGCAGTATTCGCATAGATTTCACTGTTATAAATCCTAACTGGATTTACACTAGAACTGGAAATTGCACCACCATAATCTGCAGAATTGTTAAAAATATAAGAATTATTTATTAAAGCAAAACCAAAGTGAATCCAAAAATAGGAATAGTGAATTGCTCCACCCTTATAAATAGCATTATTGTTGTAGAATTGGGAATTATTTATATTTGCCTTTTCTTCAGACCATACTGCCCCTCCATACCATCTGACAAGATTATTATAAAATATGCTATTATCTATGTTTAATGTTGAATTGAATGAATATAATGCACCACCTTCATCAGCAACATTATTAAAAAACTCACAATCTTCAACATTTACAGAAGAATTATCAGCATATACGGCTCCACCTAAAACATACAAATCATCAGCACCATTAAATGAAAAGGTGCAGTCAGTTATATTGACTATTGAATTATATGAATATATAGCACTGCCACCATAATTAGCGCTATTATAACTAAAACAACAGTTTATTAAAGTCAAATTAGCATTTACTAAATTAATTCCAGCACCATACTCTTCTGAAAAACCGTTAATGAAAGTTATGTTTTTTAGAATAAGATTAGCATTTGATACTAAAAATAAGCGTGATTCCTTTAATCCATTTATTGAATGGCCATTACCATCTATAATTAGTGATTTGCTTATTTTGACTCCAGAAATATCATCTTCACTTTGATTAAATGAATAATTTCTATCTAAACTTATTTGTGAACCATCTGCATTAAAAATAGTATTTTCTAAAGAAGTGAAACTAGAATCATCACTAGAAACTTCCCCCTCAAAAGAACTGCCCATATCATCAAATGAAACATCATCTGCAACAGATTCGCCAGAATTCAAAATAGTATTTTCTAAAGAAGTGAAACTAGAATCATCACTAGAAACTTCCCCCTCAAAAGAACTGCCCATATCATCAAATGAAACATCATCTGCTGAACCAAATGCAACAGATACATCAGAATCATCTATTGATTCTGCACTTACAGCTCCAATAGCAAACATTACAATCATCAATATGGCTAAAAGAACTGAAAAATTTTTAAAATCCATAAGTGTTTTCCCCCTATATAATTCAAGGTTATCTTAAAATAATCATAAAAATAGTTTTGCCTCAATATATAAATAATGACTATTTTAAAATAATCATAAAATAGTTTTGTTCAATTTTTTAATATCATAATAATATTAATTTATATATTGTTTAATATAAATCCTTTATCATTTTAGGATTTCAACAAAAAAAAAGAAAATGTTGGGAGAATCACTCCCAAAATAAGATTTTGTTCAAACTTTTTCCAAAAGTTTGAACTACATACCATCCAAACTCATGTCAATCATTCTTTGGGTTTCAGCAGCCAATTCATCAGGAAGTCCAGTAATGTCCATGCTTAAGAAACCTCTAACAATCATGGAAGCTGCCTCTTCCTCAGTCAATCCTCTTGAAGTCAAGTAATAGATTTCCTCTTCATCGATTTGACCAACTGCTGCTTCGTGAGACATTTCAAGGTTTGCTGCATTAGCTTCAAGTTCTGGAACTGCATAAATTGATGAATTGTCATCCAATACCAATCCATGACATTCCAAGTGACCTTTTACATTAGGAACATTTCCAGACAAATGACCTCTTGAGAAGATTTTGGATTCATCATTTGCAACTGCACGGGAAATGATTTCAGCACTTGTATTAGGTGCATTTAAAAGAGCTCTTGAACCTACATCAATAATTGAATCCTTAACACCACTTTGAATACTTTGGAATAATGCCCTTGCATTTTCACCATTACAATGGGTTGTAGGATAGGATTGAATGGATCTGACAGGACTGGTTAAGATATAATTGTTTATGTAAGTTGTATTCTTTCCCTGAACAATACCAGTTCTAGGACGTACTTCCACTTGTTCAGCCCAATTATGAACCATGGTGAATGTTATTTTAGCACCAGGCTTAAGATACATTTCAGACACTCCAACATGAAGAGCGGAAGAAACATCTTCACCAGTTGCACATCCTGTAATCAAATACAATTCTGAATTTTCCTCAGCAATGATAATATTGTGAGCTGTTTGCATAACATCCTGATCTGCAATGAACATACATGCCTGTACAGGGAAAACCTCTTTAGTGCCAGGTAAAGACCTGATGAAATAGCCACTGCAGAATTCCTCTTCAGCTTCACGAAGTGCAGTTTGAGCAGTATATTTGTCAGCATCAGGCTTAACGGCATTCCACATATAATCCTTTAGCCAGGAATATTTTTCTAAAGCCATTTGAGTATTCATAAGTTCAATGGAATCTGAAATTGAATGAGAGAATACATTGGATTGATCCATTTGCAAAAAGGAACCGGACCTTTCTTCTGACTCAGTGTCAACACCTACTCTAAGTAAGGTCTTTTTAGTCTTTTTGTCTACATCATTGATATCATCTAATACATCAAAAGCATTTACATCTTCTTTAGTAAAGTTTTCGATTACAATATCAGTACCTAAAGCCGCTTTCTTATCCTTTGCCTTTTCAGCATCATGAGTTACATTCCGCACAACCAACACATCCATTAAATCCTTCTTTTCTAATGTCTTCTAAAATTTCATCAGGGTCTCCAGAACAGCCTTAACAAAGTTTAAAATGTAACCTAAATGAGTGATAAGCAAACCTGCCTTTTTCCTTTGACCAGGCTTTTTATCTTTGTCAAGCAAAACATTCAATTCACCTGCAAGCAATTCCACATTTTCAATATCCACTCCAGAATCAGGTTCATCAAACATAGTGAAAAGTGGTCCTTGGGCAAGCAATTGGAGAATTTCGGATCTTTTAACTTCCCCACCAGAAAATCCTCTGTTAACATCCCTATCTAAAAATTCATCACTGAACTTTAATTTTTTAGCTAATTCCTGCATTCTTGGATTTAATTCTTCATCAGGGTCTTGATTGGATTCTAATTTCAATAAGTCCCTAACACTTACACCACGAATGGCTGGAGGATTTTGGAAACTTACTCCAAGACCTTTTTGAACTCTTTCAGTAGTAGTTAAATTAGTAATATCCTCTCCATTGAATATGATAGAACCTTCTACTACATCATATTTTGGGAATCCCAAGATAGTTAAGAATAATGTACTTTTACCGGCACCATTTGGACCTAAAAGCACATGGGTTTCCCCTTCTCTTATAGCTAGGTTTACGCCATTTAAAACACGTTTACCTTCCACTTCAACAACTAAGTCTTTTACTTCAAGTAACATCATATCAAATCCTTATTGATTTAAATTACTAAGATTAATTTAATTAAAATAAAAGCATTATTAATCCATCATAACAATAGTTATAACGGCATTATATCACAACCTTATATAACAATATTATATTTATTTTATTATATAAAAACATTACATTTTAAAAAAATATTTTATAAATTAAAATTCGTTTTTCATTAAATCATTGAAAATAGGGAGGGTCTCATTAACAAAAATTGTTGAAAAAATAGCATAGATCAAATATAAAAATTAAAAAAAAACAGTTAATATTAAATCAAAATTAGAAAAAATAGACTAAGGATTAAAAATAGTTAAAAAATAGTTTAATAAAAATGAGAAAAAATAGACTAAGCATTAAAAATAGTTAGATTAGATAATGAAAAAATATAAAATAAAAAAAGTGAAAATCGGAAAAATTATTCAGTTACTATAATAAATTCTCCAACTTTTTCTATTTTGGTGAATGGGATTAATAATAAATCTCCTCTACGTTTAGCACCTTTAACATGAATATTACGTCCAACTTCTACTCTTACAGCAATATCCACGATTTTACCAGTTTTTTCATTAATAATTAACTCATCAAGCACTCCTAAAATACGGGCATTATTAGTAGCTACTTGATAGCTTTTTATTTCACTCCATAATTTTTCTTCTCTTCTATGAGTATCAGGTTTTGCTACAGCATTTTCCATATTTTCACCAATAGTTAAATTTTATAAAAATGATTGAAGGCATGATTCGTGTTTTAGTTTTTTAAAAAAACACACCATTTAAAATAACTAATTTTAATAAAATATTATTTTACCTTATTACTGTTTATATTTAAAGAAATATATAAACTTATTGATATTTTTAGGCAAAATAGATAAAAAAATACTAAAATAGAATAAAAAAGAATAATTATATTGAAATAAATCAAAATAAAACAAAAATTAAAGTAAAAATAAAAATGATTGAAAATAATTAAAATAATTGAAAAAATAGAACTGAAATTTTATAAAAAATCAAATCTAATTTTTAAAAAAAAAAATTAAAAAAATAATTGAAAAATAATTGAAAAAATTATAAATAATATTTCAAAAAATTATTTAAAAAGATCAGCAAAAAAAATAAAAAATCATCAAAAATTTTTTTCAAAATGATGATTGGAAAAGGATGGAATATGATGAAAATGATAAAAATTATAAAAATTTACTGGCTAATATAGCTGTCTCGATAGTGTTTACATTAAAAATTAACTCCCACCTTGAAATAATTAAAAGTTCCTCGTCCTGAACGACATTTTCACTCCGAAGTATGTTAATTCCTGAAGGAACATTTCCATTAAATTCATAGGAATAATTCACCCTATATTCTTCAAATATTTCAACTGGAACTAATGTAGATAATGCAGGTTTATCTTGACTTAAATAATGACTTAAAATGTCATCAAGAATTTCACTATTTACAAGTGGCAAGTCTGCATTGATGAAAATCAGAATATCATCCTTTGACTTTTTCTCAAAAATTTCCAAAATATTTGAAAGGTCTTCTACATAACCCTTTCCTAAGGTATCTAAATAGTAATGATTATTATTGCTGTCATAAAATGAACTGTCAAAATGGGAAAAGTTTAGATTGTTTATTAAAAAATCCTCGGTATTTGGATCATGAGGACTGACAGCTACAACTGTCTTTTCAATTAATTCCGATTCATTAATATTATCTAAAACATAAGTGATTAATGGCTTATCATTTATTGGAAAAAGAGGCTTTTCAATTTCAGATTCCAATCTTAAACCTTTTCCACCAGCCATAACAAGAGCGATAATCATAAATACACCATTAATAAACTTTTATAAATCGAATAGACGTGAATAAACTACTATAAACTATACTAAACTATACTAAACTATACTAAACTATACTAAACTATACTAAACTATACTAAACTATAGTAAACTAAATAAACTGTATAAACTATAATAAAATATCTGAAGCAATGTTGAATATAAAAAGAAATATAATACCAGAATTTAAAAATAAACAAAAATTAAAATAAAATAAAAAAAAGAAAACAAGGTAAATTATTTTGGAATTGTACCTTGTGCTTGCATTCTTTTCTTAAGAATACATTTTTCTCCTTGGTTTCCACCAAGTGGGTTCTTTTGAGTTCCCATGGAATTCATACAACGAGCCATAATTGCAGAACCTAGAGCAAGTCCATCCTCTACAAATACAACACCATCAAATTTGTCTTGAGCATATTCTAAAATAAGCTCAGGTTTTTTACCAGTGATTCCAGCTCTTCCAGTAACTCCTAAAATGGAACCGTCAAGAATAAGACCTTCTTCAAATGCTACATCAAGAACTCTGTATACAATATTAGCGCTTACGTGGTCCATAGTAGCAAGCAATGTAGGAATACCTTCATCCTCATAGATCTTAGCACCGATTTCAACTAAGCCATCAAGACCATCAGCATTGGTACCTACATCACAACCAATCAAGCATGTACCTGCTGCCTTAGCACCTGCAGCATCTAAAGGAACAGTACCGAATCTGTCGATTCCTTCAGGAACCTTACAGATGTTAATAAGCTCATGAGCTTCTTTAGCATACTGTTTTGCTTTTTCCTGATGCTTTTTGCCATCAGCCTTTTTAAGCAATTTAGGATCAAATATGTCTAATGCAGCACCATTCTTTTGGTCAATTTGTTTGGAACCTTTAGCTAATGAATCGGAAATAACACCTGCTAAACCTAAGAAGTTACCAACTGTACTTGCATAAGGCTCATCCTTATTTACAATCCTACCAGCTAAGGTAGAACCGAAGTCCAAGGATACACAAGGGTTTCTATAGTCCACTTCAGTCCATTTGGCACCTAACTTAATACCTGCAGTAACAAGTTCCCCTTCCATTTCATTTGCTACAACTTCTTTTCCTTTTGGTGGAACTACACTTACTACAGCACCATCAAACATTACATTATCAAGCAATGTGTATTTTTGAAGTCTTTTTGGAAGGTGTGCTGTAGACATTGCAGGAGCCATCTTCTTGTGGGAAATACCTGCATCAAGACAACCATCAGCAAGAGCCTTAATCAATTCTCCAACTTCCTTGGTAGTAGCAAATCCTGCAGTTACCCCTGTAGATCTTACTACAAAGTCTAAATCCTCTTCCATATCTACATGGGCTTTTTTAAGTGATTCCAAAACAGTACCCTTAATCATGTCTGCAACAGATTCCTTAGAGAGTTCTACTCCCCAAACAGTCTTACCGAATACTTCTTCTCCTGCTTTAGGCTTTCTGACATCCCTTGTCATTTTAACAGTTTTGTTGATAAGGTAAGATTGACTGTTGTTTAAATTAGTAGCCATGATAACACATTTTGTAGTGGTGTTACCTAACTCTACAGAAGCAGTAACATAATATTCGTCAGGTTTTGATGCCATAGCACCTGGACCTTGAGGTCTAGCACCTGCTTTTAAAATACTTAAATCCCTTGGTTGACTTTCAGCAATAATTGGCTTAGGTCCCTTATTAAAAATTTTATCTAAAAAAGACATATAAAAATCCCCATAATCTTCTATATAATATATAATATTTTCATCAAATAATATAAATTTTGTTAAATAATTTTAAAAATTGTTAATTAATGAAAAAAATAATGAAAATAATTAAAATAGAAAAAAGAATTAAAAAAAGAATTCGTGAAAAAGTTAAGCTTAAATCATAATATTAATATTTACCTAAAAAGAAATAGAATAGACTTAAAAAAAACCTAAAAATCTTACAGTCTCAAAAAAAAGAATTAAATAAAAAAGTTATAAATAAAAAAAATAAAAAAATAAAAATAAAAAAATAAAAATAAAAAAATAAAAATAAAAAAATAAAAATAAAAAAATAAAAATAAAAAAATAAAAATAAAAAAATAAAAATAAAAAATAAACTAATAAAAAAAGGAATAAAAGAAATGTGAATTAGTTCATTAAATTAACATTAAAATAAACTTCACCATTTTTAAAGTTTACAATGACTTCTCCTTCATTATTAACCAAATTTGCATGAGAATCTGAAACTAAAACTTGATTATTAGAATTCCTAATAACCTTACTTGCAACTTTAGTAGGAAGATACCCACTTTTTATAGTTATAATTAACTCATTATAATTCATAATTACACCTATCGCATCTTTTGCAAAATTTAACAATCTTAACTTCTAAATGTGCAATAATATCAATTATGCCAGTTTATTAAATGGATGAGTGTCTATTGCAACTGTACCCATATCTTTCACTGCTTCAGCAATAAACATGTCAGTTTGAGCTACTGCAGGAAATGCAATCTTAGCATTATCAATAGGTCCGAAAAGAACGAAATCTCCACCGCACATTACCTGTACAATATTTGCACCAATATCACATACAGTATATGCAATTTTATTGCCTTCTTTTTTATAGTCTCTTAACCAATCCCATGCAGAAGGTACATTATGAATACCTGAACCGACAGGATATCCCCATTTAGCTTTTTCTGCAAAAGAGGTTCTAGCAGCTACACCTGCTCCTTGTCCAATAGGGGTTACTGCAGTATCCATCAAAAATTTGTCTATACCACAATCTTTAGCAACTTCCAATAAACCTTTTTCATAAGATCCATCATCTCCATCTTCCCACATAGCTAATTTACCAGTTATGGAAGGATTCATTGGATTAAATCCTAAAATGATAGAAGCAGAGATAGAAGTATCAGCAAGAGCTTCCAATTCAGATTTATCTGCAGACATATTAATGGAATTATAAATTGCTCTTTCAGCTAAACCTGCATCTTCAACATATTGAGCGCCTTTAACTCTAGCATCAGCAGATGTTGAATCTATAAGGAAAGGAGAGTCACTGATGTCACCTACAAATTCCAAATATTTAACAATAGCTTCTTCAGTTTGTCCAAAAACTTGTATTAAACAAGGATTACCAGTAATATCAGACATTTCTTCTATATCTTTAATTAAAGATTCTGCACGTTCCTTATCAAAAACACCAGTTAATTCATCCTCAAGGATATTATGACCACCATAAAAAATAGTTCCTGCTAAAACAGTAGGATATTCTCCAGGTTGTCCACCGATCTTTACACCTGCAATATCAAATACTTCTTGTTCTTTGTCAAATTTAAACATAAAGTTTACCTCTAATAATTTTTGATAATTTCTACTTTATGTTATTATAAAAATAAATTAAATTAAAATTATTAATTTGCTATTCATTTTAGAATATTAAAAAAATTTAAGATAAATTTATAAAAATTAATTTATAATTTAATAATAATTCTTAATAATTTAAATTTATCAAAAATATTAAATATATTTTAAAATTAATCAAATAAAATTGAATTGTTCAAAATTTATAAAGAATCCATATACTATTTTTAAAAAAATGTTTTAAGAAAAAAACGAAGCATAAAGAATATTTATAATTTTTGAACAAAAAATTTCATAGAATGCTTTAATTTTATTAATAAAATTAAAATAAAGTTAATTTTTAAAATAACTAAGAAATTATCATATAAATATTGATTAAAATAATATATAAATCTTATGTCAAAAATAAAAAGCAATAAGAGAGAAATAAATTTAGAAAAAATAGATAAAAAGTAATAAAAAATAAAACAAACATATTACTAAATCCCTTTTAGTTTATACTTAATTATAAATGTATAAATAAAGATATGGGCATGTCTAAGAACATGAGTAAAAAAAAATACATAAGATTGAAAACTTGTTAAAAAATATTAAAAAAAAAGTTTATTTAAAAATATTAAGTTATGAATAAACAGACAATAACAGAAAATTAGAATAAACACAATGAAAAAAACAGAAAAAATCGGAAATGAAAAAATTAAAAAAAATACCTAAAATAAGCAAATAAAAATAAGAAAAAATAAGAAAAATGCAATAATTAATGAAAAAAAATCAAAATAAGAAAAATGGAATAATTAATGAAAATATAATCAAAATAAGTAAAAAAATAGAAGTTTATAATTTGAAGAAAGATTAGATGAAATATCTCATCTAATCTCGGACCCTTTCAAATTATAATAAGTTGTTGATTGGGTGGTTTTCTACTGGTTCGGTACCGATATCTTTTGCAGCTTCAGCAATCATAATATCTGCCATACCACAAGCAGGGAATGCGAGTCTTGCATTTTCGATAGGTCCGAAAAGTACGAAGTCTCCACCAGCCATTTGTTGTACGATGTTAAAACCGATATCACAAACAGGCCATGCTTCTTTGTGTTCTTTTTTGTATCCTCTTAACCAGTCCCATGCGGAAGGTACGTTGTGAATACCAGAACCTACAGGGTATCCCCATTTAGCTTTTACAGCAAAGGAAGTTCTTACTGCAGGACCTGCACCTTGACCTAAAGGAGTTACAGCTACGTCCATCCATGGTTTGGTAATTCCACATCTTTCTGCCATTTCGAGAATACCTTCATCGATTACAGATCCACCAGTTTCCCAGATTTCGAGTTTA
>NZ_CACXNW010000056.1 GCF_902769175.1 uncultured Methanobrevibacter sp.
CAAAGATTATCTTGGACCTTTGAAGAAGTTGATTCAAGACTCCAAACCATTATGGAAAACATCTTTGCTAATGTTGATGCAGCAGCTAAAGATTATGGATTTGAGAAAAACTATGTAGTTGGAGCTAACATTGCTGGATTCTTAAAAGTAGTTGACGCAATGAACGCTCAAGGAATCGTATAGATTTACCTAATTTAAATCCAATTTGTAATAATTTTCTTAAAAATTATTACTTTTCTTTTTTTTTTTATTGATTAGTAATTTTATCTTATTTTATCTTATTTTGATTTTCTTTTTTTTGATTAGTTATTTTATCTTATTTTATCTTATTTTGATTTTCTTTTTTATGTATGTGTGCAGTTAATTTAAAGGATGCTTTAGGTTATTTGTAGTCTGAATATCTTATTATAATCTAATTATTTCTTTTTCCAAGCAATTTTGATTAAATAATATGCTTATCATTGCATTATTGTTTCGAGTGAATGAACTCTTAATCCAAAAATTCTGATTTTTCACTAAAAATATGTTCATGTTGGTTATGAGATATGGATTGTGAGGCACTTAAATTATCAGAATCTCAGTACTCTCCATTATTTTAATTAAATCATCATGGATTGTATTAAGACATGGTCTAACTTTACGAATGCTTAAATGAGTATTTAATTTAATTAAACTTGGATACTTGAGAGAAAATGGATTGATTAAGAAACGCATTTTTTAATCGAAGTTAAAATATTTGGAAATTTTATATAAATCCTTGCCAATTATGTCCTTATGATTTGAATCAACCAGTATAAACTCATAATTATCGGATATATTATCCAAATCATCCTTAAATTTATCAGTTGTGGCTAAATAAACTATTGGAGAATTGATTTTTGGGGTATGGAAATGCAAATTCATATTAATCAAAATTATCTCTAAAAGCTTTTCAACATAATCTTGTGGATAATATTTAAAGATAAATCCATAGTCTTCCATTAACTGAGATCTAATTTCTTCTTTTATAACTGTTGTATCGTTAATAAAATCTAATGTACCGTCTATAAGGATACATTTTTCAATATCCTTATCCTTTTCTAATTTTTCAGCAACTAAAGCAGAGTTAATACAGCCTGATGAATATGCAACAATAATGTCACCATCATTAAAAACATCCTTAATGGCATCATAATAATGATCTATTAACTGCTTGTCTTCATCAATCTTTCTTATCTCCTCTAATGTCAACTCATATTTATAATCATCAATTATGTAAATATTTCCTTCAAAATCAATATTTTTAATGAAATTTAAATAGGAATATGATAATCCTGATACATCAGGGAATAAGAACATGTTTTGGTCTTTGGTTCCTTTTCTAATTAATTCAAATCCATATTCTCCTTTGTTTTCCTCAATATATTGGGCTATTTTATAAGGGGTTCTAGCTTTTAATATGGTTCTAACATCAAAATCCAGGTCAATCAACGCTTTAATTTTAATAGCAGATAATGAATCTCCACCTAAATTGATAAAATCATCATGGACTCCAATTTTTTCTTGATTGAATACCTTTTCAAAGGCATCAACAATAATCATTTCCATTTTTGTCATAGGTTCAACATAATCTGCATGTAAACTATCAGTATCAACTTTAGGCAAAGCACCCTTATCAACCTTGCCATTAACAGTCAAAGGAATGGCATCTAAAGCAACCACAAATGATGGAACCATATAATCTGGCTTATTCACAGAAACATAGTCACAGATATCTTTTCTAAGATCAACATCCTCTATAGCCCTGGAAGAGACAACATAAGCCACCAACTCATTATTGGAACCATTCAAGACAGTCTGAACTGTGACATCATCAACATAATCCAACTCACGAATGGCAGTTTCCACTTCAGACAGTTCAACACGGTTGCCTCTGATTTTAACCTGACCATCGCGACGGCCAACAAGGCCTAAACTGCCATCAGGCAAGACACGGGCTATATCTCCTGTACGATATAACACGCCATAACCCTCATCATTACAGAAAGGATTATCAATAAATGATTTGCTGGTTTCACCAGCCCTATTAAAATAGCCATCAGCAATCTGGAAACCAGCCACGCATAACTCTCCCACAGCACCTATAGGTACACGATGCTGATTTTCATCCAAGATATAAGCTTTTGAATTATAGTTTAGATATCCGATTGATGAAGGATCAATTTTAAGTGAAGCATTAATTGATGAAATAAATGCGAAAGCTTCTGTTGGACCAAATTCATCTATCACATCATAAGCCAAATCATGCTTAAAATCACTTAATTTCTCACCACCGACTGATAATGATTTTAAGGATGTTTCATTAGTGGTTTCCATGAATATTTTAGACACTTGTGTGGAAATGAAAGTATATGTGACATTTTCCTTAATGAAGTATTCGTTTAAATCACGGATATTGAATTTGGTGTCTTCAGGAACCACAGACAAGCAAGCTCCAGCATAGATTTTTTGGAAAATCGCTTGAGGACCTGCATCAAAACCAATGGAAGAATAAAGAGCATAAACATCCTCATTGCTTAAGCCATACTGATTGCAATAATATTCTGCAAGGTTAAGAACAGATTTACGAGTAATTTTAACACCTTTAGGAATACCGGTAGTACCACTAGTATATAAAATACAAGCTAAATTGCCATAACAAATAGGTAAACTAGATAAATTGCCAATAGTTCCTTTAACAATATTGGAAATGTTTATAAGAACAACATTCTCATCAACCAAGCCTTCTGCACGTTCATAGGTTTCATCGCTAACAATAACAACATTTGCATCAGTATCATTTAATATAAAACTTAAACGTTCATTAGGTAATTTATCATCCAAAGGAACAAAAACACCTCCCATAGACAATATGCCTAATATACAAAGCATATATAACTCAGAACGCTCAACCAAGAAAGGAACATATTCTTGTGAATCAACTCCTAATCTTATTAGGTTTTTAGCTAATGCATCTGCTATAAAAGCACCTTCACAATAAGAATAAGAATTGTCACATAAGGATACTAACTTATTATTAGGATATTTTACAAGATTATCATTAAAAGCATCAGAATGTCAGCATATTTTAATTCCTTTTCATTCTGATTAAAAGCATCCATAATATCCAAATCGGATGATAAGGTGTAATTAATATCGCTTAAACTGTTGGTGTTGAGCATTCCATTTAAGATTAGTTCATATGAAGATGCAAGGGATTTGATAAATTCCTGGGAATATTTGTCTGAGTATGTAATGGATAAGTTATATTTGTCTCCTTTTTGAATAACTCCAACACTTAAATCGGCAATCAAGTCATTCATATCTTGAATTGGGTTGCTGTAAATGTTAATGGATTCGTCGTCTTTTATCCAGTCTGGCATAAATTGGAATAGGATGTTTGAGTCGATGTTGTATTTGTTTGCTAGTAATCTGAATGGGTAATAGTTGTATCTCATTACATTGTAAACTAGGTTGGAGGTATTGTCCATGAATGAGCGGATGTTTTGGTTTTTGCAGTCAACTAGTAATGGCAATGTATTGACGAACATGCCTATGGCATTGTAGTTGTCGAATCTGTCTCGGCCATTATCTATGATGTTGAATAGGGCTTTGTTATTGCCTACGAAGCGGGATAATGTATAAGCGAAAACACCTGTAAATAAAACGTTTTCGCTAATGCCATTTTCATTTAGGAATGTTTTGTATGATTCGTGATTGAAATTTAAATCTAAGCTATATGTGTCTGGGCCGTCGGCTAGTGGGCTATTTAATAATGGTTCTGCTTCGTCGCAATCTGCTAGCATGGTTTCGTAAAAGTTTTCTGCTTTGGTGTATTCTTTGGTTTTTTGTATT
>NZ_CACXNW010000057.1 GCF_902769175.1 uncultured Methanobrevibacter sp.
GCGGAACGAGCTTCATTCATAATCTCTTTTTTTGAAAGTGTAAGAGTCAATTTTAGCTCTCCTTTTTAACTTTTTTTCCCTGATGTAAGGAATTTTCATAATATGGCCACACTCGCCACAAAAAATATTAATTTCATTATTAATTAGCCGGACAGCGCAGTTGTGACCGGGAACCAAAAACTTGTAACAATTTTTACAGTATCTTCGTCCCCATGCTTGAGGAATTTTTGTATTATACTTTTTTGAAATCTTTCGAGCAAGCTCAACATAACGATGAGATCTTTCAGGATGCTCTTTATATTCTTTTTCTGCACGATTAAAAAGAATATCCATTCGTTCTTGAGCTATATCAATCATCCAATTTGGTCTTTTTCCTCTAGCCATAGATACTCCTCTCATACATAGTGTAATCTCTTTAAAATAATTTATTGCCTAAATAAAAGTAGATTTTGATGAGAAATCAAATTTAAAGCAATATAAAAATAAAGCAATTAGATAATATTCCTAAAATATAATAGTACAAGAGGAATATTATGATAAAATATGTTTTTTATTATATAAAAAGGTTTTCTATAATATATTTTATTATTATAGAAAGCATTAAAAAAAGTTATAGATTTATAGCCTATTTGCGTTTTTTCCTAGGAGCTGGAAGTTCATCATACATCCCTTCCAAAAGATTTGCTAAAAACTCCCTATCATCTAAATCTTCAATGAGCAACATTTCCTTTGCTCCCTCATAAGGCAATTCCATATCTGCATCAGGCATCATCTCTTTAGCAGCCTTTACTGGTTTGACTAGAAAACGGTCATCGTAAATGCCGCCAATAATCTTGCCACGATAGTAGATAATGTATTCTCCCATCATTGCACGAGAAGATACATCTTCCAAATCTGACAGCTGCTCCATAACATAATCCAAATATTACTTAGTTGAGGACATTAAATCACCTTAATCTATAATGTGCTGCTTTAATTACTTCATTCAGTTTCGAAATTCATTGATTCAAAAGCCATTCCATAAAATCAATTGAACCGACAGGACATTCCAATTCATCAGATGCAATAGCCAATATCAAATCACGACCCTCATCAATTGACTTATCGCTTGCATCAATTTCATTAGCCTTATCCCCATAAATCTCATAGGCTTCAGCTGAGCAAACTGCTAATGCCTCTGCCTCTAAGTTCTCTTGGATTTTAGACTCTGAATAATTTCTCTCTTCAAGCCTTGCCTTTAGAATGCTTGGGTTTAAGCGAAGAACAATCATCTTGTCTGCACCTTCACAAAGATGGGACAAATGCCCTTCCACTATTAGAATCTTATCTGTGCTTTGACTGATTTCCTTATTTAAGCACTCGTTTAACTTATCAATGTCAATAACCTTATAGAACTTATCTGGATCCTCACCTAAAACAAGATTATTTTCAAATGCAAAATCATTGATTTTAATAAGCTTTGAATCAAGGCCATTATCAGACAAATAATCATTTAGCTCAGAAGCAACAGTTGTCTTGCCGGTACATGGAGTACCTGATATGAAAATAACTGTGTCCTTTGATAAATCGTTTAAAATAGACATAATAACACTGAAAACCGTTTTAGTGGAAACTATTTTTTAAGGATGATACGCAAGACATCTTCGTCATCCAAGACATGGTCTGGACCGACCTTTTGACCTGGGAATTTTACTGAAGTTCCCCAAATCTTAGCATGCCTAAAGTTCTTTACAAACTCTCTGTGGAGTTTTCCACATGCATCAATAACTGTAGAGCCTCTTCTGATAACCAATGGGTCTTCCATATCTGCCTTTCTTCCTTGAGGTTTCAAGTAAACCCTAATCAAGTCAACACGGTCGAATATCTCTTCCTTAAGGGCATCAATATTAAGCTTCTTATCTGCAGAAATAGGAATGAATTCAGGAATTTCCTTTTGAAGCTCCTTCAAGTAATCAAGATCAACCAAATCCACCTTATTCAAAAGAATCATCATAGGAACATAAGACTTATTGTCTTCAATGACATCAATGAATTGGTCCATTGTCACATCATCTCTAAACAATATGTCTGCATTGTGAATACCATACTCATTTATAATGGACCTAATTGTCTTTTCATCCAAATGAGATAAGTGAACAGTTGTTGAAACATTGATTCCGCCTTTACGTGTCTTTTTGATTCTAACATCAGGCTTGGTTTGGTTTGGCCTTACACCTACATTGTTAAGCTCTTTTAAAATAACGTTTAAATGTTGTGGATTAAGGGTATCCAATACTACAATAATCAAATCTGCAGTTCTTGCTACTGACAGAATCTCTTTTCCTCTACCTTTACCTCCAGCAGCACCAGTGATAATTCCTGGAATGTCAAAGATTTGAATTTGAGCGTTATTATATTCCATAACACCTGGAATGATTTCTAAAGTAGTGAATTGATAAGCTCCAACCTTACTTTCAGCATTGGTTAATTCATTAAGCAATGTAGATTTACCTACAGATGGGAAACCAACTAAAACAGCCGTAGCATCTCCGCTTTTCTTGATGTGGAATCCTTCACCTTTAGTTCCACCGCTACTCCTTTTGATTTGCTCTTCTTTAAGTTTAGAAATTTTAGCTTTTAATTTACCTATATGATGAGAAGTAGCTTTATTATAAGGTGTTTTTTGAATTTCCTCTTCAATAGCTTTTATTTTTTCTTCTATAGACATAAACTCCCCATAAAAAATTTATTACGAAATAAGAATTAAGATGAATATCCCCATTTGAAAATCATAGGATATTCTAAAAAATATCTTAATGAAAATATTTTAAGATATTTGAAAAATGTATAATATTTTATTATAATATAAATTTTGTATTATTAACATATAAAATATGCGGTAAAAAATAAGGTATTCATTAAGAAAATTAAGTTAATTTCAAAAAAATGAATTTAGAAAATAAGCATAAATCAATTGGAAAAAACATCTCAAAAATAAGTCAAAAGAATAGATCTAAAAAATAATCCTAAAATTACTTAGCAAAAAATAGAACAGTGAAATAATCCTAAAAAAAAAACTACAAAAAACTACTCTGAAAAATGTATAAACTCATCATAAAGAATAAATCTCAAAAAATAACTCTAAAGAATAAATCTAAAAATAACTCTAAAGAATAAATCTAAAAATAACTCTAAAGAATAAATCTAAAAATAACTCTAAAGAATAAATCATAACTCTAAAGAATAAATCTAAAAATAACTCTAAAGAATAAATCTAAAAATAACTCTAAAGAATAAATCTAAAAATAAGTCTAAAACAATCATAAAAAATAGAAATGTAAAATAATCCTAAAAAAATAAAAAAAGAAAAAAAATAAGTTAAAGAATTCTAAGCAAAAGCTTAAGATAAGCTTGTACTTAAAATCAATAACCAAATTTAAATTTTATACTAATTTAACCTCTACGTATTAGAATCTGTGTTACCGGAACTTGAAGAACCATCTTTAATAGTCCAAATGGATACACCATCTTGCATATTACTTAATTCAAATGTATCTTGTCCTATACCACCTAATAAGAATAATCTGGTAAAGGTTGAATCCTTAAGGTGATTATCTATTACAATAGTAGTATAGTCATCTCCAGAACCTAAAAGGTAAATTGTGTAGTTTCCGTTTTTATCTAAAGTTTTATTAGCGGTTAAATAACCATTTTCAATACAAATAAGGTCACTTGCTTTGAATGGGTTATATTCAGTACCGTTTAAGTCAACTTTAGTTTTGTTTTTATCCCAAACTGCAGTCATTTGAGCAGTAGTATCTGTACCGTTAACAGTAGTGTTAGTGCTGGTACTTCCTCTTTTAACGACACAGTTGTATAAGATTCCACTATCGTTTAAAACGGTAATATTACCTTCAGTGTTCGGTTTAATGTTAACATAATCTGAAGCCATGTAATATTGATAGTTTGTACTATTTAATGTGTCAAAGTTCCATGAACCAAAGTAAGACCACCATCCAGATTTTCCAATCATATCTGAACTTAAAACAAAGGAGACATTGTTTGGATTAGTTGGGTGTGACTGTTTAATAACAGCATTTGCTTGACTTTCAGTTAAATTATAGTTTTTGATTAAAGTTGATTTAGCATCTTCTCTGCTTTTACCTAAAGTCTTGTCCAATGCATCAACAGCAGTTACATTACTTCCAGTGTAATTGCATAATAATTCAGAAGCATTACTACCTGTAGTACCCAACATCTGTAGAATTCCTTTAGATTGGGCCATATCAGATGTAGTCAATGCCTTACCTACCCAGTATGCACGATCCCCTGACTGGGAACCCCCATCGAAAGAAGTTGGATGGTCAGAAGCAACTTGGAATAGGTAACCGAAGTCCCACCAAGAAATAATGACTGTATCATTAGTTGAATTTGCTTTAACGTATTCCATAGCATTCCACATAGGGTCACTAACATCTGGAGCAGTAGCTGCAGTGGTTTGGAAAGCACCACAAACAGTTGGAGATACTAAAGCTAAAGTGATTAATACAACAACCAATGCTCTTTTAATGGATACATCAGAGTCTTTAAGAGATTTTCTAGCATAAATAACAATTCCAGAAATCACTGCAAGAACAACAAATACAACAGTACCAACCATTTTAGCATTGTCAAGACCAACAACCATTTGAGTAATTGGGAATGCAATTAAGAAAGATGATACAAGAGCTATGAATAATAAAACTTTGTCATCCTTAATGTTGGATTTTACATAATCAGCAGCATATCCTACAAAGATACCTGCACAAATACCCATAGGAACAACTAATACCTGAATAAACCTTGTACCTTGAGTTACTGCTGCTGCAGAAGCAAGGATCCATACAAAGAATACACTTAAGTAAAGTATATTAAGACGTTTGCTTTTATTAATTTCATCAGCTGAACCAAAGGATCCTATGTCCTTAAGTGAAATTCTGTATTTTTTTTGCTCTGTTCTTAAAGAGGTAGCTGTTCTTTTAGATTTATGTGGTTTGGATACGTCACCTTTAATCTTTACAGACCTTAATCTGAGCAATCTTTGAACGAAGGTGAACAATACAAATAATACCGCAAACAGACATGCTATTCCACCAACCCCGTTTACTACACCATTAGTGTTAGCTAAGAACGCACCTGGAAGTCCACCATATAAAAGTTTAGGAATTTGCATCTCTGCAACAGATATAAATACGTTAGGCCATACATCATTTGCTGCAGATTGAAGGGAGAACCCACCGGTAAGACCGCCTATAGCATTTAAAATACCATCGAAGCCTACAGTTACAAATAAACCAATAATACCTAAAATTAAGATAAGCCCTACAGAGAACAATTCTTTTTGATTAATCAACCAGCTTAACTTATTATCATAATTCTTGAATGGTTCGAAAACATCGACATTAAGATAGAAACATAATATAAAGAATACTATCATAGCCAATACCATTACAGCAGGATAGAACATGTAACCGGACCATGAAATAGAATAAATTCCAATAGTAATAACAGACAATAGTGCGAAAATTACTCTATTTACAAATTTTTCACTCCTTACCGCTTCAATAAAGAAGAGTATAAAGAATAAAGGCAAGGTTACGTTGAACATATCTGTATCGAAAAATCCTGCGAATGTGTGTGAAATATAGTTAGGACCTAAAGCTACAATTAAAGAAGCTGCCACTGCCCCATAGCCATTGGTAATTCTTCTTGTGAATATGTAAACTGGAATTACTGCAAATGATGAAATGAAAGCGCCAGTCCAAAATGCAACTTCCTTAAGAGGCATATTCTGGAACATATTTACTATTCCGTGTAAGAAAGAAGTGACATAAGCAATCATCGGCTGATACGAACTTACGTCCCGCCCTGTCGGATAGTAAGAATGCATATCCCACTCAGAACCATTTACTAAAGTATCACCAAGATATCCATGATCCATATAATCCTGTGTCATCCTATAGTTAAAGTATGAGTCCATTTCACTGAAATAAGGAAGACCATCAGCATCTATATAATTTGCTTTTAACTGATTAGGAACTCCACCAATATCAGCAGCCTGAGCTCTGATAGCAAAAACTAAAAGAAACAATATTGCTATGATAATCACAGATTTTAATATTGTTTTAACATTCTGATTCATAAAAAATCCTCGTACATTTTACAAATTAATATTCGAATAATAATTTATAGTCTATACTCAATCATATTATGAAAAAGATAATTTTGTTGAAAAGTCAAGAAAACATTTAACTGATAATCTATTCATCGTTTTCTTTAATAAGCATTTAAATATCTTATATTCATAAAACAACATCATATGACTTGTAATAGCATATTAATATATTTTAGAAATATATTGAATAAGCAATTATTAAAATATGATTATTAAACTTACATTTTAACTATGGCAATTTTTTGCTAATGCCATAATAAAAAAATCAATCTAAATTTAATAATAATTAAATATATTCTTAATTATACATATATAATTTTCTAATATTTATGTAAAAATCAAAATTATATTTTATCTAAAAAATAGGAATAAAAAATATACAAATAAACCAATTGAATAAAAATAGTTAAAGGATTATAGAATATTTAAAAAATAATATATTAAAAATAAATAAAAATAAAAAAGACTTTAAAAATTAAATTCAAATAATATATTAAAAATAAATAAAAATAAAAAAGACTTTAAAAATTAAATTCAAATAAGAAATTAAAAAAATAAAATAAAAATATAATCATTAATTAATAAATTACCAAGATAATGAAAAATAAAATAAAAAAAAAACTAATCCTTAATCAAATAAAATACCAAGATAATGAAAAATAAAATAAAAAAAAACTAATCCTTAATCAAATAAAATACCAAGATAATGAAAAATAAAATAAAAAGAGAGTGTGTAACGATTATGACCCTCACCCACATTTTTCTTAACTTATTTTCCTTTAAATTTATATACAATGAAGTACAATCTATTATTATAGAAATAA
>NZ_CACXNW010000058.1 GCF_902769175.1 uncultured Methanobrevibacter sp.
ATTATAAATAATAAATTACATAATAAAGATTTAAGTGGAGGACATATTTAATGGCAGATTCTATTATATTATTGGAAGAAAGAAAAGAAGTCACAACTTTCCTTTTGGATGAAGGTACAATAACTGCAACCACTGTAACAACCCCTACTGGTGAAACTCCAGGTTATGAATATGCAGGAGCCAAAATTAAAGTTGATGACGCCGTAACATTATCAGCTAACTCAGATATAGGAAAACCAACAGTTAAAAAATACACTGCAGCGGAAGGTGAAATCATCTTGGGCATTGCAGTTAACGATCCAATAACAATGACTGGAGGAAAAAGAAAAACAGCAATCTTAGTATTAGGCCATTTATTCAGATTAAAATTAGCTAGTGGATTATCAAACATTAACGTTAAAGACAGGATTGCTTTAACAAGCTGAAGTATTCAGACCATATGATATAGGTGATGCTTAAATGATAACCAAAGGAAATGATACTAAAGTGCAAAATGAGGTAATAGCTCAAACTATTACTGATGAATCAGCTAAAAGATTAAGGCTAGCCAGACTCTTTCCAAAACAGGAAATTAAAGAGAACTCTGATTATTATACTTACTTTAGACAAAACATCAATTTGGATGAGGCTATAAAACGTGGGCTTCTCGGTGAAGCAAAAGATTTAGCGCCGGGAGCATCTTTACAAGAACTCAATATCAGAAAACCTGTAACCGACACCATCAGCATTGATACTGTCGGAGGAGTTTTAAACGTTAATAAGGATGTCTTTGACAGTGACAGAATCTCTTTTGAAGACTTATTAGCAGATGTGGCAACACTTATTGCAAATAAAATCGAATATAATATCTACGATACCATTGTCAGTTCAGCAAAGGTTCCAAAATACAATACTACACAAACCGAAGATACAATGGAAGCTTTCGGACAGTTTGTTATAAAAGCACAGGAAGCATTCAAAGGAAGTTCAGGCGCCGGTGCAGACTTAACAATAATGGTTGAATCCTATAGGACATTAAGCTACATCAAACAATTGGCTTACGTCTCAAATAAGTCAGTGCAGCCTATAGAAGAGATTCAGGCTTATTATGGTGTTGACAACATTGACTTTTTAGGAACAACACATGCGGACGGTGGATCAATGCTTGGTGAAAAGGATTATATTGCATTCGATATCAGAAACGCTCCATTAACAGTATTGTATTCCAAATCTTCAGGAACAACTGTAGCACCAATTACAAGTGATGAAAACATCGCTGACTTTTATCCAATCATTGAAATCATGAGAAAGGACATCTATGATGAATTGCCTCAATATACAAAATTATTCATACAATCCAAGGTTGGTGTTTTATTAAACAAACCACATCTTGCCCTAACAGGAAAATGCAGGCCATAAGGTGATATTAATGTTGACAAAAGGAAATGATGCTAAAGTTCAAGATGAAGTGATGGCGCAGATTGTTGCAGACACTTCAGCAAAATGGATGAAATTCACAAGATTAATTCCAAAGCAGGAAATTGAGGAAAACTCCCAATATTATACTTATATGTCTCAAAGAGTCAATATTGATGAGATAATTGACAAAGGACAATTGGGTGAAGCTAAAGACATTGCACCTGGCGCTACTTTACAGGAATTAAACGTAAGAAAACCGGTCAGTGACACTGTATCCATTGACACTATTGGAGGAGTTTTAAATGTCTCAGCACAGATGCTTGATTCCAACTTAATCAGTGTCCACGACATGCTTCAGGACGTT
This sequence comes from uncultured Methanobrevibacter sp., assembly GCF_902769175.1. Lineage (GTDB taxonomy): Archaea > Methanobacteriota > Methanobacteria > Methanobacteriales > Methanobacteriaceae > Methanobrevibacter. The sequence goes on from NZ_CACXNW010000058.1 coordinate 1,763, forward strand.
GGAATACTTATCGGAAGAAGTATTGAACAGGCAGCTATTAACATGATTTTAAACAACAATAAAGTGGCAACCTACAACTATACTGCAGGTGATGACAGTGGAGTTACCATTTTAAAAGCTCAAGAAAAGTTCAAGGAATCCGCTGGAAGCTTCTGTAACTTAAACAGCATGGCAGTCAATTACAAGTCATTGACCACATTAAAATCAGACATGTTCACCAACAACAGACAGGTTGAACCTGTTGAAGCTATTAAATCATATTATGGTGTTGATAATATTGATTTACTAGGAACTGCAGTCTGTGATGGTGGATCTGAAATAGCTGATAAGACTTACATTGGTATGGATTATCAAAATCCCGGAATGAAATTGTTGTACTCAAGAATTTCAGGAACAACCGTTGCGCCACTTGGACCAGACGGTGACGTATATGATTTCTATCCGTTGATTGAATTCATGAGAAAGGACATCCGTGATGAATTGCCGATGTATACAAAGCTGTTCATACTTACCTCAGTGGGCGTGTTAATGAATGCGCCTAACAGAATCATCAAAGGTAAATTCAGAGCATAGAACCATATTTTATCTCCTAAACATTAGTGAAGTTTCACAAGCTTCACTAATTTCTTCTGCTCAAATTTTTTATATGCAATAATCGCCATATTATATATCAGAGGCTATAATAACATTACTGTTAATTGAATCCAGTATATTAATTGATTCATCCCAGATAGCCAAGATTTTTGGCAAAAAGGAAAAGACAGTAGCCACTAAAGTCCAGAAATCAAAACTGGAGAAATACGAAACAGAAAACGTTAAGCTACTCAAAAATTATGGATTGATGCATCCAGAAGCAATCAAGCCAAGACCATTCTATGATTTAAGACAGATGCTGGAAGGACCGGCTTATTATTACTTCAAAAAGGAAGATGAAACTAATTTGATTGATGTTATTGTCAGAGTAGCTATTGGTAAACACCGTGAGTGGATCCATAACAAAAATATTGATAACTTTTAAATTTTTATCATGTTTTTTAGATTATTTTTTGATGTAGTTATTTAATAAGAATAATTTTATTATAGATTTTTTATTAACATATTTATATGGGTTTAAGGGTTTCTTTAGAAAATTATTGTAAACATGATGAATGTGAATTTGACACGAATATTGAAAGTAAATTCCATCAATTATCTCAGAATTCTTATGTGAATAATAATTTATTCACCTTTTTAATTGAAAATAACATGAATAGATTTCTTTTTGGTTTTATAACTGGAATAAAGGATTTAAATTTGGACAATATTGAATATTATGATAAATTATTAAGACCCTCTGTTGTAAAAGAAATTTGCAAAGAAAGTTTTATAAAAAAATTTCATTGTCCAGAATGCAATAATCTTCTTTTTAGAGAACATTTGGATGATATAAATTATAAAGAATATTATGAATTTAAATGCCCAGATTGTGGTAAATATAGTAATTTTTCTTTTTTTGATTTGGAAGATGATTTTAAAATCACAAAATTAGATTTGATTAAATTTTTAGATAAACTTGTGGAATTGGAAGTATTCAATAAAAAATTAGAAACTCAATGTAAAAATTGCACTAACTCAGAAAAATTAGTTGATTTTGAAAATGTAAACCTGATATGTTCTTGTGGCAACCTTCGAGAAGCCAAATTCAAATATTATTCAAACTATGAGTTTATATTGGAAAGGGGCATTTGGTTTGAATGGTATGTTTACAATTTATGTAAAAATATTTATAGGAAAGTATATCCTAATGTCAAATGCACATATTTTATTGATGGTAAACCATATGAATGTGAAATTGATATTTTAGCTGCAACGAAGGATAAAACTCTAATCGCATTTGAATGTAAGGATTATATGAGAAGTAGACTTTCACTTAAGGATTTTATTGAAAATATTGCAAAATTACATCATATTGCACATGAAATATATCTTGTAAGTTCAGTTAAAGATATTAAATTTAATTCAAAAGTTGAATCATCCACATTAATTGATTCTGAAATAAAATTTATTGAAGGAATGCAATTAGAGGAGTCTTTTTTAAATGAAGATAAAATTATCACATTTTTTGAAGAAAGAAATTATAATGTCGTTTCTTTATTCGATAAGTTGCCTGATTCGAAAAAGGAAATAATTCTGAATAATTTATTTGAATTAATAATTAAAAATGAGGTTTGGGTTTATTTGGAAAATTTAACTAATTTACTTACCCGAATTTCTATAAACAAAAATTTGATAAATGAAGATAAATTATTAAAGTCATTAGATGTGGCATTTGAAAATGTTTATTCAAAAAAATTTATTAGCTATTCGTTAGAATATATTAAAAATATTTATTTTTCATATCCTAAAGTTTTAAAAAATAATTTTGATTTGAATAAGTTCTTAAAACACTGCACTCAATTTTTAAATCCAATTTCAAATGAAGGATATGAATGTAGAGCTCCATTTTATTATTTTATTACTGCATATTTTAGAAATGAACAGATTGATATAGGTTTGATTGATAAAAATATTGCTCAAGAGTTTTTATTAAAATTCATTCCAATGATTGAAATTTATTATGGTTCATATTCTTTAGAAAGTACATTAAATGTTTTCAAATGTTTGTGGGAGTATGTGACTCAGGATATTGAAAATAAATTCATATCTAAATTAATTTATTGGTATAAAACTAAAGGTAATAAATATATTATTTCTAATTTTATTAAAGATTTTAAAATAAATCTTTCTCACGATAATATACAAGTATTGGAGCATGTTGGGATAATCTGAGCATATAAAAAGATTTATTTTATTTTAAAATCAATATGTTAGGCCTAATTATCAATCATATATCAAGTTTATTTAGTATATTAATTCAATTTTTTATCTTTAAAAAGAAATAGTTCCACATATATTATCTAAAATATATAAAAAATATAATAAATGAGATAATACAAATTATAGTATATGACAGAAGATAATATTAGCTGGACAAGTTTTTGCCAGGCAATGAACTCAATAGCATTCTGGTTAATCCAGAACAAAAAGAAATATAAAAAGCGTGACTATTACCAGATATTAACCTTAAAAGGTAATTGCAACGATATTGAAAAGAAAGCCAAGAAATTAGGTTCAGACAAGCTGGTTGCAATGTATACAATGGCTTTGATTAAGGACAACAGTTCTTTGGATTTCCTTCCAAACTATGTCATGCTGAAGAACGGAACCAAAATCGATAAGGCCGAATATGTAGACATGGCAATAAGGACAGAAGCATACATTAGGGCAAATGGAAGGCTTCCTGCAATCGTTTACAGAATGTCAAAGCTTCCGGATTACAATGACTCAACAATGAAGCTGTTTATCAAAACATTTAACTACAAAGGAAACACCATAGATGAAGCTTTAGCTATTATAGCAAAGAAGAAATTATACAGCAAATACTTTGATTCACAAAAAACAGACAAAAAAACAATAACTGATGCTAGTCAGGGAAAAGGTTCTAATTGTGTAGACTGGGGACAAGTATATTATAGAATAGCTAAAAGCTTAGGTTATGATGTGCAGTTTGTCCACGTTAAATGTCGTGTCAGTGGTACTGGCCATATCAGATTAAGATTAAAGCATAAAAAGCATACTGGAGGAAACTGGATTAACAGAGATCCTGCAGCAGTAGCAGATACTACTTCAGGAAATGTTAGATCAATATGGTGTGAAGACGGATATCTTATAGCATATGATCCAAGTTGGATATTTACAGATTTATATTCTAGTTAGGTGATAACATGGACTGTGGCGAAGCAATTGAAGTTTTAAAGAAATTTCCAAAAGATAAAC
>NZ_CACXNW010000059.1 GCF_902769175.1 uncultured Methanobrevibacter sp.
ATGAATCTAACGGAGATTAGGGTTATTTTTTAATAATTAGCCGTTCATATTCGAGAAATCAGTATTAAACGGACAACATTGTTAAAAAAATTAATTTTACTATTTTTCAATTTTTTTGTTTTTCATTTTATTCGACATATATTTATATGTTCGGTAATAGATTTTTAACTATATTTTTAAAGTTTTTATAAAATAAACTGATGTTTTAAACAATATTTTGCACACAATAAAACATATATCAAATTAATGGAGGATTTTTTAAAATGAATTTTAAAAAGACTTTACTGGTCTTTTGCTTAATTATCTGTGTACTATTTTCAGTTTCCAGTGTAGTTGCTGGAGATGTTAATGATGAGGTAATAGCCAGTGAAAGTCAAGATTCTGATGTTGTCAGTCAGGCAACTGTAGAAGTCGATAATGATAATCAAAAAATAGAAAATAATTTAATTTCATCTTCTAGTGAAGACATTTTAAGCGAAAAAGATAATGGAACTTTCACTGCGTTGCAGGACAAAATCCGCAATGCAGCTGAAGGCGCTACAATAGAATTGGAAAATGATTATGCAAACGATGGGGTTCTTTCTGATGGAATCCTAATTTCTAAATCCATTACTATTAATGGAAATGGATATACAATTGATGCACAACATAAATCAAGAATATTTAATGTCACTGCAAATAGCGTTGTTTTAAACGACATTAAATTTATCAATGGTAATGCAACTTTAGGTGGTGCAATTTTCTGTGAAGGCGATAATGTGACTATATGGAACAGCACTTTCATAAACAACGCTGCTGATTGGGGTGGTGCAAACTACTTTAAGAAAAAAATTAGCCATTTAATCATAGCAGGGGATTTCATAAATAATGTTGCACAGATATCCGGTGGTGCAAACTACTTTAACGACAATGTTGTCAATGTTTCAATTTCTGGAGACTTCAGTGATAATGTTGCAGCAAACGGTTCTGGTGCTGCAAATTACTTCTTTAAATCAGTAACTGATGTTTACATGGTTGGAGATTACCTCCGTAATATTGCCAATTCCAATTGTAATGGCAGTGATAAAACTGGTAGTGGAGGTGCTAACTGCTTTAATAAAACAGCAGTTAATGTTATTATTTTAGGAGACTACGCAGATAATGTCGGATACCGCGGAGGTGCAAATTTCTTCTATGGTGCCGCATCTAATATTTCCATTACAGGAGACTATGATAACAACACAGGCCGTTTATTTGGTGGTGCAAACTACTTTATGAATACACTAACTGATTCTACTATTGATGGAAAATACTCCAATAACAAAGCAACTAATTGGGGTGGTGCAAACTACATTAATAAATTTGCAAAAAACGTTATAATATCTGGAGATTATATTGAAAATTCTGCTGTTGAAGGTGCTGCGCTTTTCTTTGATAGAAAAATGGAAAATGTTACCACATTAGTAAACTTAATAGATAACAAAGGAAAAAGCACAATTTATATGGCATATAGGATTGATTCTACATTAACAGTCGAAGATATGGAATTTGATTATAATACTACCGGATCTAGTGAAATTTCATTTACAGATGCCTTAAGCATTGAAGCTACTGTGGTTAATCAACCTGATGCTGTTGTTAATGTAAATAATAATACAATAACTGTATCTGGTTTGGAGCCTGGCACATACATATTATCAGTTAAAACAGTAACTGATGACGAACACGATTCTGTAACTAAAGAGGCTAAAATAACAGTCAATAAAATCAAAACACAATTGTCAGCAAGCGCAATCACTACAACTTACAATGTCAACAAAAATTTAGTGGTTACATTAAAGGACGCTAACGGCAATCCTTTAAGTGGTGTTGATGTTATTGTTAATTTAAATGGTGCCAAAACATACACAACAGTTGATAACGGTCAAATCAAAGTATCAACAAAAGGATTGGCTCCTAAAGCATATGCTGCTAAAATAACCTTCAATGGAACTGCTAAATATAATCAGGCAACAAAATCCGTTAAGGTGACTGTCAAAAAGGCAAATCCTAAGTTAACCGCTAAGGCAAAAACATTCAAACAATCTGTAAAAACCAAAAAATACAGCGTGACCCTAAAGACCAATCTCAACAAGGCTATAAAAAATGCCAAAGTTACACTTAAGGTCAACAAGAAAACATACACTGCAAAAACCAACAAGAAAGGTGTTGCAATCTTTAAAATTACTAAATTAACTAAAAAAGGTACTTTTAAAGCAACTATTACCTACAAAGGCAATGCTTATTACAATAAAGTAACTAAAAAAGTAAACATTAAATGCAAGTAGGTGTTAATAACATCTACTAATTTTTTTCTTTTTTTTAGAGAGTTTTTAAAATATTATATGGTCTTTTTTTGAATAAAATAAAAACCTATCAGTTAAATTTTTAATATTTTAAACTGGTCAATTTTTAAAGTATTGATATTTATTGAAGTTTCTGTGGCATATTTTTTTGGCTATTGGATATTGTTCTTTCTTTTTGGCAGCGCCATAAAAAATTAAAGCCGTATGAAGGTTTTGATTTTTATTTACTTGGTGGTGGTGATTTAAAAATAAAAAAATAGATGAAATTTTCATCTATTTAACTTTAACAGTTGTTTTAATTGTATCTTTAAGGTAAGTTACTTTAACTGTGTATTTTTTACCTTTTTTAAGCTTTTTGATAACATTT
>NZ_CACXNW010000060.1 GCF_902769175.1 uncultured Methanobrevibacter sp.
AGCTACAACTTGACCGTCTTCTACAGTAGCAGCTACTACACCGATTGCGTCATCAACAGCTCTGTCGATTTCGTCAACGATGTGTTTGGTACTTCCTCTTACGAGTAAGGTTACTGCTTTAGGTTCTTGACATTCTTCTACAAAGATCATGTCGTCACCGGAGATTTTCTTCTCGGTTACGGAACCTGCGTGACCTAAGTCAGCTTCGGTTAAGTCATCTAAGTTGGATACAACAGTAGCGCCAGTTGCTTTAGCTAATTTGTCAATGTCAGATTTTTTAACTCTTCTTACAGCTAAGATTCCTTCTTTAGCTAAGTAGTGTTGTGCTAAGTCATCGATACCTTTTTGAGCGAATAAGACAGTTGCTCCAGAGTCTGCGATTTTTGCAACCATGTCTTTGACCATTTCTTCTTCTTGTTCAATGAATGCTTGCATTTGAGCAGGGTCAGTGATTCTTATTTCAGCACTTACTTCAGTTTCTTTAACTTCTATAGGGGAGTTGACTAAAGCGACTTTAGCATCAGTTAATTCAGATGGCATACCTGGGTGTACTTTTTCTTTGTCGATGATTACACCTTGGATTAAAGTAGATTCTTCTACTACAGCACCATCTTTCTTCTCGATTTTAATGTGATCAGCATCAACAGACTCATCATCTGCAACTTGTAATACAGCATCTACGATTAAGTTTGCTAAAGGTTCACGTGCTTTTTCAGTTCCTTTACCAGTCATAGCAGTCATAGCTACTTTTACTAACATTTCACGGGAAACATCATCGATAGCAATGTCATCTAAGATTTCTTGTGCTTTTTCAGCAGCTTGTCTGTAACCCATAGCAATGATGGTAGGGTGAATGTCCATATCTAATAATGATTCAGATTTTTTGAGAAGTTCTCCAGCAATGATTACTGCAGTGGTAGTTCCGTCTCCAACTTCATCTTCTTGGGTTTTTGCAACTTCCACGAGCATTTTTGCTGCAGGATGTTCAATATCCATTTCTTTTAAGATAGTTACTCCATCGTTGGTAACTACAATGTCTCCGAGTCCGTCTACTAACATTTTGTCCATTCCTTTTGGACCTAAAGTAGTTCTTACAGTTTCAGCTAATACTTTACCTGCTAAGATGTTGGTTCTTTGAGCATCTCTACCTAACAATCTGTTAGTTCCTTCAGGTAAAATGAAAATAGGTTGTCCACCTTGTGCCATATTATACACCTCTAATTTTTTTAAAAATAATTTTTTTGATAGATTAAATAAATATAATTAATTATAGCTTTTCAACTAAAGATCAAAAGCAATAATTTAGTTAAATATTAGAAAAACCAATTAAATTTTATTAAAAAATTCATAAGAATATAGATTTAACCAATATTAAAATATTTATTCTATAATAACAATGGGTTTAAAGTAATATATAAAGTTTTTGATTTTATTGTGAAATTTAAATTAATTATTGAATTTAAAAAAATTCATAAAAATTAACTAAAAAATATACAAAATAATAAAATAAAAAATAATTTTTGAACAAATAAATATAAAATTAATTTAGTTACAAAAATATATTAAAATAGAAAGTTCCTTTGTAGTTTACACATGTTCCTTTGTAGTTAACATCATACCCCATAAAAATTTAGTCCATTTCAGCTAACATTTATTCAATCCAGTTAAGAGCAATTCAATTAAGTCAACAATAATTTCATCCAGTTAACACCAATTCAAAAAGTTAACACTAATTCAAAAAGTAAAACCAATTCAAAAAGTTAACACTAATTCAAAAAGTTACACTAATTCATTTACAATAAACAACAGTTATTACCAGCAAATTAATGGATCTCACCAAGATTTTTTTGAGAAAATTTTTATTCTTACCGAATGAGAATTTTTGAGAATAATTTTAGTATCATCTAATGAGTAATCTTGAACCAATGCCCCCGTGGAAATCATTCATGAACAATGTGTCATTTAAATGAATGGAACTACACTTAAATTATATTAAAAAATAATTCTTATTAAAATTATTATAGCTACTTATCATTTTATGAACACTATAAAAAAAATATAGATTAATGCAATGTTTACATTAGATGAGGGCAATGAAAAACATAGAAATATCTAAAAAAAATAGAAATATGTGAAAAAATAGATGCATTAGGAAAAATAGAAATATAAAAAAATATCAAAGAAATATGAAAGAATCATAAAAAAAATTAAAATAAACTAAAAGTAAATAAAATAAAATAAATTACAATAAACTAAAAATAATTAAAATAAAATAAATTACAAAAAAATAAAAATAATTAAAATAAAAATAGAGGGCGTGTCACGATTATGACCCTCACCCACATTTTTCTTAACTTATTTTCCTTTAAATTTATATACAATGAAGTACAATCTATTATTATAGAAATAAATAATT
>NZ_CACXNW010000061.1 GCF_902769175.1 uncultured Methanobrevibacter sp.
TTGCCTGCAGTGACATTGCAGTTTTTGTCTTTCAGTGAACTCTTTGGTGGGGCAGTACTTGTGGAACAGGTATTTTCCTATCCTGGTGTTGGGCAAACGGCTGTAGCCGCAGGTCTCAGCAGTGATGTCCCATTATTTTTAGGAATTGTAATATTCAGTGCAATATTCGTATTTATTGGAAACTTGCTTGCAGATTTATCATATTACTTAATTGACCCAAGAATCAAGGAGAGTGAGTTCAATGATTAAAAAAAGGCAGAGTGATGATAAAAGGCAATGGTTTTTATATCCCGCAAATCTTAGAACTAAAACTTTAGTAATCATTGCACTTTCTGCAATAGTTATCCTATCTGTTTTTATTTCAGGTTATTTTATCAAAGATATTCCGACAAGCTTTGTCAATGCAAATCAGATGCCCTCTTTGGAACATCTCTTCGGAACTGATTGGATGGGAAGAGACATGTTTCAACGTACAATTGCAGGGCTTGGCTTGAGTATAATGGTTGGTTTTATTGCATCTGTAATGGTTGGTTTTATTGCATCTGTAGTAAGTACTTTTATTTCTATTGTTCTTGGATTATTTTCCAGTTTCAATAGATTCGCAGATGAAACCGTTGCTGGAATCATAGACCTATTTGGTTCAATTCCACATATTCTTTTGATTATACTTATTTCAATAATGTTTGGTGGAGGTATAATAGGTGTTGTCATGGGTGTCGGTTTAACTCATTGGACTCCTCTTGCAAGGGTTTTAAGATCTGAAGTTAAAGAGATTAGAACTAAAGAATATATTCATCTAGCGGAAAATCTGGGTAAATCTAAAGTGTGGATTGCTACCAAACATATATTCCCATTAATAGTTTCACAGATTATTGTTGGAGTTATATTGATGTTTCCGCATGCAATCATGCATGAAGCTGCAATCACATTCCTGGGATTCGGTTTGCCTCCTCATGAACCTGCTATTGGTGTAATTTTAGCAGAATCAATGAATTACTTGTCTTCTGGATATTGGTGGTTGGCCTTTTATCCGGGTATGTCATTGTTAATTATAGTGTTATTGTTTGATTTAATTGGGGAAAATGTAGAAAAATTGCTCAATCCTGAAACTGCACAGGAATAAGTGATTTTTTTATTCTCTTTTTTTTAAGTGATATTATGGAATTTGTTATTAAGGAAATTGACAACGACGGCACTGAAATAGAAGATGTCAAATCTTTTTTATATGACCAGATTAAAAAGGAATATGGCATTGGTCCCGACATGAGATTTCATTATGATATAGAGGGTATTGAAGAATATTACATCAATCCTTCATGCAATAGCTTTTTCATTGCATATGATGGTGATAAGATTGTTGCAACTGCAGGAATCAGAGCCTATGACAAGGACTATGAATATTTTAGGGGAATGTACTCTAAAGAGGATACTGCCAGTATCTGGAGGCTGATGGTTGATGAAAATTACAGAAGGTATGGTCTGGCCCGTAAACTTGTAGGCAAAATTGAATCGTTTTCCAAGCTTGAAGGATACAGCAAAATCTATTTGCATACTCACAGGTATCTTGATGCTGCTTTGCCTTTCTGGAAATCTTTGGGTTATAAAATAGTTCTGGAAGAAGATGACTATGATGAAACAACCCATATGGAAAAATGTTTAAGTTAAGTAGTATTATTTTTTAAAAAAGTATTACTTTAAATATTAATTTTTTCCAGTTTAATTCAATATTTCTTGTTTAATTTTGTTTATATTTCTTAAAAATTGATTTTATATCATTAATTTCTTAATTAATTTTCTAATAACTCTTTTTTTTAATTTTTAAGTATTTTTTTAAAATAACAAAGTATTATTTCAATAATAATTTTTTCTAAGAATGCTCCATTTCATTTAAAACTTGGAATTATTTTTAATTTTTTGAAATCATAGTTAAATAACTCTTTTTCATGAAAATGGATGATATTTATTGAAAAAATAATTTAATAAAATTTATATGCTTATTACTTTTTACATTAAATTGATTACTAAGTAAAAGTAATTGATAATTGAAATCAATTCATAAATACTCTACTCTTGTCTGATTTTAATTATCTCTTTTTCATTTCAATGGTTGATGGGAATGATTTGAAAGCAACAAATAATCTTCTAAAAAAAGGATAGTTCCTATAATTCCGTAGAAATGAATCTCCTCAATTTCTAAAACTGGAGGTACTAAAAAAGTAATACTGCCGTATTTAAATAGCTATTGGCCATAGCTATTTATTTTCCTCCTTCTTTTTCCCAAAGTTTATTTTACAGAATATTCAATATATGAGTGATGAAGCGAACAGCATTAAAAATTGGATATATCGGAACTAATTTTCATGGTTTTCAAAGACAACCTGATTTAAGGACTGTCGAAGAGGAACTGATTTATCATCTGCGCAAACTGGACTATATTGACGATTTAAAAAAATCCAGATTTAGGATTGCAGGCAGAACCGATGCGGGTGTCCACAGTCTAGGCAATGTAATCAGTTTTCAATCAGAAAAGGACGTAAGGGTAAATGAAATTAATAATTCCCTGCCTGATGATATTCAAATTTTAGCTAGCGCTCCTGTCAGATACGCTTTTAAGCCAAGGTATGCTCAAATGAGGCAGTATAGGTATATGCTGTTTCAGGATTTGGATATTGACAAACTTAGGGAATGTGCTGAAATTTTTAAAGGAACCCATAATTTCACTAATTTCACCAAACGTTTTCAAAAGACAACCACAAGAACAATTGATGACATTAAGGTCACCAAAGT
>NZ_CACXNW010000062.1 GCF_902769175.1 uncultured Methanobrevibacter sp.
GTTTAAAATAATGTCATTCTTTGCCCAGACAGCACCACCATCATCCTTAGACCCTGCAAGATTATGCTCAAATACACAATTTACTATAAAAACATTATTAGAACAGTAAACAGCTCCTCCATCATCAACAGCCCCATTATAATAGAAACAACAATCAAATGAAGAATTCAAGTCCTTATGTGCACCCATAGCAATAGTATTCCTGGCATAAACAGCACCACCATTATCACCCGCCCAATTACCATCAAATGTGGAATTGACAATCATAACATCATATGCAAAAATCGCACCACCATTTAAATCATCCTCTTTGTTATGATAGAAACTGCAGTTGACAATCTTCAAAAGTTTGTCATTGGCACAATAAATCGCACCACCAGACTTTTCAGCCCAACAATTTTCAAAACTGCAGTTGATGACAGTCACCATAGCATCCCCTGCAATGTACAAAGCACCACCATAGCCAAGCTTATAGTTGTATCCGTTTGCAAATTTAATGTTTTGGAAAATTACATTTCCACCAGTGACTTCAAAGTAATGAGGATTCTTGCCGTCCCCATATAAATTGATAGTATGGCCATGCCCATCAATCACAATGCTTTTGGAAATTTTAAGAATTGATTCATCACCAATGCTGTCATAATTGTCATATAAATCTAAGGTGATTCCTTCAGATGCACCATCCATTAACTCTTTTAGCATATACAATCTAGTGCTGTTATTGTTCAATATGATTTTCCTATTGCCCTTGCATATTACCTCATTGCCGTCACTAGAAGTGTTGTTGCAAATGGTTGAATTGACTAAAGTCAAATTCTTAGCCACATATAAGTCTCCAGCAGCATCATCTGCATTATTATAGTTGAACAAGGTGTTATTGATAATTATATTGCCCTTGCCCCATAAGGCTCCACCAATATCCTTAGCATGATTATTAGCAAGGATAGAGCCAATTATTACAGCACTAGTTCCTTCTGCATCAATTGCACCTGCACAATCCTCTGCGAAATTACCCATAAACAGGGAATTATTGACAAACAGGTTGCCCTTAACCCATAAAGCGCCACCATCATTATTTGCAATATTTCTAACAAATGTACAATTATCCATATCAAGCCTGGATCCTTCACAATCAATTGCACCACCACAAGATTCAACAATATTATCCTGGAAAATTGAACCATTAACAAAGAGATTGCCTAAAATCCATAATGCAAAGATATTAATAAATCATCATATGCATAATTGCCATCAAAAGTGCTGTTCTGTATTTCAGTTTTAGATCCTTCACAATCAATTGCACCAGCAGAATCCTCAGCAACATTAGAAATGAAAAAGGAATCCTTAACAAAGAGATTACCTAAAATCCATAATGCACCACCATCATCATGTGCATAATTGCCTTTCAAAGTGCTGTTGCGTATTTCAGTTAAAGAGCCTTCACAATCAATTGCACCAGCACAATCCCCTGCGACATTATATCTAAATATGGAATCCCTGACAAATAGGTTGCCCTTAACCCATAATGCACCGCCATCATCATCATCTGCAGCATTACCATCAAAAGTACAGTTCCATATTTCAGTTATAGCGCCTTCACCATCAACTGCACCACCACAATCATCAGCAGAATTGTTATTGAATATTGAACCATGGATAATCATATTGCCTTCAGCATATACAGCACCTCCATCATCACCAACTCTATTGTTAAGAAATGTAGAGTTAAATATGCGCAATTCTCCTATAGAAAAAATAGCGCCAGCCTTACTTTCAGCCCAACAGTTTTCAAAAGTACAATTTATAATTGTACAGATCCCTAAACTTTTAAAAAAGATAGCTCCATCAGTATCATCATCCTTATTGTATCCATTGATAAATCTGATGTTTTTAAAGGTAACAGACCCATCAGTAACCTTAAAATAGTGATCATGTCCACTGCTTCCAGCTAAATCAATTGTATGGCCATGACCATCAATAACCATATCCTTAGAAATCTTAATGATCTTCTTATCCTTAATAGTGGAAAAATTATTAAACAAATTAAGTGTTGACCCAGCACGAGCATCATTGATTTGCTCTTGAAGACCCTTCAAATTAGGACCATAAACTTTAATATCCACAACACCAGAAGTCAAAACATTAGACTTTCTTTGAGGCATTGATGTCTGATAATCAAAAGACAAATCCTCATCTACACTATCTTCAGAAAACTTATCATTTCTCCATCAGAAGAAATGATTTTTGAACAAGAATCAACAAGCAAAGACCCATCACTAAGACCAGATGGATCATCCAAAGCAATTCCATCAATATCAGCAGATGAAACTGCCCCTAATGTTAAAAATAAGATTATAAGTGATAAAAAAAATGCAAACTTAAAATCCATAAAGATCATCCCCTAAATAAATAGAAATTAAGTAAATTAAAAATTATAAATTTATTAAAAATTCAATTGATACCAACCATATTGTGTTAAAACTAGTATATAAAGTCTTTCGAATGCAAGCACTTGCTTACATAAGAGAAAGGCCAAAATAAAGCAAAATAAAGACTTAAATAAAAATCAATACCATCCATTTTCAGCAAAAAAATCACAACCCAACAAAAAAACAAAAAAAGTTAGAAACATTAAAAAAAAAAAAAAAAGAGTTTGTAAAAAAGTTTAGGCTTGAAATCATAATATTGATTTTAACTTATAAAGAAATCTAATAAAATTAAAATAAGCCTAAAAAATTTTACAGTCTCAAAATAATTAAAATAAAATTAAAAAAAAATAGGATAAAATAAAAACTAAAAATAATTAAAATAAAATTAAAAAAAATAGGATAAAATAAAAACTAAAAATAATTAAAATGGATAAAACAATCTCATAAGTTTAAACTGTCAAGGAGATTTTGTGGAGTGTTGAAAATTTCGATTCCTTCCATTTTTTGGAGCTTTTGAGTGTTTTCAATATCTATTTCTCTCATATGCATGGTTATGATCTTACCTGTTGAAACTGCATCATAAGGGCAAATGTCCTTACAGGTTCCACATCCTATGCATTTCAATAAGTCAATTTCTGCATGTGGAATGATTGCATCGTTTGGACAAGCTAAAGCTGCCTCACATTCATCACATTTCTGGCATTTGGTCTTTTCAAGCTTTGATGGCAAAATTGTTTCCACATCTCCAGGTTCAATGTCTACAGGAACCATAAGAGTTTTTACTCTGCCTTTTCCAGCTTGTGCAACTGCATTTGTTACAAGAGTGTCTGAAATTCCATGAACTATTTTGGCAACGGTGTTTGCAGTTGTAGGGGACACAATAAGCAAATCATATTTTCCAAGGGAAAGCCTTCCAGTAATTGGGAAAGAAAATTTTTGATTGGAATCGCTTGCCAATTCATTATATCTTCCACCAGTTACAACAACGACCCTATCATAAAGACCATACATTTTTAAGACTTCCTCTGAAGCCTGTGATAAAAAGATAGTTACGTCATGATCTTTTGCCACTTCTTCCATAGCTTCAACACTTTCCTTAAGCAAATGTCCTGCACCAGTAAAAGCCCATCCTATTTTCATAAAATTTCTCCAAAAAATAGTAAAAAAAAAAAAAAAAAAATAAAAAAGATAAAAAATAAAAAAACTTTATCCCAACTTTTTTTAAATTTAAGAATTTAAACACATTTGAACTCTTAAATTAATGAAAAGAGTTACAAGGTTTTTGAGCCGAAATCTCAAAAAACTTGGATTATATATGTTCAATGAATTTGTATCCTTCTTCCTCTTCGAAAGCGTAGTGAATGGTTCTGTATTGAGACATGAATTCAGTGACTTCGTCTTTGATGTCTACATTTTCACCTTCAGCAACTCTCCAGATGAATTCAGCTACTTCTTCCATTTCTTTCTCTTTCATTCCTCTTCTGGTGATTTCTTGAGTACCGATTCTGATACCTGATGGGTCATCACTATCATTTACATTGTCACCAGGAATGAGGTTTTTGTTAAGAATAATATTGTTTTGCTCTAATTCCTTAGCTAAGATGGTAGCTCTCTTAACATCTCTAACATCCATACCTACTTGGTGGGATTCAGTGTATCCTAAGTCTTCACATAATACATTAAATCCTTGTTCAGCAAGTGCACCTGCTAATGCTTTAGCGTTTTTAATGGTTTGCTTAGCGTAATCTTCTCCAAACTCAAGCATTTCAGCAGTAGCAATACCTAAACCAGCTAAATGGTGTAAGTGGTGGTTACTTACCACTCCAGGGAATACAGCATTGTCTATTAATTTTTCATTTTTCTTATCAGATAGGATAATTCCTCCTTGAGGACCAGGGAAAGTCTTGTGGGTACTTCCCATAAGGACTTCAGCTCCTTCTTTTAAAGGATCTTGGAATTGTTTACCTGCAATCA
>NZ_CACXNW010000063.1 GCF_902769175.1 uncultured Methanobrevibacter sp.
TAGAGAGAGCATTTGAAAACTAATATCTTCAGATGCCTTTTTGTGAAATTCATCCCCAACCTTAAAGAGGTCGGAGTATTCTTTCACTATTAAGATAAATTGAAACAATGAAAAATTATTTAAAACTTATCAAATCTCAATTTTTAAGAAATTCTTATTAAATCTCATTTATTTTTTATAATCTCTTTCAGCTCTTTTATTTCATTTTTGAGCATTTCATTTTCTTCAGAGACATTCTTTAATCTGCCTTCAAGAATTTCAAATTTCTCTTCCATTGAGCTTTCAATGGAAGTTACTATATGATTATCATCATCTTCCAATATACGATTGGTAAAAACCGAAGATATTGCTGCAGTAATTGTGGAAAATACAAATATTCCAATAATAATCAAAATCAGTGCGATTACCTTTTCAGCATAAGTCTGCGGAACTACATCACCATAGCCCACAGTAGTCAGAGTAACGATTACAAAATAAAAATCATCAAAAAGACCATAAGTTGTACCAAAAGCATACAATAAAGCCGTGAATATAACAACAATTAAAAACATTGCAGCAATAATTTTATCCAAGTTACTTTTTTTAATGAACTTTTCAAAGGTATCAAATCTTTTAATCAAAATCAGCACTCTGAGGAATCTTAAAAGTCCTAGAAATCTGAAAATCTCCAATTCAGGAATAACAACTGTAAAAATCACATCAAAAGGTATAGAAGCAATGAGCGAAATCCAATTGTCTTTCTGTTTTAAAAATTCTAATTTTGGTGATGAAAAATAAAAATTGATAAACCATTCGGCTAAAAGAAGGATACAGACACAAAAATCAAATAGCATCATTGCACGTTCAAGGTCATCAGGAAGACTGAAAAGTAAGGATATTGTAATAAATAGAATATCAATAATAACTAGTCCGTACAAACCAAACCAGATTGCCATTCGAGAATTTGATTCCATACCCTCATTATTCATTATCTAAAAAACCTCCACCGATAAAATTTTCATATACAATATATACATTTAGTATTTTCAATATTAATAAATTACTTAAGATAATCTTGCTAAAAAAAAATTATTAATAAACAAAATTAAACATTACCATAAGGGATGAAAATGGCGAAATTCTGTAAAAACTGTGGTGCATATATAAGCGAAAATGATGCATTCTGCACAGATTGTGGAAAATCAACACTCAAAACTTGTCCAAAGTGCAGAGAGCAGCTGACAGCCCATAGTAAATTCTGTCCAAATTGCGGATACGAAATCAAAAGTTCAAGGCTTCCAATCATCATAGCAGCTTTAGCAGTCATTGCAATTGTCGCAGCAATAGCTATTTTCCCAATCACAATTACAAGCATGCAGGAAGTCCAGGTAGATACATTTTCTTTTAACATACCCAATAACTTTGAAGAAGACCTTGCAAGTACTATTGACGAAAACGACAATGGAATAATAACCAAATCCAAATGCTGGAATGATTCTACAGATTTCATTCAAATTGAAGTATTGTACTCCAAAAATTCAAGAATAAATCTGGAAAATGCTAATATGGAAGGTCGGGCAGAAAACCTCTTTGGATATGACGGATACTATAATGAGTTTTCGGACGCATATTCATTCTCTTTTGTTGACAACAACAAGCTATGTACAGTATATACCTCAAATCAGGATTTACTGACTGAAATAGAGTTGGTTTAATTTTTTACGTGAAATTAATTAATCTAAAAAATATTGATTATTCTTTATCCATTTTCTTTTTCAACTCGTCGATTTCATCCTGCAACCTTTTGTTTTCCTGGCGAATGATTTTTAGCTCATCCATAATGTTTATATCCTCTTCTTCCTTTTCCATCAACCTGTCAGTCAGATATGAAGATAATGCAGCAGTAATGGTCGATACAACAAATATTCCCACAATAATTAAAAAGAGAGTTATTACTCTTTCATTGAATGTTTTAGGAACTATATCACCATATCCCACCGTTGTCAATGTGACAATAACAAAATAGAAACTTTCAAACAGACTATTCGAAGATCCGAAAAACAGATATAGAAATGTGAATACCACTACTGTAAATATGATTGCGCCTATGATTTTGTCCAGATTTGTCTTTTTTATGAATTTTTTAAAGCCGTTGAAAAATTTATTGTATAACACCATTATCCTAAGCAATTTAAAAAGCATTATATATCTTAAAAGATTGGCTCCTGGAATGACTGCTGGAAATAAAGCCTCAAATGGTATGGAAGCGATTAATGTAACCCAATTTTCCTTTTCCTTTAAAAATTCCTTTTTTGACTTTGCACGATGAAATCT
>NZ_CACXNW010000064.1 GCF_902769175.1 uncultured Methanobrevibacter sp.
TTCATAAGCTATACGAAGAAATGGCTGAAGAACAGCTCATGTCAGCAAATCCTATTCTCAGGAAAGTTTTAGGAGGAGATTAAATCTTCTCTTATTTTTTCTCTTTTAAATGTGGGGGATTAAAGTGAAATTAGTAGTATTAACAGGAATTCCAGGTTCTGGAAGTACAACTTTATTGAATAAAGCTTTAGAAGAAGTTGATTATCTTCATTTAAATTATGGAGATATAATGACAGAGATTGCAATTAAAAACGAACTTGTATCTCATAGGGATGAGTTAAGGAAATTGCCTGCTGAAACTCAAAAAGATATTCAAGCTAAAGCAGCAGCCGAAATCAAAGCAAGGTCTGAAAGTGACAATGTCATTGTTGACACTCACTGTACTATCAATACTCCTGCCGGTTTTTTACCTGGCTTACCAATATGGGTATTAGAGCAATTACAACCTGATCAATTTATTTTGGTTGAAGCAAATCCTGATGAAATTATTTATAGAAGATTAAATGATGATACTCGTGAAAGGGACCTTCAAAAAGTTAAAGAAATAGACCTGCATCAACAAATGAACAGGGCTACTTCAATGGCTTATGCTACTTTAACAGGAGCTACTGTAAGAATTGTTGAAAATCATGACAATCATTTAGATTCTAATATTAAAAAATTGATAGATATTTTAAATTTATAGAGGTGTTCTATTATGCCTGACCCATGGGGGATTATTTTAGGAGCATTAAATGCAGTATTTAATCCAATTTTAGCAATGGACCCAAATCCAGCAAATCCTGCTTTAACAGTATTAATTATTGCATTTATTGTTTCACTAATTACAACAATTGCAAACAAATATCTAGTTGACCAAGATGAAATGAATGAAATCCAAGCAAGAAATAAAAGTCTAACAAAAGAGTTGAGAGAGGCTCAGAAAAAAGGGGACGGAAAAAAAGTTGCTGAACTTCAAGCCAGACAGTCTGAAATGATGCAAGACCAAAGTAAAATGATGACTAACTCATTCAAACCGATGATTGTAACTTTTGTTCCAATTATTTTAATATTCTTCTGGATGAGATCTTCTGCTATTAGCGGATTAGTTATTCACTTGCCTCCTTCTGTTTATTGGGTTACTTTAACTCCAGTATGGCATTTCATTGGAAGTATCATTTATGGTGGACAGGCTACCATCCCTTATGGTATTGGATGGTTGTTATGGTATATGATTTGTACATTCGGTATGAGTCAAATACTAAGAAAATTCTTAGGATTTAAACAAGGGTTCTAATTTAACCCTTTTACCATACATTTATTAATGATGAAAAGAATATATTATATTATTCTATTTTGAATACGCTATTACACAATTATTTATTTAAAAATTATTAAGGTGATTAAATGCCTGCAAATAGGTTTAGATCAAGATCATATAAAAGAATTCATAAAAACACCCCTGGTGGGGCTAATGTTTTAAGATATAAAAAGAAAAAACCATCTAAGCATGTTTGTGCTGAATGTGGTAAAGTGTTACATGGAGTTCCTCGTGGACGTCCATATTTTAAGATATAAAAAGAAAAAACCATCTAAGCATGTTTGTGCTGAATGTGGTAAAGTCTTACATGGTGTTCCTCGCGGACGTCCATATGAAATTGGAAAATTATCAAAAACAGCTAAAAGACCTAACCGTCCATATGGTGGGTACTTATGCTCAAGTTGTGCTCGTAAAATTTTCAAAAACGAGGCTAGAAAATAATGATTATTACTATTGGCGGATTAGCTGGAACTGGAACTACAACTACTGCTGAGCTTCTCAGTAAAAAGTTAGATATTCCATATATTTCTGCAGGTTTTGTATTTAGAGAAATGGCTGCAGAAAGGGGTATGAGTGTTCTTGAATTTAGTGAGTTTGCTGAAGGTAATGATGATATTGATAAAGAAATTGATAAAAGGCAAGCTTTAAAAGCCAAAGAAGCAGAAAATCTTATAATTGAAGGGAGACTATCAGCATTTTTTGTTGATAATGCTGATTTGAAGATTTGTTTAGTGACTCCATTTGATGTCCGTTCCAAAAGGATATCAGATAGGGAAAATAAATCTGTTGAAGTGGCTAAAAACGAAATCATTGTTCGTGAGAAAAGTGAAGCTTTAAGATACATGGAAATCCATAATATAGACATTTCTAATATGGATGTCTATGATATAGTTATAAATACTGGTACTTTCAATCCTGAAAAAGTATCTGAAATCATTATTCAAACATTAAAGGTGATATAAATGGCATCAATCGAAGTAGGTAGAGTATGTGTTAAAATCGCTGGTAGAGAAGCTGGCGAAAAATGT
>NZ_CACXNW010000065.1 GCF_902769175.1 uncultured Methanobrevibacter sp.
AAATACTTTGATGTGAAATTCAATATTGCAAACGAATCCATTGAAAAGGTTTCAAATTATTTGGTTGAAAACAAGTTCTGCAGTGCAGAGCCAACTGTCAATCAAGGATCAAGCTTTTCACAGATCAATGTCTTGATTCCTAAAGAGCATTTCCCTGAAATGTTAGATGGAATAAGAGCATTAGGTGCTTCTTCAATTATAAGAAGCGATGTAAAGCAATATGTGATTTAACTTATTTGGACTAATTTCCAAATCTTTTTTTTTTTTTTTTTTTTTTATTTTTATTTTTTTTTTTTTTTTTTTTTTTTTTTTTTTTTTTTTATCTTATTTTTCTTTTTTAGGCTTTAATAGCTATTTTTCTTCTTAGTTAATTTAATTATTCATTATAAATTAAGAATTATGCCTAAAAAACATGATAATTTATTTTTATTTATAATGATTTTTAATAAAAAAACAATATCTTTTTATATAATAAGGTATAAATCACTTAATAATAATGTTAAATTATGATAAATCATTATAATTTATTTGAATTTATCATTATGATTCTTAATTTATAATGATATTTTCTTAAAAGAACTGTTGATTTAAGTTGGTTAAGTGTTTTATTTGCAAAATGCTTGTATTTTTACATTTAGGTGTCTAAAATGTTGACTTCTGTACAAAAGGAAATTTTACAGACTTTAATTAATTTGTATCAAAATTCAGATGGCAAGTCCATTAAGGGTGAAGACATTGCTGAAGTGATGAACAGAAATCCAGGTACCGTCAGAAATCAGATGCAATCCCTTAGAAGCTTAAGTCTTGTAAAGGGAGTGCCAGGACCTCGTGGTGGCTATAAGCCTACTATTGAAGCATACCATACATTAAACATTTCAGTTTCAGACAGCAATGCTAAAGTTCCTGTCTATAAGGAAAACAAAAAGTTAGAGGATGTTTCAGTAGCTAAGATTGAGTTTACAAGCGTACCTCATCCTGGTGAATGTGAAGCGGTCATTAAGGTTTTAGGAAGCATTAAGGATTTGCATGTAGGAGATATCATTCGTGTAGGACCTACCCCTGTTAATAACCTTGGGGTTATTGGTGAAATCGTAGGAAGGGACGATATGGACAATATCCTCCTCTTGGATATCAGCACTATCAGAAGCATTCCTAAAAACTCTGTTTATGAAATTGCTACATTGGATTTGATTTATCTAAAGCCTGGAGATTCAATTAAGGATGCTGCTTGTCTTCTTTCAAAAAACAATATCGATGGAGCACCAGTAATTACCGAAGGTGTAGCTATTGGTATGGTTTCATTGGTGGATATTGTAAAGGCATTGGCTGAAGGAAAGGAAAATGAAGACGTTAGGGATATAATGTCCAAGCGCTTGTTCTTCATTGATAAGGATACAAAGATAGCCACTGCAGTTTACAAGATGTATAAGTTTGGAATAAGCAGATTGATTGTGGTTGATGATGACTACACTCCAATAGGTGTTGTTACCCGTACCGACTTGATTGAAAAGATTACAAATCTAAACAATTTCCCATTGTTGAATGATAACGATTTGGAAGATGAAATTTAATTTTAAATCAATTAGAAGAAAAATTGTCTTTTTTTCATTTCTAAATCAGGTGTTTTAGGTTCTGGAAGAGTTGCAAGAGCTTCTAATTTGCTTGTTGATATGATTAATGATGAGGATATGGACATCTTCATGAGTTTAGGTGGTCCATTGGTTCCTGGTGGAATGCGTAATATCGTTGCTGATTTAATCAGAGAAAAAAGAATCAAGGTCTTGATTACAAGCGGTGCAAACATTACCCATGACTTGCTTGAAGCCTTTGGAGGAAGACATTATAGGGATCTCGGAACAAATGATGAAGAGCTTAATGATGCTGGAATAGGCAGAATCGCTGATGTTTACACTCAAGGAGATGACTTTGAGGTATTTGAAAGTGAAATAATCAAGATTTTTGAGAAAATCAGCGAGGATTTGGACAATGATGAGGATAAGGGAATCATTTCCATTCAAAGATTGTTAAAAGAAGTTGGATTATTGATTGATGATGACAATTCAATCCTA